>JBGCDA010000058.1:0-88227 GCA_045104985.1 Flavobacteriales bacterium | reverse complement strand
GTAGTACTAATTTCTCAAAAGCTTTTCAAAATCAATCTCTATCAATATATCTATGATTTTATGGTGACTATTGCGGTGAAGTACACCTCTTCCCATTCCGAACAGAGAAGTTAAGCTCACCAGCGCAGATGGTACTAGGTTTTCCTGGGAGAGTATGTCGTTGCCAATTTTAGAAACCCCGGCTTTTAAGTCGGGGTTTTTTTATATCGAAAAAATTATGAAGAAAATTTTTGCAATTGTTGGAAGACCCAATGTTGGGAAGTCAACACTCTTTAATAAGTTAACAGAATCTAGAGATGCTATAGTCGATGAGACTAGTGGTGTAACTAGAGACCGAAAATATGGAGAGGTATATTGGTCTGGTAGAGAGTTTAGTATTATAGATACAGGTGGTTTTATAAAGGATGGTTCAGATATTTTTGAAGAACGAATAGTTGAACAAGTAGAATTAGCACTGGAGGAATGTGATGCTATAATTTTTATGGTTGACGCTGTAACAGGGCTTACTGACCTCGATTTACAGTTTGCAGATATACTAAGGAGGCAAGAAAAGGATATTATAGTTGTATCTAACAAAGTAGATACTTCCAATAAAGAATATTTGAGTGCGGAGATTTATTCTCTAGGATTCAAAGGTGAAGTTCATTCTATCAGTGCTAATAATGGTTATGGTACTGGTGATTTACTGGATAAACTAATTGAATATGTACCGAATGTTGAGGAGGATGAAAAGTCATCTATTCCAAGTATAAGTGTAGTTGGTAAACCAAATGTTGGTAAAAGTTCACTTATAAATTCTCTTACGGGAACAGAACGGTTCATAGTTAGTGATGTGTCAGGTACAACTAGAGATTCAGCAGATCTTGTTTATAATCAATTTGGTTATAATATTAGACTTGTCGACACTGCTGGATTAAGAAGAGCCAAATCAATAAATGATGATCTTGAGTTCTATAGTACTCTTAGAACGAGAAGAGCTATTGCTAATAGTGATGTTTGTATTCTTTTGATCGATGCTGTAGAAGGAGTTACAAAGCAGGATTTAGCCATTTTCTTCGAGATATTAAGAGCTAAGAAAGCGGTAGTAATAGGTGTAAACAAGTGGGATGTATTAGAAAAGAGTAATCATAGTTACACAGAATTTAAAAGGTCAATTTTAGAACAAATTCAACCTTTTACGGATGTGAATATTGAATTCATTTCTGCTCAATCAAAACAAAGAATTCATAAATTATTAGATCTTGCTCTTGAGGTAAATGAAAATAGGAGCAGAAGGATACCAACTTCAAAGGTAAATGATGTTTTATTGGAACAAATAGAAGCTTATCCGCCACCTGCTATTAAAGGAAAGTATATCCGTATTAAGTTTGTAAGGCAGATTCCTACTCAATCTCCAGCTTTCGCATTTTATTGTAATCTCCCACAGTATATTAAGGATCCCTACAAGCGTTATTTAGAGAATAAGATTAGGGAATCTTTTAATTTTACTGGTGTTCCAATAGATCTATTTTTCAGAAAGAAGTAGCTAGAACACTTCTTCTGTTATTATCTTAACACTTTCTGCTTTACCCATGGTGTAGAAGTGTAGTGCTGGTACTCCGTAATCTATTAATTCTTGGCATTGAGCTATAGTCCAGTCAATGCCCACGTTTTTCAATTCTTGATTAGTTTTAGCGTTTTCTATTTTGCTGCTTAAAGTTTTAGGAACGGTTACATGAAAAAAGTGAGGAATTATTGAAAGTTGTCTGGCGGATGTAATGGTTTTTATTCCCGGAATGATAGGTACAGTAATTCCTACTTCATGGCATCTTTCTACAAATCTGAAATAGTATTCATTATCATAGAAGAGCTGAGTTATTATATATTCTGCACCTTGATCAACCTTTTGTTTTAAAAAACGCATATCATTTTCGTGGTTAGGGCTTTCAAAATGCTTTTCTGGGTATCCAGCAGTTCCAATGCAAAAGTCTGATGGCGATGAATTATCTAGCTCAGGATCTAGATAAATGCCCTTATTAAGGTTTACGATTTGTTCAATAAGTTCTGAAGCATAGGAATGTCCGTTGACTTCTGGCTTAAAGATCCCTTCTGATTTTATAGGATCTCCCCTTAACGCTATCAAATTCTTTACACCTAAAAAGTTCAAGTCTATGAGTGCATTTTCAGTTTCTTCTTTGTTAAAGCCTCCACAAATGATGTGTGGAACAGGTTCTATATTGAATTTGTTCTTAATAGCTGCACATATGCCTACTGTTCCAGGTCTTTTTCGTACTGTGTGTTTCTTCAGTAATCCATTTTCTACTTCTCTGTAGATGTGCTCTTCTCTGTGATAAGTAACATTAATAAAAGCTGGATCGTGATGAGATAAGCTTTCAATTGTGTTAAACAAATTGCAGATATTCTCTCCTTTTTTTGGAGGAAGTATCTCCATTGAGAATAAAGGTTTATTGGCGTTTTTTATTTTTTCTGTTACTTTCATTTCATGTTAGGTTTTAACCATTTTTCTGCTGCCTTGTAATCTATGTTTCTTCGTTTGGAGTAATTTTCCACTTGATCTCGGTCTATTCTGCCAAGTCCAAAATATTTGGCTTCAGGATTAGAGAAGTAGTACCCTGAGACTGATGCCGCTGGATACATAGCTAAGTTTTCTGTCAATGTTATTCCTGTATTTTTTTCTACACTTAGTGTATCCCAAATGGTGATTTTTTCTAAATGATCTGGACAAGCCGGATATCCAGGGGCAGGTCGAATACCTTGGTATTTTTCTTTGATGAGTTGTTCATTAGAGAGCTGCTCAGCAGAACGGTAACCCCAATGCTGCTGCCTGACATCTTTATGAAGCTTTTCTGCAAATGCTTCTGCTAGCCTATCGGCAAGTGCTTGAGCCATTATTTTCTGATAGTCGTCTTCTGAATCTATGGATCTAATCAAGGCATTAGTACCGAAGCCTGTGGATACGGCAAATAACCCTATGTAGTCATCTTTACCTGAGTGTTTAGGTGCTATGTAATCTGAAAGTGCTAGATTCGGTTTGCCTTCTGGCTTCTCTGTTTGTTGTCTTAACGTTAATAGGTTTACTTTCTCATTATTATAGATTAACTCTATATCATCACCAACACTGTTTGCAGGAAAAAGCCCAAAAACACCTCTGGCTTCTAGTAACTTTTCATCTACTATTTTTTTTAGTAGAACTTGAGCATCATTCCATAATTCAGACGCTTGGATACCTACTATGGCGTCATCTAGAATATCTGGATATTTTCCAAATAACTGCCATGTTCTAAAAAAGGGAGACCAATCTATATATGTCACCAGTTCTTTGAGGTTTTGGTTTTCAATTATTTGGATTCCAAGTTCTTTAGGTTTAAACGCTTCGAAGCTTTCCCAGTCTAGTTTGAGTTTGTTTTCTCTAGCCTGTTTTAGAGAAATATAATTGGCGGCAGTCTTTGCCTGAATATAGTTTGTGCGGACTTTTTGGTATTCTTTGGTTACTGCAGTCTTGTATTGCAACGCGGAAGACTCATTTATGCTTTTACTGACTACATCTACAGCTTTAGAAGCATCTTTAACGTGAACGGTGAGTCCAGTATAGTTTTCACTGATTCTAACTGCAGTATGTAGCCTAGAAGTAGTAGCTCCTCCTATAAGCAGCGGGATATTTAATTTAGACAGTTCCATTTCCTTAGCTACATCTACCATTTCATCTAGTGATGGGGTAATAAGCCCTGAAAGTCCTATGCAGTCAGCATTATGATTCTTAGCAGCCTGAATAATATCGTGACTGTTTACCATAACTCCAAGATCTATAACCTCATAATTATTACAGGCTAGAATAACGCCTACAATATTTTTTCCGATATCGTGCACATCTCCTTTGACTGTAGCCAAGACTATTTTTCCTGCCGAAGTACGTTTCTGTGTTTTAGAATCCTCAATGAACGGCTGCAAGTAAGCAACCGCTTTTTTCATAACACGAGCACTTTTAACTACTTGAGGCAGAAACATTTTACCAGAACCGAATAAATCGCCTACTACGTTCATTCCTTTCATCAAGTTTATTTCTATGACTTCAATGGGCTGCTTAGCTTTTAGCCTGGCTTCTTCACTATCTTCAATAATGAAGTCTAAAACGCCATTCACTAAACCATGCGTTATTCTTTCTTGGAGAGGTTTTTTTCTCCATGCTAGCTTATCTGATTCCTTTTTATAGATAGTTACATTTTTTACATTTTCTGCATAATTCAGAAGGTTTTCTGTGGCATCTGGTGATCTATTTAGTAATACATCTTCTACAAGTGTTTTTAATTCATCTTGAATATTGTCATAGATTTCAAGCATGGTAGGATTTACTATGCCCATATCCATTCCAGACTTTATACCATGAAATAAAAAAGCGGAGTGCATAGCTTCTCTAATCACGTTATTTCCTCTAAAGGAGAAAGATACGTTACTTACTCCACCACTCACGTGAGCTCCTGGTAGATGAGTTCTGATCCAAGAAGCAGCTTTAAAAAAGTTCAGCGCATTATTATTATGTTCTATGATTCCTGTGGCTACGGGAAATATGTTGGGATCAAAAATGATATCATTAGGTGAAAAGTCTATTTCTGTGGTAAGAAGATCATAAGCTCTTCTACAGATTTCAATTCTTCTTTCGTAAGAGTCTGCCTGTCCATTTTCATCAAAAGCCATGATTACAGTGGCAGCTCCGAATTTCTTTACAATTTTAGCTTGTCTTAAGAATTCTTTTTCTCCTTCTTTTAGACTGATGGAATTTACGACACCTTTTCCCTGAATTACCTTAAGACCAGCTTCAATAATTTCCCATTTAGAGCTATCTATCATTATTGGAATACGCGCAATATCTGGCTCTGCAGCTATGAGGTTTAGAAATTTTATCATAGCTTCTTTTCCGTTTAGGAGGCCTTCGTCCATATTTACATCTAGAATTTGTGCACCTCCTTCTACTTGATCTCGAGCTACGGCAAGAGCTTCATCGAATTTCCCGTCTTTTATTAGTCGTAAGAATTTTCTACTACCTGTAACATTAGTGCGCTCTCCGATGTTTATAAAGTTAGACTCGTCTGTAACTACTAAGGATTCTAGGCCACTAAGTTGAAGTGTCACTTGTCCTGTAGCAGATCTATTATAATAGAATGAATGATTAAGCATAGCTAACTTTTGTATTTCTTGGTGAAAAATTAGCCGCTGCTTTGGCTATAGCTTTTATGTGTTCTGGAGTTGTACCGCAGCATCCGCCTAGAACATTCACCAAGCCTCGCTTTAAGTACTCAGTGACTTCGGTGGCCATTTGGTTTGGCGACTGGTCATAAGCTCCCATTTCATTTGGGAGTCCAGCATTAGGATAGGCACTTACTCCCATGCTAGCGTGTTTGGCTATAACTTCTAAATAAGGAGTGAGTTGTTCAGCGCCTAAGGCACAGTTAAATCCTATGCTGAATGGCTTAAAATGCTGAAGTGAAGTCAAAAAAGCCAGTGGAGTTTGGCCAGAAAGAGTTCTGCCAGAGGCATCTGTTATGGTTCCAGAAATCATTACAGGAATCTTCGCATTATTTGCTTCGCAATAATCATTTATGGCTATAAGGGCAGCTTTTGCGTTGAGCGTATCGAAAATAGTTTCCACTATTAGTATATCAGCACCACCGTCTATTAGCCCTTCTACTTGCAAATAATACGCATCTCTCAGCTGATCAAAACTTATGGCTCTAAATCCAGGGTCATTCACATCTGGTGAAAGGCTAGCTGTTTTGTTAGTAGGGCCTATAGCCCCTGCTACAAATTTAGGAGTATCTGGATGCTTTCTGGTATATTCGTATAGAGCCTCTTTAGCACGTTGTGCTCCGTGATAATTTATATCATAAACTAGGTGTTCTAGTCCATAATCTGCCTGTGCTATGGTGGTTCCGCTAAACGTATTGGTTTCTATTATATCTGCACCCGCATTTAAGTATTCTAAATGAATATCTCTTATTATTTCAGGTCTAGTAATAGATAATACATCATTATTTCCTTTGAGATCATAAGGGTGGTTTTGAAGAGATTCGTTTCTGAAGTCATCCTCTGTTAACCCATGTCTCTGAATCATGGTTCCCATGGCACCATCTAGTATGAGTATTTTCTTTTTCGCGAGTTCTTTGAGCATTAAAAAAGTCTTTTTAATACTCATCAAGATATTACTACAGAGTTGGGGAAATTCGCTTGGAATTCGTTCTCATCTGTGCTTGTTTATTTAACAAGCTAGGAATTAGCACCCAGCCTTTCTGGGTTGCTAAGATTTCACAGGGCCTATCCCTCCATCTTTCTTGATAAGTATGAGTGCAAATCTAAAATTAAAAAAAGGAAATTACCAAGATATTTATGGTTTTTTCCAAAATCTCATAGTCATAATTGGGTTCTTATGTCATACATTTGCACCCGATTTGTGGAGAGATTTAGCCCAATTGCAACCACGTAAAAAAATGCTAAAATGCACTCAGCAACTGGCTTAAGCTGGGTGATTCTAAAATAAAACCTAGGTATTATGCCATATTATTTTACATCAGAATCTGTTTCAGAAGGACACCCTGATAAAGTAGCAGATCAGATTTCGGACGCTCTAATAGATAATTTTTTAGCGTTCGACAAAGATTCTAAAGTAGCTTGTGAGACTTTAGTAACTACTGGCCAAGTAGTATTAGCTGGTGAAGTAAAATCTAAAGCCTATTTAGATGTTCAAAAAATCACTAGAGACGTTATAGCTAATATCGGATATAACAAGAGTGAATACATGTTTGATGCTAATAGCTGTGGAGTTCTTTCAGCTATCCATGAGCAGAGTGATGACATTAATAGAGGAGTAGACAAAGAAGATAAAATGGCTCAGGGAGCTGGAGATCAAGGTATGATGTTTGGCTACGCTTGCAAAGAAACCCAAAATTATATGCCATTGGCCTTAGACCTTTCACATAAGTTAGTGAAGGAGTTAGCAGCCATTAGAAAGGAATCAAAGGAGATGACTTATTTGCGTCCTGATAGTAAAAGTCAGGTTACGGTAGAATATAGTGATGAAGGCCATCCTACTAGAATAGAGGCCATAGTAGTTAGTACTCAGCATGATGAGTTTAGTGCTAACGAACAAGAAATGTTAGACAGAATAGCTGGAGACATTAAAAGTATTCTTATTCCTAGAGTTAAAGCTTCTTGTTCAAGTCAAGTGCAGGAATTATTTAAGGAAGATGTTAAATACCACATTAATCCTACAGGAAAGTTCGTAATAGGAGGTCCTCATGGAGACACAGGTTTAACGGGAAGAAAGATAATAGTAGACACTTACGGAGGAAAAGGAGCTCACGGAGGAGGTGCATTTTCTGGCAAAGACCCGAGTAAAGTAGACCGAAGTGCTGCTTATGCCACACGTCATATCGCTAAAAATTTAGTGGCTGCAGGAGTGTGCAATGAAGCTTTAGTGCAGGTTTCTTACGCCATAGGGGTAGCAGAACCTATGGGAATATTCATAGATACTTATGGTACTAGTAATGTAGATGTGTCAGACGCAGACATGGCTAAAAAAGTGGAAGAATTATTTGATATGCGTCCATATGCTATAGAAGAGCGGTTAAAATTAAGAACTCCTATATATTCAGAAACAGCGGCTTACGGCCACATGGGGAGAGCTAGTGAAGTGAAGGATGTAGTTTTTCATAGCCCAGGAGGGGAGTCTATTACCCAGAGAGTAGAAACCTTTACATGGGAGAAGTTAGATTACGTGGATAAAATAAAGATGGCTTTTGGCCTTTAAAATCATATGATTTTATTTAATTTAAGGCTGTTTCCACACATTTGGAAACAGTTTTTTTATGATCAGATATTACTCAACAGTAGTTTTAGTTCTTTTTAGCGTTGCAACGCAAGGACAGCTCCTCACAGATTCTATCCTTTGTCTTGATAACCCAAATAGGTATATAGATTTTTACGGCTCATTAGAAGGAGCGCATACTCCCGCAGAGGCATGGGAGTGGTGGAGTAAATCTCTAGAAACGCCATCTTCTGTGATTCAGAAAGAATGGAAATGGATAGAGTTAGGCCCTAAACAGACTCCTTCAGAAGCCCAGCCCAGCAGAGCACTTCCTGAATACTCTTTAGGCAGAGGAAATGGAACAGGTAGAGTAAATGCTCTTTATATTAATCCTTCTTCAGAAAATCAGGTGTTCGCATGTTCTCCCACAGGAGGCCTATTTTATTCTGAGGACTATGGTGAATCTTGGAAAAATGGAGGGACAGATCATTTGCCTGTTTCTGGTGTTTCTAGTGTCACTGTAAATCCTAGGAACGAAAATAATTGGATAGTAGCCACAGGAGATGGAGATGATTTATTTATGTTTTCATCAGGTCTATATAGAACATTTAATAAAGGAAAAACATGGGAGGAGTTTAATGGAAAATTTGGATTTCAGCTCCCAAGTGGAGAATCATTCTTTGATTTTTATGTTTCTGAATTGGTTTCACATCCCAAAAGATTTAAGTGCCAATACTTGGCCTCCAACTTAGGTTTTTTTACTACAACTAATGCCAACCGAAAAGCTAAGAATCTAAGATGGACTAAAGTAACGAACGAACGTATTTATGATATTGAAATTTCTCCAGTTAATTCAAAAATAGTAGCAGCAGCAGGAGATAATTTATGGATCAGTAGAAGCAGAGGAAACTACTGGACCAAGTTTATTCCTCCTATTTTAAAGAATAGTGAAAACTATGGTTTGGTCAGACTATCTTTAGAATTCAGTTCAGAGAATGAGAATATTATATATGCTGTCATCACTAGAAAAAAGGGTTTAGGGGCCGGAGGAATAGGTAGTGCATTTCTGTATGAGTTTAATCTAAAAACTAAAGAATGGAAGCTTATAAATGAGCTTAGAAAAAATGGGAATGTCATTCCAACTAGAGCTCGTGCTTTCGAAAAGAATCCAAGTAATGATAGTATAATGCTTATAGGAAATGTGAAACCTGTAAGAATTAGTAAAGACTATGGTTCAACCTTCACTAAGTTGAAAAACAATCAAATGCATGATGATATTCATGATTTTGAGTTTTTCTCAGATGGTATAACTGTTCTAGCGAGTCATGATGGAGGAGTGTCGAAAAGTAGAGACGGAGGGTACACTTGGACTCTCTCTGATAATGGAATAAGCGTGGCTAATGTACATGGATTAGATGTAGCTCAGACGGAAGAAACCAAGCTATTATATGGAGCATATGATACTGGGTCTTATAAGTATGAAAAAGGAGAATGGCTTCATGTGGCATTTGGAGACGGTTTTGAGCCATTAATAAATTCTTCAGATCCCGATCAAATGATGGTTACTATGCAAAACGGAGGCATTTTCATTTCAGATTCTACAGGAACAACCTTTAATGAAAAAGCCAGAATGAAAGGTATAAAATCAGATTGGCATACTTGGATAAAGGCGAACCCTGAATTAGATAATACGATTTACCATAGTGGTATTAAGTTAGCTCGATCAATGAATTTTGGAAAAGACTGGGAAATAATTATGGACCCTGTTCAGTATTTCGAAGAGTCTGTGACGGCTTGGCGATTTTTTCAGACCGATGGTTTTCCAGATAAAATGTTTGTAGTAGTGCTAGGCAAAACTCGAAAAGATGATGCTGTTTTCATGAGTTCCAATGTGAATGAGCCTGATCCAGAAAAAGTACAATGGTTTAAGATTCCAGAACTGGCCAAGGAAGGGTGGGTGGCCAGTATTCTGCATGACCCCTCTTGTGAAACTTGTCATACAATAAGCTATAATGCTTGGGAGAATACTAAGAAGGTGTTTTATTTTGATGGAATATCTTATTCTGATATCACCTTTGATCTGGGTTATGCCGCAGTTAGAAGCGGAGTGAGAGATAAAATTAATGGCCGAATTTACTTGGGAACGAGACAAGGTGTTTTCACAAAATCTTCAGAAGAATCACAATGGACTTTACTCAAAGGGCTGCCAAGTGCAAGAATTTGGGGAATGGAAATAAACTATGTTCAAAGTGAGCTTTATTTAGGGCTTTTTGGAAGAGGTATATGGAGTGGGACATTGATGAAAGAGTAGAGTTTTATTTCAAGATGTTATAAAGGAACTAGATGACTGGTCTCGAAAGAAATCGGCCCATAGGCAGAAACACAACATGGCAACGCTGCCAAATCAAATGAAATTTAGAAGTTTAGTTCACAGAAGTGAAATGAACAATTGTTTATAACTCCATCTCAAAACTTTTTAAGTCTTTTTGGCCGTTTCTAACTCATGATTCTGGACATAAAATTATCTTTGGACTAATGAATGAGCAAGGTCAAAATATAAGTAATCAGCAGCGGAAACGGACTCAACTAGCAGGTGGATTAAATCCGTTAGACGTGGGGAAGATTCCACCACAAGCTGTAGAACTAGAAACCGCTGTGTTAGGAGCGATGATGCTTGAAAAAGAAGCTGTAAATGCTGTTATAGAGATACTTAAGCCTGATAGTTTTTATAAAGATGTTCATCAGAAAATTTATTTTGCCATTCAGGACTTGTTCGCTAGAAGTGAGCCTATAGATATCCTAACTGTAACTCAAACCTTAAAAAAACAAGGTGATCTAGAATTTGTAGGAGGAGCTTATTACATTTCTCAACTTACCGATAGAGTGGCCTCTACTGCCAATGTGGAAACGCATGCTAGAATTATAGCTCAGAAATTTATTCAGCGGGAGCTCATTAGAATAAGTAATGAGATCATAAAAGATGCTTTCGAAGAATCTACTGATGTATTTGATCTTTTAGATAAGGCAGAAGATAGCCTTTTTCAAGTGGCAGAAGGCAATATTAAGAAGAGCTACTCTAAAATGAGTGGTGTGGTAAAAGAAGCACTGGATGGTATAGAGGCAGCCATGAAGAATAAAGATGGAGTGTCTGGAGTGCCGAGTGGATTCACTAAACTGGATCGAGTAACTGGAGGTTGGCAGCGTTCAGATATGATAGTTCTAGCAGCTAGGCCCGGTATGGGAAAAACGGCATTTGTGTTAAGTATGGCCAGAAATATGGCTGTAGATTACAAAGTACCTGTAGCTGTGTTCTCTCTGGAAATGAGCGCGGTACAGTTGGTGAATAGATTGATTTCTGGAGAGTCCGAAATAGAAGGTGATAAATTAAAAAGAGGATCTTTAGATGACCATGAGTACCATAAAATGCATGATAGGATTACTCGCCTGGCTGAGGCACCTATTTTTATAGATGATACTCCAGGGCTTTCTGTGTTTGATCTCAGAGCCAAGTGCAGAAGACTGAAGGCTCAGCATGGCATAGACATGATAGTTATAGATTACCTGCAGCTAATGACCGCTGGTGGAAATAACAATAAAGGAAATAGAGAACAGGAAATAAGTACGATTTCTAGATCTATTAAAGGTTTAGCTAAGGAATTAGATGTGCCTATTATAGCACTTTCTCAGCTTTCTAGAGCGGTAGAAAGCAGAGGAGGAGATAAGAAACCTATGCTTTCTGATCTTAGAGAGTCTGGCGCCATAGAGCAGGATGCAGATATTGTGTCTTTTATTTATAGGCCTGAATATTATGGTTTAGACGTAGATGAAGAAGGTAATTCTTTAAAAGGAGTAGGTGAGATTATTATAGCAAAACACAGAAATGGTGCGCTAGATACTGTGCAGCTTAGGTTCAAAGGTCAGTTCGCTAAATTCGTTAATCTGGATGCTTTTGATACAGATAATACATTTAGCTCACTAGGCCCTAATGTAGGTTTTGCCGAGGCTGGGAACACCATTACTATAGGTTCTAAGATGAATGACATGCCTGCAGGTTCTGATCCAGAACTAGGAGAGCCATCCTCAGATGATCCACCGTTCTAAGTTCTACAGCTAATTAGAATTGTTTAATAGATTTTGGGAACGAAAGTTGTCTGTTAGACGTTAAATTTGAGCATGAAATTTAAAACACTGTTTGTCTTTCTTTGTTGTGGCTTTTTCGCCTTGCAATTATCTGCCAGTAAAATACTTATCCAGATGGATGAGACTCAAGCCAATCACATGAAGGCTTATGGCATAGCCTACTGGATTCTTCAGAATGACATAGAGTTAGAATGGCTTCTGAATTATAGAGGAGGCAGTTTTATGGTTTCTAACTATCCAGATATTACTAAGGAATGTAATATTAGAGGAGTAAGTTTTCAAGTAATAGCAGATGTACAAGCACAAAATATTTATTCTGAAATAGCAGATCCAGAGGTAAATATGGAGCGAGTAAAGCTAGAGGTGCCACCTAAATTAGCAGTTTATTCCCCAAAAAGTAAACTTCCTTGGGATGATGCTGTAACTCTGGTGCTTACGTACGCTGAGATTCCATACACTGTTATTTACGATGAAGAAATAGTAGGTTTAGAATTGCCTAAATACGACTGGCTGCATTTACACCATGAAGATTTTACTGGACAGTATGGTAAGTTCTACAGAAGCTTTAAATCTGCGGCTTGGTATCAAGATCAAGTCAGTGAGCAAGAGGCCATGGCTACCAGGCTAGGTTTCGATAAGGTGAGTAATATGAAAAGTGCAGTAGTAGAAGAAATAAACAATTTTGTGCTTGGAGGTGGATTTTTATTTACCATGTGTTCAGGAACAGATTCATTTGATATAGCCTTAGCAGCGGCTCAGATAGATATATGTGCAGAAATGTATGATGGCGACCCAGCAGACCCTAAAGCACAGTCTAAATTAGATTTCAATAGAACTTTAGCCTTTAAAAATTTTGTATTAGAGTCTAATCCTTTAGAATATGAGTTTTCTAGCATAGACGGAACTACGGACCACACTAAGGCAGGTCAGAAGAATGACTTCTTCACCCTTTTCGACTTCAGTGCCAAGTGGGATATAGTGCCTACCATCTTAAACCAGAATCATGAAAGAGTGCTAAAAGGGTTTATGGGACAAACTACTTCTTTCAGAACCAAGTATCTTAAACCTTCAGTTACAGTTTTAGGTGAGTCTGGAAATATAAAAACGTCTAAATATGTTCATGGCACTCACGGACAGGGCCAGTGGACGTTCTATGGAGGTCATGATCCTGAAGATTACAGACATTTGGTAGGTGATCCTCCTACGGATCTTAATCTATTTCCAAATTCACCTGGTTATAGACTTATTCTGAATAATATTTTATTTCCAGCAGCCAAGAAGAAAAAACAAAAGACCTAAGTGGTAAAGGGAATAATATATCCATCTAAAGTTCTTTTGGCCTGGGGAGAAGCTATTTCAGGAAATAAAAAGATTAAAGACTGGCTCACCGGTAATGGATATCCAGAGCTTGGCATCTTTTGTTTTGCCGCAGTGAATAAAGATGATGCTAGGAAGTGGCTTCTAGAAAATGGTTTTCCTCATTTGATGGCATTGATAAATGGAGCCGAGGGAAATATGCAGGCTGTAAGATGGTTACAGAAGAATGGTTTTGATGTTTTAGCACACATGGCCATGGCTGCAGATAACGATGAAAAAGCCATGAGTTGGATAATGACTAACACCCCTAAAGAGATTCATTTGTTAACAGCAAAGATTCAGTTTGTAAAGAACAGACTAGATGCAGAGAACGAAGATGTACACAAGTTTAGTAAAGACTAATCCTTCGGAATAGTAAGAGCCAGTGTGAAGTAAGAAAGTTGTTTGTTTACGTTAAAAAGTTCGTAGTCAATTTTCCCTTTGACTTTTTTAGCCATGGTAAGGAAACCTAGTCCGGCACCGCCTTTTTGATTAAAATTGTCATTACATAGTGTTTCTATGTATACTTTTCTCAATTCGTTATCGCTTAGCTTATTTATACCACTAAGCTTTTGATCTAACGTTACCATGTCTTCAGCAGCTATGAGGTTTCCAGTTCTTAAGATGAAATTATCTTTTATCGTTGTTATAGTAAGAAATGAATGGCAGGAGCCATTTACGTCTTTTGAGCTATGATTGTAAGCGTTCTGTAAGGCTTCTACAAGAAGGCTGCATAGTCTCCTCATAATTTGTCTTTTACAACCTTCTTCTAAAATAGTTTCTTCTGTGATTTTTAAAAACGCATTGATCTTAGACTCGGTGAAATTACCGTAATGCCCGAGCAGCATTATTCCCTCAGATTCTTTACTCGAAGAAAATTCTAAGTATTGAGATTTAATTGAATTCAGAGGTATTTCTTTTATACCGGTCATTGTGTGCGTGAGATAGGGTGGTCAAAGTTACAAATAAATTTCGATGAAAACCCATAAACCTTCGATGAAGTGGAGGAATAAATAGATTTTAACAAAGATTATTCGTACGCTTTCCAAAGATAGCGCTATCTCTAGACGATATATAAATTTATAAATCAATTATTCACATCTTGAATTTTAAAAACTGAAGATGTGAAAATAGCCTCCAAATTCGAGTGATTTAAGAGGCTATTTTATTGAAAATAGATAAGCTTAGTACCTTTTTATGCCTTTTACAGGTACTATACTTCGTCCATCAGGTGTCGTTATCATGGAGTAAAATTCCTTACATAAGTAATTAATGGGTCTTCGAAATTTTCTTCCTTCTAGGTAGCAGTCCCAAGCTTCGAGTGCTATTTTTTTAGTCACATTCCAGGCGTAAGAGTTATAACCTGAAGGTCTAGAAATAGAGTTAACGTGTCTTTGTGCGTCTGTTAAAGTGTACATGATGTATTCTTTTTTAGTGATTGAATACATCAAAAGTCTGGAGGCAGTCCGTAATCAATTTACGCGCTGCTTTTTAAAGGGGGGGGTATATTATTAACTGACTTATTATCAGTATTTAATAAGTGAATTCAAAAGTGTCTTTTTTACTCTCTTGCGGAGTTTTTTTGGTTCTATAACCTCTACATTGTCTCCGAATGAAAGTATGATCTGAACCAGTTCTATCGTTTGCAACGCGAAAAGCTCTACGAGCATTCCTTCCTCGTCTTCTTGGATTATAATTTGGGAGTGGTGAAGAGGTCTGCTCTTTATGTATTTACCTTGTAGCGCTGAAAACCGAAGTCTGATTCTTACAGGTACACCATCTAGTTCTGTAATTCCGATGGAGTGTTTAAAGAACCTGTCTGGGTCAAAGCCTCTAACCTCTTCAAATTTTCCAGAAGTGATTTTCACTTTTTTAATTCGGTCTAGCCCGAAGGTGAGGTAATCTGTCCGGTCATCTGACCAAGAGATTAAATACCAGCGGCCTTTATATTCTTTCAGTAAATAAGGGTCTAGCAGATAAGATTTGGTCTTATTCTTTTTAAAGCTGGAGTAATTAATTTCAATTTTCCGTTTCTTCTTAATGGCTTCTATTAGCTGACCTAGATGTTCAGAGCCACTTTCACTGATGTTTTGTTCGAATTGGATGAATTTTTCCTCTTTCAGCTCATTTCCCTCAGGGCTGGTTTTTAACTTATCGAATATGCGTTCTATGGCACTACTGAACTGCTGAAATATTTCTACATCTTTAAACTGATATAGTGTTTGCGCTGCAAATTTTATAGCGCCAAGATCATCCTCCTGAAGCGGGATTTCATTTATTGAATATTCTGGATCCTCATAGAAATAGCCATTGTGCTGTTTGCTGTATTTAATAGGGGCGTAGTACCCTAACTCACTTTCGTTACGCATGGCATAAAGGTCTTTCTCTATGGTGCTGTCTGAAATTCTATCTCCAAAACTGCCATAAAGCGATTCTTCACAAGCTTCTTTGAGTTCTTCTTTAGTAGGAAATGGTTTAGACGTGCTGCTTATGAGACGGTCTATGATTCTATATCTAAGGAGGGCGTACTTGTTAGCTGGCATGCTTTTTCCGATTTTGTACTAAGATACAGAGCAGAATTATGTGTGTAAAAAACAAGAGCACTACTTTTTACAGCAGCGCTCTTGAAAACCTAACCTTAACTCACACTGAAAAGTTTGGACCTTTCAGTTTCTACCTCACTTCTTCAAATCTTAACTTAACCAATCATAATGAAAAAACTATACTATTTTACTTTACTGCGATTTGAAGTGTTTTTTTAGCCCCTTTCTTTAAAGGAAGGTTTAGGGCTAAAATACCATTGTCATACTCTGCTGTGATGTGCTCTACATCAGTGTGTTCTGGCAGAGTGAATGCTCTTTTAAAGCTAGAGAAGTTAAATTCTCTGCTTTTGTAATTTTTTACTGAGGTGTGCTCTTTCGTAGTTTTTTCCACAGAAACACTCAGCCTATTTTTTTCAATGTCTATTTTAAAATCTTCCTTTGTAAACCCAGGAGCAGCTACTTCTAATGCGTAGCCTTCAGATGTTTTCAGGATGTTGGTTTTAGGTCTGCTCAGGTGAGCTGAATGTAGTCCTGTTTGTCCCTTATTAAAGGCGTTTTGTGTAAGTACATCATCAAAGAACCAGTTCATTAATGAAGTGTTTCCAAATGGGTGATTTTGCTTTGCTAGTTTCATGATATTATTTTTTTTCGATTTGACTGGTCTATTTCAATTAGTGTTCCGTTGGAGTATTTAATGCCATTATGGCTCTTTTTGTCAGTTTTGAATGACAATATGACACGATTGACAATATATTCATGCCTTTTCAGGTTAGTCAGGCCTTAAATATTAACTTTGAAAACCAAAGTGCTTTGTAATGGATCATTCTGAACAGTTAGAACACATAGAAAAACTCATGCAGCGCTCCACTCGGTTTATATCTTTGAGTGGCCTCAGTGGAATAAGTGCAGGAATCATAGCACTAATCGGGTCGGCATGGGCTAAAAGCTTGGTAGATACCGTACTCAAGCCGTCTAGTTTTTATAGCAGGCAGGACGCTTCGGTTTATGCTATTCATTCGGAATTAATCATCCAACTCTTTTTTATAGCTGCTGCTGTCTTACTATTAAGTGGACTAATAGTATTTTACTTTTCGTTTAAACGTGCTAGAAAAATAGGTGTAAGCATTTGGGATCAGAGTGCTAGGAGGCTATTAAGCGCTTTCTTTCCACCTATGATAGTAGGAGGGGTTTTTTGTTTAGCATTATTATACTATGGAGTGTACGTGTTAATAGTCCCAGCCACGCTGCTGTTTTATGGGCTAGCACTGCTAAGTTCAAGTGCATTTACACTGGATGAAATTAAATTTTTAGGACTCTCAGAAATTATTCTTGGTGTAGCTTCGGCTTTCCTTCCTCAGTATGCCTATTATTTTTGGTCGCTAGGGTTTGGGGTGCTACACATAGCTTATGGAGCAGTAATGTATTTCAAGTATGAAAGATCAAGCACATGATTTCTAACCTTAAAAAGGTATTTGAAAATAGAATTAAACTAGGCGTTATGAGCATATTAATGGTAAATGACTGGGTGGAATACAACACCCTAAAGGGTATGTTAGAGGTAACTGATGGAAATTTGGCCAGTCACTTAAAGGGTTTAAAGAAGGAAAACTATATAGAGGAGAAAAAATCATTCGTGGGTAAAAAACCAAACACCTCTTACCGTGTTACAGCTTACGGAAAGGTAGAGTTCAAAGCACACATTACTGCACTTAAAAAACTACTGGGAGAATAATTTTTTTGAGCATCCACTTTGAAAAACAAAGTAAAATTATGAATTCAATATCATATCCGCCCATAGATCTAAATAAACGCTTATCTCTATTTAAACTAGAGGTAAGGGTCTTCATTATTATAATCTATTTCCAACAACTTTCAGAAACACCAATCCTGTTAACCACATAAATTCATGGACAAATTAAAACTACCAATCGCCATTATTCTAGGCATTTCATCTGCTTATTTACTTAGAGATATGTACTACGGTCTGAATTATCTTCTCTTTTTTACCGCACTCATTTCTACACATTTATTCTTTTTAGGTTTAGGAACAGGAAAGAAGAACCTCTTTAAACTGGCACTAGTTGTTTCCTCTATGGTGAGCATTATTCTTTATGGAAAGGGCTGGTCAGTATTTCTTCTTTTTATTACCTATCTGGCCCTAGTGGCAGATACACACCCCAGACTCCACGGCTTCTTCACTGATTTAGTTTCGGGAGTTTCTAGCAGCTTTAAAGGTTTACCGCACTTGCTTAGTTCAGGAATATCTGGCAAGAGCCGATCTAACTCTCGGATTACTAGATTTTATTACATAGCTATTCCCTCTCTGGTGGTCTTCATATTTGCGGCATTTTATAGTACTGGCAGCTCCTATCTGGCAGTGTTTTTAGGAGATTTTTTCCAAGTCATAGCAGACGCATTTGAAGCCATTTTTGGTGTGTTTGATTTCCAGTGGTTTGTGCTTTTTTCTTTAGGAGTATTACTCACGTCTTCTGCAGTGCATCACTTTGCTCCAAGTTCAGCGTTGCAACGCTTAATAAAACGCCCTAACACCTTATTAAGACCTTCAAGAATAAAAGTGCTTAATCAAAAAAAATCGCTTCCGAAAGTGTTCAATACAAATGCCATAGCCCTTAAAGTTGAATACAAGCTGGCCTGTATTATACTAGTGTGTTTGAATGTTTTATTGTTTGTAACCAATGGTTTAGATGTGTGGAATCTATGGTTTCAGTTTAACCCTTCTGGTATAAGGTTATCTCAGTTTGTGCATGAAGGGACTTACGTGCTTATATTTTCTATCATACTGGCCAGCTTAGTTTTACTGTTTTACTACCGTGGGAATCTGAATTTTTATAAGAATAATAAACGCCTGTTTCTTCTAGCTCAAATCTGGATTTTGCAAAATGCTGTTCTGGCCACATCCGTGGCTGTAAGAAATTACCACTATGTAAATTACACTCACGCTTTAACCGAAAAGCGCATAGGGGTATTTGTGTTTTTAATTCTGGTCATTTTAGGCTTGGCCATGCTTTACTTAAAAATTAGAGATAAAAAGAGTATTACCTGGCTGGTAAAAACCAATTTAGTACTGTTTATGGGTGTGCTTTCTGTGGTGCAGATGGTGAATTGGGAGCGGGTAATCATTACTTACAATTTCTCTAATCCATTAGTAAAAGAAATTGATGTGGCGCTTTTATTTAAGGAGGTGGATTATGATTTGGTCTTTTTAGATCAAAAAATAGCGGCTACTAAAGGAGAATTAGAAAAGTATTCAGGCCGCTCTTATGAAGATGTATATTCTGCATGGGATAGGAGAAAAGCCTATTATCAAAAGAGGTTTACAGACGCAGAATGGCATTCATGGAATTACCATCAATGGAAAAATCTAAAGAATTTACACACTTCAGATGTGTCGTTACTAGAACGAAATATCACCCATTAAAGTCCAGACGTAATAAAGGAAAGGACATACCAGAATGGCAGGCATAAGATTAAGGATTCTTATTTTAGTTACTTCTAAAATGTTTAATGCCAGTCCTATAAGAAGTACTCCTCCAGTGCTAAAAATCACAGATTGGATATCTGGGGTGAGGTAAGGCTGTAAGCTAGTAGCGCTTAAGGTAAGTGTACCCTGAAATACCAGTAGAGGAATGGCAGTGAACATAATACTTTTGCCAAACGCTGATGCTAAAGCTATAGATGAGAAAAAATCCATGGTGGCTTTCGTAACTATGATATCTGTATTTCCTGAGGTCCCTTCTTCAAAAGTTCCTAGCAGTGTCATGGTCCCTACACAGAATAAAAGGAATGCAGTAATGAGTCCTTCACTAAATGATTTTTCAGCACTGTCTCCAGAGTTAAACCGGTTCAGCCAGAGGTTTAGCTTTTGTTCTAGAACAAGTAGCTCACCTATTATGGCACCTAGCACTAGAGATAAAACTACTAGAATAATATGCTCTCCTTTTAAATCTATAGACATCTTAATTCCTAAGAATAAAGTGAAGATTCCTAAAGCATTAAATACTGTTTTTACTATACGTTCAGGAAGGCTCTTTTTTATGAGCATGCCTATACCACTGCCTAAGACTACCGTTCCTACATTTATTAAGGTTCCTACCATTCTAGAGTCAAAAATAGGTCAGTTCAGCATAGCACCCTCACTAAAGAAAATTTGAGTGAATAGTAAATTAGGTCTAGTCACTATTGGTCTTGGGTTATAATTACTTTTGCAACGCAATGAAATTTACGCTTCAGAAAAAAGACAAGGGTTCTAAGGCTAGAGCTGGCCTAGTAGAAACAGATAATGGTGCCATAGAAACCCCCATTTTTATGCCTGTAGGAACAGCGGCTACAGTAAAGGGAATTACTCAGCAGGATCTGGAAAAGGACATAAAAGCTCAGATTATTTTAGGAAACACCTACCATTTATACCTACGCCCTGGACTTAAAATTATAAATGAAGCAGGTGGCCTGCATAAGTTCAATAATTGGCAGCATCCTATTCTTACAGATAGTGGTGGTTATCAGGTGTATTCGCTGAGCGATACCCGTAAAATTAATGAAGAAGGCGTAGTATTTAGATCCCACATAGATGGCTCTAAGCACTTATTTACACCAGAAAATGTAATGGAAACTCAGCGCATTATCGGAGCAGATATCATCATGGCTTTTGATGAGTGCACGCCTTATCCATGTGACTATGCCTATGCTAAAGATAGCTTAGACATGACACACAGATGGTTAAAACGATGCATTCAAAACCACACTGATAACGCTCCATTATACGGACATTCTCAAGCCTTATTTCCCATCGTTCAGGGTAGCGTTTATAAGGACTTAAGAGAGAAAAGTGCTGAGTTTATAGCTGAGCAGGATATGCCAGGTAATGCCATAGGAGGACTTTCTGTAGGTGAACCACATGATGAAATGTATGCCATGGCAGAGGTGGTTTGTGATATATTACCAGAAGACAAGCCTAGGTACCTAATGGGTGTAGGTACTCCAGCTAATATTTTAGAAAATATAGCGTTAGGGGTAGATATGTTTGACTGTGTAATGCCCACTAGAAATGCCAGAAATGGTATGCTTTTTACATGGGAAGGTACCATGAATATGAAGAACTTAAAATGGGCAGATGATTATACTGAGCTAGATCCAAACGGAACCAGCTATGTAGATTCTTATTATTCTAGATCTTATGTGCGTCATCTATTTCACTCTAATGAAATGCTCGGAAAAATGATAGCCACTTCTCATAACCTAGCGTTTTATTTAGACCTCGTAAAACAAGCCCGAGAGCATATTATGGCAGGAGATTTTGCTGAGTGGAAAAATAAAGTAGTGCCTAAGCTTACGGTGCGTCTATGAAAATTCTAGATGCTTACATAGTAAAAAAGTTCTTAAGCACTTTTGTGTTCATAATCATGGGGTTTATTGTGATCTCAGTAGTTATAGATTTGAGCGATAGCATAGATGATTTCTTAGAATCTGAGGCTACTGTGTGGGATATTTTGATAGGCTATTACCTCAATTTTTGTATTCATTTTGGTAATCTCCTGAGCGGATTGCTCATCTTTTTAACCGTGGTGGTGGTGAGCAGTAACATGGCTCAAAAAACAGAAATAGTAGCTATTCTTAGTGGCGGAGTTTCTTTTAACCGGTTCTTACGTCCGTTTTTTATAGCTGCTACTATTTTAGTACTTATAGCTCTTTTAATCAGTCATATTATTCTTCCTTGGGCTAATAAGAATAAAATGGAATTCGAGAAAGAGTTCACTAACCCTAGCTTTTACATCAGAGATAAAAATGTTCACAGAGAGATCAGTCCAGGTGAAATAGTGTATTTCAAAAGTATTTCTGCCAAGCAGAATAGAGGACAAAAATTCTCTATAGAAAACTGGAGTATAGAAAATAATGAGCGCCAGCAGCTGAACAGAAAACTCATAGCTGAAACAGCATCTTTCGATCCTGAAGCCAACGTGTGGAAGCTTAAAAAAGGCCAGATTAGAACTTACGACTCTGATGGGACTCAGCAGTTTCAGTCTTTTATGGTGTTAGATACCACGCTTAATCTGACCATTACAGATTTCGGGCATAAAAACGGGGTAAGTAGTTCTATGACATGGAGTGAATTAAATGTTTTTATCCAAGAGCTGGAAGACAAAGGCTTCTCCGATGTATCTACCCATCTCCTGGAAAAGCACCAGCGCACCAGTATACCGTTTAGCATATATGTGTTTGTGCTGATAGCGGTATCTATAGCCTCTAGAAAACTGCGTGGTGGCACTGGAATTCATCTTATGCTGGCAGTGGTAATAGGATTTCTTTATGTGTTTTTTCAGCGGGTGAGCAGTGTGGCTGCCACTAATGCAGGTGTAGATGCGCTAATAGCCGTTTGGATTCCAAATATACTGTTCTTACTGCTAGGTATTTGGCTCTATTTCAGAGCACCTAAATAAAAGACTAATTCCTCAGTAGTTTTCCAGATTCAGTATAAGAAAAGGCTGTTTTAAACTCCAGTCTACGTGGCGCCCAGAATTCAGGTAAGGCCTCTTTAAGTGTGCGGAGCAGCAAACCCTGCCTTTCAGCACTCCAGGTCTCATTTTCTAGAACAAGCACTGGCAGTTCACCTAGTGCAGAATCAGTTTCTTTTTTAATATAAAAAGGGTCTTGAATTAGCGTTGCAATGGTTTTTTCCATCTCCTCTACGATAATTTTCACACCTCCAGAATTGATTACAAAGTCAAATCTGCCTCTCCACAAGAAAGAGGTAGGAGAGATGAGTTTGACAACATCATTTGTGAGCAAAGGTGAATGATGAACTCGATTTCCATTTATAATGAGACGATTATTTTCATCTGTACTAAATGTTATTCCATCTAGAGCTATAAAGTAAGGACTATGACCTAAATGTTTTAAGGCCACATGGCTAGCTGTTTCTGTCATTCCGTAAGTGGAATAGCAGCCGCTATGCTGTGCTAATTTTTCTTCGAGAGCTTGAGTCACAGGTGCACCACCTATGATGATGGTTTTAAAATTGGCCGACAGGTCGAAATTGTAATCAAGCATTACTTGTACTTGAGCGGGAATCATAGCGGTAAAATCTACTTTTTGAAGGAGTGGAGTTACATCTAATTTGAGCTTAGGTTCTAGCAGCTGAATACTCCACTGGCCGAGTAAAGCGCGTAGGATCATCATTTTTCCACCAATGTATTTTGCTGGAATACATAAGAGTGCATTAGTACTCTGATGTAAATTAAAAAATGAATTGGTGGCTAGTGCGCTAGCAGTGAGTGTTTTTCTAGGTAGGGTAATGGCTTTGGGTGCGCCAGTAGATCCAGAAGTACGCTGTGTGAGATCCGAGGATTCGTGCTGATACCATGCTATAAATTGGAAGATGTCTCTTTTCCATTCTGGAGTATGGCTGTCGGCCAGAATCTCTCGTGTAAGCGAGCTAATCTGAGTTGTATTCGAGAAGTCCAGAATCATTTAAGAATGGCTAGTTAAAACATTTTCTTACGCTTCACTAGGTATTGCAGTAAGATTTGATTCAATCCCTGATTGATATCTGCCTCTACAAAATCAATTCCGTATTGGCCACATTTCAGTTTAAGTTCAGCAGCGAATTCAGTAATGCCCTTTACATATTCCTCTCTCACATCTCTAGGATTCACTTTCACTTCTTCTCCACTTTCCATATCCACAAAAGTGTATGGTCTATTGGCGTAATCAAAGTCTAGTTCTTTAGTTTTATCTACAGTATGGAATAGAATAACTTCATGTTTGTTGTGCTTTAAATGTTGCAACGCTGCAAATAACTCTTCTGATTTTTCTGAATTATCCAGCATGTCTGAGAATATTACTACCAGAGATCTTCTAGGAATACTTTCTGCTATTTCATGAAGTGCATCTACTGTGAATGTCTGTTTTTGCTCAGGTTTATCCATACCATTCAGCAGAACTTCTAACTCATTGTAAAGAAACTGGTGGTGAGAGGCACTGCTCTTGGCTTTAGTTTTCAAAGAAACATCATCTGAAAACAGGCTCAAACCTACCGCATCTCTTTGTCTTCTGAACAGTTCTATTAGAGCTGCAGACGCATAAATAGCAAATTTAAGTTTATTCAATTCATCAGAATCGGCCTTAACGCCAGAAGGAAAATACATGCTGGAGCTGTGGTCTATAACCAAGTGGCACCTGAGATTGGTTTCTTCCTCATAACGCTTAATAAAGAGTTTTTCTGAGCGGGCATAGAGTTTCCAGTCTATGTGTCTGGTAGACTCACCAGTGTTATATAGCCTGTGCTCAGCAAATTCTACAGAGAATCCATGAAACGGACTTTTGTGCATTCCTGTAATGAACCCTTCTACGGCTTGGTTAGCCATGAATTCAAGCTTACTCAGCTGCTGAAATTTTCTTCTATCTATGTTTAAAGCCATGTTCTATTTGGGTAGATGCTAATTTAACGAAAGAGAGAAGGTAATGGTTGTGAAAAATGATTAAAGTAATAGTACTGAATTATTCTCTCATCTCAACTCCAAAGTAAAACATACACCCACATAGCCCTAAGCCTTCAAAATTATACCTTTGTTAGACTTAAATAATTTTTAGAGATGAGAGGAGTGTTCATTTTGTGTTTTATGTGCTGTGCCACTTGTTTAAAGGCTCAGCTGAGCATTAATGAATTATCTCCGAAGGGTGGTGTAATGAACATGGGTGAAAACGAAGATTGGTTGGAGCTCATAAATACCGGATCTGAAGCGGTTTTTCTTGGAGACTATTTTCTTTCTGATGATGCTGGCGATTTAGAACAGTGGGGCTTCCCGAGCTCCACTCTGGAGCCTGATGAGCTACTATTAATCTTGGCTACTGGAAATGACCAAGCGGATGGACTAAATGTATGGCAGTCTTTAGTGTTAGCTGAAAACTTCTGGAGGTATTACCCCGCTAGTGCTGAGCCACCTGCCAATTGGAACTTGGCGGAGTTTGATGATAGTAATTGGGAGGAGTCACAAGGAGGATTCGGCTATGCAGATGGGGATGACCTGACTCAGGTAGAAGGATTCCCTTCCATTTACCTCAGAAGAACATTTCAAGTAACAGATGTCTCTGCCATAACTGAACTAATCTTGCATGCAGATTATGATGATGCATTTGTAGCTTATATAAACGGTACAGAAATAGCCCGTTCGTTTAATATGGCAGGCTTTCCTCCAGCCTTTGATTCTTATGCTTCTATGTACACAGAAGCCAGTCTTACACAAGGACAAATACCTGAAGCTCATTCTTTAACGAGTGACTTAGTCCAGAGCTTACTCCTAGATGGAGATAATCTCTTGGCCATACAGGTTAACAATGTTTCTGCTGAAAGTTCTGACATGAGTAGTAATTTTTTCCTGAGTGCCTCTCTTACCGAGTTTGATTCTAACTATCAGCCTATTCCAGAGTGGTTTGAGCAGCAGGTGGGTTCGGCACTATTAGAAACCAATTTCAAACTTAGCACTGGAGAAACCGTGTTTATTACTCATGAATCTGGAAGTATAGTAGAGTCTATTTTGATTCCTGAAAACCTAAGTACAGGTTTATCCTATGGGAGAGAGGCAGATGATATGGACACATGGTGTTATTTCAATACACCATCTCCAGCGCAGATTAATGGATTTAGCTGGTGCTACAATGGTATTACAGCTGAGCCATTCGTCAATATGCCTTCAGGCTGGTACGCTCAGTCACAGATATTAACAGCTACATCTCCTTTTAATGTGGTGAGGTATTCTATTAATGGAGATATTCCTACATTAGACTCACCGATTTACTCAGAAAGCGTCATAGATGAGAATGTTTCCTACACATTCAGAGCCTTTTCACAGCAGAATCTACTTCCAAGTCAAGTCATAGACAGGACTTATGTTTTTGATGAAGATAACCATGGACTGCCAGTATTTTCTATTCATACTGCCCATAACCATCTTTGGGATTGGGAGGAGGGAATCTATGTTTACGGGCCTAATGCCGATAATGAGAACTTTCCTTATTTCGGAAGTAACTTTTGGGAGCCTTGGTCTAAATATTCTAGATTAGAATACTTTAATGGTGAGCAAGAATTAAGAGCTGAAGAACAATTTGACTTGGAAATACATGGAGGCTGGAGTAGGGCCTTTGATCAAAAATCATTTCGCCTAGATTTTAAATCAATTTATTCAGGAAATTTAGAGGAGTCACTTTTTTCAGAAAAGCAAGCCATTACTGAGGTGAATAACATAAATCTTAGAAACGGGGGGCAGCACGTTTGGGGTAATAAGATTCAAGACGGTCTTTTTTCAAGAATCGTAAAGGATCTTCATTTAGACCGTATGGCTTATGAACCTTGTTTACTGTATTTAAATGGAGAGTTTTGGGGAGTGTATGGAATAAGAGAAAAAATGGATGAGCACTATGTAGAGTCTAATCATGGTGTTAACTCTTCTTCAATAGATTTACTGAATAGAGATGGCGCTTTAGAAGGAACGGATGATCATTTTTTAATGACACATCAGCTAATTATGAACACAAGCGCTGAGTCTTCTGAGTTTTATGAAATGGTTAATGGCAGAATAGATGTACAGAATTATATAGATTACTTCATAGCTCAGACCTATTTTCAAAATAAAGACTGGATGGGTATAGCTTGGGGCTTAAATAATGTAAAGCTCTGGAGGCCTCAAACTTTAGAAGGAAGGTGGAGATATATGATGTATGACCTAGACTTCGGGTTTGGGTTTTTGTGGGGTACACCTGAACAAAATCTGATAGAAGAAGCTAGAAACCCCTTATACCCTAGTGCACACTCAGCTATTTTCGATAAGCTTTTAACTAATGAGCAGTTTAAATGTGAGTTTGCACAGCGTTATTCAGAGTTATTGAATACCACCTTTCTGCCTGAAAATTTCACGGAAACATGTAATCTTCTAGAAGATCAAATGACATTAGCTATGAATATTCAAGCAGACCGTTGGGCAGAGAATATTACTATTGCTCAGTGGTTAGAAGCCCTAGAACAGGTAGAGATTTATAATGAACAGCGGGTCTTAACAGCTAGAACCCAATTAAATGAGTCTTTAGAGCTGGGCGGAGAATCTGTAGTTACTTTTAATGTAAGTCCAGTGGGATCTGGAAGCATTCAAATAAGTAGTGTAGAGCCGGAATCATTTCCGTGGACTGGTATGTATTTTAACAGCTGTCCTGTGCAAATAATAGCTACTCCATCTCAAGGTTACGAGTTTGACTCTTGGTCAGCTAACGGCATTATTACTGAAGGTTCAGAAGACGAAGTACTGCTAGAAAATCTTTTCCAAGACGATCTGTTTCAAGCTAACTTTATAGCTGTAGACAGTATAAATTCTGTAAGTAGTAAGGAGTTTCAGGCTGCTTTAGAAGTATTTCCAAATCCTACTCAGGGAGAAACTACCCTTAGATATAATTCTAGCCTTATAGAAGAACTAGACATAAAGGTACTGGATGGGTTAGGAAGAGAAGTTTACACAAATCGAATTCCTAAACTAAACAAAGAACTAAGGCTAGATATAGATTTATCTCCATTCCAGAAAGGCATCTATGTAGTAGAAGTTACATCTAGTAGTCAGTCCTTTTCTAGAAGAGTCGCGTTGCAATAGTGAAATCACTTTTCTAATACAGCTAGTTCCGAACACAGTCTAATCTGGATTATTTTGAGCTTTAGTTGTTTACTTTAAAAAACAAATTCAAGCTACTTTCGCATTATGGAACTAAAAAGTCTTCTTCAAAATGAGTTTGATCTTCAGTTAGAATCGGAATTACTTTCAGAGATAGCTCATTGCGGGGAATTAAAAACTATTGCACCGCAAACTACTATGATGGAAATAGGTCAAGAGATTTCAATGATTCCATTACTCCTAGCAGGTTCTATAAAAATCTTTACTCAAGATGAAAATGGAGAAGAACTGCTTCTGTATTATTTAGAACCCGGAGACACCTGTGCCATGACATTAAAGTGCTGCACTGGAAAAAAGAAGAGTAACATTAGTGCAGTGACGGATGAAGAAACAACCATTATTTTTATTCCTGTGCAAAAAATGGATGAGTGGATGGTGAAGTACTCCAGCTGGAGAAATTTCGTACTAGATAGTCATCATATTAGAATGCAGGAGTTACTAGAGGCTGTAGACAGCTTGGCTTTTATGAATATGGAAGAGCGTCTTTCTAAGTATTTAAAAGATAAGGTTCTAGTTTCTAAAAACCCCGAAATTCATATCACTCATGCAGAAATAGCTAGAGATCTACACTCTTCTAGAGTTGTCATTTCTAGGTTAATGAAGAAGCTGGAAAAAAATGGAAGCGTGGTACAACGTAGAAATATGGTTTCACTTCCAGAATACGACACATAAGCTCGATTCCTTAATATATAGTGCTCTACAACATAAGGGATTTTACCTAAGTGACCTTGGTCACAAAAGATTGAAGGGTGCATGTGTATCTTTGGACTCTAAAATTTATAAACCGATGATAGAATTTTTAAGCCAATCATGGCCATGGTATGTGGCTGGGCCTCTTATAGCAGTGATTATGGTCACAATGTTTTTCTTCGGTAAAACATTTGGTATTTCCTCTAATTTAAGCACCATGTGTTCGGCAGCAGGCGCAGGAAAGAGGGTCGAGTTTTTTAATTTTGACTGGAAATCTAAGGTCTGGAATCTGGTTTTTCTTTTAGGAACAGTACTAGGAGGTGTCATATCAGCTACTATTCTAAATAGTCCAGAACCTATAGGTCTCAATCCAGAAACTGTAGAAATTCTCTCCAGTTATGGTATAGAAAACCAAGGGGTTCTGCCAGATGAGGTTTTTGGGATGGAAGCTTTATTTTCTTTGAAAGGATTAGGGCTGTTAATACTTGGAGGCTTTATGGTAGGTTTCGGTGCCAGGTATGCTGGAGGATGTACTTCCGGACATGCCATTAGCGGCTTGAGTAATCTTCAATTACCCAGCTTAGTGGCAGTAATAGGATTTTTTATAGGAGGACTAATTATGGTTCATGTCTTATTTCCATTAATTTTTTAGAAATATGAAGTTCATTAAGTTTTTATTGGTGGGTACTGTTTTCGGAATAATCCTTTCTAAATCGGAGGCTATTTCTTGGTTCAGAATTTTCGAGATGTTTCAGTTCCAATCTTTTCATATGTATGGAATCATAGGTTGTGCAGTGGTGCTGGGAGCTATAGCTACTTACTTTATTAAGAAAACTCAAGCCAAGGATTATACTGGACAGCCCATTTCTTTCACTCCTAAAAGAAAAACCTATGTCAATGGAATTCTAGGAGGTACAATATTCGGATTTGGGTGGGCGCTAGCAGGTGCATGTCCTGGACCTATGTTTATACTTTTAGGTCATGGTTTTCTATCTCTAGCGATAGTAATAGGTGGCGCCATTTTAGGCACTTTTGTTTATGGTGTGGTTAAAAGTAAATTACCTCATTAGACATTTATAGATGGAGATAATAGGATATGTATGGGCCTCACTAATAGGCGTTCTTATGGGGCTTCTAGGGGGAGGAGGAAGTGTTCTCACTATTCCTGTTTTTGTTTATCTATTTGGTTTGTCTGAAGGATATGCAGCCGCCTACTCCTTATTTGTCATAGGATCTACTTCTTCTGTGGGAGCCATCTCAAATGTGATTAGAAAAAATGTAGATTTCTCTGCAGCTTTATTAGTAGGTATTCCATCTATTTCTTCAGTCTTTTTAACCACTTCGTTTATTGTTCCAATTATTCCAGTGGAGATTTTTTCTCTTAATAGCTTTACTCTTCTGCGCGGTAAAGCCATGATGATTATTTTTTCCATTCTTCTAATCATAGCAGCTATTTTAATTTTAAAGAAGAATAAGGTGACAGATATAGCCGTAGCTCCTGAGGAACCATCAAAAGTATTCTTGGTGTTTCTTGGTGTATTAATAGGTGTACTGGCAGGATTAGTAGGAGTAGGTGGTGGTTTTTTAATCATTCCGATATTAGTGCTAGTGGCTAAAATTCCTATGAAAAAGGCAGTAGGAACCACATTGCTCATTATAGCTCTGAACTCTATTTTAGGCTTTACAGGACATTTGTTGCATAAAACTATTGATTGGGCATTCTTGCTGCCCTTCTCATCAGTTTCTATAATAGGAATTATGGTGGGTATGTATTTATCCAGATTCGTTTCTGGTTCAAAGCTTAAAAGCGGATTTGCTTATTTTTTAATGGCCATGGTAGTTTATGTGATATATGCAGAATTTTTTAATAGATAAAAAGACAGGTTTAGCGTTGCAATTCGCTCCCGCAAACAGACTAATTTTACGTTTCAAATGATAATAAAACAGATTTATACAGGATGTTTAGCTCAAGGAGCTTACTACATAGAAAGTGAAGGCGAAGTAGCCATCATAGATCCGCTACGTGAAGTACGGCCTTACATAGAAATGGCTGAAGCTAAAGGAGCTAAGATTAAGTACATTTTAGAAACTCATTTTCATGCAGACTTCGTTAGTGGGCATGTTACTTTGTCTGAAAAAACTGGGGCAGACATAGTGTTCGGCCCTAACGCTAGCACTTCTTTTAGATCTATAATAGCTAAAGATGGGCAAGAGTTTAAATTAGGTAGCTTAACCATAGTGGCTCTGCATACACCAGGACATACTATGGAGAGTACCACTTATTTACTGAGAGATGCTCAAGGAAGAGACACAGCACTCTTTACTGGAGATACACTCTTTTTAGGAGATGTAGGAAGACCTGATTTAGCCCAAAAAGCTGCAGACATAACTCAAGAAGAGCTGGCAGGAATTCTATATGATAGCCTACGAACTAAGATTATGCCTCTGGCAGATGACATTACGGTTTACCCAGCGCATGGAGCAGGTTCAGCCTGTGGAAAAAACATGAGTAAGGAAACCGTAGGCTCTTTAGGAGATCAAAAAGCCACTAATTATGCGTTAAGAGCGGATATGACTAAGGAGGAATTTATAAAAGAAGTTACAGCTGGTTTACTACCACCGCCAGCTTATTTTCCATTGAATGTAAAAATGAATAAGGAAGGGTATGCCAGCATAGATGAGGTAATTAAGAAGGGTGATGTGGCGCTTTCTCCAAATGCATTTGAGACGGCTGCTAATGAAACTGGTGCTGTAATGTTAGATGTGCGTCACCAAGATAAGTTTGTGGTAGAACATGTGCCTAACTCTATTTTCATTGGGATAAAAGGTGGTTTTGCCCCGTGGGTAGGAGCACTTATTAAAGATGTAGAGCAGCCTATTTTACTCATTGTAGATGCTGAGGATGTAGAGGAAGTCATTACTAGACTGTCTAGGGTAGGGTTTGATAACGTGTTAGGCTATTTAGAAGGAGGCTTAACCAGCTGGAAAGCTGCAGGTAAAGAAGTAGAAAGCTTAGAGTCTATAAAGGCTGAGCAGTTTGCAGCGCAAGTAGAGACTGACGGCAGAAAAATATTTGATGTAAGAAAGCCTGGCGAATGGGATGCAGAGCATTTAGAAGGTGCAGAACATGCCTCATTAGACGAGTTGAATAGCCACTTGGCAGAATTCCCAAAAGAAGACAAGTTCTATATACATTGTGCAGGAGGTTACCGTTCTGTAATAGCGGCTTCAATATTAAAAAGCAGAGGAATTCATAACATGATAGATGTGAAAGGCGGGTTTGGAGCCATAAAGAAAACAGAGTTGAAGACCAGTGCTTTCGTTTGTCCGAATTCATAGGTTTTAGTTATTAGACTCCAGGTCTAAGTTATAACACCAGCGACTAAACTAGTATTAGAATCAAGAATTCACAATTAGATAGAAATGGAACAACTAAATGCTCAATAATGGCACTTCGACAGGCTGCTATCACTAGCCGCTCAATGTTCACTTAATTTTACTCCCAAGAAATATCAGAATAAATGGAACAACTAAATGCACAAGAATGGAAAGCAAAGTTTGACTCTACAGATGGAGCCATAATGGTAGATGTGAGAACTCCCGCAGAATGGGAAGAGAAAGTCATTTCCGATGATGCCGTGTTTAAAAACATTCATGACCAGCAAGAGTTTATGGATTGGGTAAGAGACCTAGATAAGTCTAAAGAATACTTTATTTATTGCAGGAGTGGAGCTAGAAGTGGAAATGCATGTTCGTATATGGAAAGTCTAGGCTTTACGAACACTTATAATCTAGCAGGAGGTATTTTGAATTGGCCTTATGAGAAGGCTTAACTTGAATATTCAATAATGTCTTGAATTGAAATTATTCATTGCTTTTAGAAGATGCATTGGTTCTTTTATCTTTTTTAAAAGTGATATTTGAAAATGCGTCTCTTAATAATTTTTGTTGGCTGTTCAGTAATGTTTTCTCAGTGTAAGAAGCCTTATGAATTCAAACAAGAGCTTTATTTATTACAATCTACGGGTGGTGTACATTTTCCGGTTAGAATCGATAAAAACCAAATAATGCGCAGAATTGGACCAGGACGAGTATTGGCAGATGAATTGAACTTAACTGCTGATTCGATAGATCTTTGGAATCCATGTTTAGAAATGCGTCATCCTTATGAAAGTAGCGGGGATACTTTAGTCGTTTTAGGTGATTTTGGAGAAGTGAAATACATCCCAATTTCAACTGTTACTCAAGACATGCTTTTTTCTTCAGAATTAGTTAAACTAAAAATCGAAAAAGGGAAAGGACAGGAGAGTAGAATAAAGAATGAGCTGTCATTTGAAATGAAAATAGGATATTCTTTGAGAGATACAACTGAAGTTTGGCTCATGCAAGTGAATGATGATATTCTGGAATATAGTCAGTTGAAGTCATTTCAAGAGGAGATCAAAACCTATAAGGAATCATTGAACTTAACTTTATATTTTCATGAAGATTATCCTGAAGCATCCAAAAACAGCTTAATCTCCGAACTGAAAACTGATAAAAAGCTAACTCTGTACCAAGCTTATTATGATACCACAGCTTTTGACTATGTGAGCTATATTAGAATAAAGTAATTATTCTTTCTTCCTTCTAAACCTACCCAAGCTTTTCTTGGCAAAAGCCTTAAAAAACTCTCCCATGCCGAAGAGGTAACCGTAGGCCATTAGAAACAGAATGTAAACTGGGAAGAATAAGATGAAGTAAATAATAGAAAACAGCGTTGATTTCTCACCACCACCTGTAAAAAAATGAATTACTGGATTTTTTAGAAGAGCTATGGTTGTGCCAGTGAGGGCAAATACTAGAAGTATCAGAATGACCTGCTTACCAGTTACATTCCATCTCTTTTTTAACTTTTCAAACCATCCCATTTTTACTAATTATAAATCCCGCCTGCCAGTAGGGATAAATTGTGAATTGAAATTTGTTTCCTTTTTTGTTTTGATTAGAAGATATGAACTAGCAAGTGAGTAATGAGCCCCTAGACTAGCATCTATCCTTTACCATTTATAATTCTCTAATACTAGTATCCAGCTGAGAATCCAGAAAAAAAAACTAGTCCACCCAGTCAGCCACAAACACGTTCGTAGCACCACCGTGTGCATTCGGGTCTGCTCCGTTTCCTCTGTTACTAGAGAAGGCTATTTTCTTTCCATCAAAAGAGAACATTGGGAATGAATCAAATACATTGTCATAAGTCACCTGCTCTACTCCAGTGCCATCTATGTTTATTAAGAACATGTTAAACAGTCTTCCAGATTTAGAATGGTGGTTAGAAGCGAATAGAATTTTTTCTCCACTCGGGTGAAAGAAGGGAGCCCAGTTGGCACCACCTAAGTCGGTGAGCTGTCTCATCTCAGAACCATCTGCTTTAGAAATGTATAGTTCCATTTCAGTAGGTTGAACTAATCCTTGGGCCAGAAGGTCTTTGTACTGTTTTTGTGCTTCTTCAGATTGAGGTCTAGATGAACGCCAGATTAGGTATTCACCATCTGGAGAAAAGAATGCACCACCGTCATAACCTAAGCCAGAAGTAATTTGTTTAAGATCTGTTCCGTCTATGTTCATGGTGTAAATCTCTAAGTCGCCACTTCGGAGGGAAGTGAACACTATTTTATCTCCATTAGGAGAAACAGTGGCTTCAGCATCATACCCATCATGGTCAGTCATCTGCCTAACGATATTCCCTTCTAAATCTGCCTCGAAGATATCGAACTCTGGGTAAATAGGCCATACATACTCACCATTAGGCCCTCGGTGAGGAGCAGGAGGGCAGTCGTCCATCTGTAAATGTGTAGATGCATAGAGCACTGTAGAATCTCCGGGCATAAAGTAAGCACATGTGGTTCTTCCTTTTCCAGTGCTCACTAAAGGTGGCGCATCATTATGGTAAGTTTCTGAAGCATCCATAACGAAGATTTGATCGCACGGTGCATTCCATTTGTCGTAAGAAGCCTGGAATACAAGTTTATCATTAGCGAAACTCCAGTAAGCCTCTGCGTTATCTCCACCGTTAGTCATCATTTTCACATTAGCGAAGTGCTTTTCCTTTGGATATAAAAAATCATCTCCTAACACTGGAGCTTTTTCTGCATCTGAATTAGAATGCGGATTAGCATCAGAGTCAGAATGATGGTGAGGATTATCACCAGTACTATGGTCAGATTCAGGAGCGTTTCCGCAGGCCGAAAGCCCTATTGCAACGCTGAAAAGTATATATAGAAGGTTCTTAGACATTTTATAAAATTTCGCACGAAAATACTTAAGTGCGCAGTAATTTAGCTTCTAAATTATCAAAGTAATGACTCTTTCTCTTAAAAATACCATTTTTGCGGTATGTCTCTGTGGCTTCACCGCAATAGCTACCACATGCGGCCAACCTAAAAATATGTTAGCGTATGAGGCGAGCTATGAATTATCTCAGAAAGAAGTGCTTACCTTCTTAGCCTCAGACGATATGGAAGGAAGAGAAGTGGGAGAAGCAGGTGGAATAAAGGCTGCAGAATATGTGAAGACTCAAATGGAGCTCATAGGGCTCACTGGTAAAGGCGATAATGGTACGTTCTTTCAGGATTTTTCATTTCAGCCTATAAGCGTTAACCCTCATGGATCTGCTACTGATATGGGATTAGGACAGAGTGAAGTCATTACCATAAATGGCAAGAATGTCATAGGCCAGATAGATAATGGAAAGGAGTATACCATTATAATAGGTGCGCATTATGATCACCTAGGTTATGGCAATGAATTTTCGTTATTCAAGGGAGATTCTGCCATTCATAATGGGGCAGATGATAATGCCAGCGGAGTAGTGGCCATGCTGAAATTAGCCAATAAGATTAAGAATTACCCTCAGTTTTACAGTTCATTTAACTTTGTGTTTATGGCATTTAGCGGTGAGGAATATGGGCTTATGGGTTCAAACCATTTCTGTAAAAACCCCACTCTAGATCTTAAAAAAGTGAACTGCATGTTGAACTTCGATATGGTGGGTAGACTGAAGGAGGACAAGTCTTTGGCGGTGTATGGAAATGGCACTAGCCCTGCGTGGACAGATTTAGTCAATGACAAAAATGGAGGAAACTTCAAGCTGGTATTCGAGGAAAGCGGAGTAGGCCCTTCAGACCACACCTCATTTTATTTGGTAGATATTCCTGTGCTTCACTTTTTTACTGGGCAGCATGAAGATTACCATAAACCATCAGATGATGTGGAGGACATAAACTTTGAGGGATTAGCGGAGGTTACCGATTTTGTGAGTGATATAGTTTTAGCGTTGCAACCGCTAGATAAACTCCCATTCACTAAAACCAAGGATTCAAGTGCAGAAGAAATGTCGTTTAAGGTAACCTTAGGCGTGGTGCCAGATTACATGTATGCAGAAGAAGGCATGCGCATAGACGGAGTATCTGAAGGCAGGCCAGCCGCCAATGCTGGAATGCAAAAAGGGGATGTAGTAATCATGATGGGAGAAAATCCAGTAAAAGATATGATGGGTTATATGGAGTGCCTAGGAAAGTTTGAAGAAGGGCAGACTACTGTGGTTCGTGTTAAACGGGGAGAAGAGGAGTTGGATTTGGATGTTACTTGGGATTAAGGGTGAGATTTACGCCTAGTCATATTATAAGAGGTAAACTAAAAATAGCGTTAGGCACCCTTCTTTTATTTGCTTTTATTGGTTGTGAATCTTCAACAATGACCGACTTGAGCTACTACCGGAGCCTGATAAGGATATAAGGGAAGAGTACGAAAAACAAAAAGCTGAAGCTTTATTAAGAGAAAAAGGCATTATTCTTAAAAATGATACTGTTTTACTCATGGAATCTCAAGATATTCATGACAATGAAAAAGATGAGTTTTTAACTGAGACATTAGTACCTATTCGAGAGAACTTTAAGAGAATTAACTCTATGTAACACTGGACATCCATTGAGAGAATTGACCTTTGGTAAACCACAGAAGGTGGTCATGCTAACTTCTACTACAAGGGGGAACAATTAGAGAAAACAGTTGTTCGTTATTTTGGAGAAACAGGCCAACGACTAACCGAGTATTATTTGAAAGATGGAGAATTGTCTTTTGTTTTAGATAAATCTCTAAGATATAATAGACCCCTTTACTGGGATACTAGAGCTAGGGATAACAACAATGATGATCAAGTTTTCGATTTTGAAAAATCTGAAATTACTGAAACTAGAAGCTATTTTAAAGATGCTCTTCTTATAGATCAGCTAAACAGTGAAGACTGCGAAGCACCTTATTCAGAGGAGTACTTGGCTAATGAAGGAATCAGACTTATGTCAGAATTCGAAAGAATACTGAAAATGATAGAATAGGTCAAATAATGTTCTCAATGAAACAAAATGTATGTATAAGCTCACTGTGTATGTTAACCGCTTTATTCTCTTGTTCTTCGCCTGAATATTATCTGTGTGAGTGCAGAGGACTTCAGACTGAAACTGGAGTTGAAGAAATAACGGTAGATACAATAAGGCTATCAGATGTCGAAGCTGCAGGTGTTGAATGTTCTAATTTTAGTACTTCAGACGATCCTTCTGAAAGAGTTGATTGCCAGCTAAAATAATTCACAGCTGAAGAAGAAGCTTAAAAGACTGGATGAGTTAGGGTGTGATAAAATTCAAGTGAACAAACTAATGATACTAGAACCGAGATTGTTGGTGATGTCAGAAAAGCTTAAGGTTGGCCAATGATTCATATGGATTCACATGTATCTATCAGATCATTCTGAAGACAAATTAGAAGGTTGGTTCAGGTTGAGTTTTGTGATCAGGAATTCACAGATATAATTGTCCGTCTGTAGATTTTTTCAGAATATGCTTCTATGAATTCTATTTGTTGATCTTTCTTTTCGAGTTTTATGAGATGATCAAGAGCGATTTCGAAATGCTGTTTCTCTCCTGAAAACATCAAGCGAGCTCCACTAATTCTTGCTTGTAAACTGGTTAAAATAAATTCTAGACGTGAAAAACTGGAAAAGTGTCGATCAAAATTAGTCTCATTGGCTGATAGTGCTATTCGTAGTTTGATTTCTTTGCCAATGTTTATTTGAAAGTCTTCAGTAAAAGCAAAGACTTTTTTTTGCAAATCTTTATTTCTGTATATCATTCAAAAATTTTATTTAGCACGAAAAATCTGATAAGGGTACTTTTAAACTGTTGGTATTGTCCTTAGAAAACCCCTAAAAATCAGAAGAAGTAAAGCCAGCCATTTTCATGACTACCACTGCGGCTTCTGTTCCCTTATTACCATGCTTACCGCCTGAGCGGTCTATGGCTTGCTGCTGAGTATCGTCTGTTAATACTCCGAATGCCACAGGAACTCCTGTAGAAAGATTTACATCCATAATGCCTTTAGCACAGGCTTGACACACATAATCAAAGTGCGCAGTTTCTCCTCTTACCACGCTGCCAAGGCATACCACACCATCTAATTGGAATGTATCTATGAGTTTTTTAGCTCCTAATGCGAGCTCAAAACTGCCAGGCACATACTTCACTATAATATCTTCTATAGAAACACCAGCCTGCTCGAAACCTGAGAGCGCACCTTTTAATAAGCCATCTGTAATTTGACTGTTCCACTCAGAAACAGCTATACCGAATTTCTTTCCCGTAAGATCTGGGAGAGCATTCTTATCGAACTCACTGAGGTTATTTCCCTCTGTAGCCATGTGTGGTTGAGATTATTGCTGAGCAGCTTTGGCTTGGGCCATAGCTTTCATTTTAACAGCGTCTTTATACTCGGTAGACTTGGCGTTAGTAGAGGCTTTCATAATACCATCGTACATTTTAATGGCTTCATTATATCTGCCTAATTGTAAGCAAACATTAGCCGCTTTCTTAAAGTAAACTTGAGTAGTAATTTCATCTGGGCTGCTGTTAGCCGCTTTCTTAAAATACGGAAGTGCTTCTGCTAGCTTAGAATCTTGTTCAGCACCTTCTTCATAAGACATTCCTATTTCTACCAAGCAGTCTCCCGTATTACCGTTAACCATGGCACCTAAAAGAGGACTGTTAAAATCAGCATTTTTAAAGTTTTCTAAAGCCGCTTCGAAATCTCCATTATCTCTATTTATTACGCCTAAATGATAATTAGCTCTCATTCCTACCGCAGTTCCTGCGTGGATTTCAGCTATTTCTTCAAAACCAATGAAAGCAGCCGTTCCATCCTTAGCAGCATCTAGAGAATCCATCATAAAATACATTTCTGCTAAATGTGCTTCCTCATTAGCGCTGGCTAAAGCAGGGTTTTTAAAGAATGTACTGTACACAAAAAATCCTACGATTAGTACTATAATCGCTATTAAAATTCCAAGTAGAGTTTTCTTATTGTTCTCTATAAAAAGCTCGGTATTAGTGTATACTTCTTGTACATCTAATATCGTTTCGTCTGTATTTTTTTTAGCCATTTTGCTCTGAAAAATTGAGGTGCAAAAATAGGTAATTTTCTTAATCCATCTACATGTGCATAACTCTTGTGTTTAATAAAGTAGCCCGTCATATAAAATTGATTTTGCCACTCTTAATTCCATGTATTTTTGTTCCGCGTTGGAACTTAGGTTTGAATCTAGGGAATAAGCCTCTATTGCAACGCTAATAAAACTGTAAAACAATTAGTTAAGAATCTTTAAGTGAAATTACTAGAACTGCACCTCCTTAATTTTAAGAGCTTTAAAGAAGCTTCAGTGTCTGTGGATGCTGAGGTGAATTGTTTTTCTGGATTTAATGGAGAGGGAAAAACCAATATGCTAGATGCTCTTAGGTATTTGAGCATGTGTAAGAGTTATTTTAATTCTGCGGATTATCAGAATATTAATCATGATGAAGAATCTTTCCTAATAAAAGGAATAGTGAGTAAGCATGATGAAACCGATACACTCACGTGTGCGGTGAGTAGGTCTTCTAAAAAGGTGTTTAAACGAAATAAAAAAGAGTACCAGCGGCTATCAGACCATATAGGGCTATACCCCAGCGTAATGATTTCTCCTACAGATGAGGATCTAATAAAGGAAGGTAGTGAAATAAGAAGACGATTTATAAATGGCATTATAGCACAGTATGATAAGAGCTATTTAAATGATATGGTGCAGTATAAACGAGCACTCAATCAGCGAAATAGACTTTTAAAGCATTTTCAAATAGAGCGCCAGTTTGATTTTACTTCCTTAGAGATTTATGACTATAAGCTCATAGATTTGAATGAACGCATTTATGAAAAACGAAACAAATTCATTTCTGAGTTCATTCCTTGGTTTCAGAACCTTCATGAGCAGATTTCTGGTAATAAGGAGAGGGTGGAGTTAGAGTACAAAACCACTTGCAACGCTAACCTGACAGAGCAGTTTAAGTGTTCCTTAGAGAAAGATAAGTTTTCTGCACGCACAAATGTAGGTGTGCATAAGGATGATTTAGAATTTACCATAGAGAGCTATCCTATAAAGAAATTCGGTAGTCAAGGCCAGCAGAAGACTTTTTTAATAGCCCTGAAATTAGCTCAGAGTTTATTTATGGAACAAGCCACTGGATTAAAACCTTTTCTGCTTTTAGACGATATTTTTGATAAATTAGACGAGCAGAGAGTAGCTAATCTTATGAAACTGGTAAGCGAGAACAAGTTTGGCCAGATATTCATTACAGATACAGATGACAATAGAGTGCCAGAGCTATTTAAAGATCTCTCTATTAGCATGAATACCTATAGAATAAACTCTGGAAACATTACACCGTTATGAGTAAAGACCACAATCAATATCCACTGAAAGAAGCTATAGATAAGTTTCTAAAGGTGTATCGGCTAGATAAAAAGTATGGCCAAGTAGAGGTGGCTAAAGCTTGGGAAAAAGCCATGGGGAGTTACATTCAAAGTAAAACCCGAGGTCTATACTTAAATGGCACGGTGCTTTATATTAAAATAGAAAGCTCTGTAATAGGCCAAGAAATAATGAATGAGAAGTCAAAAGTGATAGCTAACCTTAATCAGGTAATAGGCAGAAATTTAATAGAAGACATTTTATTTTCCGACTAAAGAGCTGATTTTGATCTAAAGAGCACTGGGTTAAATTCATTTAAATGCCTTACGAAAATCTCACGAACATTTAGGGCTGTGAAGGCTATCTTTGTAATTAGACTCATAGAAATCCAAACGAATTTTGAAATTAGTGAAGACCATAGCAGTAATCGGGCTATTAGCCTTATTGTCTTTAGGCTTAATGTCTATAGAAACTCCTGAGCCTACTCCATACCATACACCTGAAGAAATACGCGCTATGATGGGTGGTGATGGCACTTCTCCAGACCTGCCGGTGGGTAATGAAGAAGATTTCTTTTTAGGGAGTGGGTCATGTTCAGGCTGCCATGGTTCTGACCCATTAGGAATAGCTAGTGTAGATAATGAAGGTAATGACGTAAATGTGGTGGACGACTGGCGGGCTACTATGATGGCTAATAGTGCTCGAGATCCGTTTTGGAGAGCTAAGGTGAGTCATGAAACTGCTGTAAATCCTGATAATGCTGTGGAGTTAGAAGATAAATGTACCAGCTGCCACTCGCCTATGGGGCATTATGGGGCCAGATTCGATCATGGAGCAGAGCATTACAGTATAGCAGAGATGCTCCAAGATTCTGTGGCTATGGATGGAGTAAGTTGTAATTCATGTCATGCACAAAGTACTGAGGGGCTAGGAGATTTATTTTCTGGAAACATGAACTTCTCTGAAGACACCCTTTATGGTCCCTATGGAGATATAGATGATCCTGTTCTCTTTTCTCAACCTATGACCGCTTTTGTGGGTATGGAACCAGTTTATGGAGAGCATGTAGATCAAAGTGAGTTCTGTGCGGGGTGCCACACTTTAATTACTAATACTGCCGATTTAGACGGTAACCTTACCGGAGGTACTTTTGTGGAACAGTCTACTTACCATGAGTGGCTTAATAGTATTTACGCTGAAGAAGGTGCTAACAACAGAGAATGCCAGTCGTGTCACTTTCCTAGGATAGAAGACGAAGTAGTGCTTTCTGCCAATTATGCATTTCTACCTGGAAGAAGCCCTTTCGGGAAACACTATATGGTAGGAGGAAATACGTTTATGCTAGAGTTAATGAAAAACCGCATAGATGAGTTAGGGATTACAGCCACAGAAGAGCAGTTCGATAGAGTGATAGAGCGCACCATGAACCTGCTCACTCAGGAAACCTTAGAAATGGAAATTACTGAACTAGGCGCTGATGACGATTCACTGGCTTATGAAATAACCTTAACTAACCTCACCGGGCACAAATTTCCAAGCGGATATCCTGCCAGAAGAGCATTTATAGAATTTTTAGTAGAAGCAGATAATGGAGATACTCTTTTCCATAGTGGAGCTATACAAGATGATTACAGGGTGAGCGGTCATAATGAGACTTATGAACCTCACTATACCAAAATTACTAGTGCGGATGAGGTGCAGATTTATGAAATGGTGGTGGCAGACACTAATGGTGATGTTACTACGGTTTTAGAACGTGCAGACACTTACATAAAAGATAATAGATTAACACCTAAAGGCTTCACGACATCTCATGAGGTTTACGATACCACTATAGTAGCTGGAAACGCACTGGCAGATTCTAACTTTAATTTTGAAGGAGGCACAGAGGGAAGCGGCTCAGATAGAATCATCTATAAGGCTCCTATGTTAGGTTATGAAGGTGCTGTGAATGTCACTGCTAGAGTCTATTACCAGTCTGTACCACCTAAATGGAATGAAGAGATGTTTATGTTTACTACACCTGAAATAGATGCGTTTAGAGACATGTATGATGAGGAGGGCGCTGACCCAGTATTGATAGCTGAGGAGAGTGTGTCTACTTTCGTGCAGTCTACTGAAGATATTTCGACAAAAGAAAGCGCAGTAGTGATCTTTCCAAATCCAGTTAGAGAAGGGGAAGGTTTAACCGTAAGTGCAGAACATAGGTCTATTACTGTCATAGAAATATACAGCATGAATGGGCAGCTGGTTTTCTCAGAAGAGTTCAATTCACAAACTCGGGTAATTATTAATCAGGCGCTACCTGTAGGAGCTTATTTAGTCAATGTGACCTTAAAAGATGGTTCTCATAAAGTGAATAGGGTAGTGGTCTTAGCGAGTTAAAAAAAGGATCTTAGAATAGCCTGACTTATTTGATTTTACTGATGTATCAAGGCTCATAATAGTATGATTTCTATTATTTACCAAAAGCTCCAATTAATAGAAACTAATTACTGCATTAAGTTAATGTGCTGATAAAGAAAAGACCCCATAAGTTCAGGGATGAAATAGCTGTAAATAAGCCCTCCCCCTAATGTGAGTTTAAGCCATAAACTGGCGCTTGAAAAATGCTTTTTCTGAATATTCTTCTTACTCATACTCATTAGCGAAAGTAAGAACGGAATCACTACAAGAAGTCCAAAGGTTAACCCCAACAGAGGTATGTATGTCACTGTTATAAAGTAACATATCAATCCAAGAACTACAAGCCATGCGAACTGAGTTATTAATAATAGGTTTCGGGTTTTAGCCCAACCCCATACTATGGGCATGGTACGGTAACCAAACAGTCTATCTCCTTCTACATCTTCGGCATCTTTAACTATTTCTCTGAATAATGAAATTACATAAGCTTGAATGGTATAGCCCATTATTATAGTAGCGTAAAAAATGTAAAGCTGAGAAATAGGAAAGGAATTGGCTTCAAGATTTGCCGAGTTAATAAGTGGAGAAGTGAGTGTGCCATAGGTAGCCCAAATTGGGACTATGGAAACTACTAGAGCTACAAGAACATTTCCTAATAAAAACGTTTTCTTCAAGTAAAACGAGTAAAACCACAGTGCTCCTGCAATAATTACAGGAAGAAAAGAATAAAACCATACCTGTTCTGCCCAGCCTACATAAAAACCTAAAACCACGGCTAATCCATTTAAGGTGTGGTGAGCTGCCATGGCCACACGTCTCTTTAGCCCTCTGTCTATGGTAATGCGCTCAGGTTTATTAATGCGGTCTACCTTCACATCAAAGTAGTCGTTAATGATGTTTCCTGAAGCTGCTAGGAAAACCATTATTATAGTTAGTAGTAAAAACTTAAAATCGCTAATGCCTCCATAAATATGAATATCCAGTGCGCTGTCCATCAGAGCATAATCTATGCCTACAAAGTACCTCATAGCATACATAGTACTAACTATGATGAGGATATTAACTGGTCTGGTGGTTTTAATAAATGCCCAAATAGGATTCATGTCGTGAGGTGTACTTTTTGGTTGGCTAAGATAAAGAGCTAAGGTATATTTGCAGTCCCGAAACAGAACCAATATGCCAAATATTTCAAACAAGGGGCAGCTTATGCCTCCTTCGCCTATTAGAAAATTAGTTCCTTATGCAGATAAGGCTAAGAACTTGGGTAAAACTGTTTATCATTTAAACATAGGACAGCCAGATATAAAGACGCCAGAAGTAGCTAGAGAAAAAATAAAAAATCTGGAAATGGATGTGGTGGCCTATTCTAATAGTGCAGGTATTCTATCTTATAGAGAAGGCTTGGTAGATTATTATAAATCTGTGGGTATAGATTTAAGTGCAGAAAATTTGTTAGTTACTACTGGTGGTTCTGAAGCTTTGACTTTTACCATGATGAGTTGTATGGATCCAGGAGATGAAATTATAATACCTGAGCCTTTTTATGCCAATTACAATGGTTTTGGGGTTTCAGCTGGAGTGAGCGTAGTGCCTATTACAGCTAGAATAGAAGATGGATTTGCACTGCCTCCGATTTCAGATTTTGAAGCTAAAATCACTGAGAAGACCAAGGCCATCCTTATTTGTAATCCTGGTAACCCCACAGGGTACTTGTATAGTCAGGATGAACTAGAGCAGCTCAGACAACTTGTGCTAAAGCATGACTTGTTTTTAATAGCTGACGAGGTTTACCGTGAGTTTGCTTATGATGGTTTAGAGCATTACTCCGTGATGAATCTAGAAGGTTTAGAGCAGAACGCCATTATGATAGACTCGGTTTCTAAGCGTTACAGCATGTGTGGAGCTAGAATAGGTTCCATGGTTACTAGAAATAAAACGTTATACGCTACTGTATTAAAATTTGCTCAGGCTAGATTATCTCCTCCTACCTATGGACAGATAGCAGGAGAAGCTGCTTTAAATACGCCTCAATCGTATTTTACAGAAGTAAAAGAAGAGTATCTAGAAAGAAGAGATACCCTTGTGAATAGCTTGAATGAAATTCAAGGTGTGACATGCCCTATGCCTAAAGGTGCTTTTTACTGCATAGCTGAGCTACCTGTTAAAGATGCTGAGCACTTCTGCCAGTGGATGCTAGAAGAATTTTCACATAATAACCAAACTGTAATGATGGCACCAGCAGCAGGATTCTACAGTTCTGGAAACTTAGGGAAAAACCAAGTACGCATTGCCTATGTGCTAAACATAAAAGATTTAAAATCTTCAGTGGAGTGTCTGAAGGTAGGTTTAGAACAATACGCTACTGTGTTAGTTTAATTAGAATTTCTTTAGGTGATTATAGACATAGTTATTCCTGCTTTTAATGAGGAGGAAAGTATCCCACTAGTACTGGCAGATATAGATAAGTCGCTAGTAAGTAATGTGATAGTGGTAAACAATAATTCTACTGACAATACCGTAGAAGCCGCTGAAAACGCAGGCGCCATAGTGGTTCACGAAACTCACCAAGGTTATGGAGCTGCATGTTTAAAAGGAATAGCTCATGTGAATCAAACCCAACCTAGAGCAGATATAATTGTTTTCATGGATGCTGATTATTCAGATTATGGTGAAGAAATTAGCCAGCTTGTGGAACCCATAATAAGTGGAGAAGTAGATTTTACAATAGGTTCTAGAGCTTTAGGAAAGCGTGAGAAAGGAGCTATGATGCCACAGCAATTGTTTGGAAATTGGCTTGCTACTGGACTCCTAAAACTGTTTTATGGGGTACGTTTTTCAGATTTAGGTCCTTTCAGAGCTATTAGATTAAGCACTCTTAATGCGTTGCAAATGAAGGATCAAGACTTTGGTTGGACCGTGGAGATGCAGATAAAAATTGCAAAGCAAAAAATACCGTATAAAGAATTTCCAGCCAGATACAGAAAGCGTGTAGGAGTTTCTAAAATCACAGGAACACTCAAAGGAACTATCTTAGCGGGCTATAAAATTATTTACACCTTAATCAAGTACAGGTAATATGGAGATCATACTCATCATATTGTACGCTTTCTTTTTAGTATTCATTTTTGCGTATAGCATTATTCAGCTTAGCTTAGCTCTAGCATACTCAAAACAGAAAAAAGCCATAAAAGAGGCGTGCTGCAGCATGGAAGGCAGAGAATGGCCTAATGTTACCATCCAACTTCCATTGTATAATGAACTATATGTAGTGGAGCGCTTGTTAGATTCCATAGCAGAGCTAGATTATGATAAATCTAAGCTGGAGATTCAAGTACTAGATGATTCTACTGACGAGTCTTTTCAAGTAGCAGCAAAAAAAATAGAGCAATTAAAAGCTTTAGGCGCTAATATCAAGCACATTCAGCGGCCAGAACGTAAAGGGTATAAGGCAGGAGCACTAGCCTACGGAATGCAAGACCTAAAGGGAGAGTTCATTGCTATTTTCGATGCAGACTTTATTCCCGACCCACAGTTTTTAAGAAAAACCATTCCTCATTTTTACGCTTCAGAAAAAGTAGGTGTTGTTCAAACCAGGTGGCACCACCTTAATAAAAACTACAGCTTTTTAACGAAGTTGCAGGCATTTGCTTTAGATGCTCATTTTACTGTAGAACAGGTAGGTAGGAATTCACTGGGCCATTTCATAAACTTTAATGGTACAGCAGGTGTATGGAGAACCACATGTATAGAAGATGCCGGTGGCTGGCAGAGCGATACCATTACGGAAGATTTAGATTTAAGCTATAGAGCACAGCTAAAAGGATGGAAATTCACTTATTTAGAAGATGTACTTTCTCCTTCTGAACTCCCTGCTGAGATGAACTCATTAAAGAACCAGCAGTTCCGTTGGACCAAAGGTGCGGCAGAATGCGCTGTGAAGAATCTGCCTAGGGTGATGAAAACAAAAGGGTTAGATTGGAAAACCAAAATACACGCAGCTTTTCATTTACTTAATAGTTTTATATTTATCTGTATTTTCAGTACTGCTATTTTGAGTGTTCCAGTATTGCTCATTAAGCACAACTTTGAAGGATATGATGCCATCTTCAAAATGGCCAGTGTATTCGTTTCTAGTTTCATTATTCTGAGTTACTTCTATTGGCTAAGTATGAGCCACGTGGAGAAGGGAGGAGTTAAAAGTTTTCTGAAGTTTCTGTACAAATTTCCCTTGTTCTTGTCGGTAAGTATGGGGTTATCACTTCATAATAGCATAGCAGTATTAGAAGGCTATGCAGGCAGAAAAACACCATTTGTGAGAACCCCTAAGTTTGCATTAAAAGAAGACTCGGGCACATGGGTAAATAAAAAATACCGATCCATAAAAATTAATCCGCTCACTATAGTGGAAGTCTTGATCACGCTATACTTCTTAGGAGCTATAGCTTATGCCATCCATTTAGAGGATTATGGGCTATTACCATTTCATATCATGCTTACACTAGGTTTTGGGCTTGTGAGTTTTTACTCGGTCAAGCACACCCAAATGTCATAGCGTCATTCCATGAGTAGCATGAATTCATTTTGGCGTGTGGCCATCGTCTTTCTTACTTTTCTGGCGCACATCATTGTTCTGATAACAGCCAGAGAAGAGTTTTATCTCATCTTAGGAGCGTTCACAGGCGCATTTTTTTTCTACCTGCTTATTATAGAAGAATATAAATTAAAAGATGTGTTCTATATGGCAGTAGCACTTAGAATCATTTGGCTATTCTCTACGCCTAATCTGTCTAATGATTATTTCCGTTTTCTCTGGGATGGAGAGCTTTCCGCTTCAGGCATAAACGTATTCGGCACGCTTCCCACAGACCTAGCGGTAGATTCAGAATTCAGTAATTTATTAAATCAGGAGCTTTATGATGGCATGAATTCCAAGGATTATTTTTCAGTCTATCCGCCTGTAAATCAGCTTTATTTTTTAGTTTCAGCTATAGGAGGAGAATCGCTTTCTGCCAGGTTATTTATACTCAAGGTGGTGTTTTTTCTTACTGAGTTTTTAGGCTTATTGGTTTTGTTTAAATTGGCTACTAATACGCGAGTTGCTAAGGAGAAGTTTGCCCTATGGGCACTTAATCCACTGGTTATAATAGAAGGAGTTGGGAATTTACATTTCGAAGTAGTGATGTTGGTTTACGTGCTACTGGCAGTGGTATATTTTAAAAAGAACTGGATGCTATCTGCAGTGTTTTGTGGTTTGGCTATTAGCACTAAGCTACTCCCCATCATGTTTCTTCCGTTACTCATTCCGTATTTTGGATGGGGGAGAAGTATTAAGTATGGTGCTCTAGCCGGAGGCGTGTTTCTAATCACATTTCTACCTTTTTTAAACGTAGAAATTATTCAAAACATCTGGAGTAGCATAGACTTGTATTTCCAAACCTTTGAGTTCAACGCCAGCATATTCTACATCGTTAAATATATTGGAGAGCTTACAGTAGGGTGGGACATCATACAAACAGCAGGGCCTATTATGGCTGGTGTAACCATTCTAGTTATTGCTACGCTAAGCTTTAACCCTAAAACTAAAAACTACATAACCCTTCCCACTGCTTTACTCGCAGTAAGCACAGTTTATTTACTCATGAGCACCACTGTGCATCCATGGTATATTCTTATACCTTTTGGCATATCACTATTCTCTAAGCATAAGTTTCCAGTGTGGTGGACGCTCTTAGTATTTCTCTCATATTCGTTCTACATGAATGGCACATTAGAAGACAAACCGCTGTTTTTAATTCTGCAGTATGGCGTATTGTTTCTACTGATAGGTCAAGAGATTCTTTCTATGTATAAGAAGACAAAGTCAATAGATTAGCTGACCTTGTTCCACCAAAAAAGCATCAAGACGGCATGACTAACTAGGATTGTAAGGTAGCCTAGTTCATTTGGAATCTTTTGGGTAATTAAAAGATGCATGTATGCACCTATCGCAATGAAGAAAAAGAATTTGAAACTACTGAAAGAAGTGTTTAGTATCATGAAGATTTGATGCGCGGTTACTATTGAACTTAGAATTATTATGGAAAGCTTTTTGTCTTTCGTTTTTTCTTCAATAACAACTTCTCTGAGTATTAGAATTCCTGATACAATGGAAGAGGTTAGTCCTAAATATTTTAAAATATCTACTTTTCCCAAATAAAACAAGTATATCCCAAGGCATTGTGCCACAGTGATGGAAAACGAGAATGAATCCGTTGCTTTAGTTAGTCTGTAAATTGCGAAGAATGTTACTGGTATCAGTAAAAGCATCTAAATAAATTTATTGACTACTGTCTTACAGCAGTACCTGCTACATCTGCCACCATACCGAAATCATCTTTTTGAGCGGTAAAGTCAAAGCCATCGTCTGTTTGGATAATTAGAAGCTGCCATGAGCACATGTCGTCAAATTCTACCACTACCATAGAATTCTCTGCTACATTAGCCTCCATGTCTCCACATCCCATTAAATTCTGAATGAGAACACGGTTTTCATTAATTGCAGTTATGGATATAGAGTAAGTGTCTTCACTTGCAGGAAATGAACCAACTTGACTCGTTTCATTCACTATGAAATTCCCCACCCAAACATCGGCTGCAGAGCTGGAAGTAGGATCTTCCTCTTCAGATGTTAGCTCTGGAAATACACAAGATCCATCATCTAGTTCTGCGTCTGCTTCATAGTTTAAAGCTTCTTCATAAGTACACCCCTCGGTTTTACATCCGGCATAAATAATGGACAAAAGAAGAATCAAAAGGACATTTTGTTTCATGTTACATTTTTTTTCCAAATGTATAAAAAACAGTAATCTAGTAAGTTAATACGCCTATTATAAGTAGTTTTAAAGTATGCTACCCTACAAGGTTAATAAAGATTGGGACAAGTATTCTACTAGAGTTTTTATGTGAAATTCTATTTAAGCGTTGCAACGCTTGGTCAAAAGAAAAAACTTTAAGGCACAAAAAATGGCAAGCTACTCATATCGCACCGCTACGACTATTTACCCTTGCTACCTTCCGATCCTGGGGGAGTTCAACAGGAGCTGGTCGTATGAGACTTGCCGCTGCGAAGTTATTAAGTATATCCTATTCAAACAAAGCTTATTCGTAACTATTTTTTCTGAGTGATAGACTATTTTTGTCTAACGCTTATAAATCACACCATTTGGACGTTTCTGTAATTATACCATTACTTAATGAAGAAGAATCTTTAGCCGAACTGCATGCGTGGCTTAAGCGTGTTTTTGAAGCCCAGAATTGGTCACATGAAATAGTGTTTATAGATGATGGGAGTAAGGATAGCTCATGGCTAATTATTCAGGAATTAAAAGCTAAAGATCCTAATGTAAAAGGAGTCAAGTTTTTAAGGAACTACGGTAAATCTGCGGCATTGAATGTAGGTTTTAAACTAGTTAAGGGAAGGGTAGTGTTTACAATGGACGCGGATTTACAAGACTCACCAGATGAACTTCCAGAAATGTACCGGATGATTACTGAGGATCATCTAGATTTAGTGAGCGGATGGAAGCAGAAAAGACATGATCCTATCTCTAAAACCATTCCTACCAAGTTATATAACTGGGCCACAAGAAAAATGAGTGGCATTAAGCTAAACGATTTTAACTGCGGCCTTAAGGCTTACAGAAACCCAGTGGTCAAAGCTGTAGAAGTTCATGGAGAAATGCACCGTTACATTCCAGTAATGGCTAAGCAGAAAGGTTTTGATAGAATAGGAGAAAAACCTGTGGCTCATCAGGCTAGAAAATATGGGGTTACTAAATTTGGTTTGGAGCGTTTCAGCAGAGGATTTCTAGACTTGCTCACCATATCTTTCATTAGCAGGTTTGGAAAACGGCCCATGCACCTCTTCGGAACATGGGGAACATTCATGTTTCTAATAGGCTTTTTAGGATTTATTTACATAGGAGGGAGTAAGCTTTACAGCGTATACTATTTAAAAGAAGCAGCTAAAAATATAGCAGACATTAGTACTTTTTATATTAGTTTAACGGCTATGATTCTGGGAACACAGCTATTTTTAGCGGGGTTTTTAGGAGAACTCATCTCCAGAAATGAGCCAGGAAGAAACAACTATCAAATTGAAGAACAGATCTAGTCATAGCTGTGTCATTGGGCCCCTCTTAGGTTTGCTTCTCATCTGTTTCCTTTCAAAACATGCGCATAGTCAAAACCAACGTGTGGGAGTGGTACTAAGTGGAGGTGGTGCCACAGCTACTGCACATGTGGGCTTTTTGAAAGCTTTAGAAGAAAATAATATTCCCATAGATTACATTACAGGTTCTAGCATGGGAGCCATAATAGGAGCATTTTATGCATCAGGCTATAGCATAGAAGAAATAGAAAAGATGGTGCGTAGCAATGACTTTTTGGTCATGAGTCAAGGGATTTTACCAGACACCCTAAGTTTTTACTTGAGAGAAGACGATTTAGACGCTAGTATGGTGAATTTGAGGTTTAACCCAAAAAGCATTAGGGAAAATACCTTACCTACACACTTAATAGATCCAGTTTATATGGATTACAGGTTTATAGAATTTTTTAGCCCAGCCAGTGCCGCAGCTGATTATGACTTCGATCAACTTTTTGTGCCATACAGAGCACTAGCTTCTGATATAGAAAAAAACGAATCTTTTGTTTTTAGAAAGGGAGAGCTCAATTTAGCGGCTAGAGCTTCAGGGACATACCCTTTTTACTTAGAACCACTCACCATAGATAGCATACTGTTCTTTGATGGGGGGTTATATAATAATTACCCTGCAGATGTGCTCTATGAAGAATTTCTCCCCGATATAATTCTAGGGTGTAATGTGAGTCAGAATGAAGAAGCTCCTAAAGAAGGAAACTTAATGAGCCAGCTTGTAAATATGATTCAGTACCAAACAGATTTTGATAAGGTATGTGATGAAATGATTACCATAGAGCCAGTTACAGATGTAACTACATTTGAATTCGATCGGGTAGGAGAAGCCATTAATGCTGGGTATAGAGCCACCATTAATAACATGGATAGTATTCAGGTAGTAGTCCAGAAGAGAGTAACTCCATCTGAAATAGAGCAGAAAAGAAAAGACTTTAGATCCCAGTTTAAACCCCTTTTAATTAAGCAGATTAAGGTGGAAGGTGTGCCAGAAATTCAGCAGCAAGCCATCATTAATAATATTCTTCAGAAGAACACATACATTTCTATAGAAGACTTCAGAAAACGGTTTTTTAGACTATACGCAGATTATCAGGTGCGTTATCTTTATCCTACGCTTGAAATAGATCCGCTAGACGGCAAGTACATAGCCACAGTAAATATTAAGCCTGAGAAGAAAGTAGAAATTAACTTCGGGGGTAATTTTTCATCTAGACCATTAAACACTGGTTTCCTCCAAGCCAGATACCACATTAGAGGAAGAAATAATTTAAGTCTTCTGGCTAACTCCTATTTTGGAAAATTTTATAGCTCTACTAAAGCTGGATTTAAGTTAGACTTGAATTTAAAGAATCCTATGATTTTCGAAATGAACTACACCTATAATTCATGGGACTACTTCACCAGTTTCGCCACATTTTTAGAAGAGGTTAAACCTTCTTTTATAGTTAAAAATGAGCAGTTTGTAAACGCAGAAATAAGCCTTCCTGTAGCTAATAGAGGTAAGCTTGAATTTGGGTCTAAGTATGCGCATCTGTTTGATGATTATTATCAAACAGATAATTTTTTGGCCACAGACACCACAGATCAGACTAATTTTAATACGTTCATTTTCAAGGCGAGGTATGAGCGTAGTACACTAAACAGAAAGCAATTTGCAGATGATGGAACCTTCTTTCAGCTCACGGCTAATTACTTAAACGGAGAGGAGAGAACTATTCCCGGAAGCACTTCGCAGGTCAGGGATACTACCAATGCCATCCATAATTGGGCAGTGTTTAAAGGACAATACATCAATTATTTTTTTAATAGAAAGCGTGTAAATGTGGGGTTTCATCTGGAATCTGCCTGGGCGGCTAATCAACCCCGCTTTAATAATTACAGAGCTACCTTGATTAGATCACTAGCTTTCGAGCCAGTTCCTGAAAGCCGATCCTTCTTTATAGACCAGTACAGGAGTAATTTCTACACCTCTGCAGGATTAATGGCCACTTTAAATGTTTCGGATAACGTTCAATTTAGAGCAGAAAATTACGTGTATAGACCTTGGGAAAGAATTTTTTCAACGCCAGAAGATGAAAGTCAATTTGAACCTACCTCAGAGCTATTTTATGTGGGTTCAGGCTCTTTAGTTTATCATAGTCCTATAGGCCCACTTAGGGTTACTCTAAACTACTTTGATAGAAAAGATGTGCCATGGAGTTTGATGTTTAATTTCGGATACTTCATTTTTAATCAAGGATATCTAGACTGATACCACCTTAAATAAATATAAAACCCTCTCAACTTTAAGGTGAAAGGGTTCTATAATCAAACGAATTCTGAGAGTTCCTCAGAGGTAGTCTATTATATTACACTTAGAACAAGTTAAACGTCTCATTATTGTTTCGGAGTACTATAAATTTTTGATCAACACTTTTAGACTTAAAGTGATTTCTCTACCTTTCACTTCTAAATAAAAATTAAAAAATCATATGGCATTATTAGGAAAAACAGCACCAGCTTTTGCCGCTGATGCATTGGTAGATGGTGGGTCCAAGCAAATTTCACTTTCTGATTATAAAGGTAAATACGTAGTGTTTTTCTACTACCCAAAAGACGACACTGGAGTATGTGGTTCTGAAGTTCATGCGTTTCATAAGAGAATAAGTGAGTTTGAAGAAAGAGGTGCCCAAGTTATAGCTGCTTCTGTAGATGATATGGCTTCACATATTAAGTGGTCAGAAAGAGATATGAGTGATGGAGGTATAAAGGGATTAGCATATCCAATAATAGAAGATCCGAGCAGAAACATAGCTGCTAGATATGATGTGCTTGCAGGAGAATGGAAATATAATGCAGATGGAACAGTCATTACCGAGGGAGATTTGATAACCTTTAGAGGATTATTTATCATAGACCCTAAGGGCGCAGTAAGACATCAGTTAGTCAATGATATTCCTCTAGGAAGAAGTGTAGATGAGTGTTTAAGAAATTTAGATGCTATTAAAAATTTAGAAGAAAACGGAGAGGTGTGCATGGTGCATTCTTCGAAATAAGTTTAGGATCATGAGAAAAGCATTAGTTCTATTTGGACTTGTATTAAGCGTTGCAACGTTAATAAATGCTCAGAATCACTTTAGGTATGAAACAGGAAGCACAGAAGATGTGACTACTTCACCCGAGGGTGGAGTGTGTTTAATGGGAGGCTCTACGGAGAATGATGAAGCCATGAAATGGTTTCTAGAAAGGGCGAATGGAGGTGATGTTCTAGTACTTAGATCCAGTGGCTCTGATGGTTACAATGACTATTTCTACTCTGAATTAGGAGTGGCTATAAACTCTGTGGTGTCTATAGTGTGCCTAAACTCAGCTGCTAGCGAAGATGATTTCGTTTTACAAAAAATAGATAATGCAGAAGCCATTTGGATAGCTGGTGGAGACCAGTGGAATTAATTTTCTTACTGGAGAGATACTCCAGTAGCCACTAAAATTAATGAAGCCATAACGGATAGAAATATAGTAATAGGAGGCACTAGCGCAGGCATGGCCATAATGGGAGGCTATTATTTTAGTGCAGAAAACGGCACAGTAACTTCTACTCAAGCGTTAGATAATCCTTACAGAGATGATGTTACAGTAGACAACGCCCCGTTCATTCAAAACCAGTATTTAGAGCAGGTAATTACAGATACACATTATGATGATCCTGATAGAAAAGGAAGGCATCTTACTTTTTTAGCTAGAATAGCAGAGGGTGAAGGAGTCTTAGCTAAAGGCATAGCCTGCGAAGAACGCACAGCCGTATGTATAGATGAGAATGGTATAGCAAAGGTGTACGGTAATGACACTGAAAACGACATAGCGTATTTCGTAAATGCCAATTGTCAATTAGAAAATGGTTTTCCTGAGAACTGTGCTGAAAATGAGCCACTCACGTGGTGTCATTCTGGAGAGGCACTTAAAGTATATGAGGTCTATGCTCACCCTAATGGAGAAAACAGTTTTGATCTAAACGATTGGCAAACAGGAGAAGGAGGCGAATGGAAGGAGTGGAGTGCTGATCAGGGAGAATTGGTTATAGCAGATTCTACTCCTGCAGAGTGTTCTGTAACAGTCTCTGAATTAGAGCAGAATAATCTTATAAGAATCTACCCAAACCCTTCAAACGGCATAGTAACCATAACTGGCATACAAAATGAAAAGAATACCAGAATTAGTATTTCAGACATGGCAGGAAAACAAGTGTATGAGCAAGTAGGTGATTTTTCTGAGCTGCTAAATCTAGACATATTACCTGTGGGTGCATACATGCTGACTATCACTGATGGAAACTCGGTTCATGTAGAGCGGTTACTGATTAATTAAGTTCAGTGCTTCAGTTATTATTTATAGGCTCTATGGCCACTGTGTTTTACAGGTTAGCTAAAACTCATGGTAAACTGGCCTGGTTATTCGGGATCATCGGAGGTTTTATGGCTTGGCTATTTGCTAGGGTATCGTCTTTAATAATAGTCGGTTTAGATCCTGGAATGTTGAGTAATACTAGCACTGTGGTTACAGTATATAAGCTAATGTTCTTATCCTTGGCACTGGCTGGTTTTTTTTGCTGGCTTTTATTTTCTCTTTTAGATTACTTATGGAAAAAAGAAAAGGCAACCAGTCCAAATACTGAAACTCTAGATGAAGACATTGAAGGCAAATCCTAAAATCGCCTAGTTTCGCAGAATCATTATTCAAATCACTCATTATGTTAGGATTAATATTAATCTATTTCTTAGGAAAAGCCTTTTATGATTTGGCCGCAGAACATGGCAGAAGTCGATGGGGTACTGCTATTAGTGGTGTATGCTTTTACATAGCACTTCAGGTGCTATTTGTTGTTGTGTTAATTTTCGTTGTTGACTCCTTTGAAACAATAAACACTTTCCTCATCGATATCATTGGAATAGGAGTAGGAGCTCTAGCAGCATACATCCTTTACCAATACTTAAAGTTTAAATGGGAAAATCAGCCTGTGCATAGCGATTATGAGCTTTTAGACGATGACCTTACTTTATAATATGTCTAAATGATTCTAGCATTAATCATTATCTGTTTAGCAAAGATTTTTTATGATTTAGCTTCTAAATACGGAAGGAGCTCATGGGAAGCTGCGGTAGGAGGTGCAGTGGTTTTTTATACAGTTCAGTTGCTATTCGGTTTTTTACTTCTGGTGATATTAGGTCAGCTAGATGTTAGTTATTACTCACACGCGGTACTGATTAGTTTCCTGAAAATATTAGTAGGAGCATTCGCTGCCTATCTTTTGTACAGGCGTCTAAAAACCAAATGGGAAAACGAATCGAAATTGAGTAAAATACCTGAAAAGTTTGAAAAATATTCCAAACGATCGATAAAAATCAACGACCGCTTTCAAGCGGTTTGGCTCTCTTTAGCTCAGTTTGCAGTAATGTGTCTTCTCTATTTCTTATTAAGTTTTATAGTTCAAACGCCTTTCAGAACCTTTGGGCCTCTCAATATTCCGTTCATTAATTCTCATCCAATTCCTTTTATTGGTTGTGTAGCGGTAGCACTATTCTTTACACTGATTATTAATAGTTTTTTAGAAATATTTGAGAATTCAAAAATTACGTTCTTAATTATGTGGCTGACGTTTTCCATATTTTTAGGAGGGACACTCTGGGCTTATTATGATTACGGAGATATAGCCTATTTGGGTGGTCATAAGAATTTCTTTCTGAAAGCTGGAACCAATATCAAAACAGCTCTTTTTTTAGGTCCGCTATGTCTTTTGATTTTTGCTTTTCCCTTGAACATTTTTTCTCTGCTTGCGTTTTTTCTATTCAAAAAGGTGAGTGAAGAAAACATAGAAGATAGAAATAAACCTGAATCCAATAAGAAACCTGCTGATAACTTATAATCTCTATTTAGTCTTTCAAAAGAATTAGAGAATAACAAGGTCAAGGTGTACCATACTAATAACTATATCTTAAATAGGTGTAAAAATGGTTTAGTCTAGCGATAAGTTCATTCATGTTCGCTTGGGATTTGCTGAGTGGAAGTCTTACGTCTCTAGGAAATCAAATACCGTATCTTTGCACGCTTTTTCACGTAAGAAATCCCTATGATAAAGCACGCCCTAAGAAATTTTACATTTAATCCTAAAGATGATATTCTTTCTGGATTAACAGTAGCCATAGCCTTGGTTCCTGAAGCAGTAGCATTTGCCTTCGTGGCAGGGTTGTCTCCCATAGTAGGACTTTACGGAGCGTTTATGATGGGGCTAGTAACTGCAGTTTTTGGCGGTAGACCAGGTATGATTTCGGGAGCTACAGGTGCCACAGCCGTGGTAATGATCGCTCTTATAAAAGGTGGAGAGTTAATGGGTGCCGAACAAGGCATAGAAAACGGTGGCTTATTATTTCTCCTGGTTACCTTATTTATGGTTGGAATTATACAGATTTCTGCAGGGTTATTCAAACTAGGTAAATTCGTGAGACTCATACCGCACCCTGTGATGATGGGATTCGTAAATGGATTAGCTATTGTGATTTTTTTAGCACAGGCTGGAATGTTTAAAAAGCCTGTAATAAATGAAGCTGGACAAAAGATAAAGCTTGAAGAAGGAAATGGTTTTATCACGGAATGGCTTCAAGGAACAGAACTCTATACTATGCTGGGCTTGGTGGCTCTGACTATGGCCATTATGCACTTCTTGCCTAAACTCACTAAGAAAATTCCTTCAGCTTTAGTGGCTATTGCCGCAGTCACAGGCATTGTAATATTCGGAAATGTAGATACCGCTACTGTAAGTTCTTTTATAACTGATGGATTACCAGATGGACAAACAGGAGGGGTGAGCGGAGGTTTTCCATCCTTTAGATTTGATGTTTTAGACCCAGCTCTCTACACAAGTTCTAATTTAATGTTCATGCTTCCATTTGCTTTTATTCTGGCAGCTGTAGGACTTATAGAGTCTTTGATGACACTTAATTTAGTGGATGAACTCACAGAAACAAGAGGAAGCGGAAACAGAGAATGTGTAGCTCAGGGAAGTGCTAACATATTGAACGGATTCTTCGGAGGAATGGGAGGCTGCGCCATGATAGGCCAGTCCATCATTAATGTTAACTCAGGAGGTAGAGGGAGGTTATCGGGAATAACTGCGGCTTTGGCTCTATTGATATTCATCTTGGTAGGTGCGCCTATCATAGATAAAATCCCCATCGCAGCTTTAGTAGGTGTTATGTTTATGGTGGTAATAGGTACATTCGCTTGGAGTAGTTTCAGGATTCTTCATAAAATCCCACTTCCAGATGCCATAGTGCTTATAGCTGTTTCTGCCATTACGGTTTGGCAAGACTTAGCCATAGCCGTAATAGCTGGGGTAATTATGTCTGCCTTGGTGTTCGCTTGGAAAAATGCTACCATGATTAGAGCGCGAAAGCGCGTTAAGGAAGATGGAACTAAGGTGTATGAGATTTGGGGACCATTGTTCTTTGGTTCTGTTCAGAATTTCAATGCCAAGTTCGACCCTTCTGGAGATCCAGATAGCGTGGAGATAGATTTTATAGAATCTAAAGTGTCTGACCATTCAGGTATGGAAGCCATAAAGGGAATAGCAGAAAAATATGAAGCACTCGGAAAGAATGTCAAGCTGACACATCTAAGCCCAGACTGTAAAGCTCTGCTGCTTAAAGGAAATGAGTCGTTCAATCAGATGATAGAAGAATCTATAGAAGACCCACGTTATTATGTGGTTACAGATGTGTTAGACGCTGAGGTGTAGAATTAGAAGCTTATCAGTCTTAGAACATAATGAGCGTTGCAACGCAGATTTTCTTTCCAAATAGTGAACAAATCTAATCACTATCAGCAGCATATTTATTAGCCTACCAGCTATCTTTACCTCGAATTAAAAAGGTAAATGAAAGTAACAGTCTTAGGCACTGGCACTAGCCAGGGAGTTCCGGTTATAGCGTGTTCATGTGAGGTGTGTAAATCCACTGACGCTAAAGACAAGCGTCTAAGAGTTAGTGTAATGGTAGAGGTAGAAGGCGTGAATCTCGTAATAGATACTGGCCCAGATTTTAGACAACAAATGCTAAGAGCTAATACCCAATTTCTAGATGCCGTTTTGTTCACCCATGAGCATAAAGATCATACTGCTGGTTTAGACGATATTAGAGCGTTTAATTTTAAACAGGGCAGAGACATGGAAGTCTATGCACATCCCAGAGTTCAGGAAGCTTTAAAACTGGAGTTTAGTTACATTTTTGCTGAGAATAAATACCCTGGCATACCTCAGGTTCATTTAGATGATATTTCTAAGGAAGCCTCGTTTATGGTAGAAAATAAAGTAGAAGTCACTCCCATAGAGGTGATGCATTATAAGCTTCCTGTGCTGGGGTTTAGAATTAAAGATTTTACATACATTACCGATGCTAAGACCATAAGCTTAGAAGAAAAGAAGAAGATAAGAGGAACTAAGGTTCTGATAGTAAATGCACTTAGGCAAGAAGAGCATATCAGTCATTTTAATTTAGAAGAAGCTCTTGAGTTTATAAATGAAATAGGTCCAGAAGCAGCTTACCTCACACACATTAGTCACCTATTTGGAAAGCATGAAGATATTGAGAAGTTACTTCCAGAAAATGTTCATGTGGCTTATGATGGTTTAATACTAAATATAGATTAATGCTCAATAAATTACTGTTTTACTTAGTGGTTAAGCCCATTTCACTATTACCATTTTGGGTGCTTCACATCATTTCTGATTTGGCCAAGTTTTTAATCTACAGAGTCTTTAAATATCGAGTGGGTGTAGTAATGACCAGTTTAAGAAATTCTTTTCCGGAGAAGTCGGAGTCTGAGTTGAAAGCTATAGCTAGTGAATTTTACAGACATTTTACCGATATAGTCATAGAAAGTGTAAAAATGTTTAGCATCAGTGAGAAGAGTCTGGCCAAGCGTATGGTTTCTATGAATTCAGAAATATTTGATTCCTATTACAAAGAAGGAAAAGACTTAGTACTGGTATCTGGCCATTATGGTAGTTGGGAAATGTGGGCCACGTATGGCGCACAGCATTTTCCTCATAATCCAAGAGGTGTGTACAAGCCATTAAAAAATAAATTCTGGGATGACCAAGCGAAGAAATCAAGAGGGAAGTATGGAATGAATTTGGTTCCAGTAAAAGAAGCGGCTAAGCAGTTTGAAATTATTGATGAGCCAGCAGCCGTTATCCTCCTAGTAGATCAAAGTCCTGCTAGATCAAAGAAATGTTATTGGACCACATTTTTAAGCCAAGATACCGCAGTAAATTTTGGGATGGAGTCTATAGCTAAAAAGCACAATGCGGCAGTTATTTATGGCGATATTCAAAAAGTAAAACGAAGTCATTATGAAGTGACTTGGAGTGTTATCTCAGATGACCCTAGCTCTGAACCTTATGGCATGATCACTGAAAAAGCCACTGCTAAGGTGGAAGAAAAAGTAAGGTGTAATCCTCAGTATTGGCTGTGGACGCATAAACGCTGGAAGAGAAAGAGAAGAGATGATGAAGAATTATTTAATGTATTAAAAGGCAAGTGAGTATGATGGATACTAACACCCCTTTAGCAGAACGTATGCGGCCTAAAACTCTAGATGAGTATATAGGCCAAGGTCATTTGGTAGGGGAGAATTCTGTACTGCGCAGAACCATAAGTACAGGTAATATTCCATCTTTAATTCTTTGGGGGCCTCCTGGGGTGGGTAAAACCACTCTGGCACAGATTATAGCGAGTCAGGCTAAAAAACCGTATTACACGCTGAGTGCCATAAACTCTGGTGTGAAAGACATTAGAGAGGTTATAGAAAAGGTAAAGAACCAAGGGCTTTTTGGTGGAAGCAGCGCCATTCTGTTCATAGATGAGATTCACCGATTCAGTAAAAGCCAACAAGATTCTCTTTTAGGGGCTGTAGAAAAAGGCATTATTACACTGATAGGAGCTACTACAGAGAACCCTAGTTTTGAGGTGATTTCGGCACTATTGTCTAGATGCCAGGTGTATACGCTTACTTCGCATTCTAAAGACGATTTAGAGAGTTTGCTTTATAGAGCTGTAGAATCAGAAGCAGCGTTGCAACGCAAAAACATAACACTGGAAGAAACCAAAGCACTCTTAAAATTAAGCGGAGGAGATGCCAGAAGAATGCTAAACTGTTTAGAGCTAGTGATTAATAGTTCCTCAGATGCGGAATTAGTCATTACAGATGAATTGGTAACCTCCATGGTGCAGCAGAATTTATCTAAGTATGATAAAGATGGAGAGCAGCACTACGATATAGTTTCTGCGCTCATAAAATCCATAAGAGGAAGCGACCCCAATGCTGCGGTTTACTACTTGGCCAGAATGATAGAAGGTGGAGAAGATCCTAAGTTCATAGCCAGAAGGCTTCTCATATCAGCTTCTGAAGACATAGGAAATGCCAATCCTACGGCTCTGGTTATAGCCAATGCAGCATTCGATGCTGTGGAGCGCATAGGGTTTCCTGAAGGCAGAATAGTGTTAAGCCAATGTGCGGTATATCTGGCTACTAGCCCAAAGAGTAACGCCACTTACATGGCCATAAATAACGCCCAGGCTGAGGTGAGAAACTCTGGAGATTTATCGGTGCCATTGGCCTTAAGAAATGCCCCTACCAAGCTTATGAAAGAACTGGGTTATGGTGCTGATTATAAATACAGCCACAGCGGAGAAGGAAACTTTCAGGAGCAAGAGTTTCTGCCTAAAGAGATTAGCGGAACACGCTTTTATGAACCAGGGAATAATGCCAGAGAGCTGAAAGATAGGCAGCGGTTAAAGGAGCTTTGGAAAGAGAGGTATGGGTATTGATGTTTCAGATAAAAGGAAGTTATCTATTATTTGCTTGATTCTTCGTTTATCTTTTTTGCTCGTCCAAAAAAGAAACAAAAAATGACACCATAAAAAACAAATTCTATTTTTCAGTTTTGGGCTGAGATGTGTGGCTCGATCGATTTTCGATAAATAGCTGTGCTCAACAGTCGCCAGCTTAACGTTGGAAAAATAGAATTTCACACTTTTTATGGAGATCCTTCCCGCCAGATTCTATTGTGTTTTCCTCAATGTAGTAATCAAAATTCCCCTCCCAGCAGGTTTGTCAATCGAAGAAGAAATGTTCTTTTGAAGCGCTGTGCTGAGCGTTTTCTGTCGAAGTAGGTGGAATTGCGATGCAGAGTCTTGGAGCAATCGAGAACGTAATGAGCAATTTTGGGTGGTCAGAACTGAACTACTAGATTCATCTGAGTTGCTTTAAATACACTTAGTCTCATTATATAACCGTTTCCCTAAATTTGCCCTAGATTTTATAATCAAAACCCAAGAAAAATGAAAGCTTATGTATTTCCAGGCCAAGGGGCTCAGTTCCCAGGAATGGCTAAGGATATTTATGATATCAGTGAGAATGCTAAAAAGAGATTTGCTCAGGCTAATGAAATTTTAGGATTCGACATTACTAAGATCATGTTCGAAGGAACTGATGAAGACCTCAAGCAGACTAAAGTTACTCAGCCAGCCATTTTTCTACATTCAGTGATTCTAGCAGAAGAGTTAAGAGATTCATTTCAGCCAGATATGGTGGCTGGACATAGTTTAGGTGAATTTTCAGCGCTAGTAGCCAGTGGAGCTTTAGACTTTGAGAATGGTTTAGACTTGGTGTCTAAGAGGGCTCAAGCTATGCAGAAAGCATGCGAAGCTAACCCGAGCACCATGGCGGCTATTCTAGGATTAGATGATAATGTAGTAGAAGAGGTATGTGCCAATACTGAAGGCATAGTAGTAGCTGCTAATTATAACTGCCCAGGTCAGTTAGTGATTAGCGGAGAAATAGAAGCTGTAGATAAGGCATGCGAAGCACTCACAGAAGCTGGAGCCAGAAGAGCTTTAAAACTTCCAGTAGGAGGGGCTTTCCACTCGCCATGCATGGAGCCAGCTAGAGAAGAGTTAGCTGCGGCCATAGAAGCTACCGACTTTAAAGCACCTAAATGCCCAGTGTATCAGAATGTATCTGCCCAGCCAGAAACTGATCCTGCGGTAATCAAGGAGAATTTGATAGCTCAATTAACAGGCCCTGTTAAATGGACTCAAATCATGACTAAAATGATAGAAGACGGAGCTAGTGAAGTAGTAGAAGTGGGTCCAGGAAAAGTACTTCAAGGGTTATTTAAAAAGGTAGATAGAAAATTTCAGACGAGTAGTGCTGAGGTTGTGGCTGAGGTTTAGGGATTAAGTATGTAAATCACACTAAATGGATAATGTAAGTTGATTGTTAGAGCCTAACGTTAAAATACAAAAGTTGTTTAAATCATTGCCTAAAGATTTAGGAAATTCTATTTTCTTCTGGCGGAGTGAGCGTGTTTATTGGCAGGATAAACGAGTTGGGATTATTTACGATATGCTTTTGGATTTATCTCCAGATGATTGGTTCTCTTTAGAAAGAGAATTTCTCAGTCTTACAAAAAAGAAAAAGTTTGTTCTTCTTGATGTTGTGGGATGTGTGCTTAAAGGTAGTTTAGGTTCCGATTTTTCAGAGGAATTTAAAATCCGTGCTCCGAAATTATTCTTCTTAGGACAAGATGGGTATGCATATATATTCAGAACAGCATTTTCTAAGGGATATATAGTAGAATCTAGAACGAAAAGTAAAAATTTAAAGGTTTTAGATTTGTATTACTTCTTGTTGCAAAATTCAAATGTAGATAGTGATTTCTGGAATCTGGGAGGTTTAGGAGATCTAGAGATTCAAACTAAACTAATAATATTTTCAGAATACGATTGGAAATTTTTGAGTGATGATATTGTTAACTGGACCCACGATGAAAGACAAATACTTTTTGAATCTATAACAGAATCTGAGACTATCTCTTTCTTTTATTCAGAGAGCCATTTTATTACCGAATCTGTTTGGGTTTTTCTTAGAAAAATCTATGAGACAAAAAATGGGTTGCTATTCTATGAAGGTTTTGGCCGCTTCATTGTGCAGTTTATTAGTGCTTTAAACGAATCTACTTTGATCTTAAAGGAACCTTTTTTAAAAGGAATGAAACAATGGCTTATAGAGCATCAAAATGAGTTTAATGATGAGGCTAAGAATTCTATAGATAATATTAATAAGCTTCTTGAAAAGAATAGACAGAGTAAAACTTGAAGTGTTTACTAATCGTCAAATTTCAATTCATACTAAAAGAGCCGCATAAAGCGGCTCTTTTAATATTAGATAGTTTAAAATCTTATTTCTTAAGAGCACTGAGCTCTTTTTCTAAAGCGGCTATTTTTTCATTTAGCTGAATGATTTCTTCCTCTGCTAACATGAGTTTTCTCTCAGTCTCGAAGTACCGCTTCACAATTTCTTGTTTTTCTTTATATCTACCTTCTACATCCACAGCTTATAAGTTTTTCAGTACTACTAATATAGTAGATCGTAACTGTGGCCAACTGTTCTGAAACTAAGGTTTTATACACAGAATCTTTATTTGAGCAGGGTGCTGTTAAGTGACTGAAAGTAATTTTTTTAGGTCGGATAGGCTCGAGTATTCGTGAATAACTTTTTCTGCTCCTAGCTGCACTAGACGTCCTGTTTTGAGCAAATCCATACCAATGAAATCTAAATTTAGTTCTTGTGCCGTTAGCAAATCCCATTTTCCATCTCCCAGTGCATGAATAGAAGAAAAATCTGCCCTTTGGTAGTACTCCTTAGCTCTGCTAACGGCCTCATTTACTATATCTGAACGTCTTCTCTGTGGACCAGCATGCGCCCAAGGAATGCCACCTAAGTCCACATCTAAGGCAGATAACTTGGCTAGAGCAGAGTCTTTCCATGCGCCTGTAGCTAGGCAAAACATAGTGTCTTTGCTTTTCATGAGTTCAAAAATAACATCGTGAACACCTGGTGCTGGCGTGAACTTGAATGGGTTTGTGGCACGTTCTCTTTGTACCAGTTCTCCCATTTTTAATTCTACCTTTAGCACTTCAGTCTCAGTGGCTGTTCGGCCTAGGTGCTTGGCTAAAATGTCTTCGGTTACGCCCTGGTCTGTTACATCAGAAAAATTCTCCCAGTTAAAATTTGCGGATACTATTCCGAAGGTGTCTACCAGTGCCTGCTGAAAGCATTCCTCATCTACTCCAGTAGAATTTAGCAATGTGCCGTCTATGTCAAAAACTATTAATTTCACTCCGTATTTTCTTTAGAAATCAAAGGTATGAGTTTAAGAGGGATCAATAAAAACATGGAGCGCGTTTTGAAAAAAGCGTTACACTTTGGGATGGAGAGTGACATGGCTAAAGTGGTGGTTTTTTCAGATCACCACAGAGGGTTAAGAGATGGCGCAGATGATTTTGTGAATAGTGAAGAGGTGTATTTATCAGCGTTGCAATTCTATTATGAAAACGGATACACCTTAGTGCTTCTGGGAGATGTAGAAGAGTTTTGGGAATGTGTGCCTCTAATGGTAATGAAGAAATACAAAAATGTATTGGCCAAAGAAGCTCTGTTTCATGAAGATGCCAGACTAGTAAAGGTATGGGGAAACCATGATGATTTATGGCAAGAACCTCTTTTTAAGGCTACTACTCTGCCTTCTTCTTTAAAGGGACTGCAGGTGTATGAAGGTGTGGTAATAGAATTAAAGGATTGTAACACGCATAGAGAAATAGACTTAGTGCTCATTCATGGACATCAAGGTACACTGAGCAGCGATAAATTTGCTGGAATAAGCAGGTGGTTTGTGAGGTGGTTTTGGCGTCCGTTTCAGCAGATATTTAAGGTCAAACTCACAGCTACACCAGCCACGGATATAGATTTAAAAAGCAAGCACGATAGAGATATGTACAGCTGGGCTAAAAGTAGGGGCAATACCATTCTTATGTGCGGTCATACGCACCAGCCTGTATTTATGAGTAATACGCATTTGGATGAGCTATTGCAACGCAAAAAAGAAAACGCTACACACGAATTAGATCAAAAAATAGAAGAAGTAAAGCGAGTTTCTACCCGACTAGAGGTAGACGATAAAATACCGTGTTACTTTAACACAGGGTGCTGCTCATTCGAAAACGGTTCTATTACTGGTTTAGAAATACTGGAGGGAAATATCCAATTAGTGAAGTGGACTAAAGGAGAAGGGAAAAGTATAAAACGGGAAGAATCGTTATTAAAATTGTTCGAATTATTAGGGTAGCTCACCTTACATTTGTGCCAAATTAAAAACCGAAAAAATGAAGTCAGTAGCAGTGGTAGGAGCAGGAACTATGGGAAATGGTATAGCTCATGTTTTTGCACAAAGAGGTTACTCTGTAGCTTTAATAGATGTCTCTCAAATAGCCTTAGATAAAGCTATGTCTACCATCTCTAAAAATATGGATAGACAAGTCTCTAAAGAATTAATGACAGAGGATGATAAAGCTAATGCTCTTGCTAACATTACTACGCACACAGATACGCTTTCAGGCGTGAAAGGGGCAGAACTGGTAGTGGAAGCAGCTACTGAAAATGTAGATTTAAAAATGAAAATCTTCAGATCATTAGATGAAGCTACTGGAGATGATGTGATTTTAGCTACAAATACAAGTTCTATTTCTATTACTCAAATAGCCGCAGAGACTTCTAAGCCTGCTAATGTGATAGGAATGCATTTTATGAATCCTGTGCCTGTAATGAAACTGGTAGAGGTAATTAGAGGTTACGCTACTTCTGATGAGGTGTGTTCTAAAATTATGGCACTATCTAAAGATCTAGGAAAGGTACCTACAGAGGTGAATGATTACCCTGGTTTTGTGGCCAATAGGATTTTAATGCCAATGATTAATGAAGCCATCATTACCCTTCATGAAGGTGTGGCTGGTGTAGCAGAAATAGACACAGTAATGAAATTAGGAATGGCTCACCCAATGGGGCCACTTCAGCTGGCAGATTTTATAGGGTTAGACACTTGTCTTTCTATAATGAACGTGCTGTATGATGGTTTTGGAAATCCTAAATACGCACCAAGTCCACTGCTTGTGAATATGGTAATGGCTGGTAAACTAGGAAGAAAGTCTGGAGAAGGATTTTACTCTTGGACTCATGGTACTAAGGAGCTTATAGTGGCGGGTAATTTTAAAAGTTAGTGGCTTTTTATAATTAAAAAGTATGAGTTTTCACATTTAGTTTAAAAGCCATCGCTTTTCTTGAGTATATCTGCAATTCTGCTATTTATGATTTCCGATAAATTCCAATTGTACAATTTAGGATCAGTTGTACTATAGAACTCAACTATAACGGCATCCAAATCCTTGTAATATTTAGCAAAACTCTGATATCCAGGTACCCATCCTGAGTGTTCATACTTATAAATAGAAGAGTAAATTTCCTGTTCTTCTGGTTCAAATAAGGTTCCATCATTTAATGCCCTAAGAAAAGTGCCTACATCTTTAGCTGTAGCGTGCATGCCATAATTGTTGGTCTTCAGGTCGTAAGGATAACCTTCGTGGTAGCCGCTCATTACGCTGTCTATATTCACTTTTGTAAGTGAGCTGAAAGTATTTTTAAGCTTTAGCGGAATAAGAATTTCGTCCTGAATGAATTGAAAATTCTCATAACCTAATTCATCATCCATGATTTTATTGATTAACAGGTAATTTGTGTTACAATACTCGTAGTCCTTTCCGGGTTCAAAGTTGGCCGATTTATCCAAAATTAGCGCTAAGCCTTCTTCATACGTACTTGTAGGAGCTTCCCAAAAACCCTCTGAGTCTGTAAAATTGGGCATACCACTTCTGTGCTGTAGCATTAATCGTAGAGTAATTTTTTCCGCATTTTCGATTCTTCCTACTAGATTCGGAAGATATTCAGCTATTGTTTTATCTAGAGAAAGTCTTCCATCACCGACCAACTTAGTCACAGCTACAGCATCGTACAGTTTGCTAATGCTAGCAATTTTAAATAATGCATGTGGATCGGCAGGGATCTTAGATTCTTTATTATGCCAACCGGAAGCAAAATACTGAGGAGGTTTTCCGCCTTGATCTACATAAGTGATCATTCCATCAAATCCATGACCGATGGCCTCATCTAGCTGTTCTTGAACAGTATCTGGAAGTGGAAGAATCCATGCTTTAACTAAAAGCCATGGCACAAAGAACATGGAAATGGCTGTGCCAAGGAATAGCACTACTCTTAATATTTGTTTGTTTCGTTTCTTTTTCATTTTAGTCATTGGCTGCTGGTTCATGTTAAAATCTATATCCAACATTAAATTGAAATGCCAGGTTTAGTTCTATTTCTTCAAATAGATTTTGACTTTCAAACGCAGCATACGGGATTTCAGATCTCTTATTAAAAGTGAAACCTCCGAGACTGAGATTGGTTCCAAAAAATACGTGTTGTTTCGGGATGATTTCAAATCCATACCCACCGTTTAAAAATAGATAATTGAATGTGGTTGGGTAGAAAGTCTCTCGTGAGCTATTGATGTAGGAAAAACGAGCTATGAGATACATATTGAATTTATTTTTAGTTCCATTTGGGTAATATTTATAGTTGAACTCCCCACTCATAAGCTTTTGAGTTTCTCGGATAAAGGGATTAAAGCCAAAACCCAATTCAAGTTGATTCTTTCCTTTGATATAGACAAGACTAGGCACAATCCTGATTGGATTAAGCTCTCCATTAACACTCGAGTAGACACTAAATCCGAAATTCCCAATTGAATCATTTGATTGTGCATTAGCCATAAAAGGGATCAGACTAATTAATGTAAGAATAATATAAGATCTCATGGCTAGTTATTTTCAAGGGATAGCACGACTCTACTATAAACACGTTCAAGCTCAACCCAGAACCATTCTGTGCTACTAGTATTAACAAATTGTACAACAACTGCATCAATATCGCTATGATAACGAGCAATACTTGTATAACCACCGATCCAACCTGTATGTTCGTATTCGTAAATTTCAGTATAGATATTTTGTTCTACCTCGTTTAACAATGTTCCATCAATAAGTGCTCTCAAAAAGATGCCAACATCCTCTGCTGAAGCCACCATTGATCCTCCCGGTCTGGTATGATCTAATGATTTCAAATCAGGATCGTAGCCTTTATAATAACCACTCATAACAGCATTGGAGTCAACCTCGCTATATATGTTGAACGTGTTTATAAGACCAAAAGGTAGTAATAGTTCATTAGTAATGAACTTATGATGAGAGTAACCCAATGTTCGGTCAAGAATTTCTCCAATCAAAAGATAGTTTGTATTGGAATACTCATATTTAGCATTGGGTGAGAAATCTTCTGGTTTATTGAATATCAAAGCGGCTGTACTCAGGTAGCTCTCTTCTGTTTCACTATCGAAACCTTCTTCATAAATGTAGTCAGGAATTCCGCTTCGATGCTTGAGTAGCATTTTTAGCGTTATCTGATCTGCATTTTCGATTTCCCCTGCGACTTCAGGAATTAAATCTGAAAGCGATTGCTCTAAGGATAATGTGTTGTCTGCAATTAGCTTAGTAGTGGCTGCTGCAATGTAAAGCTTACTTATACTCGCTATTTTGAATAGTGAATGTGGATTGGCTAACAATAGTTTTTCTCTATTGTTCAATCCAGCGCTGTAAAACGAAGATTTACTTGATTGATTGACATATACGATCATACCGTCAAACCCACCTTCTATGGCTTTTTCCATTTCCTCCTGTGGAGAGCGTGGGAGATAAAACAGATCCTTTGAACAGCCAAATAGAAAAAAAGAGGAAATTAGGATTCCAAAAGTGAGGTTTTTAAAAGTAATGTGCTGTAAGTTTCTCATATTCTTGGTTGTTGTCTTTTGAATAAAGCCTTCGAACTGACGGGAAAGAGTGGATTAGTTTAATGCTTTGCCTTACGCTAATGTTTGTGGATTTTTTTTATTTCATCTATTTAGGCTCGAATTCACTGAGTATCTCAAGAAATCTCTTTTTTTCAATCTTTCCTGCGAATAGATAAAGTACTTCACCGTGTGAGTTAATAATAATGGTCGTAGGTGTTGCCCTAACCTTATAGTGTTGTATAATATCTTTAGTAATAATGTTATCTATATCAATCATTACAGGTATAAACTGTGAGTTTATTATTTTTTCGACTTCCTGATCTGAAAAAACCTCACGTTTCATTATTCGGCAAGGAGAACACCATTTTCCAGTAATAAATACAAGCGTGTTTTTATCGGAGTTGTTAGTAAGGTCTTTCATAGATGTAACATCATTGACCCAGTCTATATCATCGGATGGAACATAAAATGAATACCAAGCATAGGCCAGAGAAATTACAAGAAAAGAGAGCCAAAAAATTTGCTTAAAGGGCAAGGGGTTTATCCTTGAATTTTTTTTGAATGAATTCTCATTTTGAGTCATAAGTGTTGATTATTTAATACTATAATGGATTGAACCTGAATCGATTTTAAAGAGTGTTTTCATGTGTTATTCATTAGGGCTAAATGCTACTTTTAATTATACCAATGACCTTTATTCTTCAATTAAATAAGTCTTAGTACTTACCGAAGATGCTGAGAAAAAACCTAAGGCACCATTTGATACATTGCTTAGAACATTGGCAGCAGGAGGATCAAATAGCCCACCTTCTATTTCTGTTTGCTCGGTTACAGCTTGAAGCATATCATAATATGATCTAGATATTCCATGTTGCTCTAGTGTTATAAGGTCTCCGATTTCCATTTCATCTTCAGCATACTCTTCAATAGTATATCCTGTGAGATTTGCACCATCTAATCCTTGGTCGTTAGAAAAAGAACTGAATCGAATTGTATCACTTGATGTGACCCCATTAATAAATGTGCGCCATCTATAAAAGTTTTCAGTTTCTGGTGTTTCCATCGTCCATATATTTAAATTCCAAAAACCAGGAAATTCTTCATCTTTATCCGGAAATTCAAATAATTCATATTCAACTGTCACACTATCAAGAGTAGCTACAGCTGCCATCTCATCAGTAGCTATATAAGTTTGACCGTCAGTTTCTATGCTCAACTCGTGAATCTGGCCTACAATACCGAATGCATCAGTTGGAGTGGAGTATCTACCACTACCTATAGGATCTTCGGTCATTACCCAGCTATGTACCCCATTACTTACGTTTACAATTGCTCCAGACACTGCCTTTGGGCTTTGTTCAATATAATAGCTCGTAGTTCTGCTAAGTCTGACTTCATGGGCTTTAACTTGGTTGGTGATAAACCCCTCCACAACCAGTCGATCAAATCCTTCTTCATTAAGGTCAAAATCGATCTCCTTTGTGCATGAGATAAGAAGAACTGTCAGAGCGAATAGTTGAAATAGTGTATATTTTTTCATTAGAATTTGAAGTTATAGGTGACTGCTGGTATAATAGGGAAGAGGTAAGTTTTTCTAGCTACAGGCTTGTCCTCATCATTTCGAACGAAAGCGATAGAAAAAGCATTCTTCCTAGAGTAAACATTGTAAATTGAGAATACCCATTCAGACTGCCATTTTCGATTTGGATTTTTCTTTCCCTGAAGTGTTGCGCTTAAATCGAAACGATGATATGCTGGCATCCGCGCTGCATTTCTATCAGAGTAGACAGGCACAATGGTTCCGCCATAATCAAATCTGCCTGAAGGTGCTGTAATAGCTCGGCCAGATTGAAGGATAAAGTTGGCTCCAAACTTCCATCTTTCATTTAAGTCGTATGAACCAACAAGTGCAAAATCGTGTAATCTATCCTGTTTAGCACGGTATTCTCTTCCTCCGTTCACTTCGTTAATCGTTTGGAGGGAGGAGCTCAATGTATAGCTCAAGAAACCTTTAAACCTTCCTTCATTCTTTCTCACGAATAATTCAAGTCCCATGGAATATCCATCTCCAAATCTCAGTTCTCCTTCAAGTTGATTATTAAGAAAGAGTTGAGCATGATCCTTAAAATCAAGTTTATTTTTCATGTCTTTGTAATACACTTCTACCGATGCCTCATACTGATTGTCTTTCATGTTTCTGAAGTAACCAGCACTAAACTGATCAACAGAGCGTGGTCTTACGGCAGGTCCAGAAGGGAAGTATATGTCAAACGGTGTTACGGAACTGCCGTTGGAAGCAAGATGTATGTACTGATACATGCGATTGTAGCCCGCCTTGATTGAGCTTTTGTCATTTATTCTATACCTTACACCAACTCGAGGTTCCAAGCCTCCGAACTCCTTATATACTTTTCCTTTTTTATACATCATAGTATCCACAACTTCAAAATCATCATTGTAGTTATAAACCGTGCCTGGACCGAGATTTTGAAAAGCACTGAAGCGTAGTCCATAATCAACAGAAAGTTTGTCATTGAATTTGTAGTTATGCGAAAAATAGATTCCATGTTCTAAAGCTAAATCGTCCTCTAGTTTTAGACCTGTTATGAATGATTCGCTTCCAGATGGCTTAAGAATTCCAGGTTCCAAGGTGTATTTGATAGTTTGTAAGCCAAATTTCATTTGACTTTTTGGTCCTGCTGAGAAGTGATAATCTAGCTTACCAGATAAGTTTTTTATGCTTGAAGTCCAGGATATTCCATCGTCAGACTCAGTACCTAGGAAGTAATCATAATTACTATAGAATACTGTTAGATTAGAAAATAAGCGGCTTCCGTATATGTGATTCCAGCGAAGAGTACCTGTAGCGTTACCCCAATTGAGGTTAAAACCATCATCACTATCGTCTCCAAATAAATCTCTTCCAAAGTATCCACTTAGAAATACTCGGTCATTCTTACCAAGTCTATAATTGGCTTTAGCGTTTAGATCATAGAAATATGCTCTGTCGTCTTTTGTGTCCTCATTATTTGTGAACAGAAGGTAGGCATCAATATAGGTTCTTCGGCCGGCAATCATGAACGAACCTTTGTCTTTAGCTAATGGAGCTTCAACTGTCAATCGACTGGAAACAGTGCCAATACCACCTTGCATAGAGAATTTCTTGCTGTTTCCTTCTTTCATCCTAACATCGAGAACGGAAGAAAGTCGTCCACCATAAGAAGCTGGTATCGCTCCCTTGTAAAGTTGTACATCCTTAATAGCATCCGAATTGAATGTAGAAAATATGCCTAGGAGGTGGGCTGCATTATACACTGGAGCTTCGTCTAATAGAATTAGATTTTCATCGGCACCACCACCTCTCACGTACATTCCTGTGCTTCCCTCTCCCATTGTTTGAACACCAGGCAGCATCTGAACAGCTCGTATCACGTCCACTTCACCCATGAATGCTGGTATCTCTTTAATCTGTTGGATATCCATTTTTTGCACACTCATTTGGACATTATCAAGAGCAGCATCAGCCTTCTCTCCTGTAATAGTCACTCCACCAAGTGAGGCTGCCTTTGGTTTCAAGTCTAAATCGATTCGATGGTCTTCGGTTACGGCCATCTGACTAGATGCCTCAGCATATCCGACAAAAGAGAATTTCACCTCATGATTTCCCTCAGGTACTTGAAGGCTATAGAACCCATAGACATTAGTAGAGGTGCTAATCATTAGGCTATCAACACGTACAAGCGCGCCTATGAGTTCTTCACCTGTTTCGGCATCTCTAATACTACCGCTAATAGAGTGATATGAATTCTGACAAAGGCAGGAAATGCCCGTAATCAGAATCAAACTAGTTATGTAAAATTGTTTCATAAGTGATATTGATTTTCGGTAAACGAAATAGGCCCACTTCTAGTGAGGTGTTCGTTGTAAGAATGTAAATACTTACTTTTTAGAACTTATCTTTAAAACTTCCAACCTAAGTACAGGTTTGGCTCAAAAAGAAAGACATTTCCATATTTGTCGTCTAACTCCTTAAAACCTTCAGGAGAATTATTGTCAAACATCCACTGGTTACAATGAACCTGAGGTTCTATGAAAAATCGTTTTTTCTTCCCAAATCCAACATGGTAGCCTAAATGAAGGGAATTGTAAACTTTAAATCCATTTTTAATCTTATTACCGCCTAAATCTGTGTAGGTTTGAATTTGCGGTACAACTTCAGCAGTTGCAAATAGTCCTTTCCATAGCATACGTTGGTATGTAATGCCTATTCCTGTTTCTCGCAAAAATCCTGGATAGAATTCACTTTTTGTCTCTAGCTTATCCAAAATACCATCCCACCAGGTGATTCCCATAGGTTGAAACAATCGCCAGGTGACAAACTTCACACCTACGATGTTCTTATTATCCAAATTGCGTTTTACATGAAGCTCTATCATTTGGTTACTTGTTCGCTTGTTAAAGTCTGCCAGGATAAGATCTGACATGAGGTAAGAAGTACTTACCCTCCACTTATGGGCTACTTCCGTTTTATTTTCTGAAGATGGTGTTAGCGTGTCTACCTGAGCAAAAGCACTAGATGTGCATGTAATTAATAGAATTGTAATTAGATTTTTCATAAGACTTGTATTTGTTGATTGTTAATTTTCGATAGAGAACCTTTTCTTAAAGGTTAGTTTAAAGTGCTTAGAGTATTTTTTGTTGATGTTAAAGTCTATATCCGATTCGCAGATGCATGTTTGGTTCTAACCCGCTTTTATCTTTTAAATAACCTGCACGTTCTGCAAATGTGTGGCTGTAGCCTATTCCTATACCTGCCTCGTAATTAAAATGATTTCCTATATTTCTTCTAATTCCCCAAGTAGGTATAATGGCAAAATCACTTACAACTGGAGCATCATCAGTATTGAAAAGGGCTATTTCTGGATGAAAGCTTGTTTTTAAAGCAATAAAATTTCCACTGTTCCCATCTGTTCTTTTTGAATCTGCAGAGCGTTTTTTGAGGTTGTAATAGAGCCTGGGTTCTATTACAATAACAGGTGTTTGTAGAAATGGGGAGTCATAATCATCATAATAGGTAGTTTCCCAGATGCCAAAATCTAAACCGATCTCAGTTCTTAGTGCAATTTTATTTGATAGTTTGGCTTCATTATATGCCCATAATCCTAAAACTCCAGTTTGTATTCCAAATGTTGACTTTTCTACGCTTGTATTTTGAGAGTTTGCTTCATCAGTTGATTGTGAGTATGCATTTGGTATTAGCGTAAGCATAAATGCCAATTGGAAAGTAATTTTAATTGAATTTTTAAGTAGTGTTTTCATGATTTATTTTTTTATGAATTATGATCAAATTATTTGTGACCACAAAGATGTAGCGACAATCAAAAAGACCGCCAATGCCTATGCAGCCTTATGTATCAAGTTTGATGACATGTATGAAAATTATGACGCAGAAGTATAAATTATGACGCAAACCCCGAATTTTTCTATGATGATTCACAGAAAATTTTCATATTCGAATTTGATTTAATCCTACATTTGATTAAGCTAGAAATCTCATGTCTGAAAACTCAATTGAAAAGAAATTCATAGAAGAAGCGGAGGTTATTATTTTAAATAATATGGCCGAAGAGCAATTTGGTGTAGCTGAATTGGCTGGTCTTATGAATATGAGTCGTTCTAGCTTACTTCGTAAGATTAAGAATCAAAGTGGGCTTAGTGTTAGCCAGTTTATTCGTAAGGTTCGATTGGAAAAAAGTATGGATCTGTTAGAAAATACTGAGCTTAACATTTCAGAGATTTCTTATCAGGTGGGGTTCGGGAATAGCTCTTACTATATAAAATGCTTTAAAGAAGACTTTGGATACCCGCCAGGAGAGGTTAGAAAAAGAGGTTTTGATAAAATAATCCCAGATGATCTTTCACAACCAGAAACTCCAGATCTAGTTCCCATTAGCTTTTTTAATCAGCATAAATGGCCACTTCTGGGCTCGGTAGCAATTATTGTAGGTTTATTTATTTTCTTTATTTCTGGAAATTCTAAATCTAAAACCGAAACATCAGTAGTTAAAAAGTCTATAGCTGTTCTCCCATTTAAGAATATGAGTAGTGATTCTACTAACTTATATTTTGTGAATGGGCTTATGGAGTCTTCTTTAGGTAATCTTCAAAAGATTAAAGATTTGAGGGTGATAAGCAGAACTTCAGTAGAGAAATATAGGAATACAAATAAAACTTCTGTTGAAATAGCCCACGCTCTTAATGTCAAATATCTCGTAGAAGGTAGTGGACAGCGCGAAGGCAACAAGGTGTTATTAAATATTCAATTGATAGATGCTATTAACGATACCCCAATATGGTCACAACAGTTTAATCATGAAATCGTAGACGTTTTTGCTTTACAAAATGAAATTGCAAGGCGAATAGCAGAAGCGATAAAGGTAAAAGTTACACAGTCAGAATTAGAACAAATCGATAAGGTACCAACTGATAATTTGGAAGCTTATGATTTTTACCTCCAAGCTCAAGAAAGCTTAAATAAAGGAACCAGGTTAGCTAGAGAAGAAGCAATAGCGCTTTTTGAGAGAGCTATAGAAAAGGATGAACAATTCTCTTTGGCTTATTCAGAGATAGCGATTGCATATTTTTATTTGGATATGCACCAGGCTGAGAAACAGTTCACAGAGATCATAAATAACAATGCCGACAAAGCCCTTCTTTACGATTCTAAATCGGCTCAAAGTCTTATGGCTAAAGCACTTTATTACATGAGTATAGCTGACTATAATTCAGCTTTGCCTCATTTAGAAAAAGCACTGGAATATAATCCTAACTCATCTTCTGTAATTCAGTTTCTTTCAAACTTATATTCGCAAGCTATTCCTAATACGTCAAAACATTTGGAATATGCCTTAAAGGGCATTCAGATAGATTTAGCTGCTAAAGATTCAATAAGTAAAAGTTACATTTATCTGCAGCTGAGCAATGCACTCGTTCAAACTGGATTTACTGAAGAGGCGGAGAAGTATATAAATTTAAGTATGGCTTATTATTTAGATAATGAATATGGTCCTATTTTGAAAACGTTTATTCAACTTTCTCAAGATCAGAACATAAGTAAAGCCACTTCTAAGCTGGTAAGAATATGGGAAAGCGACACCACTCGAATGGATATTTTACAAGAGGTGGCTAAGTTCTATTACTTTCAAGAAAAGTATGACAGCTCATATTATTACTACGAAAAATTTATTGAGGTTAAAACCCTCAATAAATTAGACTTTTACCCTCAAGAAGATCTTAAAATTGGAATAGTTTATAATAAAATGGGACTTGTAGATCAAGCTGAATCGTTTTATTATTCATATGCAGAATATTGTAAAAACGATAAATCCATTTACCAGCCAGTAAGCATGGCTGTTAAGTATGTCCACGAAGGGAATACTAACCTAGCCATAAATCATCTGAAAGAGTTTTCTACTAAGGACAATATCCAATATTGGTTTTTATTGTTTTTTGATAAAGATCCTCTGTTAAAATCATTTAAAAACCATCCAGAGGTTCGTGAAATAATGAAAGATATAGAGACTGAGTTTTGGGAAAATCAGGCTCAATTAGAAGAATCGTTAAAAGAACTTGCTCTTTTGTAATTAGAGAAAAGCACTCATTGGTTTTTCTGTTTTGGTTTTGATTTTTTTTTCAATCATTTATATTTTTAGTTAGAGAAAACACTTTTTATTCCCTGATGATTATTCCTCCTTCAATTTCCTTCGCTCTAGGTTTCTCAAACCAGTTTTCCATGAAGTCAAAATCTTCTTTAGTTACATCAAATTCATAAGTAGTTCCTTTCTCATTATTCCTTTTCATAACTCTTTCGAATCTTGTTTGCTTTGAAATGTCTAAAAAATGAATTTTAAGTTCATAGTTATTTGATTTAGCAAAATCTCTAAACTTTTCTCTATGTTCGAACTTAGACAATCCTAGGTCTAGAATAGAGTCAGTCTGTGAGTATTCCAATTGCTGTAATAATTCCAATATCATTTTTTCTGATCTTTCTAAAAACCATTCTAATCCATCATCCGCATTTTTATCTGCAAGGAATAATGTCTTACTCTATTTATCAATTGAAAAAATGATTCCGTTTGTGGTTTTTCTCAATTCAGCAGAATATGTGGTTTTTCCAGACCCCGTATTTCCAACAATTAGATGTATCATTTCTGTTATTCTTGGTATTCATTAACTGTCTTTGCTGCGCAAAGGCAGAGGATTTTAGTAAGACTAAGATTACTTTTATAATAGTCGCTAGTGTAAGAATCTCAATACTTTCCCAAACTTAAATTAGTGAAATAGTTTGCCCTTGCAAACGAAATAATAGCCTGTAATTTGTGATTTTTTTGATTGCTTTTGAGGGGATAAGACAGAACACTTGAGAGAATCTTAATTGCTACATAATGGAAGACCAGCCAAGTCAAACAGTTCAGTTTTATGCCCCGTTCTTAAACTACCTGAATTGTTTCGGTTTTGTATTTCTACTGGCATTTTCTGCTATTTCAATAACTCTTTTTTGTCTAGTTTCAGGTCTTTTAGCAAGCGCCACCCATCCTAATAATATTTTCTTTGTAGACTTGCTTAACCCTTCATAAAACTCCAATGAACCTGGTCTCTCGATAAATTCTTTTCTTAGATCCTTTGGAAGGATAAGAGCTTCTACCTCATCAAGGATAGACCAAGAGCAATTTTTTTTGGCAATTTCAATGGACATGTAACCAGTTTTTTGCATGAGGCCTTTTGAAATTAAATAATCAACTTTATCCTTATTTATCTTGGACCACATGCCGTTAGGTTTTCTTTTACTGAAATATTGCATATACCTATTTACATCTATTGACTTTTTAGTACTGTCTATCCAACCAAAACAAAGTGCTTCATCTACTGCTTCACTCCAACTAATAGATGGGACTTTTGTTGATGATTTAAAGTAAATAAGCCAAACGGACTGTTTTAGCTGGTGATTTTTAGCTAACCAGTTTCTCCAGTCTTTTTGACTTTTAGGGCAATATGTTTCTACTTCTTTCTTAGACATTCGGTTCTAACCATTCTAATATTGCTTGATTAGTTTCTTCTGGTAAGGTAAAATATTCGTTATTGGATTAATTAAAATTAAAACCGATGTAAATATTTGGTTCAAAAAGAAAATAATTGTCATGTTTTTCTACCTGCTCTCTGAAACCATCAGGTCCTTTTGAATTAATTGGCCAATAATTACAATGAATTTGTGGCTCAATAAACATTCTATTTTTAAATAATGGAATATTATAACCTAAGTGATAAGAAGTATAAAATCTAAATCCGTTTTCTAATTTTTGATCACTGTTATCTAAAAAGACTTTTAAATACGGCACAGCTTCTATTGAAGCATACAATCCTTTCCAAAGAGTATGCTGATAAAAAACACCAGCTCCATATTCTTCTATTCTACCATTAAACCATTCACTGTCGCTATTTAAGTCTAATTCCCATGCTTGAATGCCTAGTGGTTGAAAGGGTTTTACCCTGGCTAATTTAATTCCTATTTTATTCCTTGAGTTTATTTCTTTACCCAGATGAAGCTCATAAAAGTAAATATTTGGTGTAATACCTATGGTGTTCCAATTGGTAAATCCGTAATAACTAGTTCTGATAAAATAGTTGTAATCAGTTTTGGCGTTTAATCCATTTTCGGGTTTAACATCTTGAGTTCTCGCTTGAATAGTGAATAACCCAGATAATAACAATGTGAGAGTAATTCGTTTTATTAATTGCATGATTTTTTTTATTATGAAAACTTTGATAATCTAGAGGTCCGTTTCGTTGACGTAAAATCAGAAAGAACATCAGTCACTTATTATTTTTTCTCTTTTCCACCTACGATCAATAGCCAAACCGCTAGCCCTATTTCTCCAATTATCATGGGCAAGGCTAGAATCATATTTAAGCCCGTTACCAGTTCAGTATTAGCCCCTCCTAATTTTAATGAGGAAACAAGCGAGTAAGAGATGCCTGCTATCATAGTTATAGACCACAAAATTCCTGGAATTTTTCTATGGAGTTTCATTAAAAATCCAAGCATTAGAATATGTAAACCAAAAACGACTAATCCACTATTCCAGATGGTCTGAAATTGTTCAAAGTTTGAACGCACCATTTCATTGGTCAATTGATCAGCGAATAGGTTCTTTGTTAGGTGAAAAGTTGCAACGCTAAAGATTACAGTATATAATACTCTTATTATTCCTGAGGTAAGGGAGATTAGTTTATGGTCTTCTTCAAAATATTTGTAAAGAGAATAAGAGACTATAAAGTCCAAAATAATAATGATGAATATTCCTATAAGCATGCTGTAATACAGATTGTTTTTTTGTAGAATATTCTCCTGTAAGAATTCGTTTAACTCAGGATTGTCAAACTGAGGATAAGCATAGCCAATGGAAAATATGGCTACTATGGCCATTAAGATCAATGCTGTTCCTGTTAGTATAGCTGTGCGTCTGCGGTTCGTCATTTGCTTAGGATTTAATTTGATTAAGTACCTCTTATTTTTTTGAAACATGTGCTAATCGAACTTCACAACTACGTTCCCTCTCTTTCGTCCGGTATCCACATATGCATGTGCTTCTTGGATTTGTTCAAATGGGTATACACGATCAATAAATGCTATTAACTTTTTAGAGGCCATCATATCTCTAACAGCAGTAAGATCCGTCATACGTTGTTCATGCTTACGAATTCCAGTCGCAGCGAATTTCAGTTTCTTCTTTGTAAATGGAGATACAAATAGCATGTTAAGAAATGTACTGAAGCTCAGAACTGGGGTAAGAAATCTTCCATTGGTGTTCAGATTCTTTTTTGTTTTTGAATAAGATAGTTTACCAACGGTATCAAAAATCACATCAAATGTTTCATTGCAACGCTTTAATTCATCTTTTGTATAATCCAATACATTGTCAGCTCCTAAATCTTTTACTAGGGCTTTGTTTTTAGTGCTACAAACTCCTGTTACTTCAGCTCCAAATTCCTTAGCAAGTTGAATCGCAGCTAATCCAATACTGCCTGAAGCGCCATTAATTAATACTTTTTGACCTTTTTTAATTTTTACTTGGTCTGTGAAAAACGCAAGTGCTGTGCACGCTCCATCTTGTATTCCAGTGGCTTCTTCATAGCTAGCGTTCTCTGGTTTTTTAACGATAAGTTCATCAGAGGATAAACAGATATATTCAGCATAAGCACCGCAATTCAGACCTGTTTCTGCCATGATCTGATCACCTACTTTGAAATTTCTGACATCAGATCCTACCATTTCTACGATACCAGATAGATCCGTTCCGGGAGTTTTAACTTTAGGTTTTGTTAGTCCTACTACCAATCTACCTAGGTAAGGTTTGCCTTCTCTCATAAACGTGCTGGCCGCGGTTATGGAAGTGGCTTTAATTTTAATAAGCACCTCATTTGATTTTGGCGTTGGCTTCTCTACTGTTTTAATTTGAAGAACTTCTGGCTTGCCATACTGTTCTGTGAATACTGCTCTCATAATTGTTTGTTTTTAATTATGGGGCAAAGATGTAGGGATTAAATCCTTCAGTCGTTCGAGTTTATAAATCCGAACAAGATTGAAAATCAGAACTTATTTGATGAGTAAGATTATTTTCAATGGTCACATGGAAGAGGTGATTAGCATAGTCATTCCTTGGTATACTAGGAATTCTGCATTTATACTTATTTTCTTAGTTGGCTCCAATACGCTTTTGGAGTCATGCCCGTTTTGGACTTAAAAAATGTGTTGAATACAGTTTTCGAATTAAACCCACTGTCATAGGCCATAGCGAGAAGGGTTAGGTTGTTAGTTCTTGAATCTTCTAATTTTATTTTGAAATTCTCTAGCCGATAAGAGTTGATATAATTTGCGAAATTTTGCTGGAACCCCTCATTTAATAACTGAGACATATGGTTTGTAGGAAGATTCATATGCTGAGCTAACGTCCGCAGTGAAAGCTCTGCATCAAGAAACACCTCATCACTTTCCATTAAAATTTGAAGCCTCTTTTTATAGTTAGCTAATTCTTGATCACTAAAAAGGGACTTTTTGTATTTGCGTGATGTTTCACTAGTGTAGCTTTCAGCTATAATGCTTCGAATTAGCTTCTTAAACTCAGGTGAGGTGTGCAGGGATTTAGCCAAAGGTTCTGTTGGAAGCAATAGAACCAAAGGGAAATGATTCTTTATAGCTATGTTCAGATATTCGAGTGATTTATCTATGTGATTCAATTGGGAGTGACAAAGAATCAGAAAGTTCAATGCATTTCCAGAAGAAGGTGTTTCCAGGTAGGATTCTAGCGTTGCAATTCCATTTTCAGCTTCACTAATGTTACCCATCATAGCATGCGCTACGCTTGTACCTCCCAGCTTAGCAAGATAGCCTGTGTTGTCTTCAGGAAGATTATTGAAGTAAGCCAAACCTTCATCGAATCTTCCAGATAATAAATGACAAGCACCAATGTAAACCACTGGAAAAGGCAGTTCTGGTTGAATATTAAGGCTTTGTTTAAAATAGGGAATAGCCTTCTCGTATTCCTCCATCATGTAAAACAAAAACCCTTTGTAGTGGATATTAGTAGAAGAAAATGGTGCTAACTCTAAAGCCTTATCTAAATATTTCATAGCCAATTCAAGTTTTCCTTCTATTGTGAGGAAATTGGCCATTGTCAAATACATAGTATCCGCTGGCCTTTGACTAATAGCATTATTCAGGTGAATGTACGCTTGCTTCAAGTCCCAATTTTGCCAGCAGCTAATCCATGCTAGGTTTAACTGTGTTTCAGGTAAATCTTCTCTTAATTCGATGGCTTTCTGTAAAAATGGTTGAGATTTAGTGAACCCTTCATAAGCTGGAATAATTCCCATAGTTCCCATGTAAGTGTAGCCTTGATTCACGTCCAAATAGGGTAGAGGAAACTCAGGAGACTCTTGAATAACTTCTTCAAAAAGCGAAATGGCTTTATTGGTATTTTCATAATCCAATTTCATTAAGAAAAATCGTCCTTGAAGATATTTTTTGTAAGTGTCAAAAGGAACATTGAATGACTCCACTAAATGATCAGAAATGTCAAAGTGACCGATATGTTCCCTGAGCTTATCTGCAACGATCAAACTAATTTCATCTTGAACCACAAAAACGTTTTTGAGATCGCGATCAAAAGTTTCTGACCAAAAGTGAAAATCGCTTGCAGCTTCGATGAGCTGAACCGTAATTCTGGCTGATGTTCCTGAAAGTCTCACACTACCTTCTAAAATAATGGAAACCTTTAGCTGTTTGGCTATTTCTGAAATGCTTCTGTCAGTTCCTTTAAATGAGTATGATGATGTTCTTGAAGTAACTTTTAGTCCTTGGATTTTTGCCAAGGCATTAATTATTTCTTCTGTGATTCCATCTGAGAAGTATTCAACTTCTAAATTTGAACTCATATTGACAAAGGGCAATACGGCTATGGATTTATTGAGTTCTGAAGTCATGTAGCGTTTTGAGTCACCTGCTAAAATACTAGGTTTTCTAGTACATTCAATAAGCTGGAGACCTTTGATTTGACTAGGGTAAATATCTATTCTATTTCATATTGGTTTAGCACCAAGCAAATATTGTTTTTAGAATGTCTCCTTAAAAGTTCGGAGAACTATATTCTGATTATTTATACTTTCCCGCTCAATTAGATTAAAAGCTAATACCATCAATTCGGTATCTCTTATGAATTTTAAAATTATCCAAAGGGAGAATTATGTAAGTAACTGAAATAAAATAATGGGCTGAAAATAATTGATCAAAATCTCTTCTCCAACTTTATTGTAATTACAAAACATAAAGGCTCAGTCAAAATTCATTCCAATTCTAACTCCAAAGCTTTCGTGCTTAGCATCTCTCCAACTGTTATATAAATCAACTCGCCAATCACTACCGAGCATTTGATCTATCCCGACACCTAGTTCAGTAAAATGTCCACCCACTTCGGTAAAAAGGTAATGAGCACCTAAAACAGGTTGAAATTTCACATAATCCTTTATAGTGAAACGTGGTTCAAAATAATGTTCATAATGTCCCTGAACATAAAACTCTGCAGTACTGCTACTATAATATTCTAATAGTTGAAATTGGTTATTGTCATATGTTCCATACACCGTTTCTTTGCCTTTAAAATGGTTAAAATCGACAAAAGTAAGATTGTCTTTTTTAAGAAAGTCACCGATCTCAAAAAACAATCTTCCTCGGTGATAACCAATTTCATAATCGTCCTGAATACTAAAAGACAGTTTTTGATAAGATCTATCACTTCCAAAGATTTCGTCTATAGAATTTGTATAGGTAAGCGTAAATGCTGGATATTTCCCTGTGGATATTAACTGCCCTCTTCGTCTTTCTAACTGATGACCGATTTGCCAGCGAAGTTGTGCTTCAAATAATACTGCTGTGTTTTTCGCGAAAGCGGTGTTTGCCAACTCTATGTTTTCAGGGTTGTTTGATGTAATTTCCTCGTCCTTTTTGTATTTAGTCAGATTATTCAACGGATTTCTCTGATTCCAACTAAAGGTTGTTCTTAATAGAATATTCTTAAATGGTGATGCTGTTTGGCTGAATTCGATATATGACCGTTCATACGTTTTTAAGAAATTTTCGCTTAAAGCGAAAGCGTAAAAGGTGTTGTTTAATGCGCCTAACGTACTTTCATCATACAATTGTTCGATAGCTCGACCTCCCGATAGTTCAAGTAACCCATTCTTTTTAGGATTGTAGAAATATTGTGTTTTTAGTTGTGCCTGAAAGCGTTCGTTACCGAACCCATATCTAAGGTTAGGATTCAGGCTAAAAAACTGTCCATCCTCATAGTTTTGGGTAAACTTCACCTGTGGGTTGAATACAAAACCTTCCACAGTATTTGCTGGAAACAGCTCGAACACATTGGGTACATACAAAACTTGATTCTTCTCTCGATTCTCAAATAATACACCTGAAAAAAGAATTTGAGGAACAATAATAGTACTAGCGTTCTTTTTTTGAGGTGCTTCGTTGTTTTGTGCTTGTGATACTTGCGCTAAAAAAATATAAGCTAAAACTATAAACATACTACTACAATACTTTCTAATTGCTTTCATAATAATTCGAATTAATAATAGACTCTGCAAAAGAATCGAGAATCTGATTATTGTAAAAGCAGTATATGTCGAGTGAGCATATAATCTTTTAAACTGCAATTATTCATTCACACCTCTATACTGCAACTCACAAGAATTTATTTGAAAAAGAAAAACTAATTTTAAATATTTGCCATTCAATGAAATAATAGTACATTTTAAGAATATATATTGAGTATTTTGAAAAAAGAAGTTCTACTTATTGTTCTTTTCTACGCACTTATGGGGGTGTTTTACCAAGCTGTATTGAACATTGATATTGGGCGCTGGCTTAACCCAATGGGTATGATAATAAACTTCTTACTCAAAGCTATATTAACCATTCCCTTAATTTGGTTATTCTTTAAAAAACTAGCTTCGCTATCCATTTGGAAGAAAGGTGGTTTGCATCTTATCACAATGCCTCTTTTTACATTAATATGGATTTATGTTTATTATCTATGCTGCGATTATTATGGTCTTTTTAGACTAGAAGGTCAACGCGTGGTTTGGGATGTTTATTTAACTCTTCTATTTTACGCTATCCAATTTGGTGTTTTTCACATCTATAACTATTCCAAAGAATTAAGAGCACAAGAATTGCTCGCAGCTGAACTGAAAAGACTGAATGCCGAAAGTGAATTATCCGCCCTTAAAGCGCAATTGAATCCACACTTTTTATACAACGTATTCAATACTATAAATTCGGCTATACCGACTACAGCTAAAAACGCCCGAAATATGGTCAATGAATTATCGGATTTGTTTCGTTATCAGCTTAAAGCATCCCGAGAAGAGTTCGTGCCGCTTCAAGAAGAACTAGATTTCGTTCGTAAGTATTTAGACTTGGAACAACAACGTTTTGCGGAAAGATTAAGATATGAAATCAATGTAGATGAAGAAATAAAAGAAGAATTAATACCGCCCATAGTTCTACAACCTATTGTAGAAAATGCTATAAAGCACGGTCTATCTTCTCTCATTGAAGGTGGTGTTATAAAAATAGCTGTGCATCTTCATAATGGGATGCTACAATTTTCTATTTGTGATACTGGAACAGGAATTGGTTCAAAAAATAAAGAAGAACTTTTGAATAAAGGAGTAGGACTTTCCAATACAAATGAAAGATTACTTAAAACATACAACACATCTCTGGACTTAACGAATAATATTCCCCAAGGACTTTGCGTGAATTTTTCAATTCCATTACATAAAACACAAGAGCTATGAAAAAGGTGATAATAGTAGATGACGAAGCTCCCGCTCGAAAACTCATTAAAGAGTTTTTAGAACCCCACAAGGATTTAGTCATTATAGAAGAATGTAACAACGGTGTAGATGCAGTAAAAGTCATTAACACCTTTAAACCAGATTTGGTTTTTCTAGACATACAAATGCCAGGGTTTACAGGATTTGAAGTGTTACAACGATTGGACGAAATGCCCCAGATTATCTTTTCGACCGCTTATGATCAATATGCGTTTAATGCTTTTGAAGTACACGCAGTGGACTATCTTTTAAAGCCTTTCAAACAAGAACGGTTTGACGAGGCTATTCAAAAAATTATAGATAACGATATGGGTTATTTATCTCAACTACAAAATTTGGTGAGCGGTTTAAACGAAAAAGAAACCCATTTGACCAACATTCTAGTATCAGTTCGGAATAAACTCATCAATATTCCTTTAGATACCATTATTTATATCAAAGCAGATGGCAATTATGCAAAACTAATTCTGGAGAAAGGTTCACATTTAACAAGCTATGGTCTTTCAAAATTAGAGAAAAAACTAAATCACAAACAATTTATTAGAGTTCATAGATCAACCGTAATCAACATTAATGCAGTTAAAGAGGCTTATAGTTATCCTTCAAGCTACGAACTTATTATGACAAATGGCGATGTGGTCAAAGTAAGCAGAAGCTATTTAAATAATATTAGAAAACTTATTGTTTAGCTTTTTTAGAAAAGCTTTGTGTATCGTCTTAATTGCAAACGTCAGTTTCGTAAATCTTATATTTAATATACTATTTAACCCTAAAACGTTGGAAGAGAAACCAGTTTTCTCTTCTAAATTGGGTGGATTACATCCGACACGTTTGGCTAAACTTCGTTTTAATACAGATTAGGTTTCTTGTAACAAGTAATACTGAAATACTTCTTTTTAAATCAATCATCTTTTTTTACAGGTTTTGATTTGGTTTTTGATCGAGAGGCCATAACTATGAATGATAGCATGAATCCAATACAAAGGTAGACGAAGCTATCTTGAATAACTGAGTATAATGTAGTGACACCTTTGGTAGGTAGTTGTGAATACATGATTTTATCATTATCGTCAAAGCTGCTCATTTGTGAAACCATTTCACCGTATGGTGTAATTGCTGCAGACAGCCCAAAGCGCGTTGAACGAAGCACCGAGTGACCTTGCTCAACAGCTCTAAAGGCTGCCATTTCTGTATGAACAGGGTCAATGCCTCTCCAATCACTTGATGGAAGAATAATCATATCTGCTCCTAATTCACCATATCCTTTTGCCAAATATGGAAAATCATAATCATAGCAAATTGCGGCTCCGACTTTTGTTCCTTTTATATCAGCAACTTTCAAAGGTGACTTTCCCTTTACTGCAGGTTCTCCTGGCACGGGTTGATGCTTGAGGTATGTATGCGTAATGATTCCTGATGAATCGATAAACTGGTACTTGTTCTCATACCTCAAGGGAGTTTGTGAAATGGGTGACACATAAGAAGCTACCAAAGTGATGTTGAGTTCAGCAGCTAATTCCTTGATGGAGATAATCCATTGCTTCTCATCTTCAGGCATTATGAATATGGCCGCTTCGTTCCATCCTATTATTTTGGCACCACCTTCTGCTGCAGTTCTGGTACGATTAAACAATTCAGTTTTAGTCTGTTCAGTTCTTTCCTTGGTTGGCAATGGTAAACCACTAGCTTTCGAGTCTGTTCCAACTGCGGCAACAGTTATAGTGTCACTGCCATTGGCTTTGCTCATATCATATCGGATGGAGCCAAAAACAATGAAAAGAAACAGCATAATCAACGGGAGTTGAAATGTAGGAATAGAAATTTTTCGTTTGATTATGATATTAGCAATTGAGACATTAACCCAATAAATCAGAAAGCTTAAACCTGCCATACCAAACAAGGAGACTGTTTGAATAAGTGATATGTTATCATGCATGGTATAAGCGGCTACTCCCCAACTGGCAAGAGGTGTAAAGGTGTATTGAATCCATTCCATAATGATCATAATCATAGGAAATAGAAACAGCCCGTATTTTTGATTTCTAAACTTACTCCAGATCAGGTATCCAGGGAGGTGAAATAAACCTATTGGAATTGAGTAGAGGAAGACCAGTACTAGTGGGATTGGATCGCTAATAATCTTGGTAACAACAAGGGACCAGGCCAAAACTAAAGCGAGAAAAAAGGTGAGCCTTGACTTCCAACCTTTTGTGAGACTTAGATAAATTAAAAATGGAACACTTGAAACCCAAGCCATGACTTCAATACTAAAGGTCATGTGAGT
>JBGCDA010000057.1:0-30800 GCA_045104985.1 Flavobacteriales bacterium | reverse complement strand
TTCAGCTTCTCTTTTTGTATTTCTACTGCCATATCTTTTAATTTTTGGCTAAGGTAAATATTCTAGTCCGTAATCTATTTCCGTAGTAAAAACAGTTTTGCACTTTGGGACTGAAGTTGATAAAAATGTAAGATTATAAGTTGACAATTTATATCTAATTGTTGTTTCACTTTTTTCGCACTCGGTCTCTGAATGGAGCTGAGGAGAAGAATCCTATCCGTTCACAATTTGATTAAAGTGGTCTTTAGTTTTTACTTTTTCTATAATCTCTGAGATTACACCTTTTTCGTCTATTACGAATGTAGTTCTATGAATGCCATCATATACTTTACCCATAAATTTCTTTTCGCCCCATACTCCATATGCTTGAATTACTTCTTTCTGCTCGTCTGCCAGCAAACTAAAAGGTAAGTTTTGCTTTGCAATGAAGTTTTGATGCCTCTTTTGAGAATCTGCACTTACTCCCAGCACAGCATATCCATCTTTAATTAATGTTTCGTAATTATCTCTGAGATTACACGCCTGAACAGTGCAGCCAGGAGTGCTGTCTTTAGGGTAGAAGTAAAGAACCAGCTTCTTTCCTGAAAAATCTGCTAGACTCACTGCTTTTCCATTCTCATCCACAGATTTAAAATCAGGAGCTTTATCACCAACTTTTAAGTGTTTCATTTCTATTTGAATTTAAAGTTCAAATTAAATACTTTGAGTTAGGTTAAGTGTGGTTTTTTTGTAAAGGAGTTAGGACAAATAACATTTTTCGAGTATCACTTTAATTAACTTCCTTTGCAACGCTATGGAGAGAGAAACCAAATTTGTACAAGTCATTCTGCCGCTAAGCCTAAGTGGAGAGCTTACTTACAGAGTACCATTCGATTGGAATGATTTGGTTCTGGTAGGGCAGAGGGTGATAGTTCCTGTAGGAAGGAAAAAACTTTACACTGGAGTTATTTCAAGGGTTCATCATAAAGTGCCCTCTGAATATGAAGCCAAGTACTTAGAGTTTCTTTTAGATGAAACGCCAGTGGTAACCGAAGCTCAAATCCGACTGTGGAACTGGATAGCGGATTATTACATGTGCGAGATAGGTGAAGTGATGAATGCTGCCATGCCCAGCAGTTTAAAGTTAGCCAGTGAAACTCAAATAGCTTTAACCTCTGCCGAGAGGCCGTCTTTAGAAGGCCTTAATGAAAAGGAGATAAAGGTAGTAGAAGCACTAGAGGCCAGAGAAACACTCACTTTAAATGATGTGAGTTCCATTCTAGATATAAAAACGGTGATGCCTATTATAAATGGGCTCATAAAAAAGGGCTTAGTGCTTACTATGGAAGAGCTGAAAGAGAAAGTATCTCCAAAGGTGAAAAGCTACATAGAATACACTGATTATTCTATTCTGGAAACTAACAGAATGGAAATTTTAGATACACTTCAGGCTAGAGCTTTCAAGCAACTAGAGCTTTTTATGAGTTTTATGCGTTTGCATGAAGATAAGAACGGCATAGTTACCAAAAAGGAACTGCTGGAGTATTCAGGAATTTCTGCATCTACACTTACTGCACTCAAGGAAAAACATATTCTGAGTGAGGTTAAAAAAGAGGTTTCTAGAATTCAGAAGATAAACTCTTCGGAAACTTCCAGCGAACTTTCAGAAGCGCAGCGCAGCGCATTTTTAGAAATAGAAGACGTGTTTCAGGAAAAGAACACCTGTTTATTTCATGGTGTAACCTCGGCAGGTAAAACTGAGGTATATTGTGAACTCATCCAAAAACAACTGGATGTGAACAGAACGGTGCTTTTTCTAGTGCCAGAAATAGCGCTAACTACTCAGCTTATTACCAGATTGAGAAAACGTTTTGGAGATATAGTAGGAGTGTTTCACTCTAAGTTTAATCAGGGAGAACGTATAGAAGTCTGGAACGAATCCCTGGCGGGTTCTGCTGGAAGATTTAAAATTTTTATTGGCGCGCGCTCTGCATTATTTCTCCCGCTTACAGATTTAGGACTGATAGTAGTAGATGAAGAACATGACTCCTCGTTCAAGCAGTTTGATCCAGCACCACGCTATAACGCCAGAGATTTGGCACTGGTGCTAGCCAGTATTTATAAAGCTAAAACCCTTTTAGGAAGTGCCACTCCATCATTAGAGAGTTATTATAATGCACAACTTAAAAAATACGGACTTGTAGAATTAAAAGAGCGTTTCGGAAATGTGCCCATGCCTGAAATAGGTACTGTAGATTTAAGAAATGAAGTAAAGAATGCCACACTTAAAGATGAGTTTTCTTCCGTGCTTTTAGACCAAGTATCTCGCACTTTAGAAAATGGAGAGCAAGTCATTCTGTTTCAAAATAGGAGAGGGTATTCTCCAGTCTGGCAGTGTATTACTTGTGGAGATGTGCCGCAGTGTACTAAATGCGATGTGAGCCTAAATTACCACAAACCTATAAATGCACTTAAATGCCATTACTGTGGTTATCAGATTTCACCAGCACCAGTAGAGTGTGATGTATGTGGAAGCCAGACCTATAAAATGGTAGGTTTCGGAACTCAAAAAATAGAGGAGCATTTAGAGCAGTCTTTTCCTGAGGCTCAAGTGCAGCGTATGGATTTCGATACTACACGTAGCAAACACAGCTATCAGAATATAATAGAAGATTTAGAATCTGGCTATACCGATATTTTAGTAGGAACTCAGATGGTGAGTAAGGGCTTGGATTTTCAGAATGTTGGATTAGTAGGAGTGGTTCAGGCAGACCACATGCTGAGGTTTCCAGATTTTAGAGCGTTTGAGCGCTCATTCCAACTTATGACTCAGGTGGCTGGCCGAGCAGGAAGGAGAGAAAAAACGGGTAAAGTACTCATCCAGACTTATTACCCTCAGCACAGAATCATACAGAATGTGATTAACCACGACTATGATGACTTCTACCACAGAGAAATTCTAGAACGGCAAAAGTTCGATTACCCACCGTTTACCAGAATAATCAAGCTCACACTGAAGCACAAAAAAATAGAAGAAGTCAATGCTTTGTCTAAGGAATTGGCTTACCACTTAAAGGCCAGTTTTGGAGAAATGGTTCTGGGCCCAGAGTTTCCATCTATCATTAGAATTCAGAATATGTATCTGAAAAACATCATGCTTAAGTTTAATCGAACTCACTCGCCCACAGCGGTAAAAAAGGAAGTTAAACGTATTATAACTGAGTTCAAAAAAGAGAAAGGAGCCCACACATTTAGAATCAAAATAGATGTAGATCCTGTTTAATCTGTTTCTTCATCATCTTCGTTATGATAGTCTTCTAGCCCTTTAAACTCTCTAGCTACCAAGGCATAAAACACTATAAAAATTAAAGTACAGATAGTAGCGAAAATCCAGTGTTTGTGGCCTACATCCACATCCATATTATTTATGCTGAGCTGCCGAGCACGCAGATTTACCCGTTTCATAATGAACAGAGAAATCCCAAAAACTACCATGGCTAGTATGGCTCCGATATGAAAAGTTTTATCTAATCGCATTTGTTTTAGCCTTGCAACGCCTCAAAAATAACATGAAAAATCTACCTAGTAACTCCAAAACTCATAGAGTCTTTAATCATTACAAAGCTGTGAGTTTTCTGAAATGCTAATGAAGGGGCGGCCTGCTAATTTGTGGGATTAAGCCCTAGAGCCGAAGATGCTGCTTCCTATTCTCACCATGGTGCTTCCTTCTTCTATGGCTATATCATAGTCTCCGCTCATGCCCATAGAGAGTTGAGTGAAGTAGGAAAGGTCTTTAAAGTAAGCTGCTTTAGCCTCATCGAATAAGAGTTTCAGCCGTTGAAATTCGGCTCTAACTTGAGCCTTATCCTCCGTAAAAGTGGCCATGCCCATAAGTCCTAATATTCTTATGTTTTTTAGCTCATTTAGCGCTATTTCTATGAGCTCATGGAGTTCTTTTTGGTCCAAGCCATATTTGGTTTCTTCCTGAGCTATGTGCATCTGAAGCAGCACATCCTGAGTTTTATTGGCCTGAAATGCTCGCTTGTTTACTTCTTCCAGAAGTTTATTGCTGTCTATAGAGTGTATGAGATGAGTGTGTTGAATAATGTGTTTTACCTTTTTACTCTGAAGGTGGCCAATGAAATGCCACTTAATATCTGCAGGTAGTGCTGGGGCTTTTTCTTGAACCTCCTGCACTCTATTTTCTCCAAAATGTCTTTGTCCAGCACCATAAGCTTCTTGAAGTAGCGCTAGAGGTTTGGTCTTAGATACGGCCACTAGGGTGACGTGTTCAGGAATAGATTCTTTTATGCGTTGCAACGCTGAGGCAATCAAATCACTCATCTGATATTTCGAATATGGTTAACCCGCTTCTGAGTTTAGGCTCTATATAGGTGCTTTTAGGCGGCATGAATTCATCGGCATCTGCCACTGCTTTCAATTGATCAAATGTAACGGGAGCAAGTAGGAAAAATAGTTCATTTCCATCATCTAGTTTGTCTACAATTTCTTGGAGATTATTTTTAGCAGGAATGAACTTGATGCGCTTGTCTGTTTTTAAATCTTTTATGCCCACTATAGGTTTAAGAATTTGATCAGATAACAGTTGAGCATCTAAATGAGATTTAGGAGACTGGCTCAGCTCAGGATTAAATTTAAACTTGGTCCAGCCAGTGCCGAAATAATACATGTGAACCTCACCTGGATTCGGAGAAAAAGGATCTCCTGTAACATGCTCTAAATCGAACACCGTATTAATTTCGTTAACGAATTTATCTGTCTCCGACTTGGTAAATCCTTTAAGCAGCCTATGAAATCCGAAAATTTCCATTTCATCTTCAGGAGTAATCATAGCCATGAACCAGTTAGAATTGGCTTTAGTATTAGAATTATTTCGTTTTTTAGAAAGGTTAACTGAGCTGGCACTTCTATGGTGTCCATCTGCGATGTAGAGCTCTGGTATGTGCTCAAAAGCTTCTTTGAACTCCTTTATACTAGATGGCGAATCTACTTTCCATAGCTTATGCTGCACAGCATCTGCCGTGGTGAAATTATAGATAGGTGGCTGCTGCTTGGCATTATCCATCAGCTCAGAACAGCTCATATTTTTAGGATAAGAAAGTAAAACAGGCTCTGCGTTAAAGTCTACAATATCTAGGTAGTTAGTGAATAATTCTTCTCTCCTCTCAATGGTAGCTTCATGAATTTTAATCTTCTTGTCAGTGTATTCTTCTACAGAGACTCCAGCTATGATTCCGGTATATGAGTGCGTAGGAGTTTTCTGAGTGTAGATGTAAATGCTATCTGCATCATCTTTTAAGAAGATATCATTTTCTAGAAATTCTGCATACCTTTCTTTAACTCTAGGGAAAACAGCACCCAGTTCAGCACTGGCCGGCTCTGGATTATTGTAATCTGGGTTAATGATATGGATAAAGGTAAACGGATTTGTGTCCAGCTTTTCCTTTAGCTTCTCATTAGAATAGGATACATAAGATCTAGAGGCTACTAGATGCACCTTGTCGGAGACAGGTCTAACGGCCTTAAAGGGTTTTATTTTAGCCATAAAAATGCGGTTAAGCTGGCTGCAAGATACTTAAAATTTGATCTGCTAGCTCTTCACCGATTCTATCTTGAGCCTCTCCTGTAGCTGCCCCCACGTGTGGTGTTAAGGCTATTTGAGGATGAGTAAGTATTTCTTTTCTAGGAGTAGGCTCATTCTCAAACACATCAAGTGCTGCAAACTTTATTTTACCGCTGTTTAGAGCTGTAATTAAATCATTCTCTTCTATCACTCCACCCCTAGCTGCATTCACTAAACACACTCCGTCTTTCATTTTTTCAAACTCAGCTGAGGCTAATACTGCAGAGCCATCATCCTGCTTAGGCACATGAAGTGAAATAAAATCACTTTTAGATAATAGCTCATCAAACGATACCATAGGAACGCTCACTTGAACCGTTCCAGCGCCTTCTATGTGCCATTGTACTGCACCTTCTGTTGAATACTTATCACATGCTATAACCTTCATACCCGCTCCTAGAGCGTATGTAGCAGTAGCTTTTCCTATTCTACCAAAGCCTACTATGCCTAGGGTTTTTCCTCTTAGTTCTACACCTTTAGCGTATTTCTTTTTTAATACTTTGAATTCTGTATCTCCAGAAACTGGCATCTGTCTGTTACTATCAAATGAGTTTCGGGCCATAGAAAATAAATGGGCCATTACTAGTTCAGCCACACTCTGGCTGCTGGCTGCTGGAGTGTTAAATACATGAAGACCTTGCTCTCTTCCGTAGGCTACATCTATGTTATCCATTCCTACACCACCTCGACCTACGAATTTTAAATTAGGACAAGCATCTATGATGTCCTTTCTCACCTTAGTGGCACTTCTGACTAAAATACCCACATACCCAAGATCGTTAATTTTAGAAATCAGTTCATCTTGAGGAATATGATCTGTGTGCACTTCTAATCCTGCAGCGGTTAACTTGTCTATTCCTGACTGGCTTATGCCATCATTAGCTAATACTTTCATTTGACTTTGGTATGGGGTTACTTTTAATATGTTTATTACGCTGTTACGTTAGCGAATTCTTTCATTACGTTTACTAAAGCTTGAACGCTAGAGAGCGGAAGGGCATTATACATAGAAGCTCTATATCCTCCTACTGATCTATGTCCCTTTATCCCGCTTATGTTAGCTTTATTCCAAGCAGCATTAAATTCTTCTTCTAAAGATGCATCTGTTAAATTGAACGTTACATTCATTTTGGATCTGCTATCTTTAGAGGCATACCCTTCGAAAAGAGGATTGTTATCTATTTCATTGTACAGTAATTCGGCCTTCTGATTATTTACTTTTTCTATAGCGGCTACACCTCCTAAATTCTTTAGCCACTCCAGCATGAGCATAGAGGTATAGATAGCGAATACAGGTGGAGTGTTGAACATACTATCTTTACTTATGTGCACTTCTAAATCTAAATAAGAAGGAATAGTTCTACCAGTTTTACCAAGTAGCTCTTTATTTACTATATACAGCACTGTTCCTGCTGGTCCCATGTTTTTTTGAGCACCAGCATAGATTAGAGCAAAGTCTGAAACGTTTATTTCTCTGCTAAAAATATCACTACTCATATCACAGATCAGTGGCGCATCCGTTTTAGGAAGGGTAGGCCATTGGGTGCCGTAAATGGTATTATTAGAGGTCAGGTGAAAATAGTCTGCACTAGCAGGAATGGTATAATCCATTTCTAAAGTTCTATAACCGTTCTCTTTTCCAGAAGCTACCACTTCTACATTTCCAAGCAGTTTAGCTTCTTTTATGGCTTTAGCACTCCAAGTACCTGAATCATGATAAGCGCCTGTTCCACCTTCTTTTAAGAAATTCATAGCAGAGGTGTAAAACCCTAAACTAGCTCCTCCTTGAAGAAATAAAACCTCATGAGTTTCTGGTACATTCAGTAGTTCTTTTACTAAAGCTACAGCTTTATCCATCACCTCTACGAATGGTTTACTACGGTGGCTAATCTCAATAAGAGAAAGACCTATTCCATTAAATTCTTTTACAGATTCTGAAGCTTTTTGAAGAACTTCTTGAGGCAGGATACATGGGCCTGCACTGAAATTATGTACCATGAGCTATGTGCTTTAAATTCAGTACAAACTTGCTAATAAATATTCACTCTAGTGTAATGATACCGTTAAATTTTATCAACTCTACTTGTTATAAACCTAAAGCTTTTAGGGCTTGGGAGCGGTACCTATCTAATTTAAAGAGGTCTTCTATGTTTTGAGGAGAAAGGCTGCCATAAAAGAGGTCGGCATATTGTTCTATCAGTTCTGCGCGTTTATCCTCAAAGCTTACTTTCTGCAGCACAGTGTTTAGCTCACTAGAAGTAAGGGTTTTTTCAGAAAGCATTTTTTGGATGGCTCTGAGTTTTTCTCTTTCGAATTTCATGTCATCTAGCGCTGCTATGTCAGTTAAATTAGGTGAGCTGGCAGATTTGTAGCTAGATGTAATAAGAATGGCTGTATCTACAGAATCTGTTTCTAGCTCGGTATTAGTGTTAGCTAAAACTTCTGCATCTATAAGTTCAGCATTATTTTGTGTGAGTTCGAACTCTGAAGAGATGACAAGCCTCCAGCCTGAGCTGGTTTGTCGTAACTGGTAAACGCGCTTAAAGTTTTTAGGCAGCGCTATGTTTTCTTCTAATAGTGGAGTTTGGGCAGAATCTAATACTACCAAGTTAGCACTTTCGGCTGTGGTAAACCTTAAATCTAAACTATGAGAAAGGGAATCTGAAATGAGCTCCGTATTCACCTTTAATAAAAATAGAGTGGAATCTTCTGAGTGAATATTGAGTTCAGACTGCGCGTTAGCACTTATACTGCCTAAAGCAGCCAATGTGAAAAGAAGTAAGTAAAATCTGATATTCAGCATATAATCCCTCTAAGAAAAAATCGATCCAAAACTAGTGAATACAAAAAATTAATCTGTGGTTTTTTTCTCTACTCTTTCCTGCAGGCGTTTTATTATGCTCTTAGCAGGTAATTTGCGTAGCAATACGTTTAGCATATTGTGCTCTCCTCTGCCAAAAACTCCAGGCATAAACCATATTACACTTAGGTACGCTAACGCCAGTGCTAGTGTTCCAATTAGGAAGTTAATTAATACAGGCAGGTTCAAGTATTCTAAGACATATCTGAATCCTAAACAGTAAATTAAAGCGAATACAGCTATAGAAATAGGACCATAGAGCAGCCTAAGAAGAGAAGTGAGGTTCAGTCCTAAGATGCTGATGCAAATGGAGAGCATGATTAAAAATTGCAACGCTACAGATACCAAAAGGGCGATGGCCACTCCCTGTAAGCCCATGTTAATGCCCAAGTCTACAGACACATCGGTGGCTATAATGTAAACAGAAATAGCTATGGCTATAAAGTATATGAACTTCACCAAAGCACCAGTGTAAACTCTATCTAGAGCCCTAACCACGGCATCACACAGTTTAATAATAGTTCTAAGAAATAGGCCAATAAATAAAATCTGAACTATGGGAATGGCTCCGTAATACTGATCTCCTAAAATGATTAAAACCACTTCTTGGGCATAGACTACTAAAAATACTGAGGCTGGTAAAGAAATGGTAGTCAATACCGAAAATGCCGTTCTGAACGCGTATCTCAGCTTTTCGGTTTGGTCTTGGATCATGCTCAGCCCACTAAACATGACACTATCTGAGAGTTTTCCGATTATGGTAATAGGATAACTCATAACTCTTAGTGACTGGTCGTAAACCCCGGTGGTTCCCCAGCTACTTTGAGCCACTTCTGAGGCCTGATTTAGATTACTATAAGTACCCACTATAAAGATGTCAACCTTAGAGCTGAGGTAGTTGAACAGATTGAACAGCGTGCTGCCACCACCATATTTTACTAATGGGGCAGCATGTTTAAGGGTAGGTTTAGGATCTAACTTTATAGGGTTATACCACCAGTAAAAAAAGGTCATTACACCGTTTTGGACGAGTAGTGCCGCCACATAAGCCCAAATTTCAAAATCTAAAAAGGCCAGCAGTAACCCAATAATAATATTCCCTGTGAGCATTCCGAAGAATCCTGAAATGAACAGTTCTTTAAAGCGTAATTTTTTATAGAGCAGTGATTTAGGCACTATACTCACCGCGCTTATCAAGAAGCTTATGCCTATAACACGCAGTAAATCTGTGAATTCGGCATATTCATAGTAAGACGCTACTTTAGGAGCTAATACCCAAACCAGCCCGAAGAAGCACAATCCTAATAATGAGGAAAGGTAGAAGCCAGAAGATATCTGCTTAGGCGTGATGTCTTTTCTTTGAATGATGGCTGGACCTATGCCTATCTGTGCAAAGATGTCTATGAAACCAGTAATCATTAAAACTATAGCCATAACCCCGAAAGATTCGGGACTTATTAGCCTGGCTAGAATACTCATGAATATGAGCTGCAGAATGGACTGGCTGAACACATTAATGCTCTGCCAACCAAAGGCGTTCATGATTTTTTTTTCTTGACTCACTTATGAGGATTCGGTTTTAGCTAATGTAGAATGAACATTACTGCCTTAACGCTCTGACTAAAGTCTTTATTCATTACTTAATGTTAAAACTATAGAGTGTGGAACAAGTAAAAAATGAGAGAACAAAAAGCCCGATTAGTGAGACTAATCGGGCTTAAATATATCTATTGATTTAGAGCTTTACTTGGCTATATTCACAGCTCTCGTTTCTCTAATTACGGTTACTTTTACTTGTCCAGGATAAGTCATTTCTTCCTGTATCTTCTGAGAGATGTCGAACGATAACTGATCTGCCTGAGCATCTGTTACTTTTCCACTTTCTACTAATACCCTTAGCTCTCTTCCCGCCTGGATGGCATAAGATTTACTAACACCCTCATAACCTAAGGCTAGATTTTCTAAATCTTTAAGTCTCTGTATGTAAGATTCTACTACTTCTCTTCTAGCTCCAGGGCGCGCACCAGAAATGGCATCACATACCTGCACTATAGGAGAAATCATATACTTCATTTCTATTTCGTCATGGTGAGCACCTATGGCGTTACATACATCTGGTTTTTCACCGTATTTCTCAGCCAGCTTCATTCCTAAAATAGCATGTGGCAATTCAGATTCTTCATCGCTCACTTTACCTATATCGTGCAGAAGTCCTGCTCTTTTAGCCATTTTAGTATTAATGCCTAATTCTGCCGCCATGGTAGCACACAGGTTGGCTACTTCTCTAGAGTGCTGGAGGAGATTCTGACCATAAGAAGAACGGTATTTCATTCTACCTACCATTCTTACCAGCTCAGTTTTTAAACCATGAATTCCTAAGTCGATACATGTTCTTTTTCCGATCTCAGCTATTTCTTCTTCTATATTTTTAGTCGTCTTTTTTACTACTTCTTCTATTCTAGCAGGGTGAATCCTTCCATCAGAAACTAACTGGTGAATAGAAAGTCTAGCTATTTCTCTTCTCACAGGGTCAAAACAGCTTAGGATAATAGCCTCTGGAGTGTCATCTACTATGAACTCTACACCTGTAGCAGCTTCTAAGGCTCTAATGTTTCTTCCTTCTCTTCCTATGATACGCCCTTTGATGTCGTCACTTTCTATATTAAACACAGAAACAGAGTTTTCTACGGCATGCTCAGTAGCTACTCTCTGAATAGACTGAATTACTATTTTCTTGGCCTCGGTATTGGCTTTAAGCTTAGCCTCATCTAATATTTCCTGAATCTGCTCTGAAGCTTGCGCTCTAGCCTGATCTTTTAACTGCTCTCCCAGTTGGGTTTTAGCCTCATCTGCAGAAAGTCCGCTGATTTCTTCTAGAAGTTTTACGGCTTTTTGTCGGGTTTTCTCCAGTTCGCTTTGTTTTACTTTAACTGCGTCTATTTGACCGTTTAAGTCTTTCTGAATGCGCTCAGTATTCTTTTGGTTCTTTTTCTGATACTCTAGATCTTTGTTCAGTTTGGTTTCTTTACTCTTAAGTCTGTCTTCGGTAGATTGGATTTTTCTGTTTCTATCCTTAATGGTATGATCGTGTTTTTCTTTAAGCTCTAAGAAACGCTCTTTGGCTTTGAGCTCTTTGTCTTTTCTTATAGTTTCAGCTTTGGCTTCTGCCTCTTCTATAATGCTGTTTTTCTTTTTGGTAAGGACGTTAGTAAATATGAGGTAACCTATTACAGCTCCTATTATTATACCTACTACTACCCCAATGATTAATTCTGTCATTTGGTTTCATTATTAGGAAGAAGATGAATGAATACAGGAGATCTAGACTAAGCCTTCAGATTTTTCTAATAAAATCTGAAGTTCTTTAGTAACGTTAGAATCGGAGTCTGATGAGTTAGGTTTAGTGCCTACTGCAGCTTTAGTAGCCACTTGCAGAGCTGCCATAGCCATGAGGTCTTGCCTGTCTTGAATGGCATAACTAGACTGTAAAGCTTTAACTGCATTATCTATATCTGAGGCTACTTTCAACACTAATTCTTGGTCTTTTTTAGCCACAGTGAGTGGGTATTTCCTAGTAGCTATAGTTACGTGTATGGAAACTTCTTCACTCATTTTATACTCTCCGATTTTTTAATTATTTAAAAGTGTCAAACACTCGTCAATCTCTTCTATCAATCCGTCTATCTTCAGTTTCACTCCTTCGTTGGAAGAAGTGTTTTGTGTGGATATTAACTGATTATTAGCTTCTTTAGGAAGTTGGTTCAGCTGATGCTCTAAATTCTCTACTTTTGCCTTAAGCTTCTGAATTTCTTCGTTTTGCTTAGAAACAGTCTCTTTAAAATGGTCTCTCTGAGCAGCTAGTTGATCTAGGTTCTCGCCAATTTTAGAAAGGATTTCTTGTGAATTCATATTTCAGTCTACTACACTTCTTTACCGAAGCATTACAAATGTAATCAGACTAGCACTAGCACCAAAGAATTAAATCCCAATTTTCAACTAAGTTTTTCTTAATAATTTGTGGATATAATATTGCTAAGGCTCTAATTCAAGATTCTATTCTTTAGAATTTTAAGTATGGATTGGAGATGGGTAAGGATTGTTTTAAGCGTTGCAACGCTAATGACTATGGCGCAAGGGCACAGCAGCGCACAGAGATTAACTGATACGCTAAATTTCAGAAACCCAGTGGATATTCCTATGAGGCTGAGTGGGAATTTCGGTGAATTCAGAACCAATCATTTTCATACTGGCATAGATGTAAAGACAGATAGAAAGACGGGCTTCCCAGTTTATGCTGTAGCAGATGGATGGGTAAGAAGGGTGAAAGTTTCTCCATTTGGCTATGGTAAGGCTTTGTATTTAGATCATCCCAGCGGACACACAAGTGTCTATGCTCATCTAGAAAATTATAATGATACCATTAGTGCATTCCTCAAGCTGGCTCAGAAAACTTTAGGTAGAAACGAGGTAGATATTTTCCCGAATAAGAATAGACTGCCAGTAAAAAGAGGAGACTTTATAGGTTTTACAGGTAATAGCGGTGGCAGTGGCGGCCCTCATCTTCATTTTGAAATAAGAACTTCAGATACCGAAAAGCCGCTTAACCCTCTACTTATGGGGTTTGACATTAAAGACGATGTGCCGCCAAATATTAATGGAGTGCTGGTAGAATCTTTTAATCCAGATACTCTCAGGGGCAGGGTAATGGATACCAGAAGGTATTACACCAGAGCAGCATCAGGCCGATACTCTGTGAAGGAAACCGTAAAAGTTAATGCACTTAGTGGCTTGTCTATCCATACATTAGACTACCTCTCTAATTCTAGAAATAGCTGTGGAGTTTACAGTATAGATTTATCTTTAGATGGTGAGCAGATCTATAGCATGAAACTAGATTCTCTAGATTTTAGTACGAGCAGATACATTAATGCGCATAAGAGCTATGAACTGTTTTTAAAAGAAAAAAGTAGTTTTCACAGGTGTTTTGTGCTGCCTAATAATAAATTGGAAATCTACACTACTACTAATAGTGGCCTAATCTCTTTAGCAGACAATGAGGTTCACCAAGTTAATGTGGTGATAACAGATGCTGCTGGTAACCAGTCGTTCTTAGATTTTAAGATCCAAAAATCAGAGAAGGATTTACCGATTTCTAAGCGAAAAAAAGAAGCTCATCAATACGTGAAATTTGATGAAGCTAATTCCATAAGTACCGAAGAGTGCAGCTTAAGAATACCGCCATTCAGATTAATCAATGATGAGCTGGTTTCCTTAGAGATATACACAAAAAAGAATGGCGACTACAGTAAGTATTTTCAAGTAGGAGATAGGTCTATTCCACTGCAGAATAAGTGTATTTTAAGTTTAAAACTGAACGATTCTTTAGACATAGATACTACCAAGTTCTTTATTACTAGATATAATCCAGTGAACGGAAGATACTACACCCAAGGTGGCGCTTATAAAGATGGGTGGATAAGAACGCGAGTAAAAGAGTTTGGGATTTACACTGTGAGCTATGATGCAGTAGAGCCTGTAGTAAAATGGAATGCTGCTGATTTAAACCAGTCTAAAACCATTAGAATTAGAGTTACAGATGATAACTCTGGCATAGACGAGTACAGTTTAGAGATAGACGGCACTTGGGTTCCTCTGTATTATGATTACAAACGTGCCCGTTTAGAAGGGCGTCTAGAAGACGAGCTGAAAATAACCTCAGAAAGCCAATATAGACTAAAAGTGAGTGATGCTAGTGAAAATACTTACTTGGAAGAGGGAACGTTCTAGAGAGGTTTATTTCTGAGAAACCTTAATGCTGTATTGTTTTCCGCTTCTGTTTTCCAGATTATCTTTTCTTAACCATGGGTTCAGTGTTTTAAACTCGTGGTAGCTCATTCCGTATTTATTGGCAAAAGCCACTAAATCTGTAATGGCGGTATCCACAGCCACTGTGTCAAACTGGTAGGGAGGATATAAATCTTTAGGTCTTACTCTGAATCCATATTTCCCAGCGTTATTTAGAATTTCTTTTACCGCTAAAATTCTGTAGACATATCTACTTGTTTCCGAGTTGAGTTCTAGATCCCAATAGGTTTCTTGTTTCTGTTGTTTTAATTTTTTTCTCACACCTCCAGAGCCCATGTTATAGGAAGCAGCTACTAATCCCCAGTCTCCAAACTGGTCATAAGAATCTTTTAAATAATTACAAGCCGCTCTGGTGGCTTTCTCTATGTGATTACGCTCGTCTACATTACTGTTTACTTCTAATCCATAAGATTTTCCTGTGGCCGACATGAACTGCCAGAATCCTTTAGCTCCAGCAGGAGAGGTGGCAGTAGTTAATCCACTTTCTATAAGTGCCAGATATTTTAAATCATCAGGCATTTGTTCTTCAGCTAAAATTTTCTCAATCACTGGGAAGTAACGATTGGCTCTTTTCATCATTAGAAAAGTATTACTATGCCAGTAAGTGTTAACCAAAAGTTCTCTGTCTAGCTTTTCAGCTACGTTCATTTTATGAAGAGGAATTTCTTCTCCGCAGAAAGTTAAACCTTCAGGAACGGCCAAGCTGAATACCTTATAGTTCTCAGAAACGTGCTTTTCATAGTTTCTGTCTTGCGCTTTCTCAGTAGTAGTTTGTACTAATAGGTATGTAAGTAAGGCTCCTAATGCTATGGCTCCTGTATATTTAAGTATATCTTTCAATGGTGTGTCTTTTAAAGAGAGCAAAGTTAAATCAGAAAATTACTGTAAACCGAGAAATTCTGAACAGTTATTAAAACGGAGAGTTAAAGCTTGTAAAATCTTCTCCATTTAGATCTTTATTGTTTAAAATTAGATCTTGGCTGGGAAGATTTAGTTGTTTTACCGTCCTGTAATCTATAGTAGCTTCATGAGAAGGCGCGTAATAGGCAGAGCACTTATACAGAAAATGAGTCTCTTCTTCTAATGCCAGAAATCCGTGGGCAAAACCTGCTGGTATAAAAAGGCTACTGAAAGACTCAGCTGTTAGTTTCACCGAATCACACACTCCGTAAGTAGGAGAGTTTTTTCTTAAATCTAAAAACACATCTAATACTGCTCCCTTCGTCACTCTTACTAGTTTATCTTGAGTAAAAGGTGGGTTTTGAAAATGAAGACCTCTGAACACTCCCTTTTTAGAAATAGAGTGGTTGTCTTGAACAAATTCTAGCTCACGGCCTATTCCAATGCAGAATTGCTTGTGGTTATAACTTTCTAAGAAGCTTCCACGTTCATCTTTAAAAATTCTAGGTGTACACAGAAAAGTGCCTTCTAGCTTAAGTTGTTTAATTTCCACCTATTTGAGAATATAGAATTAATGCACTAGTGAATAATGTAAGCACAGGAGTAATGTCTCTAAGTAGCTCTCGCGCTACTTCAGCTGTAGGTTCTACATAAATAATATCATTGGCTTGAACTACACTATTGGCATATTTTATTCCTTCTATGGTGCTCAGATCCATAAGGTAAACCTCAGTTTCACTATTTACTTTTCTTATAAGTTTCACCTTCTTTGCTTTTCCTCTGGTGGTTAATCCCCCTGCCAGAGCCAGAGCTTCTATAACGCTAGTGTTATTGTTTGTAAGCGAAATAACTCTAGCGGATCCTCCGCTTCCAGGAAATACAATTACTCGATTATTTATTACTTCTATTTGTATAAAAGGATCATTGTAAAGCTTCACGTACTCATTAGAAAGTTTTTCCTGAGCCTCAGGCACTGTTAGTCCTACTATATTTATTTCTCCAAGACTGGGTAATTCTACTATACTATCCGATCTCACTAAATAGTTCAATGAAAAGTTGAGGTTTTGCTGTAGGTTTCCTCTATCCGTATTCATTTCTATGAGCTGCATTCCATCATTTGTAAAAAGTCTGAAGTTCAGTATATCATTAGGACTAATAGTGTATTCAAGTTCTGTAGCTTCTAAAAAATCATCGAACTCATACTCAGTAGGTGTTCTAAACATTAAGTCACTATTTACACCACATGATGACAATGAAACAAGAAGAATTAAAATGAAATACAGATTTCTCATACTCGAGTTTAAAAGGCCAAATTTAGTAATACTTAGCGCATGATTTGATTTAGCTTTGTAGTCATGAGTTTTTTGCGTTGCAATGAGCTATTTCTGCGGTCTATAGAACCTTCAGATTTAGAAGTGTTATTAGAAATAGAGAATGATACTAAAGAGTGGATTCATTCTGAGACTTACCTGCCATTTAGTAAATCTACAATGGAGTTATATGTAAAAGGCGAGCATGACTTGATAACTCATGGTCAGCATAGATTCATGATTATTTCGGAGAAGGCTGAAGCAGCTGTAGGAGCCATAGATTTATTTAATTATTCGGCCATACATTCTAGGGCAGGAGTAGGTGTTTACATATTAGAGCGGCACAGGAGTAAGCGTTTAGCTACTAAGGCTTTAAATTTGATTTGTGAGTATGCAAGCCAGGTGTTAAATATAGAATTACTGTACTGTTCAGTATTGGCTTCTAATGAGAAGAGTTTGAAGCTTTTTGCTTCAGCAGGCTTTATCAATACAGGTAGTAGGCCTAAGTGGAGTAAAGTGGCTGGTAAGAGAGAAGATGTAATTTTATTGCAACGCGAGCTAACTAGCATAATTAATCCCTAATTAAATAGTATCCAATAAGTATAGGTTAAACTCTATCTATAGATTTAGCCCGAAAGGTTTCTATAGCACTTTTTAGTTTATCCATCATAATTGGCTTACTGATAAAATCATTCATGCCTGCTTCTAAGCACATACGCTTGTCTTCTTCGAAAGCATTAGCAGTCATGGCTATGATGTGAGGGTTTCCGTAGGTGCTACTGTTAGATTTTATCTCTTTAGTGGCGTCTAGCCCATCCATTTCAGGCATTTGTACATCCATGAAAATGATATCGTAGTCTATAGATTTGCAAGCATTTACGGCTATTTTCCCATTTTCAGCAATGTCAATAGCTCCACCTAAACCTTTTAGAATAAGAGAAGCCACTTCCTGGTTTATAAGGTTGTCTTCGGCTAAGAGTATTCTGAGGCCTACTAATAATTCAGAGTCGTGCAGTGGGTTTACGACTTTTTTAATCTTTTTAATATCTACAGTGTGAATTGCAGTTTTAATGGTAAATGTAAATGTAGACCCTTTTCCTAATTCACTTGATACCCAAATGTTACCTTCTAATAGGTCTACTAGTTTTTTAGAAATAGCAAGGCCTAAACCAGTTCCTCCATATTTTCTAGTGGTAGTAGAGTCGGTTTGAGTAAATGATTCAAATACATAGGCTAGTTTTTCATCAGGAATACCTATTCCACTATCTTCTATCTTAAATTCTAAGAAAACGTCTTTAGCTTCTCTGGCTCTAGCTCTGATATTAATTTTCACTTGACCTTCTGAGGTGAACTTAATGGCGTTGGATATAAGGTTTACTATAATTTGTTTTAGACGAGTTGGGTCAGAAATTACCATTTCTGGAGTATCTTTTTCTATTTTCCCAACCAGTGTAATGTTTTTGTTCTCAGCTACCGGTCCCATTAAATCTAGAATTTCTTCTAGTGTTTCACCTATATTCACAGGGATATGTTCTAAAGACATTTTGCCAGCTTCAGCCTTACTGAAATCTAGAACCTCATTTATTATAGTTAGTAGATTCTTACTACTTTTTTGTATGGTACTTACATAATGCAGTTGATCCTGGTCTAGGCTAGTGGTACTAAGTACATCAGTCATACCTATAACTCCATTCATAGGAGTTCTAATTTCATGACTCATAGTGGCTAAGAATGATGTTTTAGCTACAGCTGCTGCTTCAGCTTGTTCTTTTGCCTTCACTAACTCACGCTCAGAAGCCTTTCTCATACTTATATCAGAGACTCTGTAAACTAAGAATTCTTGCCCCTGTTTCTTTATGAAGCTGATAGACACATGAGCATCAAATTCACTTTTATCACTTTTAACCAAGGAAATTTCATCGTTCCAGAACTTATTCTCTAAGAGCTGATTTACTCCCTTTTGGTCTTCTTTTTTGGTGAGTTCGTATTTCCTGAGTGTGCTGAAGTTTTTTCCTTCTAATTCTTCTGCTCTGAATCCAAACATATATAGAGCTACGGTGTTGGTTTCGAAGATGTCTCCTTCGAAATTAGTAATAAGAATGGCCTCTTCTGTCTTAGTTACTAAAGTTCTTAAAAACTCCTCCTTGAATTTTAATTTTTGTTGGAATGAGGCTTTTAAATGTGATATTAAATATAATAATAGTCCTAGAATGACCATAGACCCCCCTAAAACAGCCTTATCTTCAATTAATAAATTAGAATTGGTGGTTATAAGACAAATGGCAAGTAACGATATAATTAGCAGGTAGTATGATGCGAATGAAGCTCTGTTAAAACTAATGCTAACTGCTTGAATAGCTATAATGAGTGCTATGAAATGGTACGTCCCAAAGTCATTTATGGCGTTACTTAGAACCACTTGAAATGTAAAAGCGTAGTAACTGATAAAGCATAAGTTTCTAATCACCTTTATGTCTATCTTCAAAAAAGTAGAACAGAAAGCCATTAAAGAGACGAAAAACACAAGCACTCTATCCACCACGAATTCCTCATTTCCTTCTAATAGAAATAAGAAAACAAATCCGAAAAGCAGTATGGATAGTGTCTCGAAGAATGTCATTAACCTGTAATACTGCAAACCATTTCTGGAATTAGTATTTTTGGCTATCATGCCTAAAGCTGTCATTAGTATAAGTCTATTGGTTCATTTCAGTACTTGTTTACGTAGAAATATGGTTAAAGTTATAATGCTCATTTTTATGGTTTTGGTAAGTTTATCTGGGTTTGCTAGACTAGACACTATTCCTGAAAAAACTAGCATTATGACACCTTCATCTTCCTTAATTACCGCTGGTATAGTTACCGCGGGCAGTTATACTATTCTTCATCAGCTCTGGTATAAAGACTATGATAGACAGAGCTTCCATTTCTTTAACGACCTGAACGAATGGAATGGAATGGATAAAGCTGGGCACATTACTACAGCTTATATATTGTCTGAAAAGTCAGAGCCGTTTTTCAGAAAGTTCAATTGGAATAACAGATCCCCTTTCGTGGCAGCAGCCTTTGGATTCACTTACACCAGCACGCTAGAAGTATTAGATGCTTATTCAGAAGGATGGGGGTTTAGTGTCTCAGATCTAGGAGCTAATTTCATAGGCAGTTCCCTCTATCTGGCCCAAGAAAAATTGATAGGTGATCAGAGGTTAAGACTGAAGTGGAGTTTCCAGAGAAGTGGTCTAGCCATGCGCAATTCCCCATTACTTGGAGAAAGCCTCTTTGAGCAAATGTTTAAAGATTACAACGGCCAAACTTATTGGGCTAGTTTTAACCTATTTAGCGCATGTAATAAAAAAGGATTACCCAAATGGCTGTCTGTTTCTGGCGGTTATGGTATCAATAATTTTACACGAGCACAGTCAGATCAGGTCGCAGGACTCCAGCCATACTCTCAGTATTATCTGAGTTTAGATGTAGATTGGTCTAAAATACCTATAAGGAGTAAACATGTGAAGAATATACTCTCTGCATTAAACTTTATAAAGCTTCCGTTTCCTACCTTGCAGCTAGATAAAAAGGCAGGATTAACGTTTCATCCGGTATACTTTTAATGCATTTATAATGGTTGTGTTAAGCGTTGCGATGGTGAATTCATACAGCCTGCTCTAAATGAAAACAAGGATAAAGAATGTCTAAATCAGAAGAATTTAAGAAGCATATTCAGGACGGATATACGTTTAAAAAAGATTACATCACTATAGGAGGAGCTATGCTAGACGGAGAATGTCAACCAGACGCTCATGTAAAAATAGCACTCAAAACCCTTAATCGCCATGGGTTAATAGCAGGAGCTACAGGAACAGGAAAAACTAAGACCCTCCAAGTATTAGCAGAACAGATGTCTCTAAAAGGAATCCCTACTTTTTTAATGGATCTTAAAGGAGATTTGAGCGGATTAGCGCAGCCAGGGAGTATGAATGACCATATAAAGTGGAGGCATGGAGTTATAGGAGACCTGCCTTATGAGGCTGAAGGGCTGCCAGTAGAGTTAATGTCTATTTCTGAACAAAATGGTGTAAGACTTAGAGCTACCATTTCAGAATTCGGTCCTGTGCTGGTATCTAAAATTTTAGGTTTAAATGATACTCAAAGCGGCATTATGGCCATCATATTTAAGTACTGTGATGACCAAAAAATGCCTCTTATAGATTTAAAAGATTTAAAAAAGATCTTAAACTACATTAGAGAAGAAGGAAGAGCAGAGGTAGAAGAACAATATGGAAGAGTAGCCCCAGCTTCAGTATCTACTATCATGAGAAAAATAGTAGAAGTAGAAGGCCAAGGGGCTGACAAGTTTTTCGGAGAAAAGTCTTTTGATGTGAACGATCTTACTAGGACTACCAGAGATGGTAAAGGGATCATAAATATTATCAGGCTAGATGATATTCAGGATAGGCCTAAAATGTTTAGCACGTTTATGCTCAGTTTACTGGCAGAGATTTACTCCACTTTTCCTGAGCAGGGAGATGCAGATAAACCTAAGTTGTGTCTTTTCATAGATGAGGCCCACCTCATATTTAAAAATGCTTCTGCAGCGTTACTTGATCAGATAGAAAGTATTATTAAACTCATTAGATCTAAGGGAGTAGGCATCTACTTTTGTACTCAAAATCCTACAGATGTGCCAGATGCTGTATTGAGCCAGCTGGGCTTAAAGGTGCAGCACGCTTTAAGAGCATTCACGGCTAAAGACAGAAAAGCCATTAAGAAAACGGCTGAAAATTATCCTATATCTGATTACTACAAAACAGATGAAGTACTTACTAAAATGGGAATAGGAGAGGCACTCATTACAGGGTTAAACGAAAAAGGAATACCTACACCACTAGCTGCTACCCTGCTCAGAGCGCCCATTACTAGAATGGATATACTCACGGCATCTGAGATTAAAAAAGTGATTAAGGACTCAGATTTAGTAAGGGTTTATAATGAGGAAATAGACAGAGAAAGTGCTTACGAAATCCTTACTGAAAAAATAGAAAAAGCACAGAGTAAAGAGAATCAAGAAAAGCTAAAAGAGGACGAAAAGAAGGTGAAGAAGACTAAAAAATCTGAACCTAATGCTATAGAAAAACTCTCTAAAAACACCATGGTAAGGCAGCTGGGTAGGACAGTGCTTCGCGAATTAACTAGAGGTATAATGGGCGTATTAGGGCTAAAAAAATAAGATTAATTAATGATAAAAATTAAATATACTCTACCATTTATGCTGGCGTTTATAGTAGCATCTTGTGGTGATTCTGCTAAGGTAGCCAAAAACGGAATAGTAGCTAATCCTACTGAAGAAGTGGTAGATGCGAAGGTTAAAAACGACTTAATTATGAGTGATTTACTGGCGGGTTTTTGGAATGTAGAAAATCTATTTGATTATGAAGATGACGCTAAAACTAGAGATAGCGATTTTCTTCCTGATGGTAAATACGAATGGTCTAAAGATAAATACTACCAGAAACTAGACAGAATATCTGAAGTCATGAACGATTTAGGAGAAGAGCTTCCGCACTTTATGGGGCTGGTAGAAGTAGAAAACCTAAGGGTGTTAAAAGATCTAGTAATGCATGATGATATGCGTAAGGCAGGTTATAAAATTATTCATAAGGAGAGTAAAGATCAGAGAGGAATAGATGTGGCTATTCTCTATAATCCATTGTACTTATCTTTAATTGATTTTGAGTTCTTAGATATAGACTCTCATTCAGAGAAGAATCTATTTAGTAGAGATATTCTTTACGCATCTTTTACTCAGGCAGATGGAAGTGTGCTGCACACTTTCGTTAACCACTGGCCTAGCAGAAGAGATGGCTGGAAAGAAACAGAGCATAAAAGACTAGCTGCTGCTAAGACCTTAAAGCATAAAATAGATGAGATTACTCAGAAAAATCCTGATGCGCAGTTACTGATTAGTGGTGACTTTAATGATTATCCAGATAACAAGTCTTTAGAGTCTATAGTTCAGGCTAAGAGCACAAAGGATAAAAGTGCTCAGTTAGTGAACTTAGCTTATGAGTTAGATAAGTCAGATAAAGGAACCATTACTTATCAGGGAGATTGGGGTATGTTTGACCAGTTTATAGTGTCTAAAAGCCTTTTGGATAAAAATAGCTGGGAAGTAAAGCGTAGCAAAATGAAGATATTCAAAGAAGACTATGTGCTATATTATGATAAAACTCACAAACAAAAACAACCTAGCAAGTTTCAGGGAAGCCGCTTCTATGGAGGCTATTCGGACCACTTGGCCGTTTATTTAGAACTTTATAAAAAATAATTGTAACCTTTATAGAACCACTGGCGTAAAGGAATATGAAAACAATTTATTATCTAGTCTTACACAAGTTAGGTTTGTGAACAAAGACTTACGGAAATCCCTCAGACAGCGGTCTTGAGGGATTTTTTTATGGCCTGTTTTAGCTTGGTGTTAGTCAGACCTTAGGCGTGAGTTCTAATACACTTGAACCTTGAATGAGTTTAAATGTTCGACTTCACTGCGTTTCGCCTAGCGTGGTAGGTCTTAATATGGCACTATTCTCAATGTGGAGCGGCCTGAATGATGAATTCTAACCTTCGAGCTTCCCTATTTCTTCTCCTTACGAGCTTAATCACTCATATAGCATGTTCTACGGCAAACTTGGAATAGAAAACAAAGAACAAGGGGAATTTCCGAATTAAGAAAAAACCATTGCAACGCAGAAAAAGATAAATTACAAGAAGAAAAAGCAGACATAAAAAAACTGCCCGGAGTTAACCGGGCAGTTTTTTCTCTATCTCAAAGAGAAGTGTAAGTTATATGTAGAGATGTCGTTTTTCTTATTTAGTTACTACAAACTTTTCTGTAGTTATACCTTCAGCACCTGCTACTCTGTAAATGTAGATTCCTGCTGTTAGGTTAGAAGCATCTAGCTCCATAGTATACAATCTTTCTGCTACTATGTCTCCACTAAACAATTCAGCTACTACAGACCCATTGATGTCGAATACAGCTATGTATACTCTATCGTTAGTAGTACTCTTGTACTGAAAGTTAGCTATGTTATTTACTGGGTTAGGGAATACTTTAGAGAAGTTAGATTCTGCTATTGCTGAACCTTGAGTTCCTGGTGTGTTAGGTACATCATCTTCTTCTAATTCTTCTTCAGATCCTAAATCATCGAAAGTAATAGTCTGTGTATAAGAAGTAGTGTTACCAGAACAATCTGTAGCAGTCCATGTTCTCTCGATAGAGTACTGAGGACAACAGTCAGCTCCGAATGCGAAGTCTCCTTGGAATCCTTCTAACTCTACAGAAGTTTGAGTGGCTGCATCTACTAATATTCCTTCTCCAGTAAACCATCCACCGTTACCATACTCTCCGTTTACATTATTAGCTGCTACACCTACTTGGTAACCGTAGAAGTAATTAATAGGAGCGTGAGAAAGGTTAAAGAATGACCCTGCTAAATCTCCAGAACCAGTTAAAGTAGCGCTTCCTTCAGTCATTACGTAGTACGTATAATCTAAGTATTCATCAGTAATAATTCCACAGTCATCTTTAAACGATGTAGGGAAAGTCTGATTAGACCAGTCATTCCAGTTTAATCCATTTTCTAACCATACATCTATAGAGAAGAAAGCATTAGGATTATTCTGAGCTACTAAAGTACCAGTTAAGTGAGCTGTTCCATTGTCAAACTCTACAAAAAGACCATCAGTAAGTACATTAAAGAACTCGTATCCAGGGAAGCTAAATAATTTCATAGCCCATCCGTTTTCGTTAATTGTACACACTGGTGTTTGAGGTGTGTTAAGAACACATGTAGCTATAGAACCTTCCACAGGTGTATTGTCTCCTATAATTACTTCTGTGTATTCTACCACTACATCACTGTTACAGTTATCTAGAGCAGATAATTCAAGTGGCTCAGGAACTTCGTCTCCACAGTCTAATACTAGATCAGCAGGCGTAGAACTTAAAAGAGGAGCTTCTGTATCTAAGATGGTAATTACATAGCTAGTTTCAGAAATGTTTCCACATCCATCAGTAGCTTCGCATAGTACAGTTATAGTACCATTTCCACACTCATCTAGATCTTGATCTTGAATGCACGTTACCATAGCTACCTGACAGTTATCTGTAGCAGTAGGGTTAAGCTGTGCAGGTACATCACCTAAGCATTGGTAGTCTTGATCAGCTGGTACAGCTCCGAATACAGGTGCTGTATTATCAAAGATAAAGATCGTTTGATCGGCTGTAGCTATGTTTCCACAAGCATCTGTAGCAGTAAATACTCTTAGTAGTACAGTTTCACAAGCATCTTGTTCTTGGATAGTTTCTTCTACAGTTACTGTAACCACGTTACAAGCATCAGTAGCAGCAGCCATTCCATAGTCTGGAGTTTCCTCACATGAGTGTTCTAAATCTTCAGGAACAGATGTGAATGTAGGTGCTTGAGTATCTACTATAGTAATAACCTGAGCAGCAGTACTTGAATTTCCACAGTCATCAGTAGCGGTGAACGTTCTAGTAATAATAGTCTCACAGTCATCTCCAGAAGTTACTTCGGCTACTGTTACTGCCGCGTTATTACAATTATCTTCAGCAGAAGCCATTCCGTATTCTACTAATTCTGTACACTCATGAGTAACGTTTTCAGGAAGTGAAGTAAATACAGGTGCAGTAGTGTCTAAGATATTGATAACTTGATCTACTATAGTTTCATTTCCACAGTGATCAGTAGCTATCCATGTTCTAGTAATAGTACTATCACATGAGTTACCAGCGTACGCTTCATCAAAGATTACACTTAATTCCTCATCACAGTTATCAGTGAATTCTACTTCTGTAGAAGGTACTTCTTCAGTACAATCTAAAGTAAGATCAGCTGGCTCGTTAGAAGCTTCAGGAGCAGTTTCATCTACTAGATCTAGAATCTGCACAAATTCAGATGCATTTTGACAATTGTCAGTAGCAGTATAAGTTCTGATAATCTGTCCTGAACATCCGCCAGAAACCTCTATGTCTTCGAAAGTAATAGTTACATCACCACAAGCATCTGTAGCTGTAACCAGTATGTCGTCATTGATAGCATCACACGGCATATCTATTTCTGGCATTCCTTCGAATTCAGGAGCAGTAGTATCTACGAATGTTATTGTCTGAATTACTTCAGTAAAGTTTCCGCAGTCATCTGTAGCACTGTAAGAGTAAATTACTTGGAATCCACATTCTAGAATAACTTCACTACTAGTAGCAGTTAATTCTAATGTAGCATCACAGTTATCTGACCAGTTTGGATTGAAAATAGGAGCAGACTCATTACACTCTAAAGTTAAATCTTCTGGAAGAGGGTTTAGCACAGGTGCTGTAGTATCTATTAAAGCTATAGTTTGTGAAGCCGTGGTGCTGTTACCACATTCATCTGTAGCTGTCCATGTTCTAGTTAAAGCTGAACCACACTCTAATAATTCAAATGAATCTGAAGATGTAATAGTTACTTCACCACAGTTATCTTCAGCTTCAGGTGTTCCGAATTCAAAAGCCTCAGTACACTCTTGCTCTGCAGATTCTGGAACGAAAGTAAATTCAGGAGCAGTAGTATCTGTTACTGTAAGTGTGTTAGATCTCAGAGTTTCGTTTCCACATTCATCAGTAGCAGACCATGTTCTTATTAATGTATAGTTATTTGGACAACTGCCAGTTTCAGTTACTTCTCCTAAGTATTCTATAGTTACTTCACCACAGTTATCTTCAGCGTCTACTAGCTGAGATGGAGCTGGAATAGCATTACACTCTACTGCTGAATCTACAGGGAATGAAGTGAATTCAGGGGCTAACGAATCTACTAGATCTAAGATTTGTACAAATTCTGAAGAGTTACCACACCCATCAGTAGCAGTGTAAGTTCTAATCACTTGACCAGCGCATCCACCAGAAACTTCTAAGTCTTCGAATGTAATTGTGATCTCAGCATTACAGTTGTCTGTAGCTTCTACTAATACATCTTCAGAGATAGCGTCACATGCCATAAGCAGACTAGGCTCACCAGTCATTACAGGGGCAGTAGTATCTAATACAGTAAAGATTTGCGTTGCAACGCTAGAGTTACCACAATCATCAGTAGCTGTAAAAGTTCTAGTAATGGTAGTAGTACAAGCATCTCCTTCTTCCAAATCTTCAAAAGTAATAGTTACACCTCCACAAGCATCAATAGCCTCTGCATTAGTAGCAGGAACTTCTTGATCGCACTCTAACGTTTGTGCTTCAGGTACAGAAGTGAATTCAGGAGCAGTATTGTCTATTAAAGTAATAGTCTGTGTCATGATAGCGAAGTTTCCACACTCATCATCAGCTCTATACACTCTAGTCACTATTGAAGAACCATTACAGTTTCCTGGCTCCGTAGTTTCAGTTAACTCTAGACTTACTACACCACAGTTATCTTCAGCCACTGGTAACTCAGTAGGAAGTTCATCTGTACATTCTATCTGAGCATCCTCAGGGAAAGAAGTAAACACTGGATTAGTTGTATCTACTGCAGTTACTGTTTGAGTAGCCATGCTCTCATTTCCACAGTAATCAATAGCTATCCAAGTTCTTACGATAGTAAGAATACATTCTTCTTCAGTAGATAATTCTGAGTAAGTTATAGTAACATCTAAACCACAATTATCAGCAGCTGAAACTGGCTCTGAAGTGAAATAATTTCCGTTTTCTAAGATGTTAAGCTCATCACACTCTACTGTAGTATCCGCAGGTACTTCTAATAAAGTAGGTGCAGTAGTATCAGTTAAAGTGATATACTGAGTAAAAGTAGATGAATTACCACACTCATCAGTAGCAGTGTAATCTCTAGCAAGAACACCCATACATCCACCAGAGTTCAACTGGTCAGTGTAAGTCAGTGTTATATTTAAATCTGCAGAGCAGTTATCACTAGCAGTAGCGAATACTTGATCAGTCTCATTACACTCAGCAGTTAATAAAACCTCAGCAGTTATTACTGGAGCAGTAGTATCTTCAACTGTAATAGTTTGAGTAAACGAAGATATATTTCCACAAGCATCTTCTGCTATCCAAGTTCTAATAATAGTGTAGTTATTCACACATTCAGTAGTTTCGATTAACTCATTATAATCTAATTCGAATTCTGAACAGTTATCGTTAGCTTCTATTAGAGCTGCTCCAGGCACGTTATCACACTCTACCGTTAATTGAGCTTCTGGAAGGTTCGTTAATATTGGAGCCTCTTCGTCTACTACATTTATCGTTTGAACGTGAATTGATTGGTTTCCACAAACATCTATTGCAGCCCAGCTTCTAGTAACAGTAAGTGCTGCCGGACAATCTCCTACTACTATTTCCTCTGTAGGATCTAAGTAAGTGATGTCACCAGAACAGTTATCTACAGCTATGCATCCTCCTAAAGGCATAGGCCATTCAGAACAAGAAATAGTCATATCTTCTGGTCCATCTATAAACACAGGAGCCTCATTGTCTTCTACAGTTACTATTACTAATTGGTTATCTACATTTCCACAAATATCAGTAGCGCTATATAGGTATGTAAACTGAGTGTCGTTAACACAGTTTTCTACTACGAGAGGAGCACATTCAGTGTCAGCGTTAATATCACCATGACCTGTAACAGACTCTCCATTTAAAGTTCCTGTATAGTTAAACCATCCAGAGAAACCAAAAGCATCATTTTTATTGTTAGCACCTTCTCCTAATTGGAATCCAAAGAAGTAATTAGCCGGATTGTGAGTGAAATAAAGAACATCACCATCTAAATCTCCAGAACCAGTAGCAGTAGAAATACCACCTACTAATTCGTAATAAGTCCAGTCTTGGAAGTTACCAGCACCGTAACCTAAATCATCTTTATACCATCTTCCTAAGCCGCTCCATGTGTTCCAGTCTGCTGCGTTAGCGAACCAAAAATCAAGATCGAAAATTTCGTTAGGGTTAGTATCGTTTACCACTTGTCCAGTTAGATTAGCAGTACCATCAGCATATTGAGTAAACATTAAATCTCCAGAAGGAATAAAATCATCAGATGATAATCCACCCTGCTCTGGTAACCAAAATGCCCAGTCGTCTCCAGGACCGAAAGCAGTAGTAAAAGAGCATTCAGAAACTGGAGCTCCAGTTTCAGATGTTAAAAACACCTCATTCTCTAGATCGCATTCTAAATCAGATTCGAAAACTGGAGCTTCTACATCTTCTAAACAAGCCACATCTATTAAAATAGCTGGATCGCAAGTAATAGTGAAATCAAATTCTCCGTTAGCCGAACCGAAACCATGAACAAGTATTAAATAATCAGTTCCAATCGAAGAAACAAATTCCAATTCTGAAGTGAACCCAGCGCATCCTGTAGCGTCATCTACACCAGTTACACATAATAATTCCTCACATGAACCTTCGAATACTGATATCTTAGTGTCATAATTAGCTGCATTACATGTGCTAAGTGTTAGAGCACCTCCAGTACCTGATATAGAATACCAAACTCCTGGTGCGCTATTAGAAGTAACACAAGTTCCTGCATTATCAAAAGTAGCTCCATCTGTAGAACCTTCTAAAGTTTGACCACATTCTAAAGGAAGTGCACCTGAACAAAGATCATTTTCTGGTGCTGTAGGTATAGGCTCACAAGTTAAACTTAAACTATAATCTCCAGTTCCTGTAGAAAATCCATGAACTAAAATGAAATAATCTACATCTAAATTAGCTGTAAATTCTTCTTCAGACTGAAGGCCACAAGAGTCGTCATTTCCTTCTACACAAGTAAGATCATCACATGATCCACTATAGATTGAGATTTTAGTGTCATAAGAAGAACCACATAGAGAGGCAGTTATTATATCTCCAGCTCCAGTAAGAGAATACCACACACCAGGTGCAGAATTAGTGGTGCCACAGAATGAAGTGCCATCTGGTGTAGCGCTAGTGGTAGAACCTTCTAATGTTTCTCCACATAAAATAGGTAGTGCACCATCACATAAGTCATTCACAGGAATGTCTTGCGCAAAAAGCGATAATGATGAAATGGTTACAAATAGGAAAAGAGCGAATCTTTTAAAATCTGCTCTGAATGAAAGAGAATTGGCTTTACAACTAGTGTTGTCGTTTGAAACTGTAAAATTTGTCATTTAAAATAATTAAGTAATACGAATTGGTTATTTCGTAAGAACTCAATTAAGAGGATAAGACAGTAATTTCATTTAATGTGAATGCAAATATACATCTTAATCTTAGTTTGCCAAAGTTTTATCGATAAAAAATTAAGTTTTATCGAAAATTACTCAACTGTTGTGGAAAAAAGAATTGTTTAGAGTGCCTCTTAAAATCTTATTATTGCGTGTAAGTGAACTAATTACATAATAAGAGTCTTGAAAAACGGAATAATACTCGAAATAGCTGTACCTGTTAGGCATGAACCTTCAGATAGGTCAGAAATGGTTAATCAGCTTTTGTTTGGAGAACGTTATTATGTAATAGAAGAACAAGAAAAATGGGTTAGAATCCAGTCTGATCATGATTCTTATGAGGGTTGGATAGACCGAAAGCAGCATTTCGAACATCAATATGAGACTATTGAAGGTAAATATTGCAACGCTGAACTTAAGCTTTTACACAAGACGAGAGGAGAACTGAATGTACTACCTGGATCTTTTATATGCAATAATGAGATTTTAATGGATTTCGAATTTAATAGTGCGAATCAAGTAGAGTCAATACCCATGATTAGGGAAGCATGCATGCTTTATTTAAACTCGCCTTATTTATGGGGAGGTCGCACGCCATTGGGTATAGATTGTTCAGGGTTTACTCAGTTAGCATTAAGAACACAGGGCTACTCCATTCCGAGAGACGCTTCTCAGCAGGTAGATTTAGGAGAACAGATTTTATTTGTGGATGAATCTCAGGAAGGGGACTTGGCTTTTTTTGATAATGCAGAAGGAAAAATTACTCATGTGGGCATCATTCTGGAAGAAGAAACGGAAAAGAAAATAATACATGCATCGGGAAGGGTTAGAATCGATAACATAGATCATAACGGTATTTTTAATATTGAAACCCAATCTTATTCTCATAAACTAAGAACAATAAAGCGCATCAATGAATGAATCTAAAAATTACAATGGAGCCCTAGCTACACTGGTAACAGTGTTTTTCTTTTGGGGATTTATAGCTGCTGGGAAT
>JBGCDA010000056.1:0-48845 GCA_045104985.1 Flavobacteriales bacterium | reverse complement strand
TTTTGTTCCTGATTACAGGAAGTAAAAGCGAAAAAAACGCTTGCTAGTATAATAAGCTTTTGCATCATTTATTGTAGGGTAATTACTTTAATATCATCTATATGAACTGTTCCTGAAGCTATTCCTTCAAACTCTAATTGCTTTATCTGATCTAAGGCGAATTTCTTTCCACTTAAATCGAGGTCTCTAAGCGGAATAACTACTTCTTCCCAATTATTCCTGAACTTGAGATCTTTAGAATTTAAAAATTCAGTAACATGATATCTATAGTCTCTAAGGGATACGCGAAATTTAGCTTCTTCTGAAGCCTTTATTCTTAAACTTATAGCCGAAGCTTCTGTTATGCCTCTAAAATTAATGGCGTACCAGTTATTCCAATTAATACCCCATTTAGCCCAAGGGCATTCTTCAGCTGTATATTCCCATTTTATGCACGTATTTCCGGCATCGTTAATCTCAGCAAGTGTTTGACATCTATTGCTTTCATAACCCCAAGCATCCTGGTTAAAAGATCCTTCAGTATATATTATTTGATCCGCATCACCTTTTGGCTTCATTAGCTCGACTTCAGCGCGCATTTTTTCATATTGCTCCTCAGAGTAGTCTATGAGTCTTAAATCATCAAGAAAGTATGATCCAGCTCCTTCTAATTGGAACTTCATTTGCTGGATAGATCTGATATCCACTTCTTCTTCAAATATTGGAAAATGCCAAAGCGGCACTATGATTCTCTTCCATGTAGTATCTAATTCCAAACCGTACAGATACTTACCAGCATCTATAAAATGGTAGGTTCCTCCACCACCGAAGTCTTCCATGGCTGCTACTATAGGTATGGCCGAATTTACTCCTTCTTGAGTTCTGGCATAGAACGATAATGCCTTATTAAATCTCTCCTGACTCATGTCCGAAGCTCGCCAATTATTAAAGCTATTTCCAAAACCTATCCACACACAGTCTGCTTTGTTCCAAGATAGTTTAATGCTAGAGTTACCAGAATATGCTGTTTCTTTAGTTATTTCAAACTGCCCGCAATCTTCCAGTGAATTCCACATGGTACCTACCGCATCAGTATAAATGATGGGTTCAATTTTAGCAAACTCTGGCGGCTCTTCATAAACATCATATAATGCCATGGGCTTAAACTGCACAGTTCCGCACCCAAGTAGTACCAGTAGAAAAAAAATCGTTATTCCAGTAATTATTTTCATTATGGTCTATAAGGCTCGTCTGTAGTAAAGATTAGATGATCTACTAAACCAGTAGACACTCCTCCTTCTGGATTAGCTAAAAAGAACACGTTAATTGAAATAAGCTTTGAAGGCTCCATCAGACCATTCCCATTAGTTTCAATTTGTTCTCCATCTATGCCGAATTGAAGGTCTGCATAGTTCAAACTAATAAGATCCCATGAAGTATCTTTAGACCAATACTCATAAATAATTCTATCTTCTGAATTAACATCAAAAACTCCATCTCCATTTTCATCCTCATCAAACCAGAAAAGTACAAAAGAATTGGTAGGACCTACATTTTCCAGAGCTTTGAAGGCCATGTTGAAGTAGAGATTAGTGGCGCTAGCTGGAAGTCCAAAATTTCCGGTTTCAGGTTGAATATTAACAGAACCTTTAGCCCAGTCCCAAGGCACATCGCCAGAAATTCTATAGTAGCAATCTCCTTTAGCAGAAAGATCATCTCCACATAGAATTCCGCCACTTACAGTACTTTGGTTAAACTGAGACCAACCAGCACCGATACCATCCTCGAAACTTGTAATTAAGTATCCTTCGTCTACTTTAGAACCAGTAACATTTATGGTATGATTAATAACTGGTGCATCTTCTTCTTCAGGAAATGTTATTTCTACGTCTACGGATTCTATACCAAATCCTGGAAATGTATTTGCTCCACCATCCCATTCAGCGTTTGATATGGAAATGAGTCTGTCAGAGCCAGTCAAAGTTCTTACTGCTCCAGTGCTTGAACCAGTGAGCCTAATTACCCAATCTGTATTTTTAGATAATTCTCCTGCAAAGAATAATTCTTCTCCTTGAGAGAAGTCTACCGTTTGAACATTAGGCTGAACATCTTCTATGAAACTAAACGGGCCAAACAAATCTTGAAGGTTCGGACCATCAACTATATCTGCTTCTTCTTTTCGACAAGAAGCTACTACAGCAATTAGTAGTATTACGTAAATGATTTTTTTCATTTTTCTAAAATTTCATGTTAAACAATATGGTGAACTGAGAAATGCCATAGTCAGCTATATCCTCATCTTGATGCTCAATATTGAAAACTTGATATTGTGCAGTCAACATGTTGTTTTCGCTAAATCTATACCTAAGACCACCAGCTAAGGTGTTCTCAGTAAAATCATAATTTACTATATCAAAGTCTTCAATGGCATTAAACCTATTTCTTTCGTTTACAAATGCATTCCCAGACACCGTCCACAATTTAGCACCAAATAACAAATCTAAGTTCTCAGCAAATTCACAAGTCATTCCCAAATCTATAAGAAGACTATTCAAGTCTACTTCTTCAAATTCTTCTCCGCTTCTTAGTGTATTTTCAAAACGCACACCTAAGTCCAGCTTAAAGTCATTCTTCCAGCCTAAGTAATCGTTTAAGTATACATCGGTTCCAGCTTCTACAAGAATAAAATTCTTTTTATTATCTGTTCCAGTTCCTCTTGACTGCTGAGTAAACGCTGCGTTTAAGAAAGTAGTTCTAAAGCCTGTGCTATCTTTACGGTCTAAATTTAAATAAGCTCCTCTCCTGTTTGAAGTAGCATCTCCATATGGATTAGAATTATTATAAGCGGCAAAGTAAGGAACCAGCTCTTCAGAAATCTGGAATGAGTTTTCACTATTCCCACTTATTACATCTGTATAGCTTAAAGGCCTACCTGAGGCATCATTAGTAATCTGCTGATAAAGACCAGGAAATCTGCTGTAGTCAATTCTTTTAGTCTGTGCTCCAGGCGAGAAAAAGTCAGCTCCCACGTCCTTATATCCAAGCTGCACTGTTAAGCCTTTATCTGAATTTTCACCTGTAAGAGAGAAATCATAAAACCAGTCAGACATGGCATCTGGAGCCAACTCATCGCTGTAATTTTCATAAAGAGTAGAAGACATACCAGTCTCTCCTTTTAACCAAACACTTTTAGAATCTCCTGATTTCAACCTGTATACAACATCTGCAGTATGAACTCCATTTCTATGTCTTATACTATCTGCTATGGTTTCTGTTAAATCAAAATTATTAACTGAGTTAAATCCAAAGGTTAAATTATCACTCTGTCTAATTCTTAAAGAACCACCTCCAAACGCTCGTTCAGGTGTAGGACCTGCAGGTCGCTGTCGAGTAATAAAACTGAACACATCTATCTCTTTAATGAGCTTATTAAACTTTAATGCAAAACGTGTTTTAGCTCCCTGCATTCTCCATGAGTTATCTATATAGAACATGTCATAATGAACAATGTCTCTTCTTACACTAAAGGCATCTGACTCATTTACAACGCCTTCCTCTTGAAAATTAAAGAGAGTATAAGGTGTAAGCTGAACATCTATATCTCCTAACTCATATTTAACAACATTACCAGCCACTCCTTTGAGTGATAACTGTCGGACTTCGAAAGTAGTTCCTCCACCCCAAAACGCACCTAACTCATTACGAATTCTAAAAGTTCCATTCACTTCGGTGTTCTTATTAGGGAAAACACTTACCCCTAAATCTAACAAGGTATGCCCATAGTTAGCTTTTCTAGTAGTAATACTATCTAAAGATTCATCAATGTTTAATTCATTGGCAAAATAGTATGCCCTTCCTGAACCGTTAATTTGGAATTTTTCCTTTTGTGCTATTGCATCAACCCCAGCAAGTACTAATACTATGAGAATAATTCTTGATATCATTAAAATGTTATTTTAAGTTCTACTGAGGTTTCATGTCCAGCGAATTTGGCAAATTCGAAATTTCTGTCCTCAAAAGTGAAATATCTGTGTCTAACGTATAATGCAGTATTTTTAGACATACTAAAATCTAACCCCAACCCAAAAGCCATACTTTCTTGATTTCTAGGCCTCTTAGAATCTATATCTAATTGAGTAGAATAATTCCCTATAATTCTTTCTATTCCTACATACTGAGCTAACAAGAGCTTTGGATGGACCTTTATATAGTTCTCAAACTGATGAGAATACTGCCTTATATAAGCCTCTTCTGTAAATACGGTGGTAGGAGAGAAATCAGTTTGAACTGAATTATAAGCACCTAAGTAAAAAAAGTGAGAAGATGCATTCAGTATTTGGTACTTGTATTTAGCCTGTACTTCTAAATTATTAAAGTATTTATCATTTATAACTTCTCCATTCTCAGATAAATCATTAAGCTCCACGGTTTCATACACCCCCCTGAATAGAACCGAAGTTCTACCATAAGCCCCTATATTAGATGGGAAAGCAAATCTCCAAAATCTAGAAATAGACAACCCATTCACAATCTGCCCATAAGTAATGGTGTTATTCTTGTTTTCTATTTCTTTCCCCACACTATTTCCTACAGACACCACTAAATCTTTGATCTCAAACTCCGTATTTAAACTTATGGCCTGCCTATTGTTAGCCATCTGACCCAATGCCAGAATGGCACTTCCGCTTTGCTGCAGCACTCCATTAGCTCCTATTAGTAAGTCTCCACCCGCAGCAGCAGACGTAGCCTCTACTATAGACGTATTAACGAACTCCGCATTGTTATTTACTACGTTCGGAGAAAGTCTATAAGCATGAATTTCTATGGGAAGCTTAGTGAGCTTTTTAGGCAGATTTAATCTTAATGATATCATTTCACCTGCACCTAAATCTAGGTTTGGATCTCTATATTGCCCCACACCTAGTTCACCAGAAAGCCTAAATTTAGGCTGTTCAAAGGAGAATTCTGCTGTATGAATATGATTTTCTATTAGCTGTTCAGCCTCTGCATCAGCATAGGTAACTCTGTTAAATGAGTTTAAACTAACAGATCCATTTTTAAATGATTTTATAAGTCTTCCTGCATAAACGTTATTAGGTATAGTGTTATCTAAAAACTTTATAAACTGATTATTGGTAGAATCATTAGTTAGCGTATTTACATCAGCAAAAGCTGAACCTGAATTTTGAGTTTTACCATACATAAGATTCACAGCTAAACCTAAAGGAAGTTCGGTGATATCCAAAATCAAACCTTGAACAGCTTGCTGTGCCCATCTCACGTCTTGAGAAATAGCACCATTTTCGTAATAATCTGAGTATCTCTTTTCTATATCTCTAAACTGTGGATCCCATGGATTTCGTTCAAACAAACTAAACCTATTATACCCAGAGAAAGACTTCATGGTAAAAGGTGTCATACTATGCCAGTGTATTCCTCCTGCCCTCACACCTACATTAGCATGTTTGGTTTCGAAATTCCCGTATAAGTTTACACCCAACTGTACATTTCGGTAATAATTAAAGTCTCCTTCCTTCAGATTCCAAATTACTACATCAGTCCCGAAGGAAGTCTTAGCAGTTGGACTTCCGCTAATGTTAAGTGTAAGTTCTGGAAGCTGAGTAGCGTCTCCCATTAAAAGTGACCTCCCGCTTAGCTCTATAGGCTCACCATTGGCCACATCCAATGCATAAGGATCTGTTATGTATCTATGTTGGCCGAAAAACCTATACTCTCCACTTATGCTAAATCCTTGTAAAGGAGATTTTTTAACATCTACAGTATCTAAAACTTGAGCTTCACTTTCTGCAGAAAATCCACATATTAAAACGGACATCAAAAAGCTTAAAATGAAAGAATAGCGTCTTACGGACACTTTAAGGAAGTAGCCTGCTCTGTCTTCACATTTATGCAGCACTCCGTTTAAACATTTGTTTTTAAAGGAGTTAAAATAAATTTGGTTATGGAATCTCAAATCATACTCTGGTTTAGAGGTGCTAGTTATTGTAATTTGTACACTAAGGTATACAAATTTAAGTTACGGCCTAATTTTTATTGACTTTTTTGAAAAAAGTACAACTTTGTTGAAAGTATTTTTGAATGTTGAACTCGGCTTATTTTCTCGTAGGTTTTGCATTGCAACGCTAAGACAATTACCTATTTATTCCAGCCCATTTTATTCATTTCACGAGCTACTTTATTAGCTACCTTTTCTTTTCCAGCTAGAGAGTAATGCTCGGTAGGCCAAACTCTATCAGTAAAGCATGAATCACTAATGGAATAAAGGTTGTTTACCATTAATGCACCTCGCTTTTCATATCTGTTTATTAGAAAGTCTCGAGTTTGGTCAGTTAAATACTTTAACTCTGGCCCTACAAGCTTAAAGCCTTCTTCATGATTAAAGTCTAAAATGTTAAATACCACTTTATAGTCTCTAGCATCAGCTTCATTCATTATTTGATCAAAATCGTACAGGCGCTCATTGGTTAAAGTATCTATACTGAAAGCATAGTTTTTAATGTAACTGGCTGCTAAAGGAAGATTTTCTTTGTATAAATGAGGATTGGCATCCTTCCATTCTCCCCAAGCCATAGCAGAATCCCAGTCGTGAATATTATTATACTTAAAATTAGGAATCTCAAATTTTTCGGTCCTGTAGGCCGAGAGCATTTGCTTAGTTCTAGACGAATCTGGCTTATAATCGTATTCCTTTAAAGACACTATGAACTTATTAATAATAGCGGGCCTTGAAGCTAACATCTCTTCTGTTTTAGCCAGGTAGTTCTCTCCTATGGCATACCTCCATGTAGCTCCAAATGACCTGATATTCATAGTTATGATCAATGTATGCACTTCAGAATTCGAAGGAATATTCTTTATAAGAGCTAGATATGTTCCTGAATGTAAACCCGAGTTATCTACCGTTCCTACGTTTAGCTCAGGAAGCAGTGAATCTATAATTTGGCTGATCTTAGGCTCGTTAGCCCATGGGTTAGTCTTATATAGATTTGAGGACTCTCCGAAATAAATAGCCTCACTAGCTTCTGGCACAGACCATAGATTTTCTAGCACATCTGCGTGCTGGGCTATGTCTGATTTATAAAATGTTGCTTTATAAATAAAATTAGCCAGCATAAAGACAAACAATGCTCCCAGCCCTCTAACTAATATGTATTTGTATAAATTCATTTGTTAAAACTGAAAGTAAATAAAGGGTTGGACATCTGCGCCAGACCGTGCTAAAATTAGAAACAGGAAGCCTAGATAGAAAACCCACCTCACAGACAGGGTTAGCGTTTTTAATCTAACAGCTATATCAGAAGACCTAGTCCAATAATCAATAATGAAGAATCCTACTAGCAGAATAATTAATTCTAAGGGCACTGAAATAAACTCCCCGCTCCAGTTATGGCGTAGACCATGAAAATATTGCAACGCAACTTTAAGACTGGGACTTCTGAAACAAATAAATAGTGCTGAGACCAAACAGAAAGTGAATACTACCTGAACACCTTTAACAACGTTATTTTTATGAGCCACATCTAGTTTGAATAGCTTTTCTATTAATATTAGCACCCCATGCATACCACCCCAGATGATAAAGGTCCATTTAGCACCATGCCATATTCCACTTACTATAAACACCACTAGAATAGCCAAGCCCCACTTTAATCGCGAACCTTTATTACCCCCTAAAGGATAATAAATATAGTCTCTAAACCAGGTAGATAGTGTGATGTGCCAGTTTCTCCAAAATTCTGTGAGAGAATGGGAAAAATACGGTGCATTAAAATTCTTACTCAAGGTTATGCCAAATAAACATGCCACACCTATGGCTATGGTAGAATAGCCATGAAAATCACAGTATATCTGAACAGAATAAAGCATGGCGCCTAAGATTAGGCTGAAACTATGCAGTTCATTTATGCCACTATAGACCTTATCTACCAGCACCCCAATGTTATCTGCAATGACCATTTTCATGAAAAATCCATACAAGATGAACCTAACCGCAGTGGAAATTTGCTCTGATTTTAAGCCTAAAAAAGATTTAAGCTGGTGCCTTAAAGTTGAAAACCGTTCTATCGGACCCGCTACTAGCTGTGGAAAGAAGGAGACATATAAAGCAAACGCTCCTAAATTCTGTTCTGGAGTTATTTTCTTATTGTACACATCTATTGTGTAACTCATAGTCTGAAATGTGTAAAACGAAATACCCACAGGCAATATAATGTCTAACGGATGTACATCTATGGTTATGGCATCTATATGTGCTGCCGCTCTACCCACATTTGCCAATAAAAAATTAGCATATTTAAAATAGGCCAGTAGGCCAAGGTTAAATGCTAAACTTACTGCCAGAATCATTTTTCTGATAGCTGGCTTTTCTGAAACCCCTAACAGCTTACCCGCTACATAATCCGCTAAACTAGAGGCTATTATAAGAATAAGATAAGCAGGATTCCAACTCATATAGAATACATAGCTAGCTGCCAATAATACATATAAGCGCCATTTAACTGGTGCTAATTGGTAACATAGCAGGACTATGGGTAAAAAATAAATGAAGTCTAGAGAATTAAAAAGCATGCTGGCTAACTTTCAAATTTTAGCAAGTCCTTTTCATAAAACCTTCCGTTCATCCATTCCTCATCTAGCTCAGCTTCGTATTTCCGGTAAAACTTAATGGCCGGCTCATTCCAGTCGAGCACTTGCCATTCCATGCGCTTTACTTTTTCTCGCGTTGCAACCTTGATTACGGCCTCAAACAACTCACTGCCAACACCAGACTTCCTGCACGCTTCCTTTACCACCAAATCTTCCAAATAAAGGCACCTTCCTTTCCATGTGGAATACTTGTAATAGTAAAACGCCATGCCTATAATTTGTCCATCTAATTCTGCCACTATAACTTGAAACTGTGGCTGAGAACCAAATCCGTCTTTCCTAAGCTGTGCAGCTGTTATTTCTACCTCCCTTTCTGCTTTCTCATAAATGGCCAGCTCAGTGATAAGGAGAACTAGCGCCTCACAATCTCCTATAACCGCGGGTCTGATTATTACCTTATTCATATCCTATTTTATCTGTTAATTGTACTCTGCTTTTCATAAAATTACCAGTACCGAAAGCCACTTCTCTCCCTCTAGCATCATAAAGTGTAGATTCGGCTACAAATAGGTTTTTGGTCTTAGAACGAATAGTTCCTATGGCTTTTATCTCTCCCTCTACCACGGGTCTTAGCAGATTTATATTAAAAGAGGAAGTGAGCAGAAAAAACTCTGTTTCTATTGAGTTAGCAGCAAAGTAAGCTGAATCGTCTAACAATTTAAAGTAAACCGTTCCATGCATGGCTCCGCCTTTGTGATGAAATTTATCAGTCACATTCATGCTGATTTCACTTTTGCCCTCTTCTACTATAATTGATGTAGAATCGAAAATGATTCTATTTACATTAGCCTGTAAATACATTCTCTCTAACTTCTTAAAATGATCCTCATTCATGCTTATCCTTACACTTTATTGAAGCCATAAATTTAACCTAATGTCTGTATTAGATATACTAATTATTATTCCTGTAGCCTGGGCAGGATATCAAGGGTTTAGAAAGGGATTTATTCTAGAAGTAACCAAGCTTCTGGCGCTAGCAGTGGGAATATATGGCGCTATAAAGTTTTCTGAACCTATGAGAGTCTGGTTAAGTGAAAACACAGAATGGAGTGAGCAGTGGCTTCCAGCCATAGCTTTTGGTCTGGTGTTTATTATTCTAATAATAGCCGTTTACTTTTTCGGTAGAATTCTGGATGGTATGATTAAAGCAGTGCAGCTAGGCATAGTAAACAGGCTAGCTGGCCTAGCCTTAGGCATCTTAAAAATGGGATTAATTCTTAGCGGCTTACTCATGCTGCTGCAGAGTGTAGATAAGGGGGAAATGCTTTTAACTAAAGAACGGAAAGAGTCTAGCCTTCTGTATGAACCAGCCTTAAAATTCGGTTCTACTGTTATTCCAGCTATTCAAGACAGTAAACTTTACAAGCAGGTTATGACTAATTTCCAAGACCTTAAGGATGATGTGATTACGGAGTGATTGTATGAATCTAGCATTAATCAACTAAACTAAATACACTATGCGCATCATAACTTTTGACTTTTAAAGCCCTAATTCCCGAACAACCGCATTTATCATCTCATTCATCTGAGCCTCCTGAGTCCGAATCTCTGAAATAGAATTGGCCTTTAAATTTACACTGAAATAGAATTTAATCTTAGGCTCCGTGCCTGATGGGCGCGCTGTGAACTTTAAGCCATTTTCTAAAGTAAACTGCATTACGTTAGAAGATGGTAGATTCAACTTGGTGGTTTCACCAGACATTAAATCATAAACCGTGCTTTTAAGAATATCAGTAATTAATACTACCTTACTTCCCATAAGTTCGTTTGGTGGGTTAGTTCTGAATCCATCCATCATGGCTTGTATTTCTTCCTTTCCACTTTTACCTTCTCTAACCACTGAAATCAAGCGCTCTCTAAAATGGCCAAACTTCAAGTAAATCTCATCTAAAACATCTACTACCGTTTTTCCTTTAGAAGCTGCCCATGCCGCACATTCACTTAACACTAAAGAACTAATTACTGCATCTTTATCTCTAACGAAATCTCCTACCAGATAGCCATAACTCTCTTCACCTCCACCTAGAAATATGCCTCTACCTTCTTGTTCTCTAATTACCGAGGCTATCCATTTGAAACCAGTGAGTGTTTCATACAGCCTAACGCCATAAGCCTCAGCCATATTAGAAATAAGATCACTTGTAACCACAGTTTTAGCCACATACCCGTTCTGAGGCATGGTGCCATTGGCTTTCATTTGTTCTAATCTGAAGTAAACAATTAAAGCACATGCCTGATTTCCGTTAATCAAAGTCAATTCCCCTTCAGAATCTCTAGCCACCATACCTACTCTATCTGCATCTGGGTCTGTTCCTAAAACTATGTCTGCCCCTTTTTCCTCTGCCAGCTTTATGGCCATGCTTAGAGCAGAACGTTCCTCAGGGTTAGGGCTTTCTACTGATGGAAAATCTCCAGAAGGAACTGCTTGTTCTTCTTCTAAAATTACCTGACTAAATCCTGCGTTCTTAAGCACTTGAGGCACCATAGTTATTCCAGTGCCATGTAGAGCTGTGAACACTATCTTAAGATCATTTTTTTCCTTGATAAACCCTTCTACAGAAAGCGTCTGCACCTTTTTTAAGTAGCTTTTATCTATAGCATCATCTAAGGTTTCTATTAGTTCAGGTTGAGCAGTAAACTTCACTTCCTCTGCTGAATTAATGGTTCTAACTTCAGAAATAATTCCTTTATCATGAGGAGGCACTATTTGAGCTCCATCCTGCCAATACACCTTATATCCGTTATATATTTTAGGATTATGACTGGCAGTAATTACTATACCAGCAGTACAGCCCAGCTCTCTAACCGCGTAAGAAAGCTCAGGTGTAGGCCTCAGATCTGAAAATAAATAGGCTTTGATTCCATTGGCGGACAACACATCAGCACACACCTGGGAAAACAATGGAGAGTTATTTCTAGAGTCATGGGCTATCACCACGCTTAAGCCTGAAGAGTCCGAAAATTGTTTCTTCATATAATTGGCTAAACCTTGGGTGGCCTGCCCTATGGTGTATTTATTAATTCTATTAGTTCCTACACCCATCTTTCCCCGCATACCTCCAGTGCCGAACTCTAAATCGGTATAGAAACACTCTGTGAGTAACTCCTGATCAGAATCTATCATTCTTTGGACTTCATTCCTAGTCTCAGTGTCGAACGATTCCGAGAGCCACTGTTTCGCTTTTTCTACAATTTCTAAACTCATAATTATTGGATGATTTTAAGGAATTTTCTTAGGTTATATTGCCATTCATCTGGAGCTAAGCCCAATTCACTTTTTGCTAAAGTATTATCTAATTTTGAATATGCAGGCCTCTTAGCGGCTTGAATAAACTCATGGCTGCTCACAGCGGTGAGTTCTTTCTGGTGAGTTTCATTTATAATCTCCGCCATATCATACCAGCTTCCCTGGCCTTCTTCTGAGTAGTGGTAAATTTTATTATTAAAAAAATCTGCGTTGCAATGCAAGTTATGAATCACAAACTCCACCAAAGGTCTGGACCAAGTTGGTGAACTAACCTGATCAAAAACCACATTTAGATTCTCTCTTTCGGAGAGTAATCTATTAATTGTTTTCGGGAAATTAGAACCAAATTCAGAATACAACCAACTCACTCGTAAAATCAAGCACCTGCATTCTGACTCTAACAGGGCCAATTCCCCTTCTCGCTTGGTAGCTCCATAGATGCTAATAGGTGCGGTTTCATTCTCTTCAGCCCAAGGCTGATTTCCAGAACCACCGAAGACATAGTCTGTAGAAAAATGTAACACATTCACTTTGTACTCTAAAGCCAGGTTCCCGATAACTTTAAGTGCTTGAGCGTTTACCTGATTGCAACGCTCCACCTCTACCTCTGCCTTGTCTACTGCCGTATAAGCAGCACAATTTATCAAAATATCTGGATTCTCGTTCTGAAACATTACCTCTAACGCATGGGCGTTAGTGACATCTAACTCTTTACTGCTAAACCCTTTAACCTTAAAATCTTCTAGAGGCAGAAGGTTTAAAAACTCCTGCCCTAACTGACCAGTGGCTCCAGTTATAAGAATATTCTTTTTTTTACTCATTCTAACGGTTTAAGCAAAACTATATGTTTAACAGTAGCATTTGTATAAAGATCAAAAATCTATTTCAATTAATACCTGTGTTTGACAAATTCCAGTGTATAATAAAGGTTTTCAAAATTAGTTGGTAAAGAAGTCTAAGATTTTTTTATCTTGGCTATAGTCTTAAAGAATAGCTCGGACCGCTAATGAAATGTTTATTTGCCTTCATATTATGTATCATCCTCAGTTCTTGTTCTGAACATTTAGAAGGAACAGACCATAAGAACAAAAATGGTCTGTTTGTCAGCACAGTAACAGCATCTAAATTTTCAGAGACCTCATGCAGTAATCAAGTCGAGTTTAAGAATCCTCCACCATTCACGATAGCGGCCTACGGTCCTGCAGAGGATGGCTCAGATTTTCCTGAAAACACGGTATATCTGTTTGACTCTGAACATCAGTGCTCAGAGGTGGTAGACTTTTTCCCTGTAGGTTTAGTAACCATCACTAATCAAAATTCTCAGAAAAAGATAACGGTAGGAATTCCCGTTTCGCCAGACCAAAACCCAAAAGAAACCACAGATTTTTTTCGCTTTCAAATAGATTACGCCAAGCAGCTAAAAAGTACCACCGACTGGATAGAGAATAACTATGATCAAGCTTGGCTAGTTACAGGATGGAAAGATGAAAAGACTGCCCGATCTCACTTAGAACGCATTATTAGAGGGTTTTAAGTGGTTTGACATTGCATCTTTGGCACGCGCATTGCCTTTTAAACGGCATAACAATCTGTAAAATGCGTAAACTCCTTCTCATAACGGTGAGCACACTGCTATTAGCGTCTGTTCAAGCCCAACTCTCAGATAGAAACTGCAGGCCAGCCAAAACCACCGTATCTTTTGGTGGTGAACTTGGACTTCCTTCTGGAGAATTTAATTCTTCCTTAGGAACTCAAACCTTTGGTTTTGGAGGGTCTTTTCATACTGATACCAGAAATCGAATTTTCCAAACTGGAGGTAATTTTAGTTTTGCCCGATTCGGCAGCTATTCTGATGAGTTAAGCCTCTACCAAGGTGAAACTTTAAATGGAAATAGTGTCTTCGAAGAGGCTAATGTACATGTGAAACATAGAATTTATAGGACGCATGCCTCCATGCGTTTGAATCCATTTAACGGAAGAGTTCAGCCTTATGTAGAAGGATTAGCAGGTCTTAAATGGTTTTCTAGTTCAGCACATATTAGTCAGTACTCTGGAAGAGCCAAAGAAAAATTAAACAAGTATAACCTAGAACGTTCGTTCACTTCTTCATACGGATGGGCAGCAGGTGTTAAAATAGAAGCTGCCAGAGGTGTTTTTATAGAGGCTAGATATGAAAATCTAATAGGTGGACAGGCAAGTTTCATCAATCCAGAATCGTTTTCTATGACTTCTCACGAAGTATTCGAATATGACATGGAAAGATCCAAAACTAATATTTCTCAAATTCATATCGGTGTTTCGCTTGAATTTAGGCGTAAGTGTAGAAATAACACTAACAGAAGATGAATTCTCACCGCTTCTTAACATCCAAGAATTAGGATAAAAAATAGGTTTTCAGGGGGTTTTTTAATTTAATTTAGCCGCTCTAATCGGATATATTTTAAAGAAATGTCTACCCAACACAAAGCACAAATAGACGCATTTATGGATGCGGTTAAAACTACTAATGGCCATGAAACAGAGTTTCTGCAAGCCGTTTTAGAAGTAGCAGAGGTGGTAATTCCTTTCATGGAAGAAAACCCTAAATATAAATCAGCTAAAATCTTAGAAAGAATGGTGGAACCAGAGAGAACTCTCATTTTCAGAGTTCCATGGTTAGATGATTCTGGAGAGATACAAGTAAACAGAGGATTTAGAGTAGAATTTAATTCTGCCATAGGCCCTTATAAGGGTGGTTTAAGATTTCACCCAACTGTGAATTTGAGCATTCTTAAATTTTTAGGTTTCGAGCAGGTATTTAAAAATTCCCTAACCACACTTCCTATGGGAGGTGGTAAAGGTGGATCTGACTTTAACCCTAAAGGGAAATCAGACACCGAAGTCATGAAATTCTGCCAGAGCTTTATGACAGAACTTCAAAGACACATAGGCCCTGATACAGATGTTCCTGCTGGAGATATAGGAGTAGGCGGAAGAGAAATAGGATACATGTTTGGTCAGTATAAGAGACTTAGAAACGAGTTTACTGGAGTTCTAACTGGAAAAGGAAGAAACTGGGGCGGCTCTTTAATAAGACCAGAGGCTACTGGTTATGGAACAGTATACTTCGCTCAGGAGATGCTTAAAACTAAAGGAGATTCATTTCAAGGAAAAACTGTTACTATTTCAGGTTCAGGAAATGTAGCGCAGTATGCTGCTGAGAAATGCCTAGAGCTAGGAGCTAAGGTAATTTCTATGAGTGATTCTAAAGGATATATACACGACTCTAACGGAATAGATGAGAACCAACTGGCTTACATCATGGAGCTAAAGAATGTAAAAAGAGGCAGAATTAGCGAGTATGCTAAAGAATTCCCTACAGCTTCATTCCATGAAGGCAAAAGACCATGGGAGCTGGAGTGTGACATAGCCCTGCCATGCGCTACTCAAAACGAACTCAATGGAGATGAAGCTAAAGTGCTAGTAGACAATGGTTGTATATGTGTGGCAGAAGGAGCCAACATGCCTTCTACACCAGAAGCTATTCACTTTTTCACTGAAAAGAAAATTTTATTCTCACCAGGAAAAGCGTCTAACGCAGGTGGTGTGGCCACTTCAGGATTAGAAATGAGCCAAAACTCGTTAAGAATGAGCTGGTCTAGAGAAGAAGTAGATGAAAAATTACATAGAATAATGAAGTCTATTCATGAGGCTTGCGTTCAGTATGGTAAGGATGGAGACTATGTAGATTATGTAAAAGGTGCTAACCTAGCTGGTTTCGTTAAAGTGGCAGATGCCATGATAGATCAGGGTGTAGTTTAACACCACTTCTATATAAAGATTTAAAAAAGCTTCCATGAAAGGGAGCTTTTTTTATGGCATCAAAAGCGAGCTATCTCCATAGCTTAAAAAGTGGTAGTCATTATTAAGTGCATGTGCATATATGGCTTTCCAGTTTTCTCCTACTAGAGCAGACACCAAAAATAGCAGTGTACTTTTAGGCATGTGAAAGTTAGTAATCAGCCCTTTAATCACCTTGAATTTAAACCCTGGTACTATCATAAGACTTGTGTAACCATGCACCTTCTCTAACCCTTGTGCTTCCAGTAAACTTGCTAAATATTTGAGCGCCTCTTTATGAGTAAATAGTGTTATCTTCTGACTTTTCCACTCCCACTGTTTCACTATTTGAGGACTATTTAGGTCTTTTATCTGAGATATAGCTAAAGAATTGGCCAGTATAAATAAACTCTCTAAAGTCCTCACCGCTGTAGTTCCCACGGCTATTAACTTTTCAGATTTAGCCAACTTACGCAGTTCTACCAGATCTACTTCAAATAATTCATGGTGCATCTCATGCTCCTCTACAGAGCTAGAAATGGGCTTGAAGGTTCCTGCCCCTACATGTAGATTAACTCGTGCATTATCCACTCCATTTTTTTGTAGTTCATTTAGTATATCAGTGGTAAAATGAAGACTGGCTGTAGGTGCCGCCACAGAACCTTCATTTGTAGCAAAAACAGTCTGATACCTTTTCAAGTCTTCCTCCTCTGGTTTTCTTTTTATGTATGGAGGCAGTGGGATTTTCCCAAACTCATCCAGAATTTCACTAAATGTTAACCCTTTTTTACTCCATGAGAACTTTAATATATATGTGCCATCTTCATCCTGAATTCGCTCTGCACTTAGCACTAAGGGTTCTGTTTCATCTGATTTCAAAGAAGAAACAGAAATAACTCCTTCTTTCCATTTTTTGGCACCGCCTATCATGCATCGCCACAGCACACTTTCTGCTTGTGCTAAACGCTCAGTTACATCGCCCGTAGCAGGCTCTAGACAAAACACTTCTATTATTCCGCCAGTAGGTTTCTGAAAGAATATTCTAGCATTTACTACCTTAGTTTCATTTAGTACTAAGTCATATTCTTGACTTATGATATTAGTTATTTGAGAAAACTCATAGTCCCTTATCTGGCCTGAATTATAGAATAATAATTTAGAATCTGATCTTTTGTTTTTAGGCTTGAAAGCTATTTTTTCCGGTGCTAGTGTATAGTCTAAAATTTCCATTTCTTTGGCGTTGCAACGCGCCAAAAATAGCCATAAAAAAAACGAAGCTCCAAGACGTTTCTTTGAGCTTCGTAACCTTAACTAAAACTAACTATACTATTTAAATCGGCATCAGAATGATGCCTACTTGAAATACAATTCTTATACTACTAATACAACTCAATTTTATTTCCCCCTACTACTTTCACCTGTAAAGAAGTTATTTTTCCTAAAACTTCAGAGATCTCAGAAATGGACTCGTTCAATACTTCAAAAGAGATTATTGGATTAATATCTGAGGTATTTACTATTTCAAAGCCTTTATGATGTTTCAAGTCTTCTAAAATTAGATTTAAAGGCTGCTTATCAAAAATCAAACTCCCATTTTGAACACTCTTATTCAAAGAGTTGTGCATGTATATTTCTGTTGAAAGTGAGTTCAAGCCTAGACCCTTGGTTAGTGTTGAATTACCTTTTTCAGTTTTTACATTCACTGAACCAGTAAAACATTTTACATCTAATAGTTCTTTTCTTGAGTTTACATTAAAACTAGTACCTAGCACTGTTACTTCTCCTTGTTCAGTAATTACAGTAAAGGGAACTCCTTTCTGCACTTCAAAAAACCCTTCTCCTTTCAACTCTACGGTTCTATAAGAAGTAGAATAATCTACCGCTATCTCTGAATTTGGTGACAATTGAACTTGAGTGCCATCTTCTAAGATTACAGACTTGAACTCCTTAGATGAAGTGGCATACTCTATAGTACTCATCTGTTTATTAGGGAATACCAACATAACTAGAATGGCTACTGATGCAGCAGCTATGAATGGAATAGCTCTCTTAAACCCAGATGGTCTAATATTTCTCACTGGCACTTCTTGGGCTTTTTCTAACTTCACCTGCAGCTCACTCCAAGCCTCACTTGTAGGTTTTCCTTGCGGAAGTTTTAAGCTGTCTATTACTTGATTTAAAATGTCTTTTTTATCCACTTTCTTTTAGTTCTGTCACTATTACAAGTAAACGAAACATTACCCCCCTGAAGAAATATAATTATTCAGCCAATGTAAATTCTACCTCGTCTCCAGTCAATCCAGCAAAAACTCCATAACCATTAGAAATGTTATTTGGTGCTGTATAAAGACTCCTATCGAAGCTTGTAGGTAAATAATTTAAGAAATTGGAGTAATCTTTGGTAATTGAAAATACCGTGACTGTATGATTCCCCTTGTAAGTGAAAAAAGACCCATTAAAAGTGGCCACATTATCTTTAATAGGAAGAGCAAAGATATCATAAAACTGCCCACTTTCCTCTCCGAATCCTAAGGGCTCTAGTTCTTCAGAATTAGGGGTTAACGAAATTAAATATTCTATATCTGAATCTAGTAGATTCCATGTGAGCGTTAAAATTAAATCAGAAGGCATAGGGTTAGACAAAGTAGACTGTGAAGCTAACTCATCTGTAACTGCCGGCTTTGGAGGCACATAACAGGAAGCTGTTAAAGTTTGACCTTCATGGTTCACTAATAGTTCATAGTCAGCATCTACCAAAACAGTATCTGGACTTGTGTAATATCCTTCTTTTGAAGAGTGAGGAGTAAGTACAATTATTTCATTATTGACTTTCAGTTGAACTTCAGCATTTGAAATTGGCTGGTTTACTTGCTGTTCGAATTCTCTGGTAGTAGCTACGCTTTCCAAATAAATATCACTTATTGGCTGGTTTCCATATAAATAACCTTTAACAACTATAGGCGCTTGAGGCACATCGGAAAGTTGCTTTTTACACCCAAATAAAAAGGCTACCACTATAAAGTATATGCTGAACTTTTTCATTAGATTTTTAAGGTTAAAAAAACACTGAACAATCGTCCGAAGTGATTCACATTGCGGCTAAAGATAAGGAAATTTCCATCAAAATCAGACCCTGAAGCGCCATAAGTGATAAAATTGACATTATTCGCGTTAAAAATGTTTTGCACAGAACCACTGATTTCCAAATTAATAGCGCTGAAAACGGTGTTCTTCCATGAAACCGAAACATCTGTTCTAAAGTAATTTGGAAGTGTGCTCCCATTAAACTGACCAAATATGATAAATGGCCTATTAGTGTTATTAGGCATTTCTAGAACATAACTACCTACAGCCGGAGTGTGAGGCCTACCAGAAGTGAAGTTAGATGTTAGAGAGAAGCTAAATTTCTCATTCTCCCACAACCACAATCCTGTAAAATTATGCCTTGGCATTCTTCCATTTTCAAAATCAAAGATCTCTCCTTGTTCAGAGGTATACTCGGCATTAGACTTAATTAATGCGTAACTAATAGAAAAATTATTTCTTTTGATGTTTTTCTGGCCAGTAAACTCTAGCCCTATCGTATTTGCAGTACCGAAAATGAACTCTGAGGCGTTTTGGTTACCAGGAGATAAGACTAAGGAGAGGTCTTCAAAAGCCCCTTTTTGCCAAGTTCTGAAAACTTCCACATCTATATCTATTTCTTTAGTACCATAGTGAACTCCTGCCACAAGATGATCTGATTCTGACCTAGGCACAGAGGTTTCTCCTGAAAGTCTCCAAGCATCTAAAGAACCTCTGAACAGATTAAAGTTTTCTAATCTTCTTAAGAATTGATTGTGCCTTCCATAAGCTCCTTTTACTGATAATTTTTTTGTCAAGTTTACTGAACTCTTAATCCTGGGCTCTAAAACTGCCTCGTTTAAAGTTTGGTCATAAATGGCTCTAAAACCAATTTTCAAATCGAACCACGAACGATTTATATCTAGACTGCTGAAAACACTATAGAGACGCTTATTTAACAATTCATTAGTTACTGGAATACCGAATGAAAATAAATTGAGGCTGCTCTGATAATCATTAATTTCAAAGCCACCATTTAATTTAAGGCTATCTGAATGAGAATATGTCCAATTGGTTTTTAACGAAAGATCCGTTACCGAATTGTCATTAGTAGACTGTAGGGTTCTATTCATCTCCCCTATTTCTAAAAATGATATTTCCTCTAAACTATTACTTTGAGAAATAAATTTAGAATATGAAGCTACATACTTTCCTTGTATTTTATCGGCCAGCTGGTGCGAGTAACTCAAAGAACCACCATAATTCTGCCATGCTATTTCATTTAAATATTCAAGCCCAAATACTGATTGAGCGCTTAAATCTGAAATCTGATACTTGGAGTAGTCTTCTCCATAAAAACCACTTACAAGCACTAGTGAAGTTTTAGTAGGTTTGTAGCTAATTTTAGATTGCACATCGGCAAAGGATAATTCTGGTCTTATTTTACTATCAAAGGCATCTATATCTTCTAAGCTTCCAGAAAAACTAACGTTTGAATTATATACTGCGTTAAACAAATCTTCATAAAGAACTCCAGAAAGTGCATCTACATATGAAGCTCTTCCAGAGATAGAAAAATTTAATTTATCCTTAATTATAGGTCCATCTATTCTAGCAGAAGTGCTTAGAAATCCACTTTTTACAGTAGCCATTAGCCTATTATTATTCCCACTATAAGACGTAATGTCAAATAATGAAGAACTTCTGCCGCCATACTCTGGTGCATATGCACTTTTCAATACCCTAATATTTTTAATACTTAATGAATTTAATGAACTAAACAGCCCAAAGAAATGATCTGGGTTAAAAATGGCATAACCATCTAGATAATAAAGGTTTTCATCAGCTCTTAATCCGCGGGTGCCTAAACCCATATTATTTTCGGCACTCGGATCAAAACCTGGTAGGAATCTCACAAGCGTTAATGCATCAGACTCTCCTATGTTAGTCATCTGGGGATTTTGAAGAACATTTACAAATTTAAGTCCTGCCTCCTTTTTGCTCAGAATAGGTGTAGACTCATAAGACTTCACTACAGCTCCGCTTAAGATGGTAGTTTCAGGCTTAAGTTTTATTAGCACAGTGCCTGTTTCGTTCATTTCATCTAGTTGATTCGGTCTCAGCGTCACATTCCTATAGCCTATATAACTCACTTCCACTTGCGAGGTATCTGCAGGAAAAGTCTCTATCCGAAACGTACCCTCCTGATTTGTCTGATAAAAATCTCCTGTACTAATAATGTTCAAACTGGCATAAGGCAGTACTTCGCCTGTAAAAAAGTCTATAACTTGACCTGAGAATTCAAAATCAAATAGCCTTGGCACTAGGCTAGGTTTAAAATACTCTTCGGTTTGATAAATAATTAAAAGGTCATTAATTAAGCTATAACTTAATCTTTTAGGCAGAATTATACTCATGATTTCCTCCAGGTCTGCTTCAGAAAACGCTGCACTTACATAAACGCGTTTTACATCTGAAACTTGATAAGCTAGCCTGTAACCAGATTCTTTTTTTATGGTCTTCAGAACTTTAACTAATGGCTCATTAGCAAAGGTTAGCGTATAAACTTGATTTTGATTAGTTTGTGCGTTGCAACGCGAAAAAAAATTAAAAACACAAAGGAATAAGATGAGCCTAAGAACCATGAACCACTAAGAAACAAAAACTATAGATGCACACCTAGTTTTTCATGAATGATTTGAATGGCCTTACTCATTCGCTTTTCTATGGCTTTAACACTTAAACCTAAACGCTCAGCTATCTCTCTGTACTTTAGGCCCTCTAACCTATTCATTAAAAAAACCTCTCTACTTCCATCCGGAATTTGTGCTAGAACGGAATTCAGCTTTTCTTCATATTCTTTTTGGATAAGTTTGAACTCAGGTGTTTCTTTTTCTGTGTAGTGAATCACTTGGTTCTCGAACTTGTACCTGAGTTGGTTTCTCTTTAAATGATTAATAGTGATGTTATTAGCTATAGTGTACAGGTAACTCTTAACAGTTTCTTTTTTCACACCATTTCTATTCTCCCATAGCTTAACGAAGGCATCTTGGGCCAAATCTTCTGCCATCTTCATATCTCCTAACTTGTAGTAGATAAAACCTCTAATAGGCTGAAAATAAGTGTCAAAAAGCCCCTTAAACTCAGCTTGAGTTAGTATGTTATTTGGTTTATCCATCGGTTAGATTCGCGCCTAAAGTATGGAGAAAATTAATAGCAACTCAAACGTTTTTACTTCTTAATATATGATACTCAGCCGTGATGCACTAAATGATAGTTTAAGTGTTTCAAGCTATTCTCGTGTCATAAATTCTATAATTTTACTTCAAATAATTTAGGATTGAAAAAGGCACTTATTATAGGAGCAGGTGGACAAATAGGAACTGAGCTCACTTTGAATTTAATAGACATCTTAGGTCATGAAAATGTACTCGCTACTGATGTTAGACCGCTAGAAAGTGAATTACTCAAAGACGTAAATTGTCTACAATTAGATGTGTTAGACAAAGAAGCCTTAACATCACTAGTAGTATCGGAACAAATTACTGAAATATACCACCTAGCAGCTACTCTCTCTGCTACGGCAGAAAAGAACCCAGAATTTGCATGGCATCTTAATATGCAAAGCCTTTTCCACGTACTCAACTTAGGAAAGGAAAAACTAGTCGAAAAAATCTTTTGGCCTAGCAGCATAGCAGTCTTTGGACCAGACACTCCTCAAAACAACACTCCTCAAAACACTCTCACTAACCCTACTACTGTCTATGGCATTTCTAAACTATCTGGAGAACGATGGTGCCAATATTACCATGAAAAATATGGAGTGGATGTAAGAAGCCTAAGGTTTCCTGGACTCTTAGGTTACAAGGCTGAACCAGGCGGAGGCACCACAGATTATGCACTTTGGGCATTAAAGAATGCCGCAGAAAAAAAGCCATACATTTCTTTTATAAGTAAGCAGACGGAACTTCCAATGATGCACATGGAGGACGCCATCAAAGGAATATTAGATTTAATGAATGCTAAGTCTAACGCTATTACAGTAAGGAGTTCTTATAATATTTCTGGTTTTTCTTTCACCCCCGAAGAGCTAGAGGCTAAAATCAAAAAACATGCTTCTAACTTTAAATTAGAATATCTACCAGACTTTAGACAAGACATAGCAGAATCCTGGCCAAACAGCCTCTGTGATGATATAGCAAGGAAGGACTGGAATTGGAATCCTAATTATAATTTTGATGCTTTAGTAGTGGATATTTTAGGTGGATTTAAAAAAAAACTCCTAGTTGAAACCCGTTAGCATCTAATTCGTAGAAGGTATTACAGCCTTCATGATGAATCATATTTTAAAAAACCCACTCTTTTACAGCCTTTCAGTTATTACCACATTGGTAGCATCTGTGGCCGTGTATTCTAATTACGCTAAAAACGTAGTAGATGAAGCTGGTAAACGTCAAGGCTACTGGGTAATTACAGGAAACATGATTAACGATCCTGCCTACAATTCTAGTGATGTAGTAGAAGAAGGTAAATATGCCAATGATTTTAAAACAGGGGTTTGGAAGAAATACTATCCGTCTGGAAATATCAGAAGCGAAATCACTTTTATCAATAATAAGCCGCAAGGTCTCTATACCCTCTATTTCGATAACGGGGTTATAGAGGAAAAAGGAAATTGGGCCAGAACTAAAAATACAGGTAATTTCGAAAGGAATTATAGAAACGGGAATCCTCATCAGAAATTCAGCTTTTCCGACTCTGGAAAAAGAAATGGCCCACAGACCTACTATCATGAAAATGGGAATATAGCCTTAGAGGTTAATCTTTTGAATGGAAAGGAATCAGGTATCATGAAACGCTATGATGATAAAGGAATAATCCAAGAAGAAAAATCTTTTAATAATGGAACTTTCATAGAAGGATCTACCAAAAGCTACACTAAGAAGGCTAACGAATACATTCCGCAGCCTGCTGAAATAGAAGAAAACTCAGACATTTTAGAAACCCCTAAAGAGGTGGAAAAGGAGAAAACGAACTCAGCTCATCACTTTAAACCAGACGGACATAATGTGCTTTACGACCAAAATAATAACATTTCCCAATCAGGTATCTTTAAAGGTGGCAGACTTTGGGATGGAAAATGGTTCAAGTATAACCGAGACGGAATTCTTTTAAGGGTAGACATTTATAGAGGCGGAAAGTTCATAGGCCATGGCCTGATGGAACAAAACTAAACTTCATTCTTTATCATAATTTTTTTTAGAACCATCTGCCCAGTTCAGATGGTTTTCTTTTATCCTAATTCTCTTTATTAAAACTGCTTTTAACCCCGCTGTTTAGAGCAAGTATTTTCACTTTCTTTGCATCATGGAAAACCAACTTTACATCCAAAACAGTTTGACTAGAAAAAAAGAACTCTTTACACCTATAGCGCCTCCCCACGTAGGACTTTACGTATGTGGCCCTACCGTGTATAGTGATGTGCACCTAGGGAATATAAGAACCTTTCTTTCCTTCGATATCATTTATAGATACCTATGTTATTTAGGGTATAGTGTGAGGTATGTAAGAAACATTACAGATGTAGGTCACCTGGTGGGAGATGGTGACGAGGGTGAAGATAAAATAGCCAAAAAAGCTAAATTGGATAATATAGAACCCATGGAAGTGGTTCAGAAATACACTAATGGTTTTCATAGTGTAATGCGCCTGTTCAATATTCTAGAGCCTTCTATTGAGCCATGTGCCACAGGTCATATTATGGAACAAATAGAAATGATTCAAGACATTATGAAAAATGGATTTGCCTATGAGGCTAATGGCTCTGTTTATTTTGATGTAAAAAAGTATAATGAGTCTCATGACTATGGCACCCTATCAGGAAGAAAAATAGAAGATCTAATTTCAAATACGAGGGCTTTAGATGGGCAGTCTGAAAAGAGAGACCCTCTAGATTTTGCCTTATGGAAAAAAGCAGACCCACAGCATTTGATGAGATGGAAGTCTCCTTGGAGTGATGGTTTTCCTGGATGGCATTTAGAATGTTCTGTAATGAGTACTAAATATTTAGGTGATGCTTTTGATATACATGGAGGCGGAATGGACCTAAAGTTCCCGCACCATGAGTGTGAAATAGCTCAGAACGTAGGTGCCAACGGAAAGTCTCCAGTAAATTATTGGATTCATGGAAACATGCTCACCGTTAATGGCAGAAAAATGGCTAAATCTGAAGGAAATGGATTTACTCCAGAAGAATTGGTAACAGGAAGTCATAAGCTATTAGAAAAAGGCTACAGCCCCATGACAGTGAGGTTCTTTATGCTTCAGAGCCACTATGCCAGCACATTAGATTTTTCTAATGAGGCTCTTCAGGCTGCAGAAAAAGGATATAAGAAATTAAGCACTGCTTTAAAAACTCTTTCAGAATTAAATAGTTCAGATTCTAGCAGTTTGGATGTTTTAGCGTTGCAGCGCAAATGTGCTGAAGCTATGAATGACGATTTTAATACGCCCATTCTTATTTCTCACCTCTTTGAGGGAGTGAAAATGATAAACTCAGTAAAAGATGGCTCAGCACAGATTTCAGAATCTGACTTAGAACTTTTAAGGAAAGTAATGACTGAATACTGTTACGAAGTATTAGGTTTTAATGCAGAGTCTTCTGAAGCTAATGGTAACATGATAGATGGTGTAATGAACTTAGTTATAGACATAAGAAAACAATCTAGGGAAGAAAAAAACTGGGCAGTTTCAGATAAAATAAGAGACCAGTTAGCTGCACTAAATATTAAAATTAACGATACTAAAGACGGAAGCACTTGGAGCCATGAGGAATAAACCCATTTTCAAAATAATAGTCATCCTAGCCATTCTGCTTTTTCTAGGCTTTATAATAGTATCGTCTTTTCAGAAAGCTAGTAATTCTGTAAAACCTAAAATTAAAGAAAACAGGCCACCTCCTAAGGAGCGTATAGATGCTCCTGCATTTAGTGCAGATTCTGCATATGCCTATATTCAGAAACAAGTAGATTTTGGCCCGAGAAACCCTAACTCTGCTTCGGCTAGAGCATGCGGAGACTGGTTAGAGTCTAAGCTGGCTTCCTTTGGAGCTAAAGTGAGCACTCAGGAAGACATCGTTATAGCATATGACGGCACCGAACTGGAAATGAGAAACATTATAGCGGAGTTTCATCCAGAAAAAACTAAGAGAATAATGCTCTACGCTCACTGGGATACGCGCCCATTTGCTGATAAAGATACCATTAGAATGGATGAACCTATAGATGGAGCTAATGATGGAGGAAGTGGTGTAGGTGTATTATTAGAAATAGCTAGAGTGTTAGAAAAAACTCCTACAGAATATGGAATTGATATCATACTCTTTGATTCTGAAGACTATGGAAGACCTAATAATTCTCCTGCTTCTGAAGCTACAGAATGGTGTTTAGGAAGTCAGTATTGGTCTAGAAACCCTCATAAACCTAACTATAGAGCAAAATATGGAATTCTACTAGACATGGTGGGAGGTAAAAACGCCTCGTTTCCTAGAGAAGGAACTTCACTGGAATATGCTCAGAATGTGGTGAATAAAATATGGCGTTCTGCTAACTCCCTAGGCCACTCTAGTTTATTCAACCAGAAAGAAACTAATAGAACCATAGACGATCATTTATTTGTGAATGCTATAGCAGGTGTTCCATCTGCAGCCATAGTAGAGTTTCATGTACATCAAATGGGAGGCTATGGAAAATTCCACCATACACATCAAGACAATATGGACAATATTTCTCCTGAAACCCTTCAAGCTGTGGGAGATGTGGTCATGGATGTCATCTATAATGAATAGACCAAAATGAAAAAATTAGATATAAAGCTACTTACTGCCATATGTAAAACTCCAGGGGCTCCAGGTTTCGAAAAAAAAATCAGAGACCTCATTCTTAAAACGTGTAAACCTCTGGCAGATGATATTTCCATAGATAACATGGGGAATGTAACTGTTCTCAAGAAAGGAAAGTCTAGAAAAAAAGTAATGGTGGCAGCCCATATGGATGAGATAGGTTTTATAGTTACAAACATTACAGATGATGGTTTTATTAATTTTCATACCCTAGGTGGTTTTGACCCTAAAACCCTAACAGCGCAGCGGGTTATAGTTCATGGTAAAAAAGATGTTATAGGTGTTATGGGTGCTAAGCCCATACACATAATGAGTGCTGCAGATAGAAATAAGCCGGCTAAACTCAGTGATTTTTATGTGGATTTAGGTCTGCCAGTAGAAGAGGTTAAAAAACTGGTTAAAATAGGAGACCCTATTACTAGGGAACGAGAACTCATCCAGATGGGAGAGTGCATTAATTCTAAGTCGTTAGATAATAGAATTTCAGTTTATATCTTAATAGAGGCTTTGAAAAAGGCCAAAAATCTGCCTTATGATCTTTATGCCGTATTTACGGTGCAAGAGGAGATAGGAATAAGAGGCGCTAATGTGGCTACTCAGGCTATTCAACCTGATTTCGGAATTTGTTTAGACACTACTATAGCTTTTGACACGCCAGGCTCTACTGCTAATACCAGAATTACCAAATTAGGAGATGGCACGGCCATAAAAATAATGGACTCTAGAACTGTTTGTGACTATAGAATGGTGGAGTTTCTTAAGAAAACCGCTGAAGCTCATAACATCATTTGGCAACCTGAAATTTTAACGGCTGGTGGAACAGACACATCTGCATTACAGCAAATGACTGCAGGTGGCTCTATAGCTGGCGCCATAAGCATTCCTACTAGAAATATTCACCAGGTGATAGAAATGGTGCACACTAAAGATGTTATCGGGTCTATTTCACTTTTAGTAGAAGCTTTAAAAGGATTAGACGATCATAACTGGAAACACTAGTTTTAACTAATACCTAGTTGTTAGAAATCCTTGGTGTTATTGACTTTTAGAGGCTTTTAATTCAGTTTCTTTAGACTCCTAAGTACCAGAATAACTGAATGTATAAGTCTTTCAAACAACTTTATAAATATGTTTTCACTTTCGCTGTATTAGCATCTTGCTGTTCAGCGCATTGCGGAATACTTGAAGACTTAAGAAGCAGTATGGCTTTAAGAGAAGATCTGAAAGATCAGAACTATTACCTTGATTCCCTTATCCAAAAGTCTCAAGAAGAAACTGAAATCTACTTCACAGTCTACTTACTAAAATCAGAATTGCAACGCAAGAAAAAGAAGAATGTAGAAGCCCTCAATTCTCTAAAACGAATTATTGAAAGCCCTGAAGCTGCTAAATATTCGGAAATACTAGGGATAGCCTACTTGGCCACTTGTGATTTATATTTAGCACAAAAGAGCTTTGATTTAGCCCAAAACTATGTGGCTGAAGCATATACAATATTTAAAGCTTTACCTGACTCTGCTAATCAAGCTATTTCACTTATTAAAAGTGCTACAATTAATAAAGCGGGGCAGAACTATCAAGCAGCAATAAGAGATCTCAAACAAGCCCATGATATCTATGAAAGCCTAAAAAAAAGTTATGAAACTACCGAGTTAGCTAGAGAAGTAGGAACAGTAGCTTATGCAGCAGGTGAATTTTTAGAAGCTAAAGAGTATTTGGCCAAGGCTTTAGATGGCTATACTAGTTCAAATGAATATGAAGAGCAGATTCAAGTACTAGAAACTTTGGCTTTTATATCTGAATTTGAAAAAAACTTTAGTGCACAATTAAGTCATCAAGAAAAGTTGGTTGAACTTTCTAGAACAAATGCGTCAGCAGAAGAAAGTGCAGCCAGGTTAGAGGACCTCAGGTCCATTTATGTGAAGTTTGGCAGGACGAGAGACGCTCTTAAATCTCAGGAAGAGGCTGTTAATTTTCTCGAGAACAATCAGTCAGCAGCCAAATATTATGCGCTACTTAAGCTAAGTGAACTCTATTCGATCTCGAATAGACAAACCGATGCAGTAGTAAAATTACATGAGGCATATAGACTAGCCAATAGTCTTGACGACAAAGACATTCTCATCCAATCTTCTAAAGTACTAGCAGATTTTTACGAAGAAATTAATGAGTGGGAAAAAGCAGTTTACTACCTCTCTATTTCTGATAGCATTTCTACACAAACATTGCTGGCAAAAATTGATAAACTCAAGGCTGATTCAGGAAATAAAGAAGGAGTATTAATAGATCCACAAGAATTAGCTGACAGCGACACCAGAACCTCATTTCTTACAGACTGGAAAAACTACCTAGGAGCTCTATGTGTATGTTTCTTAGTTTTAGTTATAGTACTAGTGGTAAATGGCAGAAAAGCAAAGAAAATCACAAAAATTCTGGAATGGAAAGTATATAAAAGAACAAAAGAACTTAGAGTTCTTAATTCAGAATTAAATACTTATATCTATAAATCATCTCACGACTTAAGAAATCCCCTAACTAGTATTAAAAGCCTTATTACTCTGCTTAAAAGCGAACAGAATGAAGAAAGCAGAAATAAATACCTAGATTTAATAGAAGACTGTGCTATTCAAATGGACGAAATCCTACTGAACCTCTCACGTGCGGTTGACTATAAAAAGTTCGAAGTAACGCCTGTCCAGGTTGACTTTAATAGTATAAAAGATGAGCTGGCAAATTTCGAGTTTGAGGAAAATTCTGGAATAGAGATTTTATGGAACATTAGAGAAAAAGCACCTTTCTTTAGTGATCCTAATTTGATCAAAGTAATTTTGTCTAAAACCATTCTTAACTCTAAGCAGTATAGATTAGGTTCTTCTAAGGACTTCTGTAAAGTTTCTATAACCACAGATAGTTCTGGTGCATATTTGTGTATAGAGGATAATGGTCAAGGTATTTCAGATAAAGTAAAAAACTCTGTATTCGACATGTTTGTTAAAGGCACACATAAATCTAAGGGAGCTGGATTAGGTCTTTATCTGGTAAAGATAGCTGCCGATAAACTCAGAGGTAATATCACTTTAGAGAGTCAAGAAAACAAAGGATCCAAGTTAGTATTTAAACTTCCAAACTTGGTGTAGGAAAACTAAGCTCCACGGAACTGTTTAAGAACTTTCACATCATTTTCGAATAACACTCGAATATCATCTATTTGATACTTTAACATGGCTATGCGCTCTATTCCCATCCCAAAAGCAAAACCAGAATACTCATCTGGGTCTATATCACAGTTCTGAAGTACGTTAGGGTCTACCATTCCACACCCCAGAATCTCCAGCCAGCCTGTGCCTTTAGTGATTTTATAATCAGTCTCGGTTTCTAGCCCCCAGTATACATCCATTTCAGCACTAGGTTCCGTAAATGGAAAATATGATGGCCTCAAGCGTATTTCTGTTTTGCCAAAAAATTCCTTTGTGAAATAAAGAAGTGTTTGTTTTAAATCTGCAAAAGAAACTTTTTTGTCTATGTATAAGCCCTCTATTTGATGAAAAATACAGTGAGATCTAGCACTTATAGCCTCGTTTCTAAATACTCTTCCTGGAGAAACTGTTCTAATAGGAGGTGTGCCAGACTGCATAACCCTAGTTTGAACACTACTGGTATGGGTTCTTAGCATCATATCAGGATCTTTTTCAATAAAAAAAGTGTCTTGCATATCTCTAGCCGGATGTTCTGGAGGGAAGTTTAGAGCCTCAAATACATGCCAATCGTCTTCTATTTCAGGACCTTCTGAAATCGTAAATCCTATTCTACTAAATATATCTAAGATTTCTCTTCTAATGATCGAGACAGGGTGCCTAGAACCCAGCTCTATACCTCCATTAGAACGAGTAAAATCACTAAAATCATCTTTGGTATTTGCACTAGAATCTTCAGTAAATCCATCTACTGTGTTTTGCACCGCATTCTTAAGTTCGTTTAGCTTAATACCCACTTCCCTCTTTTGGTCATTGGCTACCTCTTTGAACTTACTTCTTAATTCCTGAAATAAGCCTTTCCTTCCTAGGTATTTAATTCTGAATTCTTCAAGTTCAATAGCACTTTTTGCGCTAAACGCTTCTACTTCTTTCTTTATCTTTTCTAACTCTTCTAGCATTCTCCTTACTTTATTACTTGCATAGACATAACTATATCCACAAGAGGCCTATCTCCTGGAGCAGTTGGCTCAAGAGCTATTTTATCAATTACGTCTAACCCCTCTATTACTTCTCCAAATACGGTATAATTCATATCTAAAAATGGTGTCCCACCTATAGATTTATAAGTCTCTCTTTGAGCGTCTGTATATTTAAAATCAGGGTTTACTCTTTGAATAGTCAGCTGCTGACGGTCTAACTCAGCATCAGTAGATTTCTTTCCTTGCACTATGTAGTACTGACATCCTGAAGATTCTTTTTTAGGATTATTAGTCCTAGCCGCGGCCAAAGCGCCTTTTTTGTGAATCAAACTCGGATTAAATTCAGCGGGTATTGTATAACCAACATTACCTGATCCTAACCTATCATTAGACTTAGCTCCTTTAGATTTAGGGTCACCACCCTGAACCATAAAACCTTTTATCACTCTGTGAAACAGCAAACTATCATAATATCCATCATTTACTAGTTTTAGAAAATTAGCTTGATGTAAAGGCGTTTCATTATAAAGCAGCACAGTCATATTACCTTTGGAGGTTCTAATCAGCACTTTTTCTCCAACAGGCGTGCCCTGAAGTGCTCCTTTATCTTCCATTTCAGTCACCGTTTCTACCATTGAATCTGGCGTTGCAATGGTATCCTGCTTCTTAGAACAACTTAAAATTCCTAGCACTAAAAGAATGCTAACCGATATTATTCTCCTCATTTCGTTATAACTGATATTTGCATTTTCACATCATTAATAGGTCTATCTCCAGGCGCGGTTTTTACTGCTGCTATCTTATCTATAACATCTAAGCCCTTTGTTACCTCTCCATAAACTGTATAATCCATATCTAGTGCAGGCGTTCCACCAATAGTCTTATAAATTTCTCTTTGTTCATCTGTGTACTCAAATCCAGTAAGTTTTCCAGAAGCCATTTTTTCAAACTGGTCTAGTTGAACATCTGTAAGAACCTTTCCTTGCACTAAATAAAACTGAGATCCAGAAGATCTTCTATCGGGGTTTCCTGAGCCACCAGTTCTGGCAGCGGCTAATGCACCTTTTTTATGAATCAGACTAGCCCCGAATTCTGCTGGAACTGTGTAACCTGGGCCACCAGACCCTAACCTATCACTTGAGGAAGCATCTTTGGATTTAGGGTCACCCCCTTGAACCATAAATCCTTCTATTATTCTATGAAAGAGTAAATCATTGTAGAACCCTTCATTAGCTAATTTTAGAAAGTTATCTCTATGTTCTGGAGTATTATCATATAAACCTATTTCTATATCCCCAAATTCTGTACTCACTTGTACATAACTCGACATTTTCACCTCCTCATGTTTTGCCGAAGGCACTTTCTTAGGAGCAGGCCTATCTTCTTTAACTCTGGGTTTAGATTCTTCCTTGCACGACACAAGTTGAATTATAAAAAATATACTGAGTAATAACGAGATGTTCTTCATGATTAAATATTTGTTTAAATTGCACTATAAATTTTTACTGCGAATTTAATGATTCAGGTAAGTTTACATCTCCAATAAGCAACATTTTCTGCTTAAAAAGAGTATTATTAAAAATAGATTACCGATGTTAAAGAAATTATACATTCCACTACTAATTATTGCCTTAAGTCTTTCACTTCAGTCTTGTTTTAAAGTAGAAGACACCATAGCCACTATAACAGTGGTAAATGAACAAGGGACTCCAATTCCAGGAGCTGAGGTAACTCTATTTAATTTAGGGAGCGAAGATGACGAACCAAGAGACCCAATTTATGATCAAGATAACAGCAAATTTACGAACGGAAGTGGTAAAGCCACCTTTAATTTTACTGATGATTATCAAGCAGGTCAGAGTGGATTCGCGGTACTAGAAATATCAGTTCAGAAAGGATCTCTAATTGGAGAAGGAATTATAAAAATCGAAGAACAGGAGACTACAGAAGAAACTGTGACCATAGAATAGGTCTACACTACTTCAGATCCTTTGAAATAATCAAGCACTGCAGACTTCATTAAGCGCTCTTGATCTTGGGTGCTTAACATGGGCATTTCTGCTTTTACGTCAAAGTGAGGCCATCCATCTGCATCTTTTCCAGCATACATATAGTAACCAAATGGCTCCAGAATAGTGCAAATAGCAATATGCATTAAATCCATTTTTTCATTTTTCTTGAATTTTCTATAGCCTTGACCTAACTCTTGCACACCTATCAAAAACAATATGGACTGCAAATCTAAGTCCATTTCAAATTTTTTCTCTAGGACCTTCTCGAGGTTGCTCCACTCAGATTCGAATTGATAATCCATCTATACTTTACTCTTATATGTCGTTTAAATTCTAAATTTCATCGGGATTAGAAAAAGACAATTGTCAGATTTTCGTATATTTACCTCCGCCCTTGACAAACCTTTCCGACTGCTAAAATACAATGTATAGACTTTTAATTCTTTTTTTCTTGATGTCTGGACTATGTTTTCAGGCTCTAGCGCTAGACAAGACTTTTCTTGATGCTGAGTTCAATCCCATAGCTGATACTACTGAAGCAAAATATTACAGAACAGTAGCTCACGCAGATCCATTATTCTATACTGAGGTCCATTTCATCACTAATGAAATGCAAATGAAAGGGCACTATTCAGATTCTAGCTTGACTACACTACAAGGAGAATGTTCATATTATTTTAAAAATGGCCAACTGGAATCTCAAGGTCTCTATGAAGATGGAAAAAGAGTGGGCTACTGGAAACGCTATACATCTGATGGTATTAGAAAAATTGACAGATATTACTTCACCGCTAATGAATTAGCTACCCAGGCCAAAAAGAAAAATAGATTAGCCAAATTTAGATCAGACACTCAATCATGGCATGAGTTTGTTCAAGAAAACCTAGAATTTCCAGAAAATGCCGCTTTGCTTGGTTACAGAAACGCTAAGATAAATGTTAATCTATTCATCGATGCTAGCGGGCAGCTCTCTCACTTTGAAATACTTTCATGTCCCCATAAAAGCTTCTATGTCGAAACCATAGAACTGATGGGCAAGATGCCTACATGGAACCCTGCTATAAAATCTGGAAAATGCATTGCATCTAATTACATTGTCCAAGTTATATTTGACTCTTCTTTAGAAAGAGAACAAAATTAGTCGGGATGACTGGATTCGAACCAGCGATCTCGCGCCCCCCAGACGCGCACTTTAACCGGACTAAGCTACATCCCGAAATCAATTACAAATTTAAGACGTTTATGAAAAAGACTGTTTTCGATTTATACACACATTTCTATTTCTAGAATAAAATATTATTAGCAAATCAATATTCAGTAAACCTACATTTAACCCCTGTAGTTTCATAAATTTGCTAGCCTTAAATGCACATTTCACATGAAGGTTTCTTTAGACTGGTTAAAAGACTATTACCATACATCATTAGATGTTTCTGTTATTTCTAAAACTCTTACAGACTCAGGTCTAGAAATAGAGAAAGTAGCAGAAGTTCAAGAAATAAATGGGGGACTTAAAGGAGTAGTAGTAGGAGAAGTAGTAAAAAAATGGCCTCACCCTAACGCAGACCGGTTAAATGTAGCAGAGGTGAACATAGGCCTAAACGAACCCCTCCAGATAGTGTGCGGAGCGCCTAATTTAGAGCAAGGACAAAAGGTGATGGTATCTACTATAGGCACTACACTTTATCCTTTAAATGGCGAACCGTTTAAGATTAAAAAAGGGAAAATAAGAGGGGAGCTCTCAGAAGGTATGATCTGCGGAGAAGATGAAATAGGCGTAGGCCCTAACACAGGCGGAATTATGGTTCTAGATTCTGCCATAGCTCCGGGCACTCCTGGCGCAGTGGCACTAGACTTAAGAGGAGACACTACTTTAGAAATAGGCCTCACTCCTAACAGAACAGATGCCATGGGTCATTATGGAGTAGCCAGAGATTTGGCAGTAGCTCTTAAATATAGTAGTGATTCTTCAGGCACATCTGGCGCATTAAAAATGCCTCCTTTTGATCTTCTACAAGCAGGCACAGAATCATCTATCACCTTAGAGATAAAATCTCCAAAGCTTTGCCCTAGATATACGGGTGTGGTTATAGACCAAATTACAGTGGCCCCTTCGCCAGACTGGCTTCAGAAAAGACTAAGAATAATAGGCCTAGAACCTATTAATAATGTGGTGGATATCACTAACTACGTACTTCATGAATTCGGGCATCCTTTGCATGCATTCGATATGACGGCTATTAAAGATAAAACAGTAGTGGTAAAGACACTCTCAGAAGGCACTAAGTTCACTACACTAGATGGAAAAGAAAGGTCGCTATCTGCCGCGGATTTAATGATTTGCTCTGGTGCTTCTTTAGAGCCTATGTGTATAGCTGGTGTATTCGGAGGAGAGCATTCTGGTGTGAGTAATTCTACTACCAGTATTTTCTTAGAAAGTGCTGCATTTAATTCAGTAAGTGTTAGAAAAACTGCCAAAAGACATACCCTAAGTACAGATGCCTCTTTTAGATTTGAAAGAGGTGTAGATCCTGATTTTTGTCTGACAGCTCTATCCAGAGCGGCTAGTCTTATTCTAGAACTGGCTGGAGGTACTATTTCAGGAAAAGCATTAGACCATTATCCTGGAAAAGAAGAAAACACTTCCATTCTGTTCAGTCCTTCGCGCTGCAATGAGTTGATCGGTTTCAAATTGCCAGAAGATACCATAGAACAAATTCTCATTGACCTTGATTTTAGTATCACTAAAGATGGGGATAAATGGAATTGCAACGCGCCAAAATATAGAGTAGACGTAACCAGAGAAGCAGATATTATAGAAGAAGTGCTCAGAATTTATGGGTACAATAATGTGCCTATGCCTGCCAAGTTAAATTCTTCTCTTTCTTATTTTCATGGAAGAAATGAGGAGCAGCTCAGAAATAAAGTGGCTGATTTACTGGCTTCTCAAGGATTTTACGAGATGATGAGTAACAGTTTAACCAAAGCTGGCCATTCTGAAATTAGTATATTAGAAGCTTATGGAGAGCCAGTTTCACTGCTTAATCCACTCAGCCAAGATCTGGGCGAAATGAGAACTAGCTTGGCCTATAACATGTTAAGTGCTGTTCAGCATAATATCAATAGAAAGTCATCTAACCTGAGATTATTTGAATTTGGTAATGTTTATGCCAAGGCAGAACAAGGGTATAAGGAGAAATTAATGCTCGGCTTAGCCATTACAGGGTTAAAATCTAAAGAAAGCTGGAATAACCAAAATATTCTAGCAGAAATGCCTGAGGTACTTAGCGGTTTAGAAAATGTACTTTCAAGATTAAACGTGACTTATACTATTTCTCAAGAAGAAGGAATGGCTTATTTCAAGAAAAAGAAAAATGTTTTAGCTGTAGCTAGAAAAGCTACCGTTGAAGAGTTAGCCCACTTCGGCATTAGCCAACCTGTCTACTTCGGGTTTATAGAGTGGAATGAAGTGCTCAGAGCCATGAACTCAGAAATTAAATATGAAACCCCTTCTAAATTCCCAGAAGTTACTCGAGATTTAAGCCTACTTCTAGATGACACCGTTACGTTTTCTAATTTAGAAAAAGCCGGTAAAAATTCTGGAGGTAGTTTGGTCAGGTCTGTAAATCTCTTTGACGTATATGAAGGTAAAAAACTTCCTGCTGGTAAAAAATCTTACGCTATAAGGTTTGTACTTTCAGATCCATCTAAAACATTAGACGATAAGACTATAGAAAAAACCATGAATAAAATTTTAAAGTCTTATGAGTATCAATTTAAAGCAGAACTGAGATAAGCTGAACTGGCATTTAAAGCCTATCACCATAAGGAAGTCTTATTCATAATTCACTACTTTTAAGGAATGAATTTAGTTCGGTTTTCATTTCTCTTTTATGGAGTTTTCTCCTTAAATATTTGTTTCTCGCAGCTTACGATAGAAATAGATACCATTCCTTCTAACACTCCTAAAAACAGCACCATTTATGTGGCTGGCGATTTTCAGGGGTGGGATCCTGCAGACCCTGCTTACGCCCTCACAGAAAATGATGGTGTGTATAGCATAACCCTTTCTCCTGCTGCTGGCATACTGAACTTTAAATTTACGAGAGGAAGCTGGGGAGCAGCAGAAGGAAATCAGAATGGTGGGTTCTTACCAGACAGAACCTATAGCTATGATGGTTCACAAGAGACCTTAACTCTTCAGATACTGTCTTGGGAAGATACAGGAGGCTCGAATAGCTCAGCAGCTTCTAATGTTCAGATACTAGATACTGAATTTTACATACCTCAGCTAGAAAGGACTAGAAGAATATGGGTATATCTGCCACCAGATTATGAAACAACTCCAGATAAACACTACCCCGTACTTTATATGCATGATGCTCAAAATTTGTTTGATGTCGCCACCAGTTTTGCAGGTGAATGGGAAGTAGATGAAACACTTAATGAGCTTTTTAACCAAGGGGATTATGGCTGCATAGTAGTGGGAATAGATAATGGAGGAGAGTTCAGACTAGATGAATACTCTCCATGGATAAACTCCGATTATGGTGGCGGCCAAGGAGAAGCCTATGTTCAGTTTTTAGTTAACACTCTTAAACCACATATAGATGAGGAGTTCAGAACGTTTCCAGAACGAGAGTATACAGGAATTATGGGCAGCTCTATGGGTGGTCTAATTTCTCTTTATGCAGGAATAGAATACAGCGAAACTTTTAGTAAGATTGGTTCATTTTCACCAGCTTACTGGTTTGCCGCTAGCGACATGCTGCCTTATGTAGAGGGATCCACTCACGATCTTTCTCAGAAAATTTATACCATAGCAGGAATTCCTGAGGGTCCATCTATAACCACTTATGTTCCACTAATGGATGCTGCTCTCCTTGAGTCTGGATTTACAGAAAGTGAGCTGAGTACCACTATGCATTCTGATGGAGCACATAGTGAATGGTATTGGGCCAGAGAATTCAGAGACGCTTATGTTTGGCTATTTCAGGATGTAGCCAATTCTTTAGAGAACAGGACACCTGAGTATACGAGCACCGTATATCCTAATCCTACAACTGGTATAGTTTCTATAACAAATGCAACTGGACTTAGCTCTTTTTCATTAATAGATCTTGAAGGAAAGTCTCTAGAACTGGTAGAAAAAGGAAACGGCTCATTTGACATGAGTCATCTGCCCAGTGGAATTTACCTGCTGAAGGCACAGAAAAAAGAAGGAGATTCCATTACTTTTCGCATCAAGAAAGACTAAAGCTCCCTTGCTTAAAAGTGAATAATTTCAGTAGACATTTAATTATATTTTATAGCTCGAACTTAGCTAAATTTGACTCATTACATCACACATGGAAAACCTTAAAGTAGGCGTATTAGGCGGTGGAAGTTGGGCTACTGCATTGGTAAAATTACTTACTAATAACCAGCCCATGGTACACTGGTGGATGAGAAATGAAGAGGCCATAGACCACATTAAGCATTATGGACATAACCCTAAGTACATCAGGGCCATCCAGTTTGACAATTCTAAACTCACCGTAACCTCAGAGATGCAGCTGGTGGTAGATGCATGTGATATTCTTTTCATAGCCATTCCCTCTGCCTTTTTAGATTCTACTTTTCAGCAGTACAAGCTCACAGGAATGGAGAATAAAATAATTTTCTCTGCTATAAAAGGAATGGTGAGCGAATACGATAGTATTCCTGCCAAGTACTTTCACAAAGAGTTCAACACCCCTTATGAGAATATTGGCATTGTTTGTGGCCCCTGCCATGCAGAGGAAGTAGCTAAAGAACAGTTAAGTTACCTCACCTTAGCCTGCCCTAATGAAGAGAACGCCAGAAAAGCCGCAGACCTCTTAGCCTGCAGATATGTTAAAACATTTACTAGCGATGATGTGTTCGGCACTGAAATATCTGCTGTTCTAAAAAATGTTTACGCCATAGCAGCAGGAATCTGTCATGGGCTCGGCTATGGAGATAATTTTCTGTCGGTTCTCATAAGCTCTGCCATTAGAGAAACTTCCAGTTTTGTAGATGCCGTGCATGAAATTCACCGAGATGTAAACTCTTCTGCTTACCTTGGGGATCTGCTGGTTACAGCTTACTCTCCACACTCCAGAAATAGATCTTTTGGCACTATGGTAGGAAAAGGCTATTCAGTAAAAGGTGCTCAGCTAGAAATGAACATGATAGCTGAGGGTTATTACGCTGCCAAGAGTATTTATGAAATGAATAAAAAGTATAAAGTAGACATGCCCATAGCCGAAGCTGTTTACAGAATTCTTTATGATGGCATTACACCTGTGGTAGAAATGAGAATATTGGCTGAAAAGCTGAGTTAAAAGCTAGCTTAGATTAGTAATCACCGTTTGATCTTGGTATCTTTATTGATGCAACTGCAGCTAGGTTAATCGCGTCTTTAACTGTACTAGTTCTGAATTGAATACTCATTGGTCACATATCATTTTTCTTTTACTCATAATTCTGCGTTGCAATAGCACTTCGGCTCAAATTACATTCGTAGAAAACCTAGGCCAATGGGATGATAGAGCAGAGTTTAGAGCCGAAATAAATGGGGCATTCGTCTATTTAGGAAACCAGTCCTTAACATACAGTCTTTATGAACCCGAACTTATGCAGTACATGCACCCAACGTCTGAAACGCTGGAGGAACGCACAGAGTTCAATTTTCATGCTTATGAGGTTCAATTTTTAAATTGCAACGCACTTCAAGCAAAAGGAGAAAAACAACTCTCCTATTTTCATAATTATTACCTAGATAGCGATCCAGAGAACTGGGCCAGTAATGTAAAATCCTATGAGAAAATACGCTACGCTGATCTTTATGACGGGGTAGACATGGTAATGTACCAAGGTGGAAATGCGCTCAAGTACGATTTTATAGTGCATCCGCATCAGGATCCCAGCCAGATAAAACTACAGGTAAACGGAGCTGATGATGTGAAAATTGAAAATAATCAATTACACATTTCTACTTCTGTAAATAAGCTTATAGAATCTGAACCGTATACCTATCAATTCATAAATGGTAAAATCATCCAAGTAGAATGCTCTTATCAGCTCAGAGGTAATAAAGTGAGTTTTAAAGTGGGCAAATACAATCCTGAATATAAGCTAATTATAGACCCTGAACTGTTATTGGCTTCTACTACAGGATCTAATACCAGTAATTTTGGGTTTACTGCTACTTATGACCAAGACGAGAATTTAGTGGCAGGAGGAAATGTATTCGCCAATGGATTTCCAACAACTCTAGGAGCATTCCAAACAAGTTTCGGTGGGGATTATAGCGATGCATTCATTACAAAATTCAATGATGACGGCTCTCAATTACTGTACTCCACTTACATAGGCGGAAGTGAAAATGAGCGACCACATAGTCTAATAACTACTCTAGGGAACGATATTTATGTGATGGGAACTACAGGTTCTTCCAATTTTCCGACTACGGCTGGAGCCTATGATACGTCTTTTAATGCTGGAGGCGGTCCAGTAAATATAACTACTTCACTAGGAGACCATGATAATGGGTGCGACATATTCGTGGCTAAAATTAATGGCGCAACTGGAGCTCTTATGGGATGCACGTACGTAGGCGGTTCAGCAGCTGATGGTCTTAATAGATCAGCAGCTTTAGAATATAACTATGCTGATGTATTTAGAGGAGAAATTATAGTAGATGAAAATGATGATGTATATGTTACCACTTCTACTTCTTCTACAGATTTTCCAACTTCTGCATTAAGCGCTCAATCTGATTATGGAGGCGGTACCACTGATGGTATAGTTTTTAAAATGAACTCTAACCTCACTGTAATGCAGTGGAGTACCTACTACGGGGGAACCCAAGATGATAGCGGCTATAGTCTTCAACCAGATAGCGATGGAAACCTTTACTTAGTAGGAGGCACTAGAAGTTCTAACCTTCCTACAACTAGCGGAGTCCATCTAGAGAATTTCCAAGGTGGAAGCGATGGATATATAGTGAAATTGGACAATATTGGAAGCACCATTTTAGCTGCTACTTATATAGGCACAGGAGGTTATGATCAAACGTATTTTGTGCAGCTAGATCCAGTAGATGATTTATATGTGTTAGGTCAAACGACTGGAAACTACCCGATAAGTGGAAATGTTTACTCGAATGAAAATAGTGGTCAGTTCATTCATAAATTCACTAATGATCTTCAATCTACCATATGGAGCACTAGAGTAGGCACAGGTAGTGGCTTTGTAGACATTTCTCCTACAGCATTCCTAGTGAGCGATTGTAATAAGATATTCTTAACAGGCTGGGGAGGTCAAACAAACCAAATAGGTCAGGCTTTGAATAGCACAACCTTCGGTTTACCTATAACTCCAGATGCCTATCAGAGCACTACAGACGGTAGTGATTTTTATTTACTAGTACTAGAAGAAGAGGCCACTGAATTACTCTATGCTACTTATTTCGGAGGAAACCAATCTAATGAGCATGTAGATGGAGGAACGAGTAAGTTCAGCAAAGATGGTGTAGTTTATCAAGCCGTATGTTCTGGCTGTGGCTCTAATTCTGATTTCCCAACCACTAGTAATGCTTGGAGCCAAACCAATAATACTTCTAACTGCGATTTAGGAGTGTTCAAATTTAACTTGGGAAGAGCAGAAGTAGAAATAGGCTTAGATGCTCCAGATCAAATTTGTCTTGGAGAAGACATAAACTTGACTAACCTCTCAGATCAAGAACTGGCTATAGAATGGGATTTTGGTAATGATGAAACCAGCGCAGAAAATAATCCTACCGTATCTTACGAAGCAGCGGGCACTTACACCATTACTCTGACAGGAAACGACAATACAGGGTGCTTAGATGGAAACATAGATCAAGTGGAGGTGGAAGTTATAGGAGATGTAGCACCAGAAATTATAGCTCCCACTAGCTTATGTGCTGGCGAGTCTGCTATCGTGGAGGGCATAGGTAGCGAAAATGCCAATTGGATACCAAACATTCTGGCACCAGAACTGACAAGTGCTCTTTCTACACTAACACCAGATCAAACTTTGACCATAGAGCTTAATGATTTCAATGCTTGTAGCAATGAAACCGTAGAAGCCACTATAGAAGTAGATGAATTAGAACTAGAAGTAGATGCTCCAGAAGAAATCTGCTTAGGCACAGAAGTTACTCTAACCGCTGCGGGTGGAAGTGTTTTCGAATGGACAGATTCTGAGAACAATGTACTTAGTGAGGGCAGCACACTTACTTTTTCTCCAGAATCTACAGCTTCCTATTCGGTATACTCAGCTACCGATGCTGGATGTGAAGGAGATATGGAACTTAGTATAGAGGTAGTAGAAAGTGCTCCAGGTGGAGAAAATTATGGGCCATTATTTATGTGCGAAAATGTAGGCATCACACTGACTGCTAACAATGGAGATACATGGCTATGGACACCAGGAGACTTTAATTCTCAGTCTATAACGGTGACACCAGAAACTAGTCAAAACTATGAAGTCTTGATTATTAATGTCTGTGGAGAGGGGATAGATGAAGTTACTGTAGAGGTGGGAGCAGCTAATGCTTCTGTCATGGAACCAGACTCAATTTGTTTTGAAGAATCCATAATTCTATCTGCTAGTGGTGGAGTAGCATATCAGTGGCTAAACCTGAATACAAACGAAATTCTTTCTGGCACAGAAGTAACACCTTTAGAAACCACCGATTACCAAGTAACCATAGCTGATCAAAATGGCTGTTTAGATAGTGCTGTTACTACCATTATAGTTATGCCACTCCCTTTGGTAGATGCTGGACCTAACGTTCAAGTCATGTTCTTAGATACAGCTATTCTTCAAGGTAGCGTATCAGAAGAAACATTTTGGTGGACTTCTCATGAAGACCTTAGTTGTTTAACATGCCTTTATCCTACAGTTTACCCTTCAGAAAACCATTGGTACTTTCTAAACACCATAGATGAATTTGGGTGCACAAACTATGATGGTGTTTTAGTAGAAGTCACGGGACCACTATTCGTTCCTAATTCATTTACACCTAATGGAGATGGCTTTAACGATGTATTCATGCCTCAGGGTCTTATAGTAGATGACTTTACCATGCAAATATTTAACCGCTGGGGAGAATTAATTTTTGAGTCGAACGATCCTAATGTAGGTTGGAATGGCACATACAAAGGTCATGAACCAATCATAGACACATATACTTGGAGAATTCAGTATAAGGATTACAGGTATGGCACCAGCATAGCTGTAGGGCATGTCACTATAATAGAATAATCTCTTTTAACTACTCTTTATCTTCTAGATCTAATTCTAGCTGCACGGGTAACAGCTGAAAAGATAAGCGGTGTTTATCTGTAGCTCCGTGAACTCGAATGGCCTCTCTATGAAATTTTGTAGGATATCCTTTATTTTTAGTCCAACCATACTCAGGATGCTCACGATCTAATTTAGCCATTAGCTCATCTCTATGTGTCTTAGCCAAGACCGAGGCAGCGGCTATGCTCATATATTTTCCATCGCCCTTTATAACACATTCATGAGGTATGTCAGGATAAGCATTAAATCTATTGCCATCTATAAGCAGTAGGCCTGGTGTTTTGGATAGCCTCTCTATGGCCCTATGCATTGCCAAAAAAGAAGCGTTTAAAATATTAATCTCGTCTATTTCCGTTTCCGTTACTAACCCTACACCCCAGGCTAATGCTTCTTCTTCTATGATGGGGCGCAGTATATTTCTCTTAGCCTCACTAAGCTTTTTAGAATCATTAAGCATGGAATTCTTAAACCCCTTTTTAAGAATTACGGCTGCAGCCACTACAGGACCTGCTAAACAACCTCTACCAGCTTCATCGCAGCCAGCTTCCACTCCACTTTTATGAAAAGAAAATTTAAGCCCCATCAGATCCTATAGTTTTTAATACAGATTTCCAAAGTGCCTTAGAAGTGCGCTTCCAGTTAAAGAGTTCTAACTGGATTTTACCCTTGGCTATCAGCTTATTCCTGAGCTTTTCATCTGAACTTACTTTATGCATAGCTTGTGCTATACCGCTATAATCGTCAGGAGAAAAACTTAATGTAGCATCTCCCGCTACTTCTGGAATAGAAGTAGTTTGACTACATATTACTGGCAGCCCAGCCGCAAACCCTTCGAGAACAGGAATCCCAAACCCTTCAAAATGTGGGATGTATAGTAACGCCTCTGCTCCTGCATACAATGATTTCAGATCCTCAAAAGTTTTCCTTCCGAGTAATACTATGTCTTCTTTAGCTGAACTTTCTGCTAGAGCAGACTTCATTTCCTCATTCCATAAATAATCATGACCCGCTAGTTTTAGCTGGTGATTAGTACCATAGTTATTTTTAAATTCTGTAAACGACTTAATAAGACCAACTATGTTTTTTCGTGGCACTTGTATACCTACAAAAAGAAAATACGGTGACTCCTTCTGTCTCTTCGATTTAATCTCTAGGAGTTGTTCATTATAACCATTAAACACCACATCTATGTTCTGCGTAGCAACGCCATAACTATCCGAAATGTCTTGTTTACTGTACTCGCTAACTGTAGCTATTCTGGTGGCTTTCCGGGCACAATCAGGCATGCTATCATTATAAAAATCAGCTATGTGTTTAGGCATCCACTCAGGATGGTGATGGAAATTCAGGTCATGAATTACAGTAAGTACTGGCAATCTAGTTTTATGCGCATACTGTCCATCCATAGACACATAAATCTCTGGTCTTAATTTATTTACATACCTTCTAGCTAACTTGTGCCACCACTTTATTAGAAAAATTCTTCGAGCTGGAGGCCAAATGATTTTATGCTTCACATTAGGCCCAGAAATCATAGACTTTACCGAATTTTTATCAGAAAGTAAAACAAACTGATGCTGAGGGTGATCAGCCGCCCATCTGCGGATAATTTCATAACTGAACCAGCCTATGCCATCCATACCATCGGGCCTTACTAGTCGGATATTTACACAAATCACCATTTAGAGTACAATGATACAATCTAGGCTAGGTATAGAAAATGATTCGCTCAGGAATATTCCACGTATAGAAATTACTTGTGAACTTGATCAAAAAATAAAAATATACGAATGATTAATTTATAGAGTCTCCACGCAGCCTTCTAAAACGTTTTCTGGCTTCTACAGCGTAAAGCGAATTAGAGTAATCAGTAATAATACTCTCGTAAAGCTCTCTAGCTTTATCTGGATTATTAAATACTTCTTCATTAAGCTCAGCCAGGCTAAAGATCGCATCATCTGCCACTATATCGTCTGCGTAAAACAGAATGATCCGATCTAACTCCCTCGAGGCTCTTTCGAACTCTCCTCGTTTCTTATAGATTTTAAACTTAGAATAATAGATCTCATCTGTAAGGGTGTGAGCAGGATATTCGGTTAGGATAGAATCTAGCTTTTGCAACGCCACATCAAACTGATTCTGATAAACACTCAAATCTGCCTGAGCGAAAAGTTCCATAGGCGTGTAAATAGTATCTAACGCTAGGTTATCAGTTATGAGCAAAGACAAGTCTAAAGCATCATTAGCTATTAGTTTAGATGTAGATGCTTTTAACACATCCAGCTGAGACTGAGCCCAATCAAAATCTCCAGTGAAGTAGCTCACTCGTGCATTTCTAAATTTACCTTCATGGCCTAATGCATCTTCTTTAAAGTCTAACTCTACCTGAGAAAAAAGTAGTGAGGCATCCCACACACTGCCTTCATAAACGAGAATATCTCCCAGTTCTAGTTTAGCAAAAGCAGCTACATTTTCATACACTCCCGGAATTTCTAGAGCCCTATTCAAGAGGTCTATGGCCTCCTGAGGTTTATTGGCATAAAAAGCTTTTACATGAGCCAGTTCCTTCATCATAATTACTGTAGAACTGTTTTCTCCTAACTCTGCTAATGCTTTTTCATAAGCCAGTTCCAGATTAGTGATGTCCTCTGCTGTATATGCATAATTAGTAGTAACCTGTAGACTAAGTGTTTTTAATAATTCTAAACGCGATGATATGTAATAAGAATTTGATGATCCTTTAGAAATCACATATTCATAGGCCGCTTTAGCGGTATTATAATCTTCGTTTTTTTTAGCTAACTGGCCTAGATTAAACACTCTAAACCCATCTTCTTTTAGTCTGTTATCTAGTGCCTTTGCCTGAATTAAAGCACCAGAAAAATTCTTCTGCTGCTCAAATAACCAAATGAGTAGCTCACTGAAAATAGGCTCTTCAGGTTCTTGTTGGATTTTTCTGAGAAGTTTACCTTTAAGCATTTCAGCCTTGTCTTCATTCTCTACCACATTTAGAGTTCTGTTAAAACTATTTTGCACGCTTTGAATATAGTTTGGAGAAGATTCTAAGAGATTTAGAAATTCATCTACCATTTGTTCGTGATCTCCCATCTGGCCTTTTAGATTAGCCATCTCATAAAAGTAAGGGTAACCGTCTACAGCTATCTTCTTAGCCTTTGTATACACTCGTTCTGCAAATTCAAACTCTGAGAGCTTGATAAACTCTCTGGCTAATTTAGTAGCATTACTTCTTCCTGGCTGCAGCTCTTTTATGGCATCTTCGAATTGTTCATCAGCCTCCTCATACTTCCCTATAGTTTTATAGAGTTTTCCTAACTCTTGGTATCCAGAAGCTTTATCTCTTCTACGCTTTAGTTTTTTCTTGGCTAGTTTTTCTGCATCGTCATATTCTTCGAGCGCGATAAGCGTTTGTAAATACTTTTCGTAAACACGATTAGTTGTATTGGTTTTATAGATATCTTGATAGTACAGCTTGGCAGATCCGAACTCTCCTGCCTTAAAATAATATTCGGCTAGTTCTAGCTCAGTTTCTTGAGCACTGACACTAGCTAAAGCTAGCGTTAATAATCCCAATATGATGAAGAGTTTTTTCACTAAATGTGTTTCTATTTAAAACGTTCTATTACTGGAGAAAGCACTAATAGTTTCTCCTCATTTACTTTTATAAAACGAGCACTACGCTCTTTAAGTTCCTTTACACTTCTTATTAGGTTTTCTGCTGCACTCACCTCTAACTTCATATTCTCCTTAACATACTCGTTTGTAATATCTTCTCCATTGCTATCCTTGGCAGCCCCTTCTCCTAGAGCCTTCTTAAAATTCTTTAGCTGAGCTTGGGTACGTTTGAATTCTACTCTGATTTGTGCAGACCTATTTCCAAACTTCTTCACTATAGATTTAGTAGATCTATAATCATCCAATAATAACCCGTCATCAAATGTAATCTCATCTCCTATTGACGTTTTCAAAAATGAAATCGTAGACTTGATAGAATCTAACCTAGAAGTAATCTCTTTATGGGGAAGCTCGTCAAAGATTTTTTCAGCTTTATTCACCTCTATTAAAAGTGAATCTAGTTTTTGAACTTGTTCTGTGTATTCTTTATAGCCTCCACAACTGGACAAAGCACCCACTAAGAAAATAAAAATTAATGTCCTCATGTTCTAATTATACGTGTTTAAAGGTAACAGTTTAAAGCCGCCTCAGATTCACAAATTGTGCCAAAAAGTATGACTAATCTATATACTCAAACCTGGTATAAGGCACTAGAGCAGCAGGAATTTTTACTCCTTTTTCATCTTGATTATTTTCTAAGAGAGCCGCTAAAATTCTAGGTAGAGCCAGAGCACTTCCATTTAATGTATGAGCTAACTCGTTTTTACCTTCTTCATTTTTAAACCTCAGCTTTAGACGGTTAGCCTGGTAAGTTTCAAAATTCGAAATACTACTAACTTCTAGCCAACGCTTTTGAGCTGCACTATACACCTCCATATCAAAGGTTAAAGCACTGGTGAAGCCTAAGTCTCCTCCACATAACCTAAGTGTCCTGAACGGAAGCTCCAGCTTTCTTAACAGCCCTTTTACGTGCTCCACCATCTCATCTAGCACAGCATAAGAATTATCGGGATGTTCCACTCTCACTATTTCTACTTTATCAAATTGGTGAAGTCTATTTAACCCTCTCACATCTTTTCCGTAAGATCCAGCTTCTCTTCTAAAACAAGGAGTATAACCGCACAGCTTATGAGAAAATTCTGACTCCTTAATAATTACATCCCTGTATATGTTAGTGATAGGCACTTCTCCTGTGGGGATTAAATAAAGATTATCTACCTCTGTATGATACATTTGTCCTTCTTTATCGGGGAGCTGACCTGTACATATGCCACTATCTTCATTTACAAGGTGAGGAGGAATTACTTCCTCATAACCAGCTTTTTCTGCTTCATCTAAAAAGAAGTTTATTAGTGCGCGTTGTAGTTTGGCTCCTTTTCCACGGTACACAGGAAACCCTGCTCCTGAAATTTTAACACCTAGCTCAAAATCAATGAGTCCGTATTTGTCTGCAATTTCCCAATGAGGAAGTGCTTCATTAGATAGGCTAGGCATAGCACCCTCTTCATCTATCAAATCATTGTCCTCATCATCCTTTCCAGCGGGAACAGATGCCACTGGAATATTAGGTATCTGATAAAGTAAAGCCTTGATTTCTTCCTCAGTAGTATTCATTTTATCTTTAAGAACATCTGTTCTTTCCTCCAACTGCGCTTTTTTCGCTTTAAGCGAACCTGCCTCTTCAGCCTTTCCAGATTTATACAACACACCTATTTCTTTCGAAATAATATTTATTTCGGCTAGTGTTTGATCACGCTCATTTTGTGTAGACTTTCTTTCATCGTCTAGCGCTATAACCTGAGTGATTTCTTGTGTGAAATCTTTATTTCTCTTTTTGAGCAACTCTATGGCTAACTCCTTGCCTTCTCTAATTTTATTTATTTGAAGCATAATATGATATAAATAAAAATCCCCGAACCGCGGTAAGAGCAGTTCAGGGATTCAATAGTATTATTAAGTTACAGAACTACTTAAGCTGGATCTATCGATACGTAGGATCTGTTATCTTTTTTC
>JBGCDA010000055.1:0-4828 GCA_045104985.1 Flavobacteriales bacterium | reverse complement strand
GGGAAAAATGCATTCTCTCATTCATCAGGAATTCATCAAGATGGAATGATTAAGAATAGAGAAACCTATGAAATCATAGACCCCAAGCAAGTGGGAGCAGACAAGTCTTCCATAGTACTTACTGCTAGAAGTGGAAGAGCGGCTTTAAAATATAAAGCTGAACACGTAGGTGTAGACATCAAAGCTGAAGAGATAGATTCTGTTTACGAAAAGTTTTTAGACCTAGCAGACTCAGAAAAACTAGTAACTGATGAAAACCTCAAGGTATTCTTAACTAATGTTGTAAGGTAATATGGGAAAAACAATCTTTGATAAAATTTGGGATGCCCATGTGGTAAAATCCATAGGAGACACAGCACATGTCATTTATATAGATAATCACTTTATTCACGAGGTAACCACTCCTCAAGCCTTTAGCCAATTGGATGAAAAAGGACTAAAAGTTTTCAGACCAAACCAAACCACAGCTACAGTAGATCATAACATTCCAACAGAAAACCAACACCTACCCATTAAAGATGAGTTATCTAGGTTGCAAGTAAACAAACTAGTGGACAACTGCAAAAATCATGGAATAGAACTTTTTGGTATAGGTCATAAAAACCAAGGAATAGTTCATGTCATAGGACCAGAAATGGGAATTACATTACCAGGAATGACCATCGTGTGCGGAGACAGCCATACCAGCACACATGGAGCTTTCGGTAATATAGCTTTTGGCATAGGAACGTCTCAAGTAGCTCAGGTTTTGGCCACGCAGTGCCTTATTTCTGCCAAGCCTAAAACCATGCGTATTAATGCTACAGGCCAGTTAGCTTCAGGAGTGACTGCTAAAGATTTAATTCTATACATCATAGCCAAGTTAGGAACTGCTGGAGGTACTGGTTACTTTGTAGAATATGCGGGACCAGTGTTTGAGAATTTAAGCATGGAAGAACGCATGACTGTATGTAACATGACCATAGAAATGGGTGCCAGAGGAGGACTAATAGCTCCTGACCAAACCACTTTTGACTACTTGAAAGACAAGCCTATGGCTCCAAAAGGAGAAGAGTGGACTAAAAAAGTAGCGGAGTGGAATGAATTAACCACTGATGATGATGCTGTTTTTGATCTAGAAGTAGACATTAACGCTGATCTTATAGAGCCTATGGTTACCTATGGAACTAGCCCTGATTCTGGTGTGGGAATATCTGAATCTCTTCCAGAACGTTCAGTACAAAACACTAAAGCCCTAAACTATATGGGGTTTGAAGGTGGACAAAAGCTAGATGGAAAGGAAATAGATTATGTATTTATAGGCAGCTGTACCAATAGTAGAATAGAAGACCTTCGTGCTGCAGCAGAGATAGTAAAAGGGAATAAAAAAGCGGACAACACCACTGTATGGATAGTACCAGGTTCTAGAAGAGTTTTAGAACAAGCTAAAAAAGAGGGATTGATAGACATATTTGAATCTGCGGGAATTCCTTTTCGAGAACCAGGCTGCTCAGCTTGTTTAGCTATGAATGAAGATAAAGTTCCAGCTGGCTCACTCTGTGTTTCTACATCCAATAGAAACTTTGAAGGCCGCCAAGGCGAAGGTGCTAGAACCATATTGGCTAGCCCACTTACGGCTGCTGCAGCAGCTATAACAGGTAGAATCACTGACCCCAGAAAATTCATGAACTAAAATGGAAGCGTTTACTCAAATTTCATCTTCGCTTGTGCCCTTGTTTGTAGATAATATAGACACTGATCAGATTATACCTGCGCGTTTTCTCAAGCAAACGTCTAGAGAAGGATTCGGAGAAAACCTTTTTAGAGACTGGCGTTTTGACTCTAACAACCAACCCAAAACAGAGTTCATTTTAAACAACCCTTCTGTAAAGGGAAACATCCTTTTAGCAGGAGATAACTTCGGGTGTGGAAGCAGCAGAGAACATGCAGTATGGGCGCTGGCAGACTATGGATTTAGAGCGGTTATTTCTACCTCTTTTGCAGATATTTTTAAAAATAACGCACTGAATAATGGTGTACTTCCTATAGAAGTTTCATCAGAGTTTTATGAAATAATAAAACAAACCATAGAAGAAAACCCTACCTCTTTAATGACCATAGACTTGGAGAATCAGATCATAAAGATCAATTCTCAAAAAATGAAGTTTGAAGTAGATGCATTTAAAAAACTCTGCATGATGCAGGGCAAAGATGAATTTGCCTTTTTAGTAGATATCAAAGAAGAAATAGCCCAATTCGAAACTCAAGAATAAGAAGATGAAATTTAAGATAGCCGTACTTCCAGGTGATGGTATAGGTCCAGAAGTGATCAAACAAGCAGAAAAAGTAATTCAGGCAGTAGCCACTCGTTTTTCTCATTCTTTCGAGCTGAATCAAGCTGATTTTGGCGGAATAGCCATAGATAAGTCTGGAGAACCTTTACCTGAGAAAACCCTTGACTTGTGTCTAGATTCTGACGCTGTACTTCTAGGAGCCATCGGAGATCCTAAATTTGATAATAACCCTAAAATTAAGGTAAGACCTGAACAAGGACTATTAGGTTTAAGAAAAGCTCTTCAGCTGCACACGAATATCAGACCTGTAAAATCTTATCCATTTCTTTACAGTATCTCTCCATTAAAGGATGAACGTTTAGAAGGAATAGATTTAACCATTTACAGAGAACTCACCGGTGGAATTTACTTCGGAGAAAAATCCAGATCAGCAGATGGAAATTCAGCTATGGACACATGTTCATACAGCAAATCAGAAATAGAGCGTATTTCTAGAAAAGCGTTTGAAGAAGCTAAAATTAGAAGTAAAAAACTTACGCTTGTAGATAAAGCTAATGTTCTGGAGACTTCTAGGCTTTGGAGAGAAGTAATTCAAGACTTAAGTGAAGAGTACAAAGACATTACTGTAGATTACCTATTTGTAGATAATGCCGCTATGAAAATAGTGACGCACCCATCTGATTTTGACGTGGTGCTCACAGAAAACATGTTTGGAGATATTCTCTCTGATATAGCCAGTGTACTTTGTGGTTCTATAGGTCTCCTTCCTTCAGCATCTATAGGAGATAGGTATGCCATGTTTGAACCAGTGCATGGTTCATACCCTCAGGTAGCAGGTAAAAACAAGGCTAATCCTGTAGCCACTATTCTATCAGCAGCTATGATGTTAAGACATTTAGGCCTAGAAAATGAAGCTAAAGAAGTAGAATTCGCGGTGCAATGGAGCTTGGATGAAGGATTTGCCACTGAAGATATCAATTCAGATAATCCTATGGACTGTTCCAGAGTAGGGGAAATGATAGCTCTAAAAATTGAGCACGGAGAAGAGTTTAATCCTAAAAAAGATATGTCAGAGCATAGAGATTTAATCATCTAAACGGGTCTGATTTTAAACCAATACATTCATTAAATGGGGTTTGTCATTTAAGTATTCCCCATAAAATCCTTGGTTTTTCATATTGTTAATCAGAGGAATAAGATCATCTTCCGTTCTTAACTGAATTCCTACTATAGCACTTCCGTTCTGTCTGGAATGTTTCTTACCATACTGGAAAAAAGTAATGTCGTCATCTTCTCCTAGAATTTCAGATACGAATTGTTTTAATGCTCCTGCACGCTGCGGAAAATTCACAATGAAGTAGTGCTTTAATCCTTTATACAGAAGTGCTCTCTCTTTTATTTCCTCTGTTCTGGTGATATCATTATTACTCCCACTAATGATACAAACTACCTGTTTCCCTTTTATATCCTCCGCATATTGATCTAAACCACATACAGCTAAAGCTCCAGCTGGCTCTACAATAATCCCTTCTTGGTTATAAAGATCCAGTATTTTTTGACACACAGCACCTTCATCTACTGTGATGCAGGCGTCTAAGGTTGTCTTGCAAACGTTAAAATTCAAATCACCCACTCTCTTTACGGCAGCCCCATCTATAAATTTATCTATATGGTCTAGTTTATTATTCATGCCAGTACGCAATGCTTCACTCATGGAAGGAGCACCTTTTGGCTCCACGCCTATTATTTTGGTTTGAGGGCTTAGATTTTTAAGAACTGCTGAAACCCCAGCAGCCAAACCTCCTCCACCAACTGGAAGAAACAGGAAATCAATTGGTTTTTCGCTTTGCAACGCTAATTCTAAACCTACAGTGCCCTGGCCTTCTATGATTTTTTGATCATCAAAAGGGTGAACAAAAGGAAAGTTATGCTCCAGAGAGAAAGAAGATGCTGCTTCAAAGGCATCATCATAAGTGTCTCCTACTAAAATCACTTTAACCCATGATTTACCGAACATTTTTACTTGCTCTATTTTCTGTTTAGGAGTGGTACTAGGCATAAAAATATTTCCCATCACTTTTAAAAGTTCACATGATAACGCTACTCCTTGGGCATGATTTCCAGCACTGGCACAAGCTATCTCTGCAGTACCTAACTCTTTCAGCGAAGAAATTTTGTGATAAGCTCCGCGAATTTTATAAGACCGCACGGGCTGCATGTCTTCTCGTTTGAAGCAGACATCTGCCTGATAGCGCTCACTGTAGCTCAAATTTTTAACCAATGGAGTACAAACTGCTACTGATTTTATTATCTCTGCTGCTGCCTTTATTTCCTCTAGCCGTGGGTAATATAAAGGCTCTTTTACTTCTTTACGTATCATGTGAGGCAGGTATAAACCCCAGAGGCAGAAGGGTTTTACTGCCGCTGGAGTTTTGGTTTTATTATGTGGGTGAGATTAGTTATTCTCAGGTCTGAGTTTTCTTACCTCAGCTCCTGCCTGCCATAGCTCAGAATCTCTAAGCTCTTTAAGCTCTACTTCTAGTTTAGCTCTATAG
>JBGCDA010000054.1:0-5372 GCA_045104985.1 Flavobacteriales bacterium | reverse complement strand
AAATTCATACAAGCAGAGCTCAATAGACGGGGCTTTACTCCTTCTAAAGCCGCTTCTCCAGAAAAATTGCTACGCAGAGTTTCTTTCGATTTAACAGGTTTACCACCTTCTTTAGAACACATAAATGCGTTTACTAAAGATCCCTCCGCAGAACATTTAGAATCTATAGTAGATTCCATGTTAACCACAGCAGATCATGCAGAACAGATGGCCTCTGATTGGATGGATATAGCAAGATACGCAGATACTCATGGGTATCAAGATGATTTTGAGCGTAGCATGTGGCCTTGGAGAGACTGGGTGATCCATGCATTTCAGCAGAACATGCCTTATGATGAGTTCGTAAAAGTACAACTGGCTGGTGACCTTATGCCCAATGCTACCAAAGAACAAATTCTAGCTACTGGGTTCAATAGAAACCATAAAATTACTGCCGAAGGTGGCGCTATTCCTGAGGAATTCAGAGTAGAATATGTAGAAGATCGGGCCAATACTTTTGGAACAGCTTTCTTAGGTTTAACCATGGAATGCGCTAGGTGCCATGATCATAAATACGATCCTATTAGCCAGAAAGAACACTTTGAACTGTTCAGCTTTTTTAATAATGTGGAGGAAGAAGGTCTGGTAGCCATGTATGACTTGGCTCCTAAGCCTACCGTTACCATATCAGAAAAAGAGGTTGCCTCACTCCTTTCATTCATTAACATGGAAGGCTTTAAGGAAAAGAATCTAGACGTAATGGTGATGAAAGAAATGAGCGCACCTAGAAAAGCATTTGTGCTAGGTAGAGGTGCTTATGATAATCCACAAGAAGAAGTCTTTGCAGATACTCCAGATTGGCTGCTTTCATTCCCAAAAGACTTGCCTAAAAACAGATTAGGGCTGGCAGAATGGCTTTTTCATGAGGATCATCCTTTAACTGCTAGAGTGGTAACGAATAGGATTTGGCAAAAGCTATTTGGCAGAGGAATAGTAGATTCATCTTTTGATTTCGGAAATCAGGGGAGCCTTCCATCCCACCCTGGACTGTTGGATTATTTGGCCATAGATTTTAGAGAAAATGGCTGGAACCTGAATGATTTGATTAAAAAGATAGTTCTCTCTGCCGCTTACCAGCAGAGCACAGAGATTACTGAAGAGATTAGAACTGCTGATCCTGATAATGTGTATCTAGCCAGGGCTTCTAGATTACGCCTTTCTGGTGAGGCCATTAGAGATCAAGTGCTGTCCATTTCTGGGCTGCTGCATAAAGAAATAGGTGGGCCTAGCGTAAAGCCTTATCAGCCAGATGGTATTTGGGAAGAAACTACTGGTGGTGGCGGTGGAAGCACTTCTTTTTACGTGCAGAGCACTGGGGAGAATCTGTATAGAAAAAGTCTTTATACGTTTTGGAAACGGACGGTTCCTCCGCCTAGCATGCTCACTTTCGATATGCCTAATAGGGATTTATGCACGGTAAAACGTTCTGAGACTAACACTCCACTGCAGGCATTGGTCATGTTAAATGATCCACAGATTATAGAGGCCGCTAGGGTTACTGCTCAGCGTTGCAATGCACAATATGCTACTCTAACAGATCAAATAACTCACCTATTCCAATTAGCCACTTCTAGAGTACCTACAGACAATGAAATGGCCATTCTCATTAGTTTACATGAGGATATGATGAAGCAAATCACTTCTGGAGAAGTGGAAATAGAAGAATATTTGAGTATAGGCGAATCAGCGTTGCAACGCGAACACATGACCAACGAAATAGCAGCATTAGCCTTACTAACGCATGCCATTTTCAACTTGGATGAATCCATAAACCGAGGCTAGTGAGTGAACGAAAAATCTTAGAAGATCAGATGCTAATTCAGAACCGTAGAACGTTTTTGAGCAAGGCTGCTATGGGCATCGGTGGAGTTGCGCTAGCTTCTCTCTTCGGCACTGGATGTAATACTAGACCTGAGGATCAAGTTAGTGGCATACTGGATGCGCTGAGTGCTAAAGGGGCTATTCCGGGGCTTCATCATAAAGGGAAAGTGAAGCGAGTTATTTACCTGTTTCAGAGTGGAGGCCCATCACAGCTAGAGTTATTTGATTACAAACCTATTCTGAATGAAAAGCGTGGACAGGAACTGCCAGATTCTGTGCGGAAAGGCCAGCGACTGACAGGAATGACTTCTGGTCAAACCAGCTTGCCACTGGTAGGCTCACAGTTTGGGTTCAAGCAGTATGGAAAGAATGGGATTTGGCTGAGCGATCTCCTGCCCTACACTTCTCAGATAGCAGATGATATATGTGTGATTAAATCTATGCATACAGAGGCTATTAATCATGATCCTGCCATTACGTTTTTTCAGACAGGTTCTCAGCAGCCCGGCAGGCCTTCTATAGGCTCATGGTTAAGCTACGGACTAGGAAGCGAAAATTCAGACTTGCCAGCCTTTTCAGTATTGTTATCTAGAGGTAGCGGAAGACCAAATGCACAGCCACTTTACACCCGCTTATGGGGAAATGGATTCTTACATTCACTTCACCAAGGCGTTCAGTTTAGATCGGCCAAAGATCCTGTTCTGTACCTGAATGATCCAGATGGAATGTCTGCTGAAAGCAAGCGAATTATGCTAGATAAACTGGCTGAGCTTAACGAGCAGCAGTTTGACCAACTAGGAGACCAAGAGATTCAGAGTAGAATAGCGCAGTATGAAATGGCTTACAAGATGCAGACTTCAGTACCTGAAGTTATGGATGTAGATGATGAGCCAGATTATATTTATAAAATGTATGGCGCTGATGCCAAAACTCCTGGAACTTTTGCCGCCAATTGTTTACTGGCCAGAAAACTAGCTGAGAAAGATGTAAGATTCATACAGCTTTACCACATGGGCTGGGACCAGCACGACAACTTGCCTGGGGCCATTCAGAAACAAGCCAAGGACGTAGATCAAGCCTCTGCAGCATTAGTAGCAGACCTTAAACAGCGTGGACTTTTAGAAGACACACTGGTAATTTGGGGAGGAGAATTTGGCAGAACCAACTACTCCCAAGGCACTCTAACCGCTAACAATTACGGAAGAGACCACCACCCTAGGTGTTTTTCTATGTGGATGGCTGGCGGAGGAATCAAGCCAGGTATATCTTACGGTGAGACAGATGACTTTGGCTATAACATTACCAAAGACCCTGTGCATGTTCACGATTTCCAAGCTACCATGCTTCACTTATTAGGCATTGACCATGAGAAATTTACTTACAAACACCAAGGAAGACGGTTTAGGTTGACTGATGTGGAAGGTGAAATTGTTCGGGGGATATTGAGTTGATATTCTTCATGAAATACATACTCCGATTCTCAACCTAGTTCCATAAATAATCAATTCCTAAATTGATTATCTGAGCAGATGCTTTCGTTGGTAATAACGGAAAACGAAATACTCCTTTAAAAAATGCACTAAACTTGCCTTCAATCCCTATACTCCTTAATCTGCTCTAATAATTCTGCTGATTTCTCAAGAGCCTACTATCCCCCCTGATAAGAAAGAGCATCTCCACTTCAGAATTTTCGTTTTTAAATCCGAAGCTTTTAATAGAGCCAACGATATCCTTAAGCCCTAAACGTAAGAGAGGCACTATTGTCTTCGTTTCTAATAAATGCAATAGCTGTCTTATTAGCTATAAAAGGTGCTTCATTAAGGAAGACACGCATAATCAGATTGTAATCTTCACCTTGCTCTAAACCTCTAAACTTTGTAAGAACCACACCTTCTGTAAGGTTCAAGCCATCTGGAAAGCTGGTTAAAATCGTGAATTGACTTTCCCTTTGATTGCTTCTTCTAGCTAGTAAAATGTCAATATTGTTAATTTGAGAAGGGCGGTAATCGGTTACGATAGAGATTGATAAATTGGCCATGGCGTTTTTTTGATGAAGATAGTAAAACTGAACTAATCTGTGTTTTTCCTTCTTTAAAACTCCACTTATCAATGCATTCATCTAGATAGTGGTGCTTATCATTCAGTCATATTCTTCCTGCAGACTGAATCAACAAATCAACAACAACCTTCTTTCACGCTTATTTTCCTGAGGCGCACGGTGCAGACATGGAAGCACGTTACTTTCTGGATGATCTACCGCCAGTTTCCATAAGTGACCAATTCCTAAATTAATAATCTGTGAAGATGCTTTCGTTGGCAATAACGGAAAACGAAATACTCCTTTAAAAAATGCACTAAACTTGTCTTCAATCCCTATACTCCCTAATCTGCTCTAATAACTCTGCTGATTTCTCAAGTGGCTCCCATTCTCTCCCTGAAAGGAAAAAGTCTCTGACTTTTGAGTTTTTATGCTGAAAACTCAGTTTATAATAAAGCCAAAATGAAGCATAGCCTAAAAGCAAGAAGATCAAAAGGTTTATACCTCCATAAACAAATGGACTGTCTTTGACTGCATCTATGCTTACCCAGCACACCGACCAAAACGGCAACTGGAATACTACCAAATTCAAACACCTGAAACTAGATATGCTGAGCTTTGACAAGTGTTCTTGAGTAGAAAGTACATCATCACTCTTTTTTACTTGGCTTATCAAGTACAGTTGATAGAAATAACTAAAGAGCACTCCTATCATTACTAATGCTATGGCTCCAAAACCTAAGGCCACTAAGTAAGCCTCTGCCGTAACGGCAATAGCAGTAATAGCCACAAGAACAATTGTATATGGCACACCTATTAGAACAGCGGTCCATTTAGGTTTGTAAAGCTTACTTATTTGTTTGTTAAGCTTTTGTCTAGTTAGTTCTATGGCCAGCTCTTTATTGATAACAAGTATACTGTCCATTTTCTGGTCGTATGACTTCCAGATATTTTGTAATTCAATGTGTTCCATGTTCTTTTCTTTTATGGTTGTCAAATTTGGACTTCAGCACCTTTTTTATTCTAGAAATTTTAGTAGTAACATTGGTCTGAGTAGTTTCTATGACTTCTGCTATTTCTTTACTGTTTAACCCTTCTAAGTACAATAAAATCAATGCTCTGTCTATTTCCTTTAATTCTCTGATGTACGTTTTTAACCGGAGAAATTTATCATCCTCATCAGACTCTTCAGTTATAGCTGGCACTTCCATAATTGGATTAAAGCGAACGGTATTTTCATTTCTTCTCTTATTCTTTCGGTAAAATGAAATAGAAGTATTCAGAGCCACTCTATAAACCCAAGTAGACCATTTGAATTTATCATTGAAGTTCTCAAGAGTGAGCCACAGCTGCAGTACAATTTCTTGAATCAAATCATCCTTGTCATCTTTATTGTGGCAATACATATTAGCCACTTTATAAATAATGCCTTTATGCTTGTCTAGTACTGTTAGATATATGTCCTCTTTTTTGT
>JBGCDA010000053.1:0-6429 GCA_045104985.1 Flavobacteriales bacterium | reverse complement strand
GAATAAAATTAGTCCAGCCCGCGCAAAAATAGCTTTCTCCTAAAAAACTAGCGCAGATGCGAAAGCTATCGGATGCAGTCTGTGTTCTTTCAAACAGAGATGAATAAACATCTCAAGTAGTTTGCTAACTTTACGGCATGTCCACTAAATCGAAAGCTACAGAGCTAGAAATGCCACATTTTATATTGATTAGCACAGTAGTAGAATGAATAGATTTAGCCAAATCCAAAAATTTCCAGATAAATAAGATTTTGCAACGCCACATCTTTAGCTAAAGCATAAGTGCCACTTAAAAACTAAACTCCAAGTAAAGCTTACTTGCCCTAAATCCATTCCCACCAAAATCCACCACCATTTCCACCAATATCAATGAGAAAATAACTAAATGTGTGTCGTTTCTTTAGATCTTAATAAAGAAGCAGCATGTCTACAGAAACAAATATCAATGCCAGGTTTTATCCAAACCTAAACTCTATAGTAAATACAGAGGAATTACCAGAGATTCTGGAAGCGATAAATGCTGGAAACGCATTAGGTAATCTTCTGGAAAAAATCTTCTTCAGAGATCTTCAGTACAGCAAAAGTGACACCAATGACGCTGCTTTTTATAGCTTGTCACTAATAGCCAGAGAACGCTTGGCTTTAGATATTCCAGGGTTAGATATCAGCTTCGTGCTCAATCCTGATCTCACGGGAGGAGATTCTCAAGTTTCTGTGTTTCCTATCACATTTGAATATGAATGGAAGATATTAGGGTTAGTCAGAGACTTTAATACTGATTGGTTGGATTTTTCTACTCCAGATAATGAAAACTTAGGTGCTTTGTTTCAATTCGCGCTACGCGCACTGAACCTGTCTGAAGAACAGGTGATGGCTAATTTCGTTAACAGCTTTTATGATCCTACAAATTCAAGTTTGTCCCCTATAGAGCAGTTTGTAGAAACCATAAATACATCAAGCTTTCTTTCAGCTGAGATAGATGACTCTGTAGATTATACTTTAAAGGATTTGACACAAATAATTTATGACTTGTCTGGAAGTCAATACTCTTCAATTATTGCTTGCGGTGTCTATTTGCTTACAGATACCGATGTAGCAGTAAACCTCCAAAACGTCAAATCCTTCTTCAGAAGCTTTTTACCACAAGACCTAGAGACTTACCTAAAGGACATGCTTGTTCCTAAGTTTTCTTGCTCCCTTCAGCTAAGTGCTGGGATAGAGTTTCCAAGAAGTATATTAAAGCCTGTTTACCTCTTTGATGGCAGTAATCCGTATGACTCAAGTGATGGCTTTACACCAACAAGTAATCCTGAAGAGGCTCATAGTAGAGCCTTTCAGTTAGTCCCTCCAATAGATGGTGTCGAGCAAAAAGCCTTGGTAAAAGCAGCTCAGTGGGACATCAACTTCTCTACAGAGTCTGGATTTGGTTCTGATTTAGAAGTGGTGCTGTCCACTCCTCAACCTTACCAAATAGGAAATACCAATGTCATAATAGATGTGGAAAGCTTAAGCATTCCTTTCAGAATTCAGGGAGAACCTCAGCCAGCCCATTTTTATGGTACGGTTACCTTTAGAAAAGAGGAAGAGGGAGAGAATGAGCAGTTAGGAGTACGTTTAGATGTGTATGAAGATGGGTTTGAGCTAGATGTAGAAAGTATTAATGGTGTCACACTTTTAGACATAGATACAGACCTTATAAAAGTCAAAACCATCCTCAAGAAACTAGGCATCAAAAAAGAAGGTTCAGACTACGACTTTACCATAGGAGGAAAAATAGAAGCAGATATATCCATACCCAAGCTAGGCGATATTTTTCCTAAACTGATAGATGTGAGAGAGCTGGCTATAAGAGCTAATGAGCCTAATACCTATGATTTAGATGTTATTTGGCCTGGAGGGGCTAAAATTTCTGGAACATCTGGAGAACCATTAACTGGTTATATACCATGGGGTGGAGTCTTTCCTGATCCACTATTAAGTATAGACGGAATAAACTTTAAGGTCGATGACGAAGGAGAAGAAAATGGCTTGGACTTAGCTGTTACATTTAAAAATCTACTTCTAGATCTAAGAATTGTAGAATTTAGGTTTGATGGAATAGGAGCTGATATTCGCGTTACTAGACCTGCAGATGAAAGTGAGGCCAATTTAGGAGGCCTCAAAGTTAACATAGGTTTTAACCCTCCTGAAGGAATAGGGATAAAAACGGGAAAAGGTGCATCTCTATTTTACATAGATGGTTACCTCTACATCGATAATGATGCTAAAAGGTATTATGGATTAATAGAAGTGAGATTTGCAGCCGGTACATTTGTTATCACTTTCACAGCATTGGCACTTTATGAAGAGACTCTTCCAGATGGCACAGAGGGAAATTCTTTTTTAGCTCTAATCAACACAAAATTTGTACCCCCAGTTCCGTTGTTTACAAATATAGGCTTAGAGAAGGCAGGTGGAATAGTAGGAGTTAATAGAACATTCATTTCTGAGGAGATGATTAAACGCGTGAGAAATGGAACGCTAGACTTAATTATGTTTCCGGAGTTATCTATAGATTCCTTTGACCCTACACTAGAAGCTATGGAATCAATATTTCCAGCTGAAGATGGGCGAAATACTTTTGGATTACTGGCTCAGTTAGGATCACCAGGTGGCCCAGAATCTAGTCTTATTGTAGATTTAGGAATAATAGTATCAGTTCCTTCTCCTGTAGTGTTCGCTTTATTCGGTGTGGTGAAATTCAAAGAGGATGCTACAGCGGGTACATTGGTTAATATAAAAGGAACATTTGCTATAATAGTAGATCTAGGCACTGAATTACTGTCTATAGATGCTACTTTAAATGATTCCAGATTAGGCATAAATAGGATAGAGGGTGAACTGGCCTTGCGCTATGGCTGGGGAGATAATAGGCAGTTCCTCTTAACCGTAGGCGGTTTTCATCCTAATTATACTACAGATTCTTTTAATCTGCCAGAATTAGCACGTGTTTCATTTATGATCATAGATACCGATGATATAAAGTATAGGTGTAATGCTTACTTTGCCGTTACCACTAATACGGTAATGTTTGGAAATAAAGGTCATTTTCTGTTTCAAGTAAATGACCGGTTTAAAGTAGAATCTTTTAGTGGATTTGACGTACTGCTTCAGTTTAATCCTTTCAGGTTTGAAGTAGACTGGTTTATGGAAGCTTCTTTAATAGCCAATGGTAGAGAGCTTCTTCTTCTCAGTCTAAATGCTTATGTGAAGGGTCCTGGAGAGTGGCATGTGCGCGGTGATGCAGAAGTGAAAATCTTCGGAATTAACTTAAAAATTAAATTCGATGAAGAGTTTGGTTCAGCAGACCAGGATGACATTATCACTCTTGATACCATGGATTACCTCATGGATGAAATAGAGAAAAAAGAAAACTGGTCTAGTTCACTTGGAGCAGATGATTCTGTGCATAGAAAAGATTTCGATTTTGAAGATGACATATTACTTAGTTCCAGTGATAGTATCAGGATAGACCAAATGGCTATACCACTTTCTACCCGAATAGATAAAATTTTCACTAATAAAGTAGAGCGAATTCAAAAAATTTCTGTCAGTAGTATTCAGCTAGCTTCAGAAGCCGAACCTACTAGCATTAGGTCTATCAATCCTAATTACATTCAAGATAAAGAAGATTACTTCGCTCCAGCTCAGTATATACAGTTAAGTGATGCTGAAAAGTTAGAGGCCAAGTCTTTTGAGAAAATGCCTTCGGGAGTAGATTTTACTTATAAACTTGGATGGCAGTCTTCTGTTCACTCAGTGCCTAGAAATGCAGTTTATGAAGTTAAAGAACCTTCAGGAACTTTAACTGGTGTTACTAATTCTCCCCTAAGGAACTCTATAGTAAATAAACCCTTCGGAGGACAACTGTCTGCCAATGGGAAGTTCAATAAAAACCGAAGAACACAGAGAAATAAAAAAGTAAGAATTAACACACCAGAATACATCTTAGTAGATAAAATGACAGGAGATATAGAGTTTTCATCTAAAAGTAAAACTGCAGTCAAAGTAAGAAAAGCAGAGTTAGATGCTGCCGCTACATCTTCTTCCTCGCGCTACAGATCTGTTAAAAACACGAGTAATTTTAGTAAAGTATCCACCATAAAATAAAAAGCCATGTCTAACCCTATTACATACACATTTCTACCTTGGATAAGAAAAGGAATTTCTTCTGTGCTAACAGCTAGCGAAGGAAATCTACCATCAGGAGATGTAGGCCCAAGAGTTAAACTCCAAGCTACAGTAAATTTTCAGGATGAGCTAACCAGTGATGCACGGAGTGCTACTAAGACTATAAGCCTCATAAGCCCAGGAGATATTTTGGGTATAGATGAAAGAGAGATTTTTAGAATAGACCCACAACCTTACTCTAAAAATTTAGAGTCTAATTACTTGCCCATAGTTGAATTCTTCTCAGAAGATTTGCCTTGGAGATACTCACCAGTAGCTACACACCATGAAGATGATAAAAAACTCACTCCATGGTTTTACCTGCTAGTTTTAAAAGACGATAATGAACCAGAACAGGGTATAAAGGAGTTTCATCTACCGGATGCACCTTCAGATGGTAACTTTTTAAGCTTTTCGCCAAATGCTATTAATAACATAGACCAAATTCTTCCTCCTGCAGATCAGGTTTACGCTTGGGCTCATGTGCATATAAATAAAGCCATAGAAAATGGCCAAAATTTAGAAGATCTAAAATCAGAAATAGAAGCTAACCCTAACTTGGCATTTAGCCGCATTATATCTCCTAGAAAGTTAGAACCGGATCAAAATTACCAGTGTTTTATCATACCCACTTTCGAAACAGGCCGTAAAGCTGGTTTAGGAGAGGATATCTCTACTGTGCCATATTATCAATATGCGTGGGATCTTCAGAATTTTACAGCTGCCAATGCGCGTTTCCCATATTACTATACATGGAAGTTCAGAACTGCAGAAGGTGGAGACTTCGAGACCTTGGCTGGTAAAATTACTCCACGCCAAGCGGCTACCTTAAGCACTACTCAGCGGTTTACTCTAGAGGATAGTGGTCTGCAGATGCCTACCGGTACAGACAGTGTTTTAGAATTTGAAGGAGCTCTGGTAGCACCTGGGTTTACTTCTGCGCCATTTTTAGAAGAACCTCAGAACGAGGAGTTTGTAATAGATTTAGGAGAATATGTTAACAGTGGAGTTCAGGAAGGATCAGAGGCCGATAATCCTGATCCTACAGTAGTAGCTCCTGCTTTTGGTAAATGGATCACAGAAAATGATGAGCTAGATGTTACAGATCCTTTAGCGTTGCAACGCTGGTATGAACAACTCAACCTAGACCCTAGAAACAGGTTAGTAGCCGGACTAGGAGCAGAAATAGTGAAGGAGAACCAAGAAGAGTTTATGCGAGAGTCTTGGGATCAAATAGCCGAAATAAATAGAGCTAATCAGCAAATACGTGAAGCTAAGCTCATAGGAAAAGCAGGAGACCGCATAGTAGAAAAACACATCATACCATCTACTTATAATGTAGATGCACAGGGGACTACCTTAACCACTCATGAGAAGAAAGCCGCCAGTAGGTTACTGACTATAAGCAGAGGAAAAGTGCTAGACAGCATAGGCATGGCCCAGAATGAAACCAAGTCTGCTCTAGATGCTCTAGACGAAAGCTCAGTACCTAACGCACTGTTTAGTGGGGCTTTCAGAAAACTAGCTAGACCTGGAAGAAAAATAATGAAACAACTATCTGCGGTACTTCCAGAAGGATCATTGACAGATACCTTACTTATAGATCATAATGTAGATGGCACTTTAACACCTGTAGGTCAAATAGATGATTATGAGTTTTTAACTCCTCTAGGAGAGCCAGTAGGCACTTACGACACTACCACTATTTCTACAGTTATGAATAATCTGAGCATGAATAGCGGGGCCTACTCAGATTTTGTGACTAACATGCAGAACGCTTGGGTAAATTATGAAACAGCACTAGCTAATGAACCCGCTCCAGCTGTGAGCACAGCACATGCCATAGATGTGCCTGCATTAAAAGCGAGTATTAATCCATTAGAGCGCATAAAAGAAGAAATTATTAATCAGATAGAGATTTGGGATCCCACTGCAGAAGAATTCGTAATGCAGGATTCATTTGACCAGATAATGGCTTATCCAGAATTAGATTTTCCGCTGTATGATTATTTAGAAAAAATAGCCCGACACGCCATTTTCCCTAACCTTCAGGAGATAGAAGAAAACTCCGTAACCATTATGGAGACCAACCCTAAATTCATAGAAGCCTTAATGATGGGTGCTAACCAAGAAATGGCTAGAGAGCTTATGTGGAGAAAATACCCTACAGATCAGAAAGGGAGTTATTTTAGGATGTTTTGGGACAAGTCCGATTCTGAT
>JBGCDA010000052.1:0-39613 GCA_045104985.1 Flavobacteriales bacterium | reverse complement strand
TGGAGTCGAACGTGTCAACCTAACACCCCCTAAGTCTTCACTACCTTATTTAATTTATCCCACACCAGCTCTCCTTCAAAACCCCGAGTCATTATGTACTTGGCTACTTTACTTTTTAAAGCATAAGGATTTTTTTCTGCTCTGTAGTCTCTCAGTTTTTTCTCTATCAGCGTAGCAATGGTGGTTTCGTATGCCTCTTCATCTATTTCTTTTAGACCAATTTTAATACAATACTCAGAAACGCGCTTCATCTTTAGGTTTTGGATGATCTTATTTCTACCCCATCTTTTTATCCTAAATTTTCCGCTAACGTAAGCAGCTGCAAATCTGCTCTCGTTAATGTAATTCTCACTAATAAGCTCAGCCACAAATTGATCTACCTGTTCTCCATAAACTCCTTCCTTATAAAGCTTAGTGCGGAGCTCTGAGTGACAGCGCTCCTGCCTATCGCACCATAGTTTTAATTTATAGAGAAGTTCTTTATCAGATAAAGTCATATTGCAAAGCAACAATTTTTCTATTTAAGAGTAAACTAATCTGCTTGGAACATCTGAAATCGGCTAATGAGCCATGAACATTAAGGTTCAGTACAGTTAGACGAAATGAAATGACTACCTTTGCAACGCTTTTTAAAAACCTCAGCAGGGCTTAGATGCCACTAACTATGCATCATAAAGCTCTCAAATGAGAATTTAGATATGAAACAAGAATTAATAGAAAAACTAAGAGCTCTTTTAGAAACGGAAGACATTACTGCCATAAAGCAGGAAGTGAGAGAAGTAAGAGCAGACTACAAAGCTGAAACCGCCAAGGAACGCCAACTTCAACTGGAAAAATGGAATGAAGAAGAGCATGAAGACGGAGAAGAGTTTAATTATACTGGAAATGAAATTGATAGCACTTTTGGTGAGCTGTTAGATGCTTACTCTGAGCGTGTAAAGGAGCATGGAAAGAAAATAGCTGAAGAACAAAAAGCTAATCTTTCTGCCAAGAAAATGCTCATGGTGAGAATGAAAGACCTGGTCCAAAACGAAGAGAACATAGGAAAAGCTTTTCATGACTTCAATGAAATTCTAGACACTTGGAAAAACACAGGAGATGTGCCAGGAGACCAGTATGAGAAAGTTAACGCTGAGTTTACTTCACTTAAGGAGCAGTTTTTCTACAACATAAATATTTATAAGGCACTTCAAGAAAACGACTTAAAGGTCAATTTAAAAAAGAAAGAAGACCTTATAGCTCGAGTAAAAGAACTGGAGAAAGAAACGTCTATTAGAAATTTAGAGCTAGGTGCACGCCAGCTGCAGAGAGAGTGGGGAGATGTAGGACCATCGCCTAGAGAGACTTATCAGGAGTTAGGAGATACGTTCTTTGGAGAACTCAGAAAGAATTTTGATAGAATTCAGGCCCATTATGACAGTCTGAAAAGCGAAATGGCCGCTAACCTAGAGCAGAAAAAAGCACTAGCAGAAGAAGTTCGTCAGATCTTAGAAATGGAGCTCAAGCAGCACCCTACGTGGGTAAAGAAAACTGAAGAAATTAAAGCACTTCAGGAAAAATGGAAGACCATAGGATTCGCCCAAAAGAAAGATAACGAAGAAGTGTGGCAGGAGTTTAGAGGCCTGTGCGACTTATTCTTCGATAAGAAAAAAGCATTTTATGAAAACAGAAATGTTTCTCTAAAGGAAAACCTGGCTAAGAAAGAAGCGCTCATAGAAAAAGCTAAAGAGCTTCAGGAAAGCACTGACTGGAAAAACACCACTGCGGCTTATATAAAGCTACAGGAAGACTGGAAAACAGCTGGGTCTACCTTCCAAAAGGATGAGCAAAAGCTATGGCAAAGATTTAGAGCGGCCTGCGATACTTATTTTAACGCTAAGAAGGCACACTTTAAAGATCAAGATGCTGCACAAGAGGAAAACCTTTTAGAAAAACAGCAGTTATTAGAGGCCATTAAAAATTACAAACTGACCGGAAACACTGGCGAGGATGTAAAACAACTCAAAGAGTTCAGCGCTAAGTGGAATGCTATAGGTTTCGTTCCTAGAAAGAACATAGACCAGATTAATGGTGGTTATAAGGCAGCACTAGACGAAAAGTATAAGACGCTAAATGTAGCCAGACAAGATGCTTCTATAGCCAATTATGGAAACAGAGCCGAAAAACTTAAGAGCGCTCCAGATGCTGATAATCAGATAAGGAGAGAAAAGAAAATCTTAAAAGATAAAATAGACAGGTTACAGAAAGTAGCTACTCAGTATGAGAATAACATTGGTTTCTTTGGTCACTCTAAGGGTGCAGAAGCACTTAAGAAAGATGTAGAAAAGAAGATGGAGGCTACTACCAGAGAGATTAGAGAAATTAAAAAGAAACTAAGATTATTAGATTAGTAGCGTAAAATTAGTTTCTTGAAGATATGAAATAAGAGCGGCCTAGGTCGCTCTTATTTGTTTAGATCTACTACTACTCTTCCTATGGCTTTTCCTTTTAAAATCTTATTCAGATAATGAGGAGCATCTTCTAGGCTAATTAAAGTCTGCATGTCTTTGATCTTATCTAACTTCCATACACTGGCTAGCTTTTCCCAAATCTTTAATCGAATATGATGTGGAGTTTCAGCAGAATCTATCCCGAGAAGATTAATGCCATTTAATATAAAAGGAAACACTGTGGTAGTCAATTCAGGAGAATCTACTAGACCTATAGATGCCACATTCCCATTTCGGCCACACGATTTTAGAAGTGTGGCTAAAGTATTCCCACCTACATTATCTATAGCACCTGCCCACTGAGATTTTAGGAGCGGTTTGCCACTTTTATCATCCACCTCCTCTCTTCCTATGCACTTTTTAGCCCCTATTTCTAAAAGGTAAAAGATCTTATCTTTTTTACCCGTAGAAGCCACCACGCCATATCCAGCCTTAGCCAGAATGGCCACTGCCATAGATCCCACACCACCTGTGGCTCCGGTTACTACTATTTCTCCCATGTCTGGAGTTTGGCCAGCTGCTTCCATTTTATAAAGCGCCAGTCCCGCGGTGTAAGCAGCCGTGCCCATCACCATGCTATCTTTCATAGATATGCCATCTGGCAGTGGCACCACCCATTCTGCAGGAACAGAAATATACTCAGCACAGCCACCAGGAGTGTTCATTCCTAAATCATGGCTAGTGCAGATTACTTTATCACCAGCCGAGAATTTTTCTGTGCTATCAGACACCACTATTCCAGCAGCATCTACACCTGGAGTGTGAGGATACCGTTTAGTGACCCCTTTATTTCCGTTAGCAGATAAGGCATCCTTATAATTCAATCCAGCAAACTGAACTTTAATCAGCACTTCATTTTCTGGAAGGAAATCGAACGGAACGGTTTTTACTCTTTGCTTGAACGAGCCATCTTCTTTCTCGGAAACCACCAGTGCCTTATATTCAGAAATCATATTCTTAGGTTTTTTTATGCGTTGCAAAGATTAACAGCCCACAGCTTAAATCAAAGTAGAAAAGTACAATCTTTAGTCACAATCGTAGTTATACTCATACTCTAATTTTCTCTCTAACAGCGAATGATTAAAAAGCTATTTAAAATTCTTATTATCTGTGGATTAGCGGCATTACTCTGTGTGCTCCTCTCAGACTATTTAATTTCTAGAGAAGCTAAAAACTGCTATAATTCCATTTCAGAGGTGAGCCCAGCTAAGGTAGGCTTAGTTCTAGGCACTTCAAAATATGTAAGATCAGGAAACGTAAACCAGTACTATCAGTACAGGCTTAATGCTACTAAACAGCTCTATGATGCTCAGAAAATCAAATATGTACTGGTAAGCGGAGATAATTCTACTACCAGCTATGATGAGCCTAATACCTTTAAAAGAGATCTCATTAAAATGGGAATCCCTGCAGAAAAAATCATCCTAGATTACGCAGGATTCAGAACGTTAGATTCTGTGGTGAGGGCTAAGGAAGTATTTCAGGAAAATAATTTTATTCTTATTTCTCAGCCATTTCATAACGAACGTGCCTTATTCATAGCCAGCAGAAAAGGCATAAATGCTAAAGGCTATAATGCTAAGGATGTAACCTACCGGTATGGGTTCAAAACACAATTGAGAGAAAAATTTGCACGTGTTAAAACGTGCATAGACCTTTTTATTCTAAATACACAGCCTAAGTTTTTAGGCGATAAAATCACCATCGGGTAACCCATAAATTCAGTGAAAAAACATCTTTAACCTATTTTCTAAGTATTCTGGATTAATGAATATTCCGATATAAATAGATAGGCTAAACGTTCTTAATTTGCACACATGGCACAAGGTAAAAAATACGCTCCCTCTTTATTTCATTATGAACGGTTTAAGACCAGAGAGGTACTGGTAGGAAAAATAGGCTTTGGTGGCGATAATCCCATTAGAATTCAGTCTATGACCACCACAGACACCATGGACACTGAAGGAACTGTGGCGCAGAGCATACGTATGATAGACGCTGGATGCGAGCTGGTTAGAATCACCGCCCCGTCTAAAAAGGACGCCTTTAATCTAGAGCCTATAAAAGCTGCCCTGCTAGAAAAAGGCTATGACACACCTCTAGTGGCCGACATTCATTTTACACCTAATGCTGCAGAAGTAGCAGCTGGAATAGTAGAAAAAGTGAGAGTAAACCCTGGAAACTATGCCGATAAAAAGAAGTTTGAAGAGTTAGAATATACAGAAGATGCTTATGAAGCAGAGTTAGAAAGAATTCGAGTGAAATTCACTCCATTGGTAGAGCTGTGTAAAGCCAATAAGGTGGCCATGCGTATAGGAACCAATCATGGTTCACTTTCAGATCGAATTCTCTCTCATTATGGAGACACACCTAAAGGAATGGTGGAATCCGCTCTGGAATTCATTCGTATTTGTGAAGACCTTGATTTCTATGACATCATTATTTCTATGAAAGCCAGTAACACCCAAGTTATGGTGCAGGCCTATAGAATGCTAATGAGCGAGATGATGGAAACCGGCAGAAATTACCCATTGCACTTAGGAGTAACAGAAGCAGGAGAAGGAGAAGATGGGCGAATAAAGTCTGCCGTAGGCATAGGAGCCCTTTTAGAAGATGGCATAGGAGACACCATTCGTGTTTCGCTAACCGAGGAGCCAGAATTTGAAATTCCGGTAGCTCAGGCCCTGGCAGACAGGTATAAAAACAGAACAGGTTCAGAAATTAAGGCACAGCCTTATCCGCTAGATCCGTTTTCATATCTCAGAAGAAAGACTCATCAGATAGAAAACATAGGAGATCATGAAGTACCTCGAGTAATTCATGACTTGAGTCATAGAGAAAAAATTACAGCAGCTTCTTTATTTAGTTTTGGGCTGCACTATTCTGTACCGTTAGACAAATGGAGCCTTACAGACATGGCTTCAGACTATGCCTACATAGGCAGTAATTCCATAGACTTTGAAATACCTGGCACATTCGGCATTCTTCAAAACATGGACCATTGGCAGCAGAAAGACCGCCATTTTCCAGTGTTGTCTGCGTGGCAATACTCAGATAATTCCACTTTAGACTCCACTCATTTCGTAACAGCTACGTATGCAGATTTGAGTGAGGCATTTTTAGAATTGCTACGCCAAAACAGTAAAACCATATTAGTATTAAGGACTGATAATGTGCACGCCATGGCGGAACTACGAGCGGCTTATTTTTTACTGATAAATTCAGAAATTACTACGCCAGTCATTAATTGGTTCGGCTATCCTAAGCTAGACGATAGTACTTTTCAGCTTTACTCAGCCGCAGATCATGGAGCGCTATTACTCGATGGATTAGGAGATGGAATAATGACTACAGCTGCAGACCAAGCTGCAGAAAATCTCAATAGAACAGCATTTGGCATTCTTCAGGCCACTAGAACCAGAATCAGTAAAACTGAATACATTTCATGCCCTTCTTGTGGAAGAACGCTCTTCGATCTTCAAGAAACTACGGCTAAAATCCGAGTGAGAACAGACCATTTAAAAGGAGTAAAAATCGGAATTATGGGCTGCATAGTTAACGGCCCCGGAGAAATGGCCGATGCAGACTACGGTTATGTGGGGACAGGAAAAGGAAAAATAACGCTTTATAAGGAAAAAGAAGTAGTAAAGAAAAATGTGCCAGAAGCCGAGGCTGTGGATGAGCTCATAGAGCTCATCCGTGAGCATGGAGATTGGGTAGAGCGTGAAGAAGTGGCTGTTTAAATCATTTTACTGTTAGCCAACCATCCTTAACATTGCAGTATATCAACAAACCACTATAAATAAACCTAGAAATGCGCATCATAAAATGAAGCGCATGCCTAGTTCTTACCGAACAATATTGTTCCTTTTTTTCGAAGTTACTTCTTAGGTGCCGGTGGAGCAGGAGGTGGCGGAGGTGGAATTTTTACACTACCTGGATTTTGAATTTGCACTTTCCCATCTTTTTTCAGCACTACTAATGTCTCCGGAGGAAGAGGTTTTAGCTTTTCTCCTTCTGGGAGCGGAGGTGGTGGAGGAAGCATGTGTTTTCTCTTTTCTGAGAGATTAGCATAATCTGTATAAATGTCCTGACCTTCTTTATTTTGAAATAAGAAAACAGCATCCTTGAAATACATATTATTGATACTTGATCTGGTCTGCTCACTTTGAGCATCCTGAGCTATAGATTGACCGCTAAAGAGCAAGGCCATAAGCATAAAAAGCGGAGCACAAGAGAGTGCTATAACTGTTTTTTTCCTATTGGTTGTGTGTTTGTTCATCATTTTTAATCTGTGTTTAGTTACGTTATAATTAAAACTGCTGGTAAGAAATTCATTATGACTAGGAGAAAGAGAATTTAAAAGGGTCTCTTGGTATTCAACGATGTTTTTAGAGTTTTCAACGACTGCACTATCTGCTAAAAACTCATGATTCATTTGGATGACTTTCTTGTAAAAGAAGAATACTGGATTAAACCAAAACACCAACCTGATGAGCTCAATAAATAAGACGTCTGCGGAATGAAGCTGACGGACATGGGCAGATTCATGAGCCATCACTTCTGAAGAAACTGATTCTTCTAAATTCTTAGAATAAGGAACGAACACATAATTCCAAAAAGCAAACGGGACTTTCTCACTAGTTTGAACCAAAATCACACCATTCAGAATTGATCTATTGTTCGTTTTGGCTTTTCTAACTAATGAAAATAATTGAAACGCAAACCTCAGCAAAAGAAAAGCAGTCACTAAGCCATAAACGGCAGTGATTACACTTCCCCAATCGATACTTTCTGATACAATAACACTAATCGCAGGCTCTCCAAGAAAAACATACTCCAATTGAGCCAAGCCATTACTGACAGCAGACATTCCTGAGGACACAGACAATTCCATAAGTGGTATTACTAGAGCAGCAAGTAAGCCCACCAGAAGAAAAAGCCTATTGAAGACCAACATCTTTTCTCTTTTCAAAAGGATGTGGTACACTCCTAAACATATAAAAGCGATAGCTCCTGATTTAAAAATGTATGCTATCATTTTTCCTTTTTTTGAATTTCGTTATCTATCATTTCTCTCAGAGATTTCAACTCATCAGTAGTAAGATCTGAAGAGGAGGTAAAAAAGGAAGCCAGAGATGCCGCTGAGTTTCCGAAAAAGTTTTTCATCAGGCCTCTAAAATGACTTTTGAAATAAACAGACTTCTTTATTAGAGCGAAGTACTCTCTGCTTTTTCCATTTACTCGGTAATCGATTACACCTTTGTCTTTCATCCTTTTTAGCAGCGTAGCTACAGTGGTAGTGGCAGGTCTAGGAACTTCATATTCGTTTATGATGTCTTTCATTCCTGCGTTTTCCAACTTCCATATGTGCTGCATTAGCATTTCCTCTTTTGTAGATAATTTCATCTTCTAAAATCATTTTGCTCTACAAATGTAGAATAAAATACAATGCTCTACACTTGTAGAACAGATTTTAACTTCAGGAATCATGCACATTTAATAGAATAGTATCAGTTCTACTTCATTTAATCTCGCGTTAAACAACGTTATCAGGTAAATTGTAAAAAAGAGTTTGAAGACGCTAAGGGTTTGAATGATCATAACCCGCTAGATCTTGAAACCATGAATTTTCGCAATTGGCTTCTTACCTCTGGAAACACAAATTTGCTTTTAGCTAAGGCTTTACTGGAGTTAAATCAAGGAAAGTTTTGGAGTTATTCTACTGAACAGGCTATGCTAGCCTCTCCTTGTCTCTATAGCACGATAATAGTCATGTACCCCACTCTTTAATTTTGTTAATATCATAAAGATTACGAAACACTTCTTTATTTTGTGTGTTTAATCCTTTGAATGAAGTTTCATTTTACACTTGAGTACAGGAGACTTTCTAGGCTGATACACCAAGCTGGATTTAATCCCGCTGGTGTTATGATAATCTCAGGTATACTGATATTCTTCTTAATAATCTACCTGCTGCTTTTAAAGGATATACCATTTTCACTGTTAGGAATAGTTGTCTTAGTCAGTGTATCGCTAGCGTTCAGAAAAAGTAGAACCTCTTTTTACAGTTCTATTTACCCCAGAACCTTATGGCTGAAGATAAAGGCTGCGGAAACGGTTCTCCTTACCTCACCCATTTTCTTAATTTTCTTGTTCTCTGAGAACTTCTTAATAGCATTTTCATTTCTAATCTTTGCCCTTGTAACACCATTTTTGTTAGCCTCACTTGAAAAACTGAAACAAAACATTAAGCCCTCACCCTTTCCTACACCGTTTAAACATTATCCATTTGAATTTACCAGAGGGTTTAGAATGGCCTGGCCGGTGTACCTGTTTACACTTTTTTTCTTCCATAAAGGAGTTGAACTAGAAAATCCTAATTTTGGCGTTTTTGCTCTTCTGGTGGCTGTGCTCATTCCTGGGTTTTTCTTTTCTAAACCAGAACCAGTTTCATTAGTAACCATTTACAGTGAAAATCCGAAAGGGTTTCTGAATCAGAAAATCAGGCTAATTCTTAGAAATTCGCTTTTGCTTTCCATTCCGTTTGTACTGCTCGCTTTGTTTCTTTTCCCAAGTGCTGCGCTACTTGTTTTAGGCGCACTAGCATTCGGACTTCTTTTTTCAGTAAGCGCCATGCTAGGCAAGTATGCCTATTTTCCAAACGAAATGAATCCGGTTCAGAGCACCTCATTAATTTTATCCTTGATGATGCCTCCTATTTTACTTCTTATTCTTCCAGCATTTTATAAAAAAGCACTTAGTAACCTTAAACCTTTTCTTTCATGATAGAGATTAAGAGTCTACATAAATCTTATGGGAAAAGTAAGGTGTTAGAAGACCTAAACTTAATTATTCCTGCGGGTAAAATCACCGGCATAGTAGGAGCTAACGGAGCAGGAAAATCTACCCTGTTCAAATGTATTCATGGAGTAGAACAGTATGATGGAGAGATCATTTCAAAATTTGAATCACGCAGAAACAAAATTGGTTCACTAGAAACCAACCCTATAATGCTCAGTATGATTACAGGAGAAGAGTACTTAATTTTGCATTGCAACGCTAGAAAACTGCCAATTCCAGATTTTAATGCACTCAATATGTTCGATCTTCCCTTGCACAAATATGCTTCCACTTACTCTACAGGAATGAAAAAGAAGCTGGCTTTAATGGCTATTCTTCTTCAAGATAACGAGATCTTTATCTTAGATGAACCTTTTAATGGTGTGGATCTTCAGAGTAACTTAAAATTAAAGTCCGTATTTCTTAAGCTGAAAGAAGAAGGCAAGACAGTTCTCATTTCTTCTCATATTTTCTCTACACTCAGCGAAATCTGCGATGAGATACATTTGATCCAAAATGGTAGTATAAAAATGAGTGCTCAACAAAATGATTTTGGCCAATTGGAATCTATTTTACTACAATAGGTCGAATTAGCTTCAGAAGAAACTAACTCACCCTCGTAACTTTTTTTTGAGCTTTTAACCAAGGTTCTAGTAGCGAACTTCGTATTATATATTGAACATTTAACCCAATATGAATTCGATAAAATCTATACTCTTGCTGCTCGCTTTTTTAGGTCTAATTCCAGGGTGCTGCCCTGATGTAGACCCATTTTACAGACCTACAGAAATGACTGTTTCTCCTATATGGAATAATATGTCTTATGATGATTTAGAAACTGTGATTATAGAGGAAGCGGTTGGTTTTGAATTATGGATAGAGTTTTCTAAAAAAGAATACTTGGCCCAGCATTCTAATCCATTTACTTTTACTTCACGAGTTATGGCTACTCAGCCATGTCCAGAGGATGGTCATGAGGGGCTAAAATCACCAGTAAACTCTTTGACTATTACCTCTAGCGCAGATTTTCAGGGCATACCTACAGGAGAAAGTATAAATGATTTCTTTCATAGGCTAGAGCCTTCAGGTGCAGATGAAAATGGAAATCAGTCCTTTGAGCAACAGAGTGTAGACTCAGAATTAGGACGTTTTCACTATTTGTCTCATTTCGAGGAGTACTTGCCACTGCATTTAACCGAATTACCAGGAAACAATCTTGAACATCAGTTTACGGTATTATTGATTTTTGAAGACGGAACCTCTCTATCAGGAACCTCTTCTGAGGTGCAGTTTTAGGAGTGCGATGCTTGGTAAAATAAGCCACCCCTGCTAGATGAGGCTTCTGTAAGTCAATCTTTTTGGCCTTCTATTTTTTGCTATTCCATGCTTCCAAGCCACACTCTAGCCAAGACCTATATTGATCTGGGTCTGGTGTATAAGGGACTGGTGTATTCAATAAAATTTCGTCTGGAGAAACTAATGCATAATATGGCTGAGAATTTACTTCATAGGTCTCTATTTGAAATGCAGACCACTTATCTCCATAGGTTTCTATGGTTTTTGTTTTTCCAGTTTTTTGGCTTACTATAATTTCTTGAAGATCTTTTGGAAGGTCTTTTTTATCATCTACATAGAGAGAAACCACGATATACTCTTCATCTAATAGATTTATAATCCCGTCCTCTGGCCAAACGTGTTCCTCCATTTTTCTGCAGTTCACGCAAGCATAGCCAGTGAAATCTATGAATAGAGGTTTATTTTCCTCTTTGGCTCTGGCTAGAGCTTTCTCGTAATCTTTTTCACAGTCTATATTTTGTGGGCAATGTACAGGGTAAATCCAACTATATCCGGCCGGTGGCGCCAGCCCACTCAGTAAAGAGAGGGAATTATAAGTGCCTGCTTTCTCATCATATCTGAACCCTGAGGCCAAATAGACTACAAATGCTAGGAACAGAACAGCTAGGCTCATCCTAGGAGCTGATATTTTAGATAGTGGACTATCATGAGGAAACTTAATCTTACCGAGTAAATAAAGAGCGGTAAGAATGAATATGATTACCCAAAGTCCCATAAATAATTCATACTTCAGGAACCCCCAGTGGTCTACTAAATCAGCATTGCTTAAGAATTTAAGAGCTAACGCCAATTCTAAGAATCCTAAAACTACCTTCACTGAGTTAAGCCATCCTCCAGACTGAGGTAATGAATTTAAAAGTCTAGGAAAGGCAGCGAAAATCGCAAATGGTATTCCTAGTGCTGCGCCAAATCCTCCCATCCCAGCTGTAAGCTGAATGGCTCCTCCATCTCGAGATAAAGAGCCGGCCAAAAGTGATCCTAAAATCGGTCCTGTGCAGCTAAAACTAACAATGGCAAGTGTAATAGCCATGAAGAAAATACCAATCATTCCACCTTTGTTGGAAGCATTGTCCATTTTATTAGCCAAACTGCTCGGAAGAGTTAGTTCATAATATCCAAAAAATGAGAAGGCAAAAAAGACGAAAATGATAAAGAAAATTACGTTTAAAACTACATTAGTACTAATGTCATTTAATATGTTCTCGTTCACTTGATCAAGCAAGTGGAAAGGTAAACTAAGCAGAATATAAATCAGAAAAATAAACGCACCATAATAAATAGCGTTTCTCATCCCTTTCTTTTTATCCTCGCTACCTTTTGTAAAAAAGCTAACAGTTAGAGGAATCATTGGGAACACACAAGGGGTTAAAAGAGCGATTAATCCTCCTCCAAATCCAAGAAGGAATAGTGTCCACAAACTTTTTTCTTCAGTAGTTTCCTTTACCTCAACATCTGCACACTCTTTATTTACAGGGTTTTTTAAATCTATATTTGGAGTGAGATAAGTGAATTTGGCATTCTCTGAACTTACACCTTCAGCATCTAATTCTTTAATCCAGCCTTTGGTTGTGGTTAGATTTACTTGGAAATCTAATTGTGTTGGAATTAAACATTTCTCGTCATTACAAACCATAAAGTACACATATCCTTCGACTAATTTACTAACGTCAGAAGTCTTAATTTTCTGAGAAAAAGTAACCTCATTTTCGTAGTAGTTCAGATCGGTATCAAAATTAGGATCGTAGTGTGTAATATACTCCGGCTGAAAAGTCTCACCTAATAGCTCTACCTCATTAGAATCGTTAATGTAAACTTCAGTAGGTATAGGACCATCTTCTGTAGGGAGCTCTAAAGCGTAGACATGCCATCCTGGTTCTATTTCAGCAGACATTTTAACTTCATGCGTGCCATCTCCTGAATCTTCAGAACGGAATGTCCAAGTCACAGGATCCTCTATTCCCCCTTGAACCTCTCCGACAGAAACACTGAATTCAAGTGGAGATGGGAATATACATTTGCTTTCATCACATGCTTGATATGAAATAGCACCTGTAATTTTAGCGCCAGTTCCTTCAAAACTTACCGATTGAGTAAAGACCGCAGTTTTTTCATAGTAATTCAGATCCGCCTCGAACATTGGATCATAATGAGTCACGAACTCACTGTCTGTTAATGGAGAAATTGATTTAAATGCTTCAGATGAATCTAAAAACACCTCGGTCGGATAAGGTCCTAACTCTATTTCTTTATCTGCAATTTTGGTAGCGTACACATGCCATGCATCTTCTATAGAAGCAGTAAACGTAAGTTTAGCTGTGTTATCACCGTTATCTAACGCGGTTACTTCCCACTTTACTGGCTCTATTACTTGTGCAAAAGCAGTTTGAATTAGTAGATAGGAAACCAATAATAAAAATAGTCCTTTGATTCTTAAATTCATGATTCGTGATTTTCGAATGTTAAAGATACGTACAAATGTACCTTTGCGTTTGCGTGTTTTTATTCTGAGATTGGATTTTCATTAAAACTCTATCTCTTCAAAAGGCTCAATGCTAAAATACGTTCTGGCCCAGCCTACCACTGCATAAATAATAGGTGTGTCTAAAAGAGCTACTACTACTTTAAAAATGAAGCCAGCTAAAAGCAAAGCTCCAAAATCCTTCCAAGCCAATTCGCCTGCCTGACAGAGCACTGCTAGCACCACGGAAGTGTCTATAAGTTGAGATGTTATGGTGCTTACATTATTTCTCAGCCATAGCATTCGGCCGTTTGTTCTGCGTTTTATGAAATGAAATACACGTACATCTATAAATTGGGCTATGAGATAGGCCATCATAGAACTGGTAATGGCAGCTCCTGTATTTCCAAATACATGGCTAAACGTTTCATCATTAACAGGAGAAAAACTTACAGCCGAAACATAGTCTGAAATAGTGACCAAAAGCAGCACCAACAGACTCACCACTACTCCCGAAACCACCACTTGATTTGCCCTTTTTTTACCAAACAGTTCTGAGATCAAATCAGTGGCTAAAAATGTAACTGGGTAAGCTATAATCCCAACGCTAACTACCATGTAAAAATCTTGACTTTCTATATAGGTATAGCTGAAAAATTTCTTGAAAATTAAGTTGCACGCCACTAAGCTAGCTATGAATATTCCGCTTAGAATAGTAAACAATAAAATGGCGGCATCCTTTTTCTTATTATCCATTTTTAATTGCTTAGAAGTATTTTTAACATTTTCGAATTATCAGCCGAAACTCTTGTGTATTCTGAGCTTCTAATACCTATAACCCATATAATTTCATTTCGGTGCTCCAGAACTAAAACCTCCTTCTTTTTAGCCATACGCACCTTCTTTTGTATGAGCAGATCACTCACTTTTTGTCGCCCCTTCATGCCAAATGGCAGAAAAGAATCTCCTGGTTTCCAAGTGCGAATAATCAGTGGCCAAGTTAGGCGCTCTAAAGAAAAATAAATTGCATTCGAATCGAGAATGAAAGGCGTTTCTAAAGCCTGCGTTTTCAAGGTGATTTTTCCTTGTGGTAAATCAAAACTCCCTTCTGAGTTTATGACGCATTTAAACTCATTTACCAAGGGCACATCTCGTTCAAAAATTAAGGAGTCTCTGTCTTTCCAAATTACATACGGTGGAGTAGTAATTTTTTTTCCTGAGTTAGACTTAGACAGTTTAAAAACTTCAGAGGTGTGGATCCCTGGAACATCTAATTCTTCTAATATATAATGGAATATTAAAGAAGCGTAGTGAGAGTTAATCCAAGAAGACAAGCTCAACAGATGACCTGAATCGGTTGTAGAACTATTGGAATCCCACACTCTTTTAGCCTCAGCCTTAGCCAAGGATTCTGCTTGACTGACTATGACCCCAAAACCACTTATATGCTTCTTAGCATGAGTGTTTATTTGTTCTAATTCAGGAAAAACTACATTCCGAATTCTGTTTCTAGTGTAGTCATTTTTCGCATTACTTCGGTCTGTTCTGAAAGGCACTTCATTGGCCTCTGCATGCGACTCTAAAGCAGCTTTACTTATTTCTAACAGTGGTCTAAGCACATGGCCATTTACAGCCCTCATACCCGAAGCACCGCCTAAGCCCGCCCCTCTGCAGAGCTTCTGTAAGATAGTTTCAGCTTGGTCATCTAAATGATGTGCTGTTATTATTACATCTAATCGTTTCTTTTCCAGCAGTTCTTGGAACCAGCTGTATCGCAGCACTCGTGCCTCCTCTTGTACGCCCACTTTTCCTGTCATCTCAGCATTCAATTGGAAATGCTCTATATGGTTAGCTTTACAATAATTATGAACTAGATCTGCATCTAAATCTGAATCTCGGCCACGCAGCTGGTAGTTGACATGAGCTACGGAAATGGTTATTTCTAAGCATTGCAACGCGTGTAACAATACCATAGAATCTACACCACCGCTTACTGCCACCAGATAAGACTTAGAAGTGTAATCTGGCAGGTGTTCTTTTAAAAAGTGGGTTATGTGATTAACTATGTTCAACTATGGCTTTTTTAATGGCTGCTGCTTTTAAAAGTACTTCTCTATACTCCTGCTCTGCGGTGGATTTAGAAGTAATGGCTCCTCCAGCCATGAGCGAAAGATACTGAGTATGGGCATTATATAAAAGTGTGCGTATGACCACATTAAATGTAAAATCACCATCTGGTGTAAAACAGCCTACAGCTCCGCTATATAAACCCCGCTTAGCATCTTCTAGTTCTTCTATTAGCTCCATGGCACTTATTTTAGGCGCTCCTGTCATAGAACCCATAGGAAAAGTAGATTTCAGAACGTCTACTGCAGAGCAGCTCGAATCTAGTTTACTAGTAACCGTACTGATCATATGGTGAACTGTATCAAAGGAATAAATCCCATATAGTTCGCTCACTTTTACTGAGTCTTTCTGCGCAGTTTTAGACAGGTCGTTTCTTACCAAGTCCACGATCATGACGTTTTCCGAACGTTCTTTCTGATCTGCTAATAGCTCCGCTTTTAACAGTTCATCTTCCTCTAAAGTTTCTCCGCGCTTTCTGGTGCCTTTTATGGGTTTACTAGTTATGGTGTCTCCTTTTTTCTCTAAGTACAACTCAGGACTACCGCTTATGGCATGGTGACCCTGGTGTCTAAAATATGCTGAATAAGGCGCTTTAGTATTTTGGTTCACCTGCCAATATGTGGCCACTGGAGCCAGCGAAATCTTTTCATGGTAAAACTCTACACAATAATTAGCCTCGTAAATATCTCCTCTTTGGATGTGTTCTAAAAGTGCATTAACTCTTTGGAAATAGACATTTTTAGGTGTTCTAGAGCTGAGATGGATCGGAGATTTTATGGTATACTCTTCATGTTTTAGGTAAAGACTTGGATTTAACGTTTCTGAAAAAGCCAAGTCATAGGACTTCACCAAAGTAAATTCACCATTCAGCTCAGAGTAAACTGCCTTGGGTACAAAAAACCTTATATCTGCGAAGCCTAATCCATCGTGATTTTCACTTTTTAGTAGCTCCACATGATTTTTTAGATCATACCCTAAATATCCGAACACCCATGAGGGATTCTGTTCCAAGAATAATTGCAACGCTGAAAAAGGATCTTTACCCTGGCTAACCATTAATTCTTTATGACTACCAATGGCTAAAAGGTTAGGCTCATTGGGCTCATTACTATTTAAGTACGCTATGGTTTCAGTAGCTATCACTCTTTACTATGTAACACCTTAGTGGAGTTAGACAAAGGACATTTTAGTATAAAAAATAAAAGCTCCGAACAAAAGAAGGAGCTTTTAAAAATTCGATTGATATTTAGTTAAATATGAAGCGCTCTGTCTCCCGTGGCCGCCAAAGCTGCTTCTTTCATAGCTTCTGTAAACGTAGGGTGAGCGTGGCTCATTCGGCTAATGTCTTCTGCACTAGCTCTGAACTCCATGGCCACTACAGCCTCTGCTATCATATCGGCCGCTCTAGGTCCTACCATGTGAACGCCTAAAATCTCATCAGTGTCTGTATGTGCTAATACTTTTACCATTCCATCAGTATCCATACTGGCTCTGGCTCTTCCGCTGGCTTTAAAAGGAAACACTCCAGATTTATAGGGAATGCCTGCCGCTTTCAGTTGCTCCTCAGTCTGGCCCACAGCCGCTACTTCTGGCCATGTGTAAACCACTCCAGGAATAAGATTATAATCTATATGCGGGTGTTCACCATTTATAACCTCAGCCACGAAGGTGCCTTCCTCCTCTGCTTTATGGGCTAGCATGGCGCCTTTTATAACATCTCCTATGGCGTAAATGTGAGGGGCAGAGGTCTGAAGTTTTTCATTCACTTCTACTCGTCCTCTTTCATCTAGCTTTACAGATGTGTTCTCTAAACCTAGTTTATCTGTATAAGGTTTTCTACCTACAGACACCAAGCAGTAATCGCCTTTCATGACTTGTTCAGCTCCTTTTTTATCGTCAGCTTTTACAGTAACACCTGTTTTAGTGGTAGTAACTTCTTTCACCTTATGAGACAGCTTGAACTTCACACCTAGTTTTTTCATAGAACGCATCAGTTCCTTTCCACAGGCTTTATCCATAGTAGGGATTATGGAATCCATATACTCCACCACAGTTACTTCAGATCCTATTCTGGCATATACACTTCCTAACTCTAGGCCTATTACTCCACCGCCTATCACTATCATGTGCTTAGGAATTTCTTTTAGCTCTAACGCTTCCGTAGAAGTAATGACGCGCTTTTTATCCAGTTTAATGAATGGAAGAGATGCTGGCTTAGAACCTGTGGCTATTATGAAGTTTTTAGCTTCATATTCAGTAACCTCTCCTTTTTCTGGTTTTACAGATATTTTCTGCTCAGAAACGAAAGAAGCATGACCATGAATCACCTCTATTTTATTTTTCTTCATCAGAAAATCTATTCCACCAACAGTCTGTTCTACCACACCTCTCTTACGCTCTATCATCTGCTTGAAATCCACAGATACTTTTCCTGTTTTTATCCCGTGCGTGCTAAAAGTGGATGTGGCATTATGGTAATGCTCACTACTATCTAAAAGTGCTTTAGAAGGAATGCACCCTACGTTTAGGCATGTGCCACCTAGAGAATTATACCTTTCTACAATGGCTGTTTTCATGCCCAACTGAGCACATCTAATAGCCGCTACATATCCTCCAGGGCCTGAACCTATTATTATTACATCAAAAGCCGACATCTATACATTTTTGAGTTTAGAGTACGCGAAGATACTATTTTAGTTTCTTGTAAAGCCTCATTCTGAGCTACTAGTGATGAGATGTTTTTTTTCTCATCACAGCTCGTGATAAATTCTATCATTAGATATTTATTTCCAATGTTTTAACCCGATAATTTTCAGAAAATCCATTAAGACTACTGAGGGTTTTTTAACCGCATATTTATGTTGTAATATCTGCACTGGAATATTTTGTTTCTTTGCGCAGCTTTTTTGAAAGAAACCAACCCTTAATGTGGCATAAAGTAGCTAGATTCATATTAACATACAGACTGCCCATAGTCTTAGTTCTGGCGGTAATTACCATAGGGTTTGCCTCTGTATTATCAGAGGTTAGGCTTAGTTATGAATATGCCAATATGCTTCCTGCTACTGACCAAGCTAACATTAACCTACAAGAGTTTAAAAAAGAATTTGCAGAAGATGGAAACGTTATGGTGGTTGGGGTTAATGACCCTAGGCTTTACGAAATAGAAAACTTTCAAAAATGGTATGATCTAGGTCAGGACATTAAGAGAGTTACCATTACTAAAGAAGAAATCATTGATGGTAAAAAAGTAGAATCTACACCTAATCTTGTAGACTCTGTATTCTCTGTTCTTCGGTCATATCAGTTGGTAAAGGACACAGCCAATAAAAAGTTCCAATTCGATCTCTTAGCTGCCAATACTCCTCAAACCCAAGAAGAACTGGACTCGCTCATGGGCGTAGTAAAAAATCTGCCTTTCTATGAAGGTCTGCTTTGGAAGAAGGACGAGAGCACTACCATACTCATGGCTTTTGTCAATTCTAAAATATTCAACTCTCAGTTCAGACAAGGTGGTGTAAGCCAGGTGGTAGATCTTATGAACACCTTTACTGAGGAAACTGGAATTAAAACCTATGTGTCAGGACTTCCATTTATCAGGGATCAAATGACCTCCAAGGTTAAGTCTGAGCTGAGGTTATTCATTATTCTTTCCGCACTAGTCACAGCCATTTTGTTGTGGCTGTTTTTTAGAGATCTGATTCTAGTAGGAGTATGTTTACTAGTAGTAGGAATAGGTGTGGTTTGGAGCATGGGAGTCATATACTTATTTGGTTATGAACTCTCTATTCTCATGGCACTCATCCCATCATTGGTCATTATTATAGGTATTACTAACTGTGTTTACCTTATAAATAAGTACCATGCAGAGTATAAAAAACATGGAAACAAGGTTTTAGCGTTGCAACGAGTAGTAGTAAAAATAGGAAGTGCCACGTTCCTAACCAATTTCACTACGGCCATGGGGTTCGGCACGTTTGTGTTCACCTACAGCGATATACTGAAGGAATTTGGGGTGATAGCGTCTATAAACATCATCGTAATGTTTGCCTTGTCCATTTTAGTAATCATCATAGCATCGAGCTACTTGCCCTCTCCTACTGCCAAACAGCTAAGGCATTTAGACCGTAAATGGACATATAACTCTGTAGATGTGCTAGTTAAGATAGTGACGTTCAATCGAAAAACTGTTTACGGATCACTCATAGGGGTATTGATCTTAGGATTCGTAGGTGTGAGCATGATGACTTCTACCGGAAATGTGGTAGATGACCTTCCAGAAGACGATAGAATAATTACCGACCTTAGGTTTTTCGAGGAACAGTACAGTGGAGTTCTACCCTTCGAAGTGGTAATAAGAAGTGATAGCGCTGGCAAAATGACCAAGCTTTCTAATCTCAAAAGAATCGAAAAACTTCAGAACAAATTAAAGAAGTATCCTGAGATTTCTAAAAGTGTATCTATAGCAGATGTGGCCAAGTTCGGGAGGCAAGCATTCTATAATGGCTCTCCAGACCGTTATGCCATGATTAAGCGAAATGAACAAACGCTCATAGGGCCATATTTCACCAGCCAGTACGACACGAAAGATAGAGAACAAGCATTTATAGACTCCACTGCCAGAAAAACGAGAATTTCTTCTAATGTGGCAGACATAGGCACCATTAAAATGAAGCAGCTTATTGTAGACATAGAAGCTGAGATAGACACCATTTTCCCACCAAATAAATACAGCACTTATCTCACAGGAACGTCTGTAGTTTACACTAAAGGGTCTGACTATATGGTTTCTAATTTAGCCATGAGTTTGATTATAGCTATAATCTTTGTGGCACTTCTTATGTCTGTTTTATTTAGATCGGTTAGGATGGTACTCATATCTTTAGTGCCAAACCTTATACCTCTGTTGTTCACAGCAGCCATAATGGGATATGCTGGAATTCCCATTAAGCCCTCTACTGTGTTAGTGTTCAGTATAGCTTTCGGAATATCTGTGGATGACACCATTCATTACTTGGCTAAGTTCAGGCAAGAGCTCAAAGCCAATGGCTGGAAAATCAAAGATGCGGTTATTTCTGCCGTTAGAGAAACGGGTGTAAGTATGATGTACACCAGTATTATTTTATTCTTCGGTTTTGCAGTATTTATAGCTTCAGAGTTTGAAGGAACCAGAGCATTAGGAATTTTAGTTTCTGTGACTCTTTTGGTGGCTATGTTTGCTAATCTTGTTCTTCTTCCTACTCTGCTGCTCTCTTTAGATAAACGCTTTACAGATAAGATCATGCACGAGCCGCTCTTTGTTATTTTTGATGAGGAAGATGATATAGATTTGGATGAGCTTAAGATAGAAAGGAAAGGACCGCACTAAAATTTAAAACCATTTTTATGAAAGGAATTATCTTAGCTGGAGGTACAGGAAGTAGACTGTGGCCTATAACTAAAGCCGTAAGTAAACAGTTAATGCCTGTTTACGATAAGCCTATGATTTATTATCCATTGAGCACTCTAATGCTCTCTAATATTAGAGAAATCCTCATTATTTCTACGCCAGAAGATCTTACAGGATTTCAGAGATTACTGGGCGATGGTTCTTCATTAGGTTGCCGTTTCTCTTATAAAGTTCAAGAAGTGCCAAACGGTTTGGCGCAGGCTTTTGTGTTAGGAGAAGAATTTATTGGAGATGATAGTGTAGCTTTAGTTCTAGGAGATAATATTTTTTACGGAAAAGGTTTCGGAAAGCTGCTTAGAAATAATACAGAACTAGATGGAGGAATGGTCTATGCCTACCACGTAAATGATCCAGAACGTTATGGTGTGGTGGAGTTTGATAAAGAAGGCAAGGCCATTTCTTTAGAAGAAAAACCGGCTACTCCTAAGTCTAATTATGCCGTTCCAGGCTTGTATTATTATGACAATTCTGTAGTGGAAATAGCCAAAAATTTAGAGCCAAGTGCTAGAGGTGAATATGAAATTACAGACGTTAATAAGGCATATTTAAAGGCAGGTAAGCTTAAAGTGACTAAACTAGATAGGGGCACAGCTTGGTTAGATACGGGCACCTTCGAGTCATTGATGCAAGCCAGTCAGTATGTAATGGTTATAGAACAGCGTCAAGGATTAAAGATAGGAGCTATAGAAGAAGTGGCGTGGCGCATGGGCTTTATATCAGACAGTGAGCTAGAATCTATAGCTAACTCATTAGTTAAAAGCGGTTATGGAACGTATTTATTAAACCAACTGAAGGTAGGAAAATGACTTTAGAACAGTCTATAAGAGAAGTAGAAAACAGCATTAAAACATACACTTCTGAGTTATCTGCTCAGGAATTATATGCTCCCATAACATACATTATGCAGCTAGGCGGAAAACGCCTCAGGCCAGCGCTAGCAGTGCTAGCTAACCAGTATTTTAGAGGGGAATTAGAAGACATTAAGTCTCCTGCACTGGCAGTAGAGGTGTTTCATAATTTTAGCTTAATGCATGACGATATTATGGATAATGCACCCATAAGAAGAGGTAAAGCCACTGTGCATGAAAAGTGGAATACAAACTCTGCTATTTTATCTGGAGATGCCATGCTGGTGCAGGCTTACCAGCAAGTGATAAAGACCAATTCTGAGTATGTATTGGCTATGAATGAGCTGTTCAGTAAAACAGCTTTAGAGGTGTGCGAAGGACAGCAGATGGACATGGACTTTGAAACACGTTCAGATGTGATCATTCCTGAATACATAGAAATGATTAAGCTCAAAACAAGCGTGCTCATAGCCTGTGCGCTAGAAATGGGAGCCATTTCTGCTGGAGCTTCAGAAGCAGATAGAAAGAATATTTACCAGTTTGGGTTGAACATGGGCATAGCCTTCCAGCTGAGAGATGATTATTTAGATGCATTTGGCCAAACAGAAAAGGTAGGCAAGCAAAAAGGAGGAGATATCATTTCTAATAAGAAGACTTATTTGGCTCTGCAAGCTCTGAATAAGGCCGATTTAGAAACTACATTAGAACTAAAGCAACTGCAATCTGAACAAGACACCACTAAAAAAGTGGAACGCACTTTAGAGCTATTTAAGGCATTAGGTGTAGATAAAGACACAGAAGAGTTAAGTCAGTCTTATTACAATAAAGCGTTGCAATGCTTAGAAGAAACCTCTGGAATTCCAGACGTAAAAACCGAATTCCTCAGATTTTCTGAGGGATTAATGGTTAGGGAGTATTAGAAATCGCATAACCCGACTGAGATTAGAAACTCCCAGAATTCAGATCTAAGATTTTAAACTCTGTTCTTCTATTTAATTGTCTACCTTCTGGATTATCGCTGCCATCTTCATTAGTATTAGGCGCCACAGGAATAGTCTCTCCGTAACCCTGAGCCTCCAGTCTGTTTTTAGTTATTCCGTTCTTAACTAAGAACTTCACTACAGATTCTGCACGCTTCTGAGAAAGCTTCATGTTATAATCATCTGCTCCTCTGCTGTCTGTATGTGATCCTATCTCTATTCTAAACTTGGGGTTTTCGGTAAGCACTTGAAGCAGAGTACTCGTTATTCGCTGCCTAGATTCCTCGGTGAGGTTAGCACTATCAAAATCATAATAAATATTAGGAATTAAAATAGAACCTGTGCTTACCTGAGCTAACCCCATATTTACGAAGAGGGTGTCTGAAAATGTACGCTCCTTCGTGCTTATTTCTAAAAAATTAGAATAATAAGCGTTTTTACTGACTTCTATTCTATAGTCCTGGCCTTCTTCCAGTTGAAGAAAATACTCTCCCAGTTCAGAAGACTCTAATTCTGAAATCAGCACTTCTTCCCCATCTTCTTTCAGGTAAATGGAAATTTCTGCATCTGGTATTTTTTCTAACTCATCTGGGTTAGAAATTTCATCGGCCTTACCTTCTATGTAATCCGCTTCTGAAACCTCAAAAATGGAACCTTTTAGTGCTAGTATGACATAATCTCTAAATTCAAATTCATAAATATCATCACAGCATGTAGGGTGAAACATTTGGCTAGAACCAGCTCTATTACTGGTAAACAAACCAGTATTCCCCATAGGATTCACTCTAAAGTAAACCTCATCTGCATTAGTGTTTACGGGGTAGCCCACATTTTTAGGCAGTCCCCACTTCCTGTTTTCTCCTCTTACCTCATACACATCAAAACCTCCCTGGCCTAACACATTATTACTGCTGTAATACAGTTTCTTCTTTACATTATCATAGAAAGGGGTGATTTCATCATCTTCTGAATTCAGTTTTCTTCCCAGGTTTTTAGCAGCCTTGAACTTTTTTTTCCTCTCGTCATATTGTGCCACCCACATGTCTTTACCTCCTCTTCCTCCTTCCCTATCGCTCACGAAGTAAAGGAGCATTCTACCCATTTTAGACTCATAACCTACAGCAGGCTGGGAGTTACTAGAGCCTCCATAGTTTATAGATTCGTCCAGTAAGGTAGGCTCAGACAGCAAGCCTTCAGCATATTCAGATTGGTAAATCTTACAGGTAACCTTTCCAGTCCATTCTTCTTCACACTTAGAGAAAAAGAAGAGCGTGCTGTCTGCATTAAAACAGCCATTGCCAGTGTTTTCTATCTCTGAGCTTATTTGAGGATTCCACAGCCCTTGGTCTTCCCAGCCATCTTCTGTTTTTATGGCAGAGTAAAAACTTCTTACTGGAGTTATGCTGTCTTTGTCAAACCGCTTCACTTCTGTTTCTTTTAACGCCCCGTAAACCAACTGGTTTTTAGAAAGATAAAAAGGGTTGAATTCTATGTGAGGGCCATTTACTTGATTGGGCAGTCTATTAATTTCTACATTCTGCTGCTGCTCTATTCTGATTAAAGCCGAGTCGCAACTTAAGCTGGCTTGCTGGGCAGATTTTTTTAATGTCTTGACATCATCATTTCGCTTATACTTTTTTACAAAAGAGTCAAAAGCCGTTTTAGCCTCTGGATATTTTCCAAGATTTTTTAGTGTTACAGCCAGCTCATAATGCACAGCGGGCTCTCTTTCCGAGTCTATTTCTATACATGCCTGATATGAACTATAAGCAGTAGTATAATCTCTAATGGCTGAAGACAACCTGGCCAGAATAAGGTGTGAAGGATAGTGTTCTGGCCTAGCTTCTACCATTAGTTCAAGAAAGCTAACAGCTCCGTGAATATCATTGGCTTTTTCAGCAGCTTTGGCTCGTTTCTTTAAGGTTGAAAAAGGTTCGGAATCTTGGTCTTGAGCATTTCCGCGTTGCAACGCAAACACTGCTAACACCAAAAGACATAGCTTCAATCTATGACCTGCACTAATACCTATCACACGGTAAAATTTTAGATGCGGGTTCATAATTTAGCCCTCTAAGAATCAACCCGAATTCTATAGCTCCCTGCCCACGAAGTTCTTCTGATAGATTAGAGTATGTTACATCATAGGTAATAAAGGTTTGAAGCTTTTTGAAATCCAATCCCGCAGTAACCAGAAATGAATCACCGTTTCTAGAAAAACCATCTCTAAAGCCTGTATTGAAATACAGTTTCTCTGCCTTCATTTCATTCTCTTTCAGTTTAAAACCTATGCCTACACTTGGCAGAATCTCTTGAGCTTCATTATGCACTTGGGTGTATAGTGCAGCCAGTAAATAGGTTTTTTCACCTAAGTCTATTTCAGCCCTAGAGTTAAAAATATACCTCATAGGAAGCCGATTGGTCGTGTTCACGAACGTTTCGTTTGGTGTATTCAAATGAAATATTGCAACGCCTAACACCATGCTTCCCCACTTAGGGTTAGACTGAAACAGTAGGCCTGCGTTAAAATCTCCAAACGAGAGCTGGTCTGAAACAGCTGTTTCACCAGTGTTAAAATCCGAATTAAAACCACCAGTTCCCACATCATACTGAGATGGATAAGTAATGCCATCTAACCCTATGGATTTAAATACTATTCCACCCTGAACCCCGAAACCGAGCTTACTTCTGCCCATTTTAAAGTGCATGCCTGTGCTGAGCATGGCTTTAGTTTGGGTGAGTTCTGTAGGGCCGCTATTATCTGTAATTACTAATAAACCCACACCTAAATCTTGTGGAAGCAGCTTTAGTTTCTGATTATAAGAAATGGCAGAAGACCTAAATGGAAACCCTAAAGAACTCCATTGGTTTCTGTAAATAAATCCCACTCTATAATCATCATGATGGCCTCCTGTAAAAGCAGGATTATGGATAAGTGGTAGTGCTCTGTAGTGGGAGAAGTGAATGTCTTGGGCTAACAGCCCATTAGCCGAAAACAGAATTAACAGCGCTATAAATATGGTATTAAGCCTACTATCTACCACAAGTAAGAACGTTCTTGCAGATACATTTCTACCATGCGGTTATACTGCTGAATGGTAAAACGGCAGGTGCAGTTATTATAATAAGACATGAAATTATCTACAGGCGGAGTGTACCAATTTCCTGCTGAGTCTAGTTCTTCAAATTGAGCATCACACTCACCAAAAAAGTAAGTCTGATTGTGATCTGCCTCCGTATCGCAGACTAAATCACCGGTACTATCACAGTCGGTGCCGTCTACCAGCCCTTCACCGAACTCAGTTTCGAACGTGTGAAACAAGCCAAAGAAATGACCCATTTCATGAATAATGGTTCTGTTCGTAATCTCACCATCATTAGCACAGCTCATCACTATTATATCTGCCCCACCAGGAAACATGGCGTATCCGCCTACTAGCCCCTCATCAGTTTCTACAGAGTTACAGAAATACATATTAATAACACCAGGCACATAGTTGTAAGTAAGGGCATAAGATTCTTCGAATTGGGAGTCCCAGTCGTAATAGCGTGTGTTAGCTAAAGTGTCTACTGCACAGATGTTAAAGGACATTTTAACTGGATCAAACACCGTATTTAGAGAATCTATAGCTAACTGAATTTGATCTACCGAAGTAGCCAAATCCGTAGAAACAGAATCTCTACTTATATGGCAGTACACCTGAAATTCCTTATGCGCTTTTAACGTGAAATTACACTCATTAGGGGGTGACATCATTTTCATGACTGCAGCCAGCTGAAGTCCTTTTTTAACTGAGCTGCCACATGGTGAAATTTTAGATAGACTGGACTCAGCAGGTGTTTGCGCGTTGCAATAATGCACAGCCATCAACCCAAAAAGTAAAAGAGATATGTGTTTAATTCTAGTCAAGGCAATGGATTGGTTTCTGGAATGCTGTGGAAAATTAAGAAAATATTCTAACTTGGTCGAACTGAATGCCTAAGAACTTCGCTAAATATCTGTTTTCACTCTGTGTGCTGTTCGTTTTTTGTAACACGCTAATTGGCCAAATTACTGCTTCCGTAACAGAAGGCTGTTCGCCACTTTCTAGTGTGCAATTCTCTACTAGCTATCCCAATCTTACGGCTATTATTTGGGATTTTGATGATGGTGGTGGAGCAGCTATTAATGATCCAGAACACACCTTTGTAGAACCAGGTACATATACCGTCACCTTTTCTGCTTTATCTAATGGCCAGCAGGTTAATGATGAAATAGACATCACGGTTTATGTCAACCCCACGGCTTCTCTCACGGCTCCAGAATTTGGGTGTACTAATGAAGAGCTTTCTTTCATCAGTACTTCTACCACGGTAGGCGGAGCCCTAACCAATTGGGAGTGGACATTCGGAGATGGAAATTTCACTAATGGAGAAGAATTTCCAGTTCATGCCTATGCCTCTGCGGGAACTTATGACGTGGGCTTAATAGTTACAGATGAGAATGGGTGCACAGGAGCCATCATAGAAAATGACATCATTACCATAGCCGAAAGTCCCGATTTATCGGTGAGTAGTTCGCCAGGCACCTTTGCTTGCGAAACGCCTTTTGAAGTCACCTTCACGCCAGTGGCCTCTTCAAATGTTCCAGGGTCTAGCGGCTTAACTTACGATTGGACACTGCCCATAGGCACTGCTCTAGAAGGAGCTGTACCTCAAAACCTCACCTTTACAGAAGAAGGCATATTCCCAGTAATACTCACAGTTACAGATGACATAGGGTGTTCAACTACCTTTACCGATCAGGTGACTATTTTAGATCCCCAAGCGGCATTTTCTATAGCAGGAGGAGAAGATGGAATTATCTGTCCTACTGCGTTTATTACGAATGAATCTGGGATACTTCCTGCATTCTTTAATTTCGGGACTGGTAATCAGGTGGAAACCATGTTTAACTTTGAGGAACAGCTTATTCCCGGCTCTATTTATGACATTAGCATGACCGTGGGTCAGGGAGAATGTGTGAGCACCATTACTCAATCCTATACTGTAGAAGACCCTGAATTTGACTTGGCAGGCACACCATCCTTATTATGCTCCATTCCTAATGATATAGCTCTGGAAATAGTAGGAAACTCACCCATAGATAGCGTTTTTTGGTCTTATAATCAATTCGTAGATACTGTAATTACAGATAATGGAACTTACACAGCTGAGATATTCTACGAAGACACGATCACCTATCAGATAAATGGATTCTTACCTTTGGCCATTAACGCCAGTATTATTACTAGCCAAGGTTGCTTTACGAATGCATTTGTGGTAGACACCTTATGGCAGCCAAATGCCCTACCCATAGCCGATACTATTTCTGGGTGTGCTCCGCTCACAGTGCTGTTTTCAGATAGTAGCGCTTCTTACTTCACTCAGCCTCTAGTAGATTACGATTGGACAATTAATGGGGAATCATTTCTAAATACAGATGGCGTGCCTTTCAGCTACACTTTTAATGAACCTGGTGTTTACACAGCTCAGCTTATAGTAGAAAACTCTGCTGGCTGCATAGATACAAGCTACGTAGATAGCATTTACGTGGGAGAACCCCTGCCTATAGATTTTTCTTTTAGCCCAAATCCTTTTTGCATTAATGATTCGGTGACTTTCACAGAACTTAGCCAGAACGCGAATATTGATTTCTTTAATTGGAATGGAGATAATAATAGTTTAGATGGTTGTTTCCTAGATGGCACCCAAACCGTGGTGTTTAACCAAGTGCCAGGAGTGCAAACGGTAGAGCTCACCGCACTTTATAATGGATGCCCCAGCACGGTAGCCCAGGAAATAGAAGTTCAGGGAGCTGTGGGCAGAATGAGTTTTGAGTGCAACTGTGACACACCTATGGAATATGTCTTTAATGCAGAGGTAGCAGGAGGCAGCTCGTGGGACTGGGATTTTGGGGATGGCACCACTGACTTAGGAAGTACTGAAACACAGGCCATACACACATACACTGAATCTGGAGATTACCAGGCTGTATTAACCACTTATTCAGCAGATGGATGTCCGCCATTCGTAGACACCTTAGAAGTGAAAGTGAGAAACCTTTCGGGGTTTATTATTCCTACAGACACGCTGCTTTGTGCAGATCAGTTTTACAGCTTTCAAGCCATAGCAGTAGATAATTTAGAAACCTGTTACAGAGGATACCACGCTTTTTGGGGAGATGGAACACCGCCTAATACAAACGAAACTGGAATGTTCGTTCATGAATATGAGATCGGAGGAGATTTTGAAGTTCAAGTGGCCATTTTAGATGTGAATGGCTGCAGAGATACCCTAAGGCAGGAGGTAAAGGTATTTGATGTAGAAGTAGAAGCTACTTCAGATGTAAGTGCTGGGTGCCTGCCCTTGGCAGTGAATTTTGACGCAACCATTACTTCCGATACTACCGTAACAGATACGTTTTGGTTTTTCGGAGATGGGTTTGTGGGTGGTACTGAAGACCCTTTTCACGAGTATAATTTTCCAGTGGCTTTAGACACCTTAGACCAGCTTACCAACTGGACAGCACAATTTATAGCCGTGACCGAACTAGGATGTGCAGATACTGTAGAAGTAGAAATTTTACCCATAGTGCCCATAGCCGCCATAGTGTCTACTACAGATGCTACATTATGCGTAGGAGATGAAGCCTCATTTTTTGCAACACCCGATAACCCCGACTGGCAGTATAACTGGGAAATAGGTGCTCTTTCGGTAGATGAATTCTCCCCTACTGTTACGTTTAACGAGGCAGGTGTGTTTGATGTCCAACTTACTGTTAGAGATACGAATGGCTGCCCTGGAATTTACCAGGAATTAGCTTATGTAAACGTGCAAAGCTACCCAGATGCTGCCATCACTTCTACTGCAGATGAGTTAGACGCCCTCTGTTATCCGCTCCAAGCTACTTTTAATAATGCTTCTAACTACTTTGGAGATTCTCCTGGCACCATAGTTTGGGATTTAGATAGTGGTTCACCCATAGCACCTAATAACACGGTAGGATTTACTTATGATGCGCCTGGCACTTATGAAGTAAGCATGCTGGTTTCTACCTCTAATGGCTGCAGTGATATAGCTCTGGATACGCTAATAGTAGTAGGGCCTATAGCTCAAATAAATACCGACTTAAATACCATTTGTTTGGGAGATGAAGTCACATTTAACATTTCAGACACCACAGACGTGTGGACATGGCAGTGGGATTTTGGCGATGGGCAGATCCAAGAAGGCGTGGATTTCGATACGGGAGATGAATTTCCTGAAGTGAGTCATTCTTATAATTTCATTCCTGCCAGCGGTCAGGTAACTGCCTCACTCACAGTGTGGAGTTTAGATTCCGTGTGTTCATTTTCCTATCAGGATGTAATAGAAATTTATGAAGTCATAGCTGGGTTTGAAATAAATGGAATAGTTGGAGATGTAGAACACTGTGATGATGTCTTTGATGGATTGAATAATGCTTCATTGAATGCAGACATTTTTGATTGGAACTTGGGAGTTCTGGGTTCTTCATCTGCAGAAACACCCAATGTGTTAGACTTTCCACCAGGAGAGCATGAGGTTTTTCTTACAGTAGAAAGTTCGGAGTTTGGCTGTACTGATACTATCTCTAGAAACATAACCATTTATCCATTGCCAGAGGTTACTACAGAAGGTGGTTTTATATGTGCAGGTGACCAATTAGAGTTAACTGCCGAAGGTGCTGTTACTTATTCATGGACACCTCCAGAGAATTTATCCTCACCTAATTCCTCTAGCACTGCAGCTTCTCCTCCATTTTCTACAACATACACTGTGGTGGGCACAGATACCAACCAGTGTTCTAACTCTGCACTGGCCGAGGTCATAGTGTTTCAGCCACTGCCAGATTTTGAGCTAGACAGCACCATTATTATAGGAGAAACCATAGCGCTAAATCTCCCTCCTGGAGATGTGGGGTATAATTATCTCTGGGAGCCAGAAGATTGGGTAGACTGCATTACTTGCCCTAATGTGGTGCTTCAGCCCTTAGAAGACATAGATTACATTGTTTATGTTTCAGACACTCTAGGGTGTTTTGAAAATGAGTACTATGTGAGCATAGAAGTGCTACCACTATCTTCAGTGGCTGTGCCAGATGTGTTTACGCCCAACGGAGACTTTATTAACGACATTATTTATGTAGAAGGCTGGGGAATTAAGAACCTCCTCACTTTTGAAATTTATAACCGCTGGGGAGAGATGGTATACCAGTCCTCAGATATAAATGAAGGCTGGGATGGCCGTTATAAAGGAGAAATCCAGAACATGGACACGTACTCATACATAGTTAAAGTAGAAACATTTATAGATCCAGGGCCACTTGAGCTTTATGGTATGATTATGCTGAAGAGGTAGGGATTCTGCTATGCGTTGGAATAGTTCCTAGCACAAATCATTGCTAATATGTGGTCCCAAATAAGGCTAAGAATTGTCCTAAATCTTGAACAGTTACCTCCCCGTCTTGAGATAAATCTGGTAGACAAAATTCATCTTCATTAGGACAAGGTTCTCCAAAGTAAGCCAATAGAACTGATAAGTCCATTACATTAACTGCATTATCTGAGTTAAAGTCTCCTGGATTAATGGGGGCAGCCAATTGTTCAAATTGATTTTTATAAAAGAATAAGTGCTGGCCATTGGCTCCTACTGGTCTAAAAATAATGTCGATTCCTCCGTTTACATCAGTATTCTGAAAAAACAAATCTCGCATGGTGTAGAAAGAAGAGGTTTCTATTAGCGTTTTAGTATCATCTAGGGTACCTCCCGGGTTCTCTTTCCATCCGATCTTCTTGAAAAACCCTTCTGAATGCACTATATCATCTAATCCATCTGCGTTTATATCTGCCGCTAAAAATGGTCTGCTCCATGGAGCGGGGAATGAGTCAACCTGAGTAAAAGTTCCATCTTCATATTCAAACCACAGAATACTTGAATTATCTTTTATTAGAACATCATAAAACTCATCGCCATCCATATTTGCCTTTTGTAGGGTTTCTTGGAAAATGATATTCTCTATGCTAAAAGTGCCTACTTCGCTTAGTATAAACTCTTCTTGTCCATTATTTTCTAAGAAAATGAAAACCTCATTAGAAGTGGATTCATTGGTAGCTATTAGAATTAAGTCTGAATCTCCATCGGAATCTATGTCTAGAATTATAGGACTAAGCCTTTGGGTATATTCATTGTTTATCAATTCCACAGTTTCCTGACTAAAACTGCCGTCCCCGAGGTTTTCTACCCAATAGGTTCCTTGCTCTGAAGTAGTGACCAGAATATCTGAATGTGTATTCTCTGAAATGTGTATTGGTTGAATTGAGACCAGTTCGTCACAGTTCCACCCAAATAGTTCTTGGTCACTGGAAAATGTCCCGTTTCCTAGATTCATATTGCAACGCACGGTACAATTAATAAATTCTACCCAAACAATGTCTAAGAGATTATCGCTATTTATGTCTGAAACTAGAATCAACTCTAATGAAGTATCAATAGCTCCAGAATAACTTGGATTCAGTATTTCTGTCTGTTCTAAAACTTGATTATCTGTGTCCATTAATAGCCAAACGAACTTAGAATTTTCATCAGAAGTAGCATCATTAATCATTAGTAAATAATCCAACGTTTGATCTGAATTGATGTCTGTCATGGAAATTAAATCCATGCCATAAGAACTCTCTAAAAGTGGCATGGACTGAGAAAAGGAACCATCTGCTAGGTTTTCTGCATAGAATAAGGTTCCTCCAGTGGTATAATGCGCATCTTTTACTAGGTCTCCATTAGTATCATTCCACAGTACTTTAGAATGAAGTAAACCCGATGAAGAAATCACATCAAAACAGTGGTAAGGATTAGGGTTTAAATCATCTGCATAGATGGAATAATCATCTATTAGTTCTCCATCTATATTCCAAAACTGAAAATTTAATTCTTCAGCAGATGCTTCCATAAGCATGGCACCATACTGACCGAAATAAGACTTGGCCGTTTCTGCATTGGAAGGCGAATAGGAGTGCAGCACTCCTCCGCCTAATCCATTCACGAAATAAGGAACGCAATCTACAAATGTCCGTTCATACTGATGATTATCTCCAGATAACACTGCGTCTGCGCCCCACTCCTGGAAAGGCCATCTCATGGCTTCTAAGGGGTCATGCAGGCCACTAGTGTATGGCGGTTCATGCATGTAAACCACATTCCAAGTGGAGTTAGAGTTTTCTAGAGCTGTCTGAAGCCATTGAGCCTGAATACTAAACTCATCTATGCCATCTTCTTCGGCTATATCACTGTTTAGCACAAAGAAGTGAACATTACCTCTTACATAATCGTAGTATCGTTCGTTTCCAGGAAGTTCAAAATACTCTAGATGGGGAATGGCTCCTTCTGTGTAGTACTCATGATTACCTAACGCAGGGTAGAAATTATTCTGAGTAGCTGATGAACTATATTGACCAGAATAAGGAAAAATATAGTCTGAGTAAAACTGACCTATGTGGTCATCTATAGTAGATGCCGCACCACTCGGATAGTTGTTATCTCCTAGTGTTATGATAAAATCTACCTCCCACCCTTCTATGAGATCAGCCACAGCTGCTGCATTTTCATTTCCACTCCCAAAATCGCCAATAGCTGCAAATCTTTGAGCTACTGATGTATAAACCAACAAGCATGAGAAAATCAACAGTAGAGTCGTTTGATAGTTCACGCTTTTAGAAATGACAGTCATTTGATTGGTTGATTTCATTTTAGCTAAAGGTAGGTTTATTTTGGTTAGAAGATAAGTAGCGTTGCAACGCTAAGCCTAACTAAAAGAACCTTCAGCTAATTTTTAGACCCAAATTCATAAAGGATGATACTATTTAGGAAACAAATTCTATCGGTCTATCATTACATTTGCAACGCAAAAAAACGAACACATGTACGGAGATATCAAAGCACATTTACAACAGGAATTAGCACAAATAGAAGCTGACGGCCTCTATAAAAAAGAGCGAATCATTACTTCTGCTCAGGAGGCAGTAATCAAGATCTCTACTGGTGAAGAGGTGATTAACTTTTGTGCTAATAATTACCTTGGATTATCTAATCATCCTACTGTTATAGAGGGGTCTAAGAAGACCTTAGACTCTCACGGGTTTGGGATGAGTTCTGTGCGTTTTATCTGTGGTACTCAAGATATTCATAAAGAATTAGAGGAGAGACTGGCCGAGTATTTAGGCACTGAAGACACCATTCTATATGCCGCAGCTTTCGATGCCAATGGAGGTGTATTTGAACCACTCTTAGGTAAGGAAGATGCCATTATTTCTGATTCGTTAAACCATGCGTCTATTATAGATGGTGTTAGACTTTGTAAAGCTGCCAGATACCGTTATAAAAATAACGACATGGCCGATTTAGAGGAGCAGTTAAAAGCAGCCTCTGAAGCCAGATTTAAAATCATAGTGACAGATGGTGTGTTCTCTATGGATGGTTATGTGGCTCAGCTAGATAAGATATGTGATTTGGCAGATAAATATGACGCTTTAGTGATGGTAGATGAATGCCACGCCACTGGATTTATCGGGAAAACAGGAAGGGGAACCCATGAGCTTAAAAATGTTATTGGTAGAATAGACATCATAACCGGAACACTCGGAAAAGCCTTAGGAGGTGCCATGGGTGGATTCACTTCTGGAAGGAAAGAAATAGTAGAGTTATTACGCCAGAGGTCTAGACCATACTTGTTTTCTAATTCTTTAGCGCCTAACATAGTAGGAGCCAGTTTAACTGTGCTAGACATGCTCATGAATGACACTACTCTAAGAGATAAGCTAGCATGGAATACAGATTATTTCAAAAAAGGAATTAAGGCTGCAGGCTTCGATATTAAGGATGGAGACTCTGCCATAGTTCCAGTAATGCTTTATGATGCCAAGCTGAGCCAGATCATGGCAGATAAACTGTTAGAGAAAGGAATTTACGTTATAGGATTCTTCTACCCAGTAGTGCCTAAGGAACAAGCCAGAATTAGAGTTCAGCTAAGTGCTGCCCACGATAAAGAACACATAGATAAGGCCATAGCTGCATTTACTGAAGTAGGCAGGGAGTTGGAAGTTATTTCTTAACCTTCCATTCCGATTCTATTCATGGAGTGGTGTCGTTTCTAAGAAACCAGACACGTATTACTAAGTGCTTACTTTAGTGGGAAAGTAGTGGTTAGACTCTTGACAAGTGCACACGGCTTGAATCTTTATTTTATCTGTCTGATCCCTTTATTAACGGACTAAGTGTTCAAAATACAATTAATCTAAAACTAATTGTTCTTTTGTTCTACTCTTCTCTAAATTTTCTGTAAGTTGCATACGAATAGATTAAAACAATGGACGTATTACATGTAAGCGCAGAGTGTTTTCCTATTGCTAAAATTGGTGGTTTAGCAGATGTGGTGGGTGCCCTACCTAAGTTTCAAAATGAAGTAGGAGTTAAAAGTCAGGTGATTATGCCCTTCTATGATCTCTCTTTTACTCAGAAGAACGAGTTTGAGACTATTCATTCGTTCACCATTAAATTAGGCAGTTCTTCCTGCGATGTTCAAATTAAAACCTTAAAGAGCTTAGATCTCGGTTACGAACTTTTCTTAGTAGACATTCCGGAACATTTATTTAAGCCTTATGTATACTCCGAAAATGATGCAGATAGGTTCTTAGCGTTTCAGATAGCAGCGCTGGATTGGGTGCAAACTTGGAAAAAGAAACCACTAACCATTCACTGTCATGACCACCACACGGGACTCATTCCGTTCATGCTTTCGCATTCTATGAAGTATGCCGAGATGAAGGAAATCCCTACAGTGTTTACCATTCATAATGCGCAGTATCAGGGATGGATGGATCATAGAAAAGTAACTTTAATTCCTGCGTTTCCCGCTGAGCATTTCGGTTTATTAGAATGGGATGAGTCTATAAATCCGCTAGCTACGGCCATAAAATGTGCATGGCGTGTAACTACCGTGTCTGAAACTTACATGGAAGAGCTAAAGCTTAGAGCTAATGGCCTAGAGTCGCTCATAAAATCAGAAGAGCAGAAATGTTCGGGTGTATTGAACGGTATAGATGCTGAGGTTTGGAATCCAGCTACTGATAATCAGTTGGTAAAAAACTATTCTAAAACGGCTTTCCAAGCTGGTAAAAAAGCCAATAAGAAATGGCTCTGTGAGAAATTCGAGTTAGACCAAAGACTGCCTCTAGTAGTCTTCATAGGAAGGCTTGTGCATGAAAAAGGAGCCGATTTGTTTAAAGAGGTCATAGAATCAGCGTTACAACGCTCTAAAGTATCCATGCTATTCTTAGGATCAGGAAATAAAGAAGTAGAAGCCCAGATTTCATCTTTAAACCGCCAGTATGTGGGCGCTTATAGTTCATACATAGGCTATGATGAATCGTTAGCGCATAAGATGTATGCAGGTGCAGATTTTCTGCTCATGCCCTCTAGAGTAGAGCCATGTGGGCTTAACCAAATGTACTCCATGCGCTACGGAACCATTCCTATAGTGAGTTGTGTGGGTGGGTTAAAAGACACTATAGTAGATGTAAAAAAGAAAGGGGGTTACGGATTCTGCATAGAAGAAATTACGGTAGAAAACATTTCTGAAGCCATACATAGAGCATCACTTTTCTTCAAGAAAAAAGAGAAATTTAAAAAGACCAGACACACACTCATGAGGATAGACCACTCATGGAATGCGTCTGCCAAAAAATATATAGACTTATATAACACCTTAAAATAATATAGATATGATGACTGATGATGTTTTAGCAATTATACTAGGAGGAGGACAGGGATCTCGGCTTTTTCCACTTACAGAATCCAGATCTAAGCCTGCTGTGCCTATAGCAGGTAAATACAGATTAGTGGATATTCCCATATCTAACTGTATCAATTCTAACATCAAAAGAATGTTTGTGCTCACGCAGTTTAACTCTGCGTCTCTAAATGCACACATTAAGAACACATATCACTTTAGCTTCTTTAGTAAAGCTTTTGTAGATGTGTTAGCTGCAGAGCAGACTATAGATAATAATTCTTGGTTTCAAGGAACTGCAGATGCTGTGCGTCAGAGCATGCACCACTTCACAAAAAAAGAATTTAAGTATGTGCTTATACTTTCTGGAGACCAACTTTACCAAATGGACTTCAGAGAAATGCTAGAAGCACACATAGAAAGCAATGCAGAGATATCTATAGCCACACTACCTGTGGTAGAAAAAGAAGCCACTTCATTCGGAATTCTAAAAACAGATAATCAAAATGTAATTACAGAATTCATAGAAAAACCTGCAGCAGAATTACTTCCAGACTGGACTTCTGAGGTAAGCGCGGAAATGAAGGCTCAAAAGAGGAATCACTTAGCTTCTATGGGGATTTACATATTTAACAGAGATCTACTGGTAGACCTTATGAATGAAAAAGGAACAGTAGACTTCGGTAAAGAAATTATTCCTCAGAATATTAAAAAGCACAAAACACTCAGTTACCAATTTGAAGGCTACTGGACAGATATAGGGAATATAGACTCGTTTTTTGAAGCCAATCTTAAGCTAACTGATGAAATTCCTGAGTTCAATTTGTATAGTGATAACCAGCAGATTTATACCAGAGCTAGAATTCTACCTACTTCTAAAATAGCGGGGACTAAGCTTAATAGGGCAGTGATAGCAGAAGGCTGTATAATTCATGCGGCAGAGATAGAGCGTTCTGTGATAGGCATTAGATCTAGAATAGGAAAAAGCTCTGTTATTAAGAATACTTACATGATGGGGTCTGACGCTTATGAACCATGGGAAGCCTTGAATTCTAACAAAGACAATGTGGCTATGGGGATAGGAGATAACTGCTATATAACCAATGCTATCATAGATAAAAACTGTAGAATCGGAAATAATGTAGTGCTCAAGGGAGGAACTCATTTAGAAGAGAAAGAAACAGATCAGATTTTTATCAAAGAAGGCATCATAGTCGTTAAAAAGGGAGCCATTCTAGTTGATGGATTCAAAGTGGAATAACCTTCAGCACAAATCAGAATTTAATTTTACGAATAGTCATTTAAAGCCTACCCTCTGCCTATGGCCACTGTAATACCACACAGTCTTTTTACAGAATTTGATATTGATCTTTTTAAGTCAGGAAAGCACTTTAAACTGTATGAAAAATTCGGAGCACACCCTTTAACTATTGAAGGAAAAGAGGGTGTTTATTTTTCTGTTTGGGCGCCTTCTGCCAAGTCAGTTTCTGTAATTGGAGATTTTAATTTCTGGAATGGAGAAGAGCATCCTTTGAACGTAAGATGGGATTCTTCCGGGATTTGGGAAGGATTTATTCCAGTAGCCGAAAAAGGCCAGCGGTATAAATTTCAAATCACTTCAGAACACTCTGGAGAAGTGCTAGAGAAGATAGATCCTTACGGACTGTACTTTGAAAAACCACCTAAAACTGCCAGCATTATTTGGGATATCAATGACCACCAATGGAGAGATTCCGACTGGATGTCTTACAGAAAAGATAAGAATGGACTAGATAAACCGTACTCCGTATATGAAGTCCACCTGGGCTCATGGCGTAGAAATGAAAATGGGGAATTTCTCACTTATAATGAGCTAGCAGACCAACTAGTGAATTATGTAAAGGACATGAACTATACCCATGTAGAGTTTATGCCAGTAATGGAGTTTCCGTATGATCCGAGCTGGGGTTATCAAATCACGGGTTACTTCTCGCCTACGTCCAGATTCGGTTCTCCGCAGGAGTTCATGAATTTGGTAGATACACTTCACAAGCATGATATAGGTGTGATTTTAGACTGGGTACCCTCTCATTTTCCAGAAGATAAGCATGGCTTGGGCATGTTTGACGGCACGCATCTGTACGAGCATCCAGATAGAAAACGTGGCTTTCACCCAGACTGGAAGAGCTTGATATTTAACTATGGCAGAAATGAGGTACAGTCATTCCTTATTAGTAATGCGTTTTTCTGGTTAGATAAATACCACATAGATGGCCTTAGGGTAGATGCCGTGGCGTCCATGATTTACCTAGATTACAGCAGAGAAGATGGCGAATGGGATCCTAACGAGTTTGGCGGAAATGAAAACTTAGAAGCCACTGCGTTTCTAAGAACATTTAATCAGGCGGTTTATGAGAACTTTGAAGGAATTCAAACCATAGCAGAGGAGTCTACGGCTTTTCCTATGGTTACCAAACCTGTTAATATTGCCGGCTTAGGCTTTGGCATGAAGTGGATGATGGGTTGGATGTTTGACGCGTTGCAATACTTCTCTAAAGACCCCATTTACCGCAAACACCACCAGAACGAGATCACCTTTAGTCTGTCTTATGGGTTTACAGAGAACTTCATGCTGCCCCTTTCACATGATGAAGTGGTGCATGGCAAAAAATCACTCTTAAGCAAGCAGCCAGGAGATGAGTGGCAGCGATTTGCTGGGCTCAGAGCCATGTATGGGTTTATGTACACACACCCAGGAGCTAAGCTCTTGTTTATGGGAGGAGAATTTGGCCAGTACAAAGAATGGAATTTTGAGCAATCTCTAGACTGGAATCTGCTAGAGTATTTGCCCCATTCAGGATTACAGAATTTCATGAAAGACCTGAACAAGCTGTACACCACCGTTCCTTCATTTTACGAAAAAGCATTTGCCCAAGAAGGATTTGAATGGATCAGTTTTCAAGACTCAGAAAAGTCTGTACTATCGTTCATTAGAAAAGGCCACGATGAAGAAAACGATGCCATAGTAATATGCAATTTCACGCCATCTAAGCATGAAAATTACAAAATAGGAGTGCCTAGAAAAGGAACATTAAAAGAATTACTAAACAGCGATGCAGAGAAGTATGGAGGAAGTGGGGCTTTGAATGAGATCAAAATAAAAACAACAAAAGACTCTTGGGATAACCAAGAGTACTCAATAGAAATTACGGTAGCACCTTTAGCAGTAATGGTGTTTCAATACACGTAAAGCTAAACAACCAAC
>JBGCDA010000051.1:0-19676 GCA_045104985.1 Flavobacteriales bacterium | reverse complement strand
CCTATTGGATAAAAACCGCTTGACATTTATAGTTCCTGTTTTATTATACTCCCTTAGCCTTATGTATGTAATTAAGAAACCACTCAAGGTAAAGAAAAAAGATACTGCACCTTTATACAGAAATGCGAACTCTGGCAGCTGAGGCAGCCCTACTACTTTCTGATTATTCTGAATATGCATGCAAATAATGAAAAATGCAGCCAGGAACCTCAATGTATTTAGACCATACAGGTAATTTTCATCACGCTTTTCTGGAGGTTTTTGAGCTTTAGAATATCCTCCAAATTGTGCTATTAGCTTTAAAATAAGTTGTTGCATAAGAAATCCTTCATTTTAGAATTACCTTATATACAACCAGAAAACCACGTCCACATTCGCCTGATTATAAGCATATTAATCAGGTCACTCATCCCTTAAATCTCTATGATATGGAATGTAATTCCGATATATGGAAACAAATGACTTTTTTAAAGAGCTAGCACTTCATAGCTCATTAAGAAGACAATTACTTCACATCCCTAAACTGATCACTCAGTGCCTCTTCGCCAACATCTATCCACGCGCTCCCCATAAACCCATAAGGTCTATATACTTAATCTTAATGAAATATTTAATCCGCTTACGGAGTATTTTGAACCTTCTTTTCCTTGGCTTCTTTCTTTCTGCAGAGGTATTGTTATAATGAGGAAATGGTTCGTTAGGCACTTCTAAATCTAAGAAAGCACAGAGCTTATCCCACTTTTCTCCTTTAGTAAAATCTATTATTAATAAGTCGTTAGGCCTATTTTTAAAGTACTCCTTTACTTGTTCATTATGCTTATTATAAACGTTAATGGTGTTCTCCTTATCGTCTTTAGGAAGCCCTTTTCCTCTGCCGTAAATCCACTCATGGTGTGGGGCTCTTAAATCTCCTATGTGCTTTTTCACACTCTTATACCAAGCCTCTTCATCTCTGATAGTAAGTACAAATTTAGAGTTAGGCACGAGTTCATCTATTTCCTTATAAATGATATACCAAGGAGTGTCTTCTACCGCATCATAATTTTTTAGCATTCCCACAGCCTTAGCATAATTCCCTCTAAGAATAGGAAAAAGTACTTTACTGCTCATGTCTTTCACGCGAAACCCTAATACTTTAAGCGCTTCTCTCAATGAAGAAGTTCCTGTTTTCTGGAATCCCACTCCTACTATTAATCCTTTTCTTTTATTCATTTCAGATGTATTCTGCCATTAGTAGAGACAAGTGATAGGCTCTTTAAATGGTAGAGAATTTTTACTTTAAGTCAAACACTGTTTTCATTTCTAAATTTTTTCCCGACCTTAAGTCGGAAAGTACAGCACTCAGAGTACAAGGGTTAGCTACTTGACCTTCAGTAAAACTAAGGTCTACTATGAGCTGAGAACTGAGTTCACTAGGGTCTATACCCTCTTCCTGAAATGAAGCCAGCGTATTATCATCAGTTAAGAGCACATTTCCTGCACTGTCTGTTACTTTTAGAGATAAAGCAGGAAATACCTTTGACTTTTCCTCAGTAAACCCTTTTAATCCCTCGAAAATGGCGATGTAGGCTTTATCGAAATTCATTTGGTTCTTTACTACCACCAGCTGGTCCGTATCATTCCAGAGGTAAATGTCTGTGTAATCTAGTTCAGTAGTTTTTAAATCAAGAACCTCATTCTTTACCACGGTAAACGGCATTTCATGAGTGAAGGTGCCATCTCCTTTTTTATCCCAAATATTTACGTAAGCCATGTACTCCTCACCTTCCTCATAGGGGAAAATAGCTAGAAATGTAGCATAAAGCTGTAGCGGAGAAAAACCTATACCTCCATCTGTTTCAGCCAGTAAATCTGGGTTATAAAGCACCGTGTCTGTTTGGTTTTTTACTATGCACATAGAAAGACCAGGAAAGGCATTTTCATTTTCACGTGTCAATCCTGTAATCCCATCAAACACAAATTTTACCTGTTCTCCATACACAAAGGTGTTTCTGTTTTCTGCCACATCGTTTATTTCTAGAGACACATCTGCACTGCCTATACCATCTCCTCTGGTGTATGCCCCAGTAGTGAGATCCTTAACCGAGGATTGATTGAAGTCACAGGAATAGAATCCCATCCCTAAAAGAATTATTACTAGTGTTTTAAAGGTTTTCATTTGTCAGTGTATTGCACCGCACGAATATAAGACTGTTACTTGGATAATATTTTTAAAGCTGGCAGCACTGCTCATTTATATATAAGTTTTACCATATCATTCTCTCTGCAGCCAGTGAAACCATCCCAAATGTTTAACTATTAGATCTTCAGTATTAAAGCATGCAACCCTAAGATTTTTAAAAAAGTGTTATCTATGTAATGAAGAATAACGCATTTCATTATGCGTTTTTAAACCCTATTTACCTCCTTATGAAAGCACTTTTAATACTCGTTTTAACAGCGTTTATCTATTCTACTAGTAGTTATGCTCAACATATATGTGGCGCTGATCACCAGCATGATTTGTTTTTAGAAAACTCTGAAAACCGCACCAAGTTCGCTCTGATGAACGAAAGAATTCTAGAGCAAATTCTTCTGAGAAGATCTGGTGGCGGCACTAATGAAGTGCAAGTGGTTCCTACTGTAGTTCACATTATACATAATAACGGAACGGAAAATATTTCATTAGATCAGGTAGACAGTGCCATGCTGTGGCTAAATGAGGCTTACTCCAATACAGGCCAATCATTTAACCCAGACGGTGTGGAAATTCCTATTCAGTTTTGTTTAGCTCAGGAAAACCCCGATGGAGAATTTAGCACTGGAGTTAATTATGTGGAGAGCACACTTACAGACATGCTGGTGCCATCTCAGGATTTAGCGCTTAAAGACCTGAGCCGCTGGGACCCCACTAAATACATGAATATATGGGTAGTAAACTCTATTACCAGAGAAGATAATTCTCCAGGAGTAGTGGGATATGCCACGTTTCCAGATTCACATGGGACAGATACAGATGGCATCGTGCTAGAGGCAGAATACTTCGGTAGCTCAGCTAGTTCTAATAATGTGCTCACCCATGAATCTGGGCATTACTTAGGTCTTTTCCACACGTTTCAGGGTGGCTGCCCTAATGACGATTGCTTAACTAGCGGAGATATGGTATGCGATACTCCACCAGACCAAAATTTATTCAACACCTTTTGTTTTGACGGCACTAACTCATGCAGTACTGATGCAGATGATCTCTCAGAAAACAATCCATTTAGAGCAGAAGAATTAGGCGGCTTCGGAGACCAATTCGACCAGCAGACTAACTACATGGACTACTCCAGCGTGCTGTGTTTCGACATTTTTACATCAGGTCAGTCTGAGCGTATGCATGCCGCTTTAGATATCAGAAGCTCACTATTTGATGAAGACAAATGCGCCCCACCATGCACTAATCCTGTAGTAGCCAGTGTAAGTGCTAGCACCTCAGTTAGTAATGTCGGTGAGTCTGTTACTTATTTGAACTCTAGTAGTAATTATTCAGCGTTGCAATGGTTTTTAGACGGTATACCAGTTTCTACAGATGAAAATTTTGTTTTTACACCTACTGAACAGGGGAATTATGTAATAGAAGTAGAACTCAGTAATGATTCTCCCGGATGTTTTCAAGTGGTGTCATTTAATCTTCAAGTGGCATGTCCTATAAGTATTACTGTAACTCCTAGCTCCACTAATATTTCTGTGGGAGCCACAGTAGAGTTTGATACCTCAGTAATAGGGGCTACCAGCTTTGAGTGGTTCGTAGATAATGTTTCCCAAGCCACTACTGAACAGTTTAGCTTCACTTTCAATGACTCTGGGATTAGCTCCATTTACTTAATAGCCTCTAATGGGGAGTGTGACGTAATATCTCAAGTGTGGAATGTGTCTGTAGGCAGCTGCAGCAGCGGAAACGAACATAACTTGTGGTATTGGTTTAATCCAGATGGAAACGGATTTGGGTTTAATTTCAATGATCAGCCAGTGTCTTTGCTTGTTCAGAATCCTTTGCTTTCTGAAGGTCACAGTAAAGCCACCATCTGTGATGATGCCGGTAACCTCCTGTTTATAAGCACAGGCGTGGGAGTGTATGATAGAAATTTTGATCTGGTAGAAAACGGTTTTGGGCTTTTAGGGAATGAGTCTAGTCACTTCGGCACCATGTTCTTAAAAAACCCTGGAGATAGCAGAGAATACTACCTCTTTACTAATGATAGTGAAGAAAACAATTTTACAGGAGGCATAAGATATAGCATTATAGATGCTGATGCCAATAACGGCTTAGGACTAGTAACCGATGTAAAAAACCAACTCATAGAAGTGTCTAGCGCAGAACATGTGAGTATAGTAAAACACTGTAGCCTTAGAGATAAGTGGCTAGTCTTTTACGATATAGCAGAACAGACATTTAAGTCTTATCTGATAGGTCAAAATGGCATCGCCACTGAACCTGTAGAAACAGAATTAAATCTAGAACTGTCAGTAAATGCCGAAACTCAGGCCATAAAGGCTTCACCTCAAGGTGATCAATTGGTTTATGAAAAATATCTATTGAACTTTAACCAAGCTACTGGTACCATAGAAAGTGTTATAGACCTTGGGGAGGGTTTTTCTGCAGGAAGCACTCCTATTAGCCATGATTTTTCTCCTAGCGGAAAAGCGCTCTATATTCTGGCAGGAGGCTTAGCCGATGTAACCCTCTACCAATATGATCTAACTCTGCCAGATGAACTGGTAACCACACCTTCTGCCACAGTAGTTTCAGATATTCAGCTCTTTGGTAAAGACATGCAAAAAGGAAAAAATGACATTATTTACCTAGATCAGGTGTTTTCTGGTGGACTGGCCACGATATCTAGTCCTAATCTGCTAGGAGCCGCCATGGATTTTCAAGAGAATGCCATCTTCGCTAATGCACTTATTAATGGATTCGGAAACCATTACCACGCCTATGTAGCTGGATCAGAAATCCTTATAGATGGAGATGAGATCATCTGTGCTGGCACAGAACACGAGTTTTCAGTATTTGGGTCAGACTGTATAGATGGAGAAATAGACTGGGAATTCTCAGGAGATGGTGATTTTACGGTTAACGCTAATGAAACTGTTTCAGCTTCATTTCCTTCCATTGGAGAAGCCATACTAATAGCTAAAACAGCTTCCGAATGTGGAGAAATTACAGACACACTCCACATTTCTATCATTCAAGGGCCAGAACTTGACCTCGGTTCCACCATTGGCTATTGTGCTTCTGACCCCACGGTTACGCTAGAAATGCCTTCAGAATTCGAATATTACTTATGGAGTAATGAGAGCACTGAACAAAGCATCACTCTGATTAGTCCTGAACCGCAAATTATAGAGGCCAGAGCTTATTATCAAGGATGTTACATTACGGATGAGATAGAAATTTTAGGAGAACTAGACGGTATTATAGATTTAGGCCCAGATCAGGAATTGTGCGATGGTGTAGCCATAGTGCTAGATGCAGGGCCTGGTTATACAGATTACCTATGGCAGGATGGCACTACGGGACAAACATATACAGCCTTCTTAGGTGGAACTTACTCTGTAACTGTTTCTGAACCATGTGCAGCTTCAGACATGGCAGTTATAGACGAATGTGGACAGACTATTAATAGCGTTGCAAATGAAGAGTCACTGAACTCATTTCTAACATATCCTAATCCTGTTTCAGACCAGCTTCACTTAGAATTCGAAACAACTAATTCTGGGCAACTAAGCATAGAAATAGTTGATGTAACCGGCCGATTGGTTTATTCTGAGCAGTACCAGTCTGCACCTGGACAGAACACATTCACTATCTCCGTAGACACCTATGCATCTGGAGAGTATGTGCTATCAGTTAAGGGAGATTCTGCAGCGTGGAATGAGAAGTTTATAGTAGAGTAAAGACTCCATCTATAAAAATGTGTACTGTAAAACACTGGTACAAGGATCTTTCTGAAATAGACATTCCAAAGACAAGTTCATTCCTAATGCTACTTGTTAAAAAGAATAGTCTGTAAAGCTCTGGCAGAAATTAGGGTTTTGTATGAACTCCCTTCAATTTTTAGAGACAACTCATAAGGCTCTGCATTTCTATTAAAAATAACTACTGCTATAGAGCCGTCCGCATTCTCGGCAGCAGTGTATACTAAACCTTCGAGTTGATCTCCTTCTAATTTGATTCTTCTAGCCTCTGGACGAATGAACTTGCTGAAATGACTCAATAAATAATAAAGAGGTGTATAAATAACCTCATCCGAAACTGGATTAATTAGAACAGGAGCACTATTGAAATTGTCGTACGGATTAGGCTGACCAAGATGACTTAAAATCATGCACCATTCTATGTAACCTTGTGTGCCATGATTCATATCAGTAATGATATCATATGCATAGGTATCAAAAGGGACAAAAGTGCCGGCATAATCTGTATGCGCTCTCCAATAATGACCAATTCGGTCTTCCGCATCAATATCTATACTTGATTCCGTATGGATCATCCCTTTATTAGGCCAAGTTTGTGCGTGTTTATCAAGATCTTCCGCAAACCAATTATTCTCCTCTAGCTCTGAGCTGGCATACCAGTGAAATGCCGTACCCCAAGCATATTTAGATGCCTCAGGATCATCATAAGTAGGTGTCACATAATCTAGCATGGTGGCCTTATTATGATCATAGATCAAAATCTTTAACCCTTCATTTAAGTCCTGAAGATTTACATGACCATCTTCTACCAATTGAGGGCCAAGATGATTTTTCAAAAAGTCTCTTCCTTGTTCAGGAGTTAATCCATTGCTGTCCCACCTGGCATCATGTGCATGAAGTGGTTCATTTTGTGGTGTAATCCCCCATAGGTCTATCCCTTGATCTTTATAAGCAGTCACATACTTGGAGAGATATTTAGCCCATAGTTCATAATAATCAGGATTTAATTCACCATTAGTCATCTCAGAGGTTTCATTCGTCTTCATCCATGAGGGAGGACTCCAAGGAGATGCTATGATCTTGAATTCAGCTCCCGGAACACTTTCAGCTTCTAAAATCATTGGAATCATATCATATTTAGGTTCTACTAGCTCAATTCCTCTAACCTGTTCATTTTCAACCCCTGAAAACCCCTTAAGGTCTTCATTCACACTAAAAGTAGAAAGATTTTCATCACCAACCTCTGTGTAGGAATAATGAGAATTAGAGTAATCACTGCTATTTATATGGGTTCGAGTTAAAGTAAACCCTGCTCCTTCAGTCGGACTGAATAAATTAGTCAGAACCTCTTTACGTGATTCCACAGAAATTGTGGCTAGATTCCAAGCAGATGACTCAGTGAAAGAAGCTCCAAATCCAATGTATTCTTGAAATTTTTCTTCAGGGTAAAGAGTCAGCTTTACTTCTTTTTTTCCTTTTGAAGTATCTGTATTATTGCCAGAAATTAATTTGAGATTATCTCCTGCATCAGAAGTCTGATAGACATTCATCGTGTAGGCCTCTTTTGGTGTTTTTGTGCTGCATGCGACCAAAACAACACTAGCTACTAGAATAAGCCAAAAATCTGATTTTAGGTTTGAGTAAAGACCAGCAGATTGATTTTTCATAATCATAGATATTTTCATATAAATAAGAGAATTGTATCCGTTCTTATTCTCATGTATTGATTCACATAAAATTACGGTATAATAAGAAGCAATGAACTCCATAGATTTTCTGTTCTAAAGAATGCGAAGCACTACTTAATAGTTACTTGAATTTCTACTTCGAGTTTTATTTCATCAGCTATAGCTTGATCTTTCAGCTTTTCGTATACGCTTGGTGAGTTATAAGTAATTCCAAAATCTACCCGGTTCATGAATATTTCTCCCTTTAATCTCCAAGTAGCATCTTCTTTAAATAGCTGTAGAATGAAGTCCACAGTTTTAGTTATGCCTTTTATAGTCATTTCTCCTGTTACTTGCTGTTCTCCTTCCTGAAGCTTTACATGGCTATCTAGATTAAATGAAGCCTCTGGGAACTTCTTAGTATGAAAGAAATCTCTAGTTTTCAAATGAGATTCCAGGTCTTTGGTTTCAGAAGTCAAACTAGACATATCCACAGAAAAATTTGCGTTTTCAATTTCATCTGAAGAGACTGTTAGCTCAGCAGCGGATATGTCTAATGTACCATCTAAGCAGTAAGCTCCTACTGCGGCACATCCCTCCCACTTCATGCTGCCATAGCTTACTTCTACTGTTGTTTGATTTTGGCCTTGAGATATAAATGCCAATCCTACTATGAGTGCGTGTATTAAAATTGTTCTTTTCATCATATTAATTATTAAGAGTTTCTGTGGTTTCTAAGTATTTCATCCCGAAATAAACATTCCCTTCTTTGTCTTCTGCCAGCACATACCAAAATGCCCAGCCTGCGAGTAATCTAGAATCTCTTCGCCAATTTTCTACAAACGTATAAGGCTGCCCTGCTTTCAGAATTCCTTTAGGAATGTTGAATAATTTCGAGAATTCTTTTGCACTCATTTGCACACGCTTATTCCACTGATTATTGTAATAAATGTATGCCCCACCCTCTGTAATAGAAAGGTCTTTACTTAATGATAAGATACTCGTGTTATGCTTCCATATATAAGTGCCAGGCTCCTTAGAATCTAAAGAGGCGTTTACCGTTTCTGGAAAATGACTTACTTCTAGGTTATTCTCTAAATCTTTGAACTTATCAGGAAGTTCACCTTCTTGAAAAGTCTGTGAATTTGATATGAAAGCACTTAGAATAAAAATGACTGCTTGAGCTATTTGTTTCATGTTTTTTTGAAACAAATTTCAAGTATTAATTTCCCTTAATCGACTCAATTATTTAATTGACACCTATTTATAATCCTATAAAACAGACACTTAAACTCTTTTAACTTTTTAGATGTTTTTCCTTCCAGTTTTTAACTGCTCTATTGAATGGTGCCTTTGAATTAAAACCTGATTCTAGCGGTGATTTTTAAGAAGTATTAATACAGCTAACAGCTATGACTTCAGCTCTGCTCTTATGCAACACTCTCTCCATAATAGTTAATGACAAACACAACTACAGCAGCAGTATTAACTAGGACGATCATGACTATGCTAGCCGTAAAGAATTTCCCTTCAAATTCCTTGATGTTTAGTTTTTTATTCCAAATCCTCAGATAAAACATTTCAAACGCATTGCCCAGAACATAGACTAGATTAGCTAAAAAGAAAGTGATTATGTAGAGCTCAAATGGGAGCCTAAGTACAAACGAGGCTGAAGGCTCAAATAGATTTTTAGCTACCGCAATGAAATAAGCCACACCTAGAATGATGAGATTTAAGATAGCAAGACGTAGGATTAACCAGGCTATCGGATGTATGTTTTTAGAGATGCTCAATAATGTGTGGTTGTTAAAAAACGAATCTTCTTTTTTATTAGTTAAGGAGGAGTGCATATAGCGAACTCCAACATTATGAGCCTTCTAATATTCTAATCAAATCATCATTAACATAAAATACTTCTATACCATCCTTCTTAGGCCTTAGGATTTTATTGACTACCAATTCATTCATATATTTTGTCAACGTGGTTCGGGAAGTCTTTCCTAGAATTTCTCCGACTATATATGGCTTCATATAAGGCTGACTAAAAATAGCTTCATTTACCTCTTTGTTGTACCATTTAATTTTGCCTTTGGCGTATGTTAATGTTGAATCCATTTGAGCCAAGATCTCATTAATGCGTGTATTCGTCAATATTGAAGTCTTTTCAGTTGCTTCTAGCATAAACTCTATCCAAGGTTCCCAAGCGTTTCGCTGCGTAACTTCACCCAATTTAAAATAGTAGTCCTCTTTATTCGCTACAATAAACTTGGACAAATAAAGAACTGGCTGACTTAATAACCCTTTGCTAAACAAGTACAAGAGATTTAAAATCCTACCTGTTCGTCCATTACCGTCTTGGAAAGGATGAATTGCTTCAAATTGGTAATGGGCCACACACATTTTTAAGAGAGGATCTGCAGTGTAGAGTTCATCATTATTCAAATACTCCACTAGATTATTCATCAATGATTCTATTAACCCTTCGGCCCTTGGCGGTGTATAAATAACTTCTCCAGACCGAAATTCACTCTCTCCTCTTTTAATTACGACCTGAGCTTGAGGAGGTCTATATCCTAATGTGGTTTCTTTTATTTGATTGAATATTCGCTTAATTAGCTCAGTACTTATCTCCTCATTTTTCTTCAGCTCATTAAACCCAGCCCAGAGAGCCTCTCTGTATTTTAAAACTTCCTTAGTAGCTGGATTTATTTTGGACTCTTTAGTTGAATCTGAAATTGCTTTATAGAGCTCATCCTCTGTAGTGAAAATGTTTTCTATCTCTGTAGAAGTTTTAGCTTCCTGTAGCGCCAGGGTATTAATCAACATTAGAGGATTAGGCAAGCGATTTAAATTCCCATTCACTGTGGCCAAAGCTCTTGATGCCGAAACTAATCTCTTTAATATAGCTGGATTATTCTCAATGTCATTAGCTGGTGGTAACAACGGAAGGTTGTTATGAGGCCTTTCTCTATCATACTTTCGCATTCCTATATATGTTCAATAATTTGTTAATTCTGGACGCGTTGCAAATGTATGTCCAATTCTCGGAAATTACAGATATATACGTCCATTATTTAGTAAATATTGGACATTCGATACTTGAGAGGCGTAAAAATGGACGCTCATCTCACTCATGTCCAATATATCTATTTAATTGGACAAATGGACTAGCATGATAAAGTCCCAATTAACACTACCAGATTTACTTACTTTTTAAGTCTGAGGTAATAATAATCTTTGGATCTGTTTTCTGCACGTTCAAAAGCCCTTTCCCAATCATTCCATACAGCTGCATCTGCTGTTCTCCCAACCTCCAGCATAGACATGCTTCCTAACATGCTACCAATTTCATCTGATTTACCTCGCTCATTGTATTCCTCCAAATACTCGAACATGACTTTATAGGCCAAAATCTTTATTTCCTCTCGTGTCATTTCTCAAATGTAATTGATGTCCTTTAGATTTAAGTTTCACTCGCCAAACAAAAAGTCTAGTTCTCTATTTTCGATTCCTTTAGAATTCTGTTTAGGGTTTCCTTCTTTATCTGTAAAGGCGATGACTACTCCTTTAGAATCTCTGGAATGAATAATCCTGAAATAACCTTGGCTAGCATACACATCTCCCATGTATGATGCCGGAGAAGACCGCCAGCCTTCTTTATTGGCATTTCCCCTCTCTACAAGTTTCTTCCAGTTTTCAGACTCTACTTCTAGACTTGAAGTTGTTTGTTCTGTAAATCCTGTTTCTTCATTTGTGGTATTGACCGATACCTTAAATGGTGCTGATAATCTATATAATCCTCTATTTCTATAGCTGCTGAGCAGCTTAGAAGGAAGAGCGATAGGATTAGGTATGTGAGGGGAATGCGGGTTTCATTTTTAGTGATGAATGTCTAATTGTTTAACCTATCGAAATCTACCCATAAATTATCCAAATATTACCCGTATTTTATCTATAAATGAGTTTGGTTTTCGGTATTCTGAGCATCACCAAGGAAACTCTACGGGTTAGAGCCTATTTAAGGGTTAGAGCCTATTTAAGGATTCACCTTACAGATGGCGAAAGGACTTCACCAAAATCAAATTCCCCTCCGTTTCTAATTATTCATTTGAAAAACCAAAATCTCTTTTAGGTTGAATTGCGGTAACGCAAACACGAAATAAGCACAATTTCTAAAAGCAATCGGGGTGGTTGAATGCAATATCATCTCTGTCTGGTAAAGTCACAAACCACAGTTCTGCCGCAGTTAATTCGGAGAAATTTATTTTCTTGAACCGACCAAATGCAACTTTCGTACTGAGGGCTTAGCGCTTTATAGCTGAAGCAAAAAAGGTTTGGTTGGTTAAACAACCCACCTTATTCTTTCAACTATTGGTTTTCATTTTTAGTGTGATTTCTCCAATATTGTAGGCATAGATAGAAGCAGGAAGAAAAGTGAATTCCAACTCTCTTACTTCTTTCTTTCCTAGTCTATCTATTGAGGTGACCACAGCAGCTTCAAATTTATTTTCTTCACAAAACTTAATTAAACCCTTTAATTCTTGAGGTTTATCAAAATAACGGTTACTCCATTTAATTTCCACTCCCCAAACAGGTTTGAAATTTTTATCATCCACTAAAACAAGGTCGACTTCTCCTTCATTTCTCCCGTCTTTCCATCTGGCATAAGTCAAATCTAGTTGCTCTCGATGCATCCATTGAGAGAGAATGGCTGTCTCTACCATATTTCCCATTTCTTGGTCTGTTTCACTTATCGGTGAAAATAAAGCAGTGCGCAGAGACGGGTTAGTAAGGTATACTTTAAAGCTGGTTATTCTTTTTAATCTCTTAGCATTGACTCCTACTTTATTTAACACCTTAATTAAGAATGCTGCTTCTAAATATTCAAGATATTTTTTTAATGTATCCTTTTGGATCCCACTTTCCTTAGACATTTTCTCGTACGAGAATTCATTCCCTGTATGGTAAGCTATGTATGTGAAAAATCTGTTGAGTTCTTGAACATCTTTAATTCCATACAAGCTTGGCAAATCTCTAAGTAGAACTTTGTCTACGATATCGTTTTTCACATACCTACCCATATCACCTTGTATTTTTTCAGACAATACCACCTCTGGATAACCCCCAAAATTTAAATAATGAACAAATTCTTTATTTAACGCTTTCACATCATGAGTTAAGCAATAATCCATATGCTTATCTCCATATTGAATAGAACCTTTAAAAATTAAATGGTCTAATTTTTTTAAATGGATATACTCTTGAAAAGTTAATGGGGGCAACAAGAAATCAGTAAATCTGCCCGCTCCGCTTTCCGTACTGTGCCATTTCAAAGCTGCGGCAGCTGAGCCAGAAACTGTAAATTTAGTTTCAGGATATGAGTCAACCAGTACTTTTAAATGTCTTTCCCAATCTTTTAAGTATTGTATTTCATCAAAAAAGACATAACAACCATTCAGGTTTTCAAGGTTCAGAGACTCTTTGCATAAATTTAAAATGTCTTCTAAACTTAAGTTGACGTAAATAGGATTGTCTATTCCGATAAAGAATAGTTGATGAGAATTAGTTCCTTCTTTCAGTAAGTTTTCAATACAATGAAATAACATCACTGTTTTACCAACCCTTCTAGGTCCCATTAAAACTAAAGCTCGATTAATACTCCTTTCTAGTACGAATGGATATAAGAGATCAAAATACAATCTCTTGGACATAGAGCTATAGGTTTTCGGCACCTCTTTCGTGATCCACCATGGATTTTCATAGCGCAGTCGTTCAATGATTTTTTCTTTTGGAATAAGGTTTAGCATTGCCGTCTTTTTGTCTTAACACAACAAATATATGCAAAATAGATAGTTTTAAATCTATCTATTATTACAAAAAGGGCATATATAAGGTGTTTTATTGAAGCCCATTCGGCTAATTCGACAAGCGACACTCGTTATTCAGCAAAACACTTTGTTTTGTGTAAATGGAGAATTGATTGTCGATTGGGACTCCTAATTCCTGAATGTTTTAGCATCATATATACAACTTGAGATGATGACTCCTACTGCTAATGTTACTATCCAACAATTTAGTTTCATTTAATCTGATTTTAATATAAAACATCCGCGACCTAAAGCCTCCATGAGTCATATGCCTTGTTGTGTTTTCGTCCTATTTAACCGTCAGCATTTGAGGCTTTATATCTCTATAGGAACTAATGCCCTAATAGGAGTATAAATATCCACCTCAAGTTCTGGTACTTCAATTGAAACGATTAAACTATATCTGACAGTAGAATCATACATTTCAAGTTTTTTCCTCATTCTGTACCAGCCTGAAACAGGATAAACTGCTATTTGATTTCTAGTGGCTAAATCTGCACCAGAACCAATCCAAAAATCACGATGGACAGATCCTTTATTTCGGTGCTGTTCTTTAATTGCCCATCTCTCTCCAGAAAATCCTCTTTCACCTTCTTCGCGAGTGTTTTTATTCACTCGTTTATGAAATGTTTCTACATCTTCATTCGCTCCAATAACATTAAAACGCAAACCATGAGATTGATAACTAAACTTATTACTATACTTCCTGCTTCCAGGATTTGGTTCTATAAAGTAAGAAAGAGTAATGTTCAATTTTACATCTATTTCACCTAAATCTTCTTGAAGGACTTCAATAGGCCAGGGAAGTTCAAAATAATGAATGTCATTAAACTTAATACTGCCGTCTTTTTTGTAAGGTGTTATTTCTTTTTCTGCGATTAGCGTCAATGAATTTTTTGCACTGTAGAGCGCTTTTTTCAAATTTGGAACACCATAGCCAAAGGATCGCATTAAATTTCTTTTTTCCTCTTTGCTAAAGGATTCTACGTCCTTAATACTTTTACCATTTAACATTGCCTGTGTCCAATCAGAAGAATGTATCATTAATCCTCTAATTGTCTCAGGCCATAAATTAGGATATTCATTTTTTAGCAGAACAGCAAAACGGGAGGCTAATGCTGTTGCTGCGCTCGTATCTCCAAATGTCTGTAACATTGTTGTTCGATAATCTTTATGAGTAGTCAAAAGTTGCAAGGAATCCGGAATAACAATGTCACCTCTTTGATTGAGTAAATTACCGCCTTCCATTACAAGATCAGGTTTAATAGCCCAATCATTTTCCCAAATTACTGAAGTCGAATTTGATGGTGACATTCCACCTCGTTCTGCAAGTAATTTTGAATCTGGAAAATCTTCATCATCAATAGTGTCCATATCGGTGTAAGCTCCTACAGTGATTACATTGAATGCTTGAGCGGGATCATGCACTGATTCAAAAACATTTTTGTCCAGATATTCATCTGGGGTTTCTAGGAAAACGTTTCCACCAGAAACAAAAAATAATTGTTTCTCTAAATTTTCATTTTCACTACCAAAAGTGATTTTATCTAAAGAAGCAGACCAAGACGAAGGGCGGCCATAATATGCTTGATCTTTATCAGTTATTGCCATGCAGTATATGCGAGGACGAAACGGGGCAGAAACGATTGGTGTATTGGCCGCTTCAATAGTGACTGCGCCATATAGTTCTGGGTCATGAGGATCACCGTTGTTAATCAATTTTACAGATTCTAATTGATGAAAAATTTGAATATTACTTGTTGCAGACATAGCAGTGGTAAGATCTCCATAAAGAGCGAGCCCTGCCATTCCTGTTCCATGACCACCTATTGGCCATCCATCATAAGTTCCCCAGTCTGCTGGTTTATAACTAAATAAATTATTTTCAGGAATAAAATCGGACAATAGAGGATGTTGGTTCTGTACTCCAGAGTCTAAAATACAAATTGCAATACTATTTTCATTTGTATTGTTATCAATTCTGTCTCTAAGTTCATTAACAGCATCTTCTCTTTCGAACATATTTAGGTTTGTAAAGAAGTCCGCAGTTTTCTTAGGTTTTCTAAGTTCAGCTAGGTTGTCCAGTAAAAAAAGTGATTCTGATAATTGGCTGGGAGAGGCTTTTACTAACTTAATGAAATGCTCTGGAAAGTATAATACTTGATTAGAAATTTGAGCATTAACTGCTCCTAATTGCTGTATGATTTTATCATATTCGGAACCTTTATCTACTCCTCTTTTTCTTCTGAACCAGACTTCCCACCAAACTTCTTCATTTTCTTCAGGAAATGGATTTTGGTTAGGTTCTGTCCAAAAAGCTTCTAATGTAGCAAGTTGAATAGACTCAATATTACTTATAAGTGTGTTGTTTTTTGGTTTACCTGTATCTGAACCCTTTCGGATTAAATTTTCATTAATATATTCTTGGGCTTTTTTTATAAAATGACTTATTCCTCCTTCTGTTAAAAGAACATTCACTCTATATCTTGAGTTATTTTCAATTATTTCTTCACGAATGTTTAGTAACTGATATTTATAATTTTCGGCATCACTGTGAAAACTGTCAAATGCTAAAGCGAAATCAATATCTGAGATAAACTCCACATAGATAGCATCATCTCTAACTATTCCTTCTGGTAATTCTATCTCTTTCAAAGAATCGAATTGTTCTTTAATTCTTTTTAAATGATCATTTATTTTATTCCCATGTTGATCTCTATTTCTCGGTTTAGGACTTAGTATAGGGTTGCCTTTTGGGCTTTTGTAATCTGCAGTTTGAGAATAGCCTTCGATTTTTATATGTCGTAATGGGTTTTTGTCAGCCATCTCAGGTTATTGTTTTCGCTTTTCGAGAGAAGTCAGAAGTGATGAAATAGGAATTTTACTTTTACCCATAATTATCATTTCTTTTATAGCTTCTTCACAAGCTCTGACAATATCAGAGTAGCTTAACCCAATTGCTTGATTTGCAATTTTATCAAGAGAAGTTCTTGTTGATAGGGAAAATCCAGATAGATTTTTTTTCAACACTTTTTTAATCTCTCCCACTTTTGGTAATGGGTATCGAATTATATCATCAAATCTTCTGAACAGGGCTTTATCTAGTGTTTCAGGTAGGTTAGTTGCAGCTATTACTATACTATTAGATTGATCTTTTTCAATGTTAATCAGGAAACTATTTAGAACCCTTTTTATTTCTCCTACATCTTGTCCTTGATCTCGATGTGCTCCAATTGAATCAAATTCGTCAAATAAGTAAACCCCTCTATGATCCTCCATTGCATCAAATATCATTCTTAATTTAGCAATAGATTCTCCCATAAATTTTGAAATTAATCCATCTAATCGAATAATAAATACTGCAAGGCCAAGTTCGCCTGCAAGTGCCTGTGCGGTCATTGTCTTTCCGCAACCTGGCAAACCTGTTAAGAGTAATTTTCTTCTTGGTGTTAGATTATGTTGTCGAAGAAGTTCAATTTTTTTTTGCTCCTTAACAACTCTGTCCAATGACGATTTAACCTGTTCATCCAAAACCATATCATTGAGTTTAATTTTCGGGTGAAACACTTCAATGAGTTCGTTTAACTCTCTTTTTGGTTTTGAAATAGAAATTGTTTTGCCACGATCATTAAATGATTCAGACCTACCTTTTTTAGCTTTTTCAATTAGCTTTTTAAGTTCTTGGGCAAATGTAGTATGTCCTTTTCTGGCTTCAGATGCTGCAATTTGCATAGCGGTCGCAAAGAATCGAGATTCATCTCCATCCCCAAACGATTTTATTAGGCTTTTTATTTGTTCTGCGGCTGCCATGAAATGCGAAGTTACTTTATTTCTCAGGTTTTAATTCTATTGAAGTAAATTTTACTAGTTACTATTTGTTCGTACATCCAATAAAACACAACATCCAAATAAAGGCAATGCACTTTATTCTTTCAGTTTAAATCTACTTAAAAAAAACACCTAACACGCTGTTTATATGAATTTTAAGTGATTCTAAGTGCTTGAAATCGTTTGTAAGCACTAGCTAATTACCTAAACCTTCCCCAACTCCTCCAGCACCGCATTCTCTACCTCCTCACTGTCCCAAACGTCTGCAATATCTGGTCTGTCCATGACGCGTTTCATAATGGCGTCTTGGAGTTCTCCATTGGCTAAGGCCACATCATAAGGTGTGTGGCTGAAGGTAACTTGGCTGTAAAGTGGAAGCCATTTATCTGGGTGCTTAGTAGTAATCTTACGCTCTATCTTTTTCTGGAGTAGCCACTGCTCATTGGCAGTGAGGTCGCGCATTTCTACGTAGTTTCTTAGGGCTAGCTCTGAAATGGCATTGGCCTCAGACACTCGCTTCTCTGAAAACTGACTGAATACTTCTCCCCATTCCCAGTCGTCTTGCTCAAAGAAATTATTGAACACCGTACAGTCCTCAAAACCACTGTTCATGCCCTGTCCGTAAAATGGAACTATGGCGTGAGAGGCATCGCCCATGAGGCATACTTTGTCTTGGTAGTGCCACGGATTGCAACGCACAGTAACCAGACTGGCCGTAGGATTTTCATTATAATCTTTAAGCAGATCTGGAATCAGCGCCACAGCATCTGCGAAGGTCTCATTAAAGAACGCCATTACCTTTTCATCTGTATCCAATGCGTTAAACGACACCTCACCATCATAAGGGAAAAACAACGTGAGCGTGAAGCTGCCATCCAAATTAGGAAGGCCTATAAGCATGTACTGACCACGCGGCCAGATATGTAACGAGTGCTTGTCTATTTTATGCGTGCCATCAGCATTGGCAGGAATTCTTAGTTCTTTATAGCCATGGCCTAGGTAGGTTTGAGAAAAGTTAAAGCGGTCTGTCTTCATGAGCCGCTGCCTTATGGCGCTAAACGCCCCGTCCGTTCCCAATATCCTGTCGTAGGCCTTCTGTGTGCGCTGCTTGGAGGTTACGTGTTCTAGTTGCAACTCATTGGTTTTAAGATCTAAATCTCTCACCTTGTGGTTAAAAAACAATTCTACGTTAGGGTGCTCATCTGCCTTAATTAACAGCTGTTTATTCAGCTCTCCCCTACTCACAGAATAAATGGCCTGCTCCTCAAAACCATACGGCTGAAAACTCTGCTCACCCTCCACGCTGTGCACCATTCTGCCACGCATAGGAATGGCTATTTTTTCTATCTCCTCATGAATGCCAGCACCTTTCAGTGCTTTCCATCCTCTGTCACTAAGGGCTAGGTTTATAGACCTTCCGGCCACCAGTTCTGCAGCCCTAATGTCTGGCCTTCGCTCGTAAACAGACACTTGAAATCCTTTTCTGGCCATATAAATGGCTTGTAAACTTCCTACTAATCCTGCTCCTATAATGGCTATTTTATCCATGAATTGTCTTTTTATATCATCCGATGGCTTGCGCTAAATCGGCTATTAAATCTTCTATTTCTTCTACTCCCACACTTAATCTAATGAGCGAGTCTGTTATGCCTGCCGCCTCCCGTTCTGCCTTAGGAATGCTGCCATGAGTCATGCTGGCCGGGTGACCTATAAGCGATTCTACTCCGCCTAATGATTCTGCCAGCGTAAACACCTCTACTCCAGTTACTACCGCCTGAGCTGCTTCTTTAGTATCTTCTTTTAAAGAGAAACTTACCATGCCTCCGTATGTGCGCATCTGAGCCTTAGCCACTTCATGACCTGCATTAGATGCCAGCCCAGGGTAATACACCTGATCTACCTTAGGGTGATTCTCCAGCATTTCTGCTATGGCCGCTGCATTAAGCGCATGCTGTTTCATTCTTAAATGAAGGGTTTTTAATCCTCTCAGTGCCAGAAAACAATCTTGCGGCCCCGCTATGGCCCCACATGAATTCTGCAGTCTGTAAAGCTCCTTAGCCAGCGCCTCATCCTTACACACTAGCGCTCCCATTACCGTATCTGAATGGCCGCCTAAATACTTAGTCACCGAGTGCATTACTAGGTCTGCCCCTAAGTCTAAAGGTGTTTGGTTATATGGCGTTGCAAAGGTGTTATCTACCGCTAACACTATGTCATGAGCTTTGGTAACTTGTGCTATAGATTTTATATCTGCTATTTTAAGCGTAGGATTAGTAGGCGTTTCTACCCACACCAGCTTGGTATTCTCTGTAATGTGTGGTTTTAACGCCTCTCCATCTGCCAGAGAAATGAACTTAAACGTAATGCCATA
>JBGCDA010000050.1:0-36734 GCA_045104985.1 Flavobacteriales bacterium | reverse complement strand
ATTGTGCAAAACTTCTTATTTTTGCGCTCCCTTAAAATTTAAGGATGTCACAGAGAGAGTCATATAAAATTCCTTTCATAGGTTTAAAGAATGGAATACATGAATATGAGTTCACTGTAGACGAGACGTTCTTTTCACAGTTTGATGAATCTTTAGTAAACAAAGCTAAAGTTAAGTTTAGCATTCAGTTAGATAAGCTAACGAATCAAATAAACTTAGATTTAGTACTGTATGGTCAGGTAGAGACCATGTGTGATAGATGTGGAGGAGAACTCCTTTCAGAGTTAGAAGGAGAGTTCATGTTGGTGGTTAAATTCGGAGATGAAACTTCAGATTTAATAGATGACATTATCACTTTAGGGCCTAGTGAGCATTACATAGCTTTAGACCAATTGTTTTATGAATATGTGCATTTGTGCTTGCCACAGAGAAACGTGCATGAAACAGAAGAAGAATGTAACCCAGAGGCTATAGCAGCACTTAAAGAGTATCAATTGAAAGAAAAGGAAGAACAGATAGACCCTAGATGGTCTAAACTTAAGAATTTGAAATAGGAAAATAGAATAAAATGGCGCATCCTAAGAGCAAAACATCGAAACAAAGAAAACGTAAGAGAAGAACTCATTACAAGGCTGAAGCACCTACGCTAGGTGTGTGCCAGACCACAGGTCAAGCTCACTTACTTCACCGTGCTCACTGGCACGAAGGAAAACTTTACTATAAAGGTAAAGTAGTAGTAGAGCAGGAAGTAGAGTAAATCCCTTAGTCTATCTAAAATATTAGAGCCGTCTCTTGTGTGAGTCGGCTTTTTTTGTTTGACCTAAATTTTAGTCTTTCTGGCAGTGTAACTTTTAGTGCGCTGCACCAAGATTAGAGTGCTTACATTTTGGCACTAGAGACAGAACAACTAATTTAGCGCACCTTTATTCATAAACAGAGCTATATGTCTAATATAAAAGCAGCAATTACAGGCGTGGCAGGCTACGTACCTGATGACGTTTTAACCAATGCCGATCTAGAAAAATTAGTAGACACTAATGACGAGTGGATAAGATCTAGAACAGGAATAGAAACTAGACACATTTTGAGAGAAGAGGGAAAAGGAGCCTCGGACTTAGGTGTGGGTGCCATAAAAAAACTTCTAGAAAAAACAGGCACTAAGCCAGAAGAAATAGATCTCTTAATCTGCGGAACAGTAACAGCAGATCATAACTTTCCAGCTACTGCTAACATAATTTCAGATAAAATAGGTGCTGTGAATGCTTGGAGCTTTGATATAAATGCAGCATGCTCTGGTTTTATTTATTCATTAACTACTGGTGCTCAGTTTATAGAAACGGGAAAGTATAAAAAAGTGGTAGTAGTAGGAGCTGATAAAATGAGCTCAATAGTAGATTATACCGATAGAACTACTTGTGTTATTTTCGGAGATGGAGCTGGTGCAGTCTTATTAGAGCCTACTGAAGATGGTTTAGGAGTGCAGGATAGCATTTTAGGTTCTGATGGATCCGGGAGGCAGCATTTACTTCAGAGAGCTGGAGGGTCTGTCATGCCACTAACTAAAGATAATATTGGAGAGAACCTTCATTATGTGTATCAAGAAGGACAGCCTGTATTTAAAGCAGCAGTCACTAAAATGGCGGATGTTTCTGCCGAAATTATGGAAAAAAATAACCTTACATCAGATGATGTGAACTGGTTAGTTCCTCACCAAGCCAATTTAAGAATTATAGACGCCACAGCCAGAAGAATGGGATTGACTTCAGAAAAAGTCATGATTAATATTCATAAATACGGAAACACCACTGCAGGAACTATTCCACTGTGTTTAGCAGACTGGGAAAGCCAGCTTAATAAAGGGGATAATATCATTCTGAGTGCCTTCGGAGGAGGATTTACATGGGGAGCTGTTTATTTAAAGTGGGCTTACTAACCCATTTATTTCTTAAATAGCTTGGCTTTATGAGTAAATCTTTATTTGCAGTATAACATGTACTTTTTTAGTGCATTAGCCTTCACAAATTAGCAGAGAAACCAATTTAAATATTTGGTTCCATATAATTATTTAACTTTCGCACCGAAACCTAAAAACCTTTAGATATGAATCTAACGGAAATTCAAGACCTAATTAAATTCGTTTCTAAATCAGGAGTATCTGAAGTAGAAATAGAACAAAAAGAATTCAAGATTACTATAAAATCTGACGGACCTAAAAAACGAGGAAGAGCAGCTCAACAGCAAATAGAAGCTCAAATGATGCCTCAAATGGCCGTAATGCAGCATGCTCAAGTGCCTCAGCAAATGGCGCCTCCAGCACCTGTGCCCGCACCAGCCGCAGCAGCTCCCACTACAGCCGCACCTGCAGAAGAAAATTCTAAATACATAGAGATCAAATCTCCTATGATAGGAACCTTCTACAGAAGTGCATCTCCAGATAAACCTGCTTTCGTAGAAGTAGGAGATCAAATTAAAGAAGGAAGCACTGTATGTATAGTGGAAGCTATGAAGTTGTTCAATGAAATTGAAGCAGAGTTTTCAGGGAAGATAGTAAAAGTCTTAGTGGATGATAATACTCCTGTTGAATTCGATCAGCCACTATTTTTAGTGGATCCATCCTAATTTCTTTAAACCCATAACAGATGTTTAAGAAAATCCTTATTGCCAATAGAGGAGAAATAGCCCTTAGAGTTATTCGTACCGCTAAAGAAATGGGAATTAGAACTGTGGCTGTTTATTCCACTGCAGATAAAGACAGTCTGCATGTGAGATTTGCCGATGAAGCAGTATGCATAGGCCCACCTTCTAGTGCGGAGTCTTACTTAAGAATTCCAAACATCATAGCCGCTGCAGAAATAACTAACTCAGATGCCATTCACCCAGGTTACGGATTCTTGTCAGAGAATGCCACTTTTTCTAGAGTATGTGCCGAAAACGGAATAAAGTTTATAGGTGCTAGTCCAGAAATGATAGATGCCATGGGAGACAAAGCTAGCGCTAAGGCCACCATGAAAGCGGCAGGTGTTCCTACTATCCCTGGTTCTGAAGGGATTCTGCAGTCTCTGGCCGAAGCTAAAAAAGAAGCCAAGAGAATTAAATACCCTATAATGCTTAAAGCTACTGCGGGTGGCGGAGGTAAAGGCATGAGAATGGTAGAAGGTGAGGAAGATCTTCAGGAAGCTTGGGAAGGCACTAGAAGAGAAGCTGGGGCAGCCTTTGGGAATGATGGAATGTATATGGAAAAGTTCATAGAAGAACCACACCATATAGAAATTCAGATAGCAGGAGACAAGAGAGGGAAAGCTTGTCACCTATCGGAAAGAGACTGTTCTATTCAGAGAAGACACCAGAAGTTAGTAGAAGAAACACCTTCTCCATTTATGACGCCTAAGCTCAGAGAAAAAATGGGCGAAGCAGCCATAAGAGCGGCAGAAGCCGTTAAGTACGAAGGTGTAGGAACTGTAGAGTTCTTGGTAGACAAGAATAGAAACTTCTACTTTATGGAAATGAATACCAGAATTCAGGTAGAACATACCATTACTGAAGAGGTAGTAAACTATGATTTGATTAAAGAGCAAATCAAGTTGGCTGCTGGTAAGAATATATCTGGCGCTAATTATGAGCCTACCATGCATGCTATTCAATGCAGAATTAACGCAGAGGATCCATACAAAAACTTTGCTCCTAGCCCAGGAGTAATTACCAGCTATAACCAGCCAGGAGGACACGGTATAAGAGTAGATACACATGTGTATGCAGGATACATGATACCTCCATACTATGATTCTATGATAGGGAAGCTCATTACAGTAGCGCAGACTAGAGAAGAAGCCATTCTAAAAATGCAGCGTGCTTTAGATGAATACATAATAGAAGGGGTAAAATCTACCATTCCATTCCATCAGCAGTTAATGAGAGATCCTGCCTTTAATGCAGGGAAATTCACTACTAAGTTCATGGAAACATTTGAAATGGAATAACCATTAACTAAAAAAAGTTAAAAGGCTGCTAGTGATAGCGGCCTTTTTTGTGTTCTTGAATTTAAGGTCATTTGTTTTGGACTCAAAAGCTGCAATAGGTGTAACGAATTATAAAGACAACGTTACCATCCCAGAAAGCTAGTAGTGGCTTGTTGCACTAAATTGTTTAAAAAGTAGTTTTAGGTATATCATTTGAAACCCACAGTCTAACTAGTTTTACTAAAAAATAAGTTCACATGAAAAATGTATTGGTCTTCTTTATGCTCACAGCACTTTCTGCTTCGGGCATATATGCTCAGGAGCAGAACTATGTAGACTATTATGACAAGGAGCAGACCCAGAAAAGAGCCGAAGGAAAATACATGCGTGGCATTGAGCATGGCCAGTGGAAAACCTATTTTGAAGATGGTACTTTAGAAAGTCAGGTAATGTATAACATGGGTAAACTTGATGGTGAGCTTAAAAAGTTTCATAGCACAGGAAACCCCTCACTGGTGCAGCACTATAGAAATAATAGGCTAGATAGTCTCGCGTTGCAATACTATCCTGACGGAAACCTGTTGTCGGAAGGAAATTATGAAGAGAATAGAAAACGAGGGGTTTGGAAGTATTACTATTCTAATGGAGAGTTGAAGCTGAAGGAAGAATTCGGTGATGATGGACTAAGACTTTTAGAATTTAATGATAGAACGGTTAATTCCAAATATGGGATTAAGGAAGGAACAGGAGTCTATGTGTCTTACCATTCTAATGGTGAAATTCTAGAGAGAATAGAATATGTGAACGGAATAGAGCATGGGCTATATAATAAGCACAGCACTATGGGAGTGCTTACCGAAGAAGGGCAGTATAATGAAGGTGTTACAGACGGGCTTTGGACTTACTACTATCCTTCAGGAAAGCTGAGAGAAAAGATCACTTGGGAAAATGGCTTAGAGAATGGCCAGTACATTAAGTATAATACATCAGGCGCAGCAGTGGTAAAGGGAATTTATGCAGATGGCAAGAAGAATGGTCTATGGGAGTGGTTTTTAGAAGAAGGAGTTAAAGATATGCGTGGAGAATTTGTAGACGATAGGCAGGAAGGGGAATGGAAATTTTGGTTTGCTAATGGAAACGTACACCACCAGGGGAGTTATAGCAATGGTGAACTCTCTGGAGAATGGAGCTTCTACTATGAAGACGGTTCTGATTATAAAAGAGGCAGCTTTACTGAAGGAAAGAAAGAAGGGCTATGGGAGTATTGGTTTGAGGATGGAGAGCTATTGCAACGCGGATCTTTTAAAAATGACCTAGAACAAGGAGAATGGGAGAGCTGGCATGGAAACACAAATCAAGCCAGTGTAGGAAGTTTTAACGCTGGAAAATTAACAGGCCTATGGACTGGCTGGTATGAAAATGGAGTAAAGCAGTACGAGGGAAAATGGAATGGTGATTTTAGACTTGGAGAGTGGCTGTTCTATCATGAAAACGGAAAGCTTAATGAAAAAATAACCTTTGGCAAAGAGGGTACTAGAAATGGGGCTTATGAAAAAAGAAACAAGTCTGATATAGTAGAAGAAAAAGGAGCCTATAAAAATGGAGTTCCCGATGGAAAGTGGTCGTATTTCTACCCCAATGGTAGCATTATGAGAACAGCAGAATATGAATCATCAAAGTTAAGTGGAGAAACACAAATCTTTGATAGAAGGGGCAGGGTAATAGAAGTGGTAAACTATAAGAAAGGCAGAAAAGATGGCACCTACATCAAGTATAATGAGAAAAATGGAAGCGTAGAACAGGAAATAGAGTACGAAAACGGCAAAGCTGTAAATGTCAAAGTCCAGAATGGGAAGAAGATAAAATAACTATGATGCTCATTCTACATAAAAGAGTATATTTGCGCTGGAAATAAAGGCATGATAAGAAAGGAGGGGTTAAGACCCCTCCTTTTTGGTAGAATAATGATAGCACTTAAAGAAGTCCAAAACCTTATAGATGAAGCCATAGAAGGCACATCCATTTTTCTGATTTCGTGTGAGATAAAACCTGGAAACCAAATCAAGGTACTCATAGATAATGAGAAAGATACCTCTATAGAAGACTGCATGAAAGTAAGCAGAGGCATAGAGCACAATCTAGATAGAGAAGCAGAAGATTTTGAGTTAAGTGTAAGTTCTCCTGGATTAACAGAGCCTTTCGCTGTGCATAAGCAGTATGTAAAGAATGTAGGTAGAAGAGTTACGGTGAAAACGCTGGAGGGGAAAAAGCAGGAAGGTCTACTAGAAGAAGTAACCGAAGAGTACATTCGGTTAACAGATAAAGTGAAAGAAAGAATAGAAGGGAGAAAGAGTAAAGAATGGGTGAATAAAGAATACCTGTTTAATTTTGAGGAGATTAAAGAAACTAAAGTTGTAATATCATTTAAATAAGAATAAAGAATGAATGGTGTAAATCTGATAGAATCATTTTCGGAATTTAAAGATGTAAAGAATATTGATCGTGAAACCATGATGAGTATTCTAGAAGATGTGTTTAGAGGAATGATAATCAAAGAATATGGAAGTGATGAGAACTTCGATTTTATTATCAATGTAGAAAAAGGCGACCTCGAAATATGGAGAAACAGATCCATATTACTAGATGACGACATAGAAGATGATAACCTACAGATTTCTCTAGAAGAAGCTAGAAAGGTAGAAGACGACTTCGAAGTGGGAGAGGAATTCTCTGAAGAAATTCACATAGAGGATTTTGGAAGAAGAAACATTCTTTCTATGAGACAAACCCTAATGGGGAAGATCATGGATCTCGAAAAAGACCACATCTACGGGAAGTATAAAGAAAGAGTAGGAGAAATAGTTTCTGGTGAGGTGTACCAAGTTTGGAAAAAAGAGATCCTAATTTTGGATGACGAAGATAATGAACTTATTTTACCTAAATCTGAGCAAATACCTTCAGATTACTTTAGAAAAGGTGATACTGTTAAGGCAGTAGTGGCCAAGGTAGATATCAGAAACAATAATCCGATGATTATTCTTTCTAGAAGCGCTCCTGAGTTTTTAGAGCGTTTATTTGAACAGGAAGTGCCTGAAGTGTTTGATGGATTAATTACCATTAAAAAGATAGTACGTTCTCCAGGAGATAGAGCTAAGGTAGCTGTAGAGTCTTATGACGATAGAATAGATCCTGTAGGAGCATGTGTAGGGATGAAGGGTGCTCGAATACACTCTATAGTAAGAGAGTTAAGAAATGAAAATATAGATGTAATTAACTATACAGCTAATGAGCAGCTTATGATAGCGAGAGCACTTAGCCCAGCTAAGGTGTCATCTATAAACATAGATAAAGATAATGCTAGAGCAGATGTGTTTTTAAAAGCAGATCAGGTGTCTTTAGCTATAGGTAAAGGGGGCCATAACATTAAATTAGCAGGAAAGCTAGTGGGTTATGAGTTGGATGTGTACAGAGAGAACGAAGCAGAAATAGACGATATCGATTTAGAAGAGTTTGCAGATGAAATCGATGGTTGGATTATAGATGAGTTAAAAAGCATAGGGTGTGATACTGCTAGAGCCGTTTTAGAACTGAGTGCAGAAGAACTTGAAAAAAGAACTGATTTAGAAGAGGAAACAGTGAAAGAGGTGATCAGAATATTAAAAGAAGAATTAGAATAAGAAGATCTATTTAATGGAGAATAGATTTTGAGGTTTAGAAATAATTTGTATGTCAATAAGCAAACCAGCCAGGTTAAATAAAGTAGCGAGAGACTTTAACGTAAGTATTAATACTATCGTGGAATTCTTAGAGGATAAAGGCGTGAGCGTAGAAGCCAAGCCTACCACTAAGATAGATCCTGATACGTATGAAGTGCTGAAAGAAGAATTTGCGGCAGATAAGGAGATGAAAGAAAAATCTTCTGAAATCTCTAATAGAACTAGAGAACAGAAAGAATCTATTTCTATAGACTCTAATCAGTCTGTGCAGCCTACTCCGGCTAAGGAAGAGCCTAAGGAGATAAATATTGATGAGCTCAAGTCTGCAGCCACGGCTGCTACTCCCGCTCCAGAAGCGCCTGCTCCAGAAGCTGCTCCTGCACCTGAACCTCCTAAAACCGAAGTGAAGGAGGAACCAGCGGTTGAAGCTAAAAAAGAAGAGACTCCAGCTGAACCTGAAGAGAAGGCTAAGCTACCAGGTTTAAAAGTGATAGATAAAATAGACCTCACTCCTAAAACACCTAAGAAGACTGAAGTAAAAAAGGAAGAGCCTAAGCCAGTTTTAGAAACCCCTAAAAAAGAAGAGCCTAAAGTGGAAGCTCCGGCCGCCAAAGCGGCTGAAAAAGTTGCCTCTAGCACTGAGCCAGAGTTTATAAAGGCTGAGGTAAAGAAATTAACAGGAACAAAGGTAGTAGGTAAGATAGAGCTTCCGGTAGAGAAGAAACCATCTTCAGACGCTGAGAAGAAAAAGAGAAAAAGAAAGAGAGTTAAGGTTAATATAGACAAGACTATAAAAACAGGACCTAATTCTGGAAATAGAGGAAGAACTGGTGGGAATAACAAGTTCAACACTAATAAGAAAAAGCCGGGAGGCCCAGGAAAACCAGAGCTCACTCAAGATGCTATCCAGAAGCAGCTTAAGGAAACTATGGCGCGTTTAAGCGGAAAAGGAAAAAACAAATCCGCTAAGCTTAGAAGAGCTAAAAGAGATGCTGTAGCACAAAAGACTGAAGAAGAATTAATAAAAGCAGAAGAAGAAAAGTCAATTCTGAAACTAACGGAATTCGTAACAGTTTCGGAATTTGCTAACATGATGATGAAGACACCTACGGATATTATATCTGCATGTATGTCTTTAGGAATATTTGTGTCAATTAACCAAAGGTTAGATGCAGAAACCATTAACATAATAGCCGAAGAATTCGGATATACAGTTGAGTTCGTTAGTGCTGATGTTCAGGAATCTATTAGTATAGAAGAAGACAGTGAAGAAGATTTAATGTCGAGACCACCTGTGGTAACGGTAATGGGTCACGTAGATCATGGTAAAACATCTTTACTAGATCACATCAGAAAGGCAAATGTTATAGCTGGTGAAGCTGGAGGGATAACTCAGCACATAGGAGCATATAACGTTGAATTAGATAATGGGAAGAATATTACGTTCTTAGATACACCAGGTCACGAAGCATTTACTGCCATGAGAGCTAGGGGTGCTCAGGTTACAGATCTAGCTATAATAGTGGTAGCCGCAGACGATTCTGTAATGCCTCAGACAGAAGAGGCAATTCGTCATGCACAAGCTGCAGGTGTTCCCATGGTTTTTGCTATCAATAAGATAGATAGAGATGGAGCTAGTCCAGAACGAATTAAAGAGCAGTTATCCCAAATGAATATCCTCGTAGAGGAGTGGGGTGGTAAGTATCAGAGTCAGGACATTTCCGCTAAGATGGGAACCAATGTGAATGAACTCTTAGATAAAGTACTTTTAGAGGCGGAGCTTTTAGAGTTGAAGGCGAATCCTAATAAAAGGGCTATTGGTACCGTAGTAGAATCTACATTAGATATAGGTAGAGGATACGTTACTACTGTTTTAGTAGAAGGTGGAACGCTTAGAGTAGGTGATCCTATTCTTGCAGGACAGCACTCTGGTAGAATTAAAGCGATTCAAAATGAACGTGGAAATAATATAACAGAGGTTGGGCCAGCTATGCCAGCATCTGTTCTTGGATTCAGTGGTGCGCCATCGGCTGGAGATAAATTCTATGTTTTCGAAGACGAGAAAGAAGCTAGGGAAATTGCAAATAAACGTCAGCAATTGCAACGCGAACAAGGAGTAAGATCTCAAAAACATCTTACCATGGAAGAGATTGGAAGACGTATAGCTATCGGAGACTTCAAGGAGCTGAACTTAATTGTTAAGGGTGACGTGGGAGGATCTGTAGAAGCACTTACTGATTCCTTATTGAAATTATCTACTGATGAGATTCAAGTGAATGTGATTCATAAGGCTGTAGGACAGGTGTCAGAATCAGACGTGTTACTTGCATCAGCTTCAGATGCCATAATCATAGCATTCCAGGTAAGACCATCTGCCTCAGCTAGAAAACTAGCAGAGAAAGAAGAAATTCAAATAAAGTCGTACTCTATAATTTATGCTGCCATAGATGAAATAAAAGAATCTATGGAAGGGCTACTTTCTGCTAGAATAGAAGAAAAAGTGTTAGGTACGGCTGAGATTAGAGAGACATTTAAAATCTCTAAAGTAGGAACCATAGCTGGATGTTTCATGCTAGATGGTAAGATCAATAGAAACGATAAGATTAGAGTAATCAGAGATGGTATCGTTGTCTACACAGGCCTTCTAGGATCATTAAAGAGATTTAAAGATGATGTAAAAGAAGTAGCTAAAGGTTACGAGTGCGGACTAAACATAGAGAAGTATAACGACATCAAAGTAGGCGATCATATAGAAGCTTATGAGGAAGTGGAAGTGAAACGTACTCTAGACTAGAACGAAAAAGTTCAGAAGAAAATCACCTTCTGTAGGTTGAGTCCAAAACAGCAGGTAAGTATGAATATTAATGATGAAATCAAGCTACTTCAGCTTGATTTTGTCTTTTACCACATATGCGCTAGGGTAAGTGCTTCTAATGGCGGCCAGTTTCTTTTCCGCCTCCATATAAGATCTAAAGTCGCCTATTCTCACATAGTAATCTGCCACGTTATATTTTATAGTAGCCCGCTCACCTTCACCTAAAAGTCGAGATCTTATGCCTCTGGCTTCAGTTAAGTCACCCATAAACACTTGAATTCTGAAGCCTCTAGGCTCAGAAGATGCCACGGTGTCTAGCCATGTTTTAATCTTGTCGTCCATTACTACAGAGAGGCTTCCTGCGCCAGCGGTTTGGGAATTCTCTTTTACAGTAGTGTCTTCTTCCAGCACATCTGTGGGGTCTGTTTCCGGCTCAGTTGGAACGTCAGGTGCGTCTAAGTGTTTGTTTATAAGAGTGGCCAGTGAGTCTTGAGAATTCTTAGGTTCTTCTACATCTATTTGTTCGCTCTTCTTGCCAAAAAGACGTTGCCAAAAATTTCTATCATCCTGAGCATAGCTCTGTTCAGATATAAATAAGGCCAAAAGAGAGATTACGATTATTTTCTGTGCGTTCATTTGTGCAAATATAGATTGATCCGATTTAGTTTATTCCTTAACTATAATAATGTTTCAGAAGCTTTTGGTGGATTCATTATCCAAATAATCAGGTTACATAAAAATGACATAATTCTATTCTAGCCAATAACCGTGCTAAGGCTTTATAAATTGCTGTCACAGTTCATTTTCTAATGTAAAGACCTCTTTATTTAGACTAATTCTAAATAATATTTTTGCGTTACAATGTGACAAACTCAGGGTTAAAATCCGTTAAATTTGCCAGCGAATTTCGACCTGGATTAGACAATGAAGAGCGAAAATAAACCACTGCTAATCAAGCAGAACCTTAAGAGCATGAGCTACAAATCATTTAGCTTCCTAGTAATATTATTTATTAGTTTTCAGGCATTTGCCACCATACATGAAGGGGGAGATTATGAAGCAGGTAAGACTGCATTTGAAAATAATTGTGCCACCTGTCACACTTTGGATGGTAGTGTGCTAGCAGCTCCTTCCTTAAAGGGCGTAGGTGAAAGATGGGAAGGAAAAGATGAGCTTATCAATCAGTGGATTAAAAATCCAAAGAAAGCCTTTGCTACTGGAGATGCCTATGTGGTAGGTATGGCTAATAAATGGATTCCTCAGTTTGGGTGGATGCAGAATCAAGCCGTGAATGATGAGGATATCAATAACATTCTGACTTATGTTTCTGAGTATGTTCCGGACTTGCCGCCAGACCCTGAAAATGGAGGTAAAGATTGGTACAGCCCTGAGCCAGAAGAGGCTGAAGCTTCCAATCCTATATTTTGGTTTTTAATCCTAGCAGTAATCTTCGCCATCATTTCTGTTTCAGCTTCAGGAGTAGGTAGAGCGTTAGATTCTAACATTCTAGAAAACGAAACAGGAAATGGGCTTCCTCATTTGCCTTACGGTGCCAGAGTAAAAAATTGGATGTGGGAGAATAAAGTGTTCATGTCTATTCTTTCACTTGTTCTTGTGTTGTTCTTCTTTATTCCATGGGGATATAATTTAGCCATGGGTATTAATATCATGCAAGATTACGAGCCAGAGCAGCCTATAGCGTTCAACCATAAATTGCATGCTGGTAAAAATGAAATTAATTGTGAATACTGTCATAACTCAGCTTCCAAGTCGAAGCATGCTGGTTTACCAGAGCCTATGCTTTGTATGAACTGTCATAAAGGAGTAAAAAAAGGTCATAATGAAGAGATGACAGCAGAGATCCAAAAGATTTATGACTACGTAGGGTTTGATGCCAAAGCTGGTGTGTATATGGAAATAGATACTGTCACAGGAGAGCCTTACCAGCAAAAGCCTATCACTTGGAATAAAGTTCATAACCTTCCAGATCACGTTTATTTCAATCACTCGCAGCACGTTAATGTAGCTGGAATCGAATGCCAGCAGTGTCATGGTCCCGTAGATCAAGAATACATGCTAGGTAAGGTAGCTACTAGTGAAGAAATTATGAAGCTTGCAGAGGAAGACATCAATATCATTTCTTTAGAGAAAGATGTGCTAACCATGGGGTGGTGTATAGAATGTCATGGAAAGTCTGGTGTAGATGTTATGAATTCAGAAAATGGATATTATCAAGAAATTCACGACAGACTTATAGAGACTGACTTAGGGAAAAGAGATTTACAAAAATACTTAGAAGATAACACCATTACAGTGAAAGAACTGGGTGGATGGGAATGTTCTAAATGTCATTACTAAACCATATTTCTAGAGAAAGAACAGAATGGGAGTAACTAAAAAATACTGGACAGGAATGGATGAGCTGCATGAGACCGAAGGGTACAAGCAGTCTGTTCAAAACGAGTTTCCGGAAGAAACGCAATCTGCTACTGAGTTTTTAGCAGAACAAGAGTTGGATGAAACTTCTACACCTAGAAGAGACTTCCTAAAGTTTATGGGATTCAGTGTAACTGCTGCCACGTTAGCTGCATGTGAAACACCTGTAATAAAATCTATCCCTTACATCCAAAGACCAGCTGAGATAGTGCCAGGTATAGCTAATTACTATGCCTCTACTTATTATGATGGTAACGATTACGGAAATGTTTTAGTGAAAACTCGTGAGGGGCGCCCTATATTCATAAAGCCAAACAAAGATTTCGGTTTAGGAGGAATAAACGCTAGAATAAATGCTTCTGTAATTTCTTTATATGATGAAGAAAGATTAAGAGGTCCAGAGATTTCGGGTGCAGCTTCTACGTGGAGCGATGTGGATGCCGCTATAGCTTCTGAACTTGGTTCGGCCAGAAATGTGAGAGTGCTCAGCGGAACTGTGATTAGCCCGACTACGCAAAAAGCGATAAACGAATTTAAAAGTAAATATGGAGCTCAGCACATTCAGTACGATGCAGTGAGCTACAGTGGTCTGAAAAAGGCCAATAATGGAGTAATTCCTAATTATGATTTCTCTAAAGCCAGAACGATAGTGTCGGTAGCAGCAGATTTCATAGGTACTTGGTTAACTCCTAATCTATTTAATACACAGTACACGTCTAGAAGAAAGCCAGATGGCTCTTGGATGTCTCAGCACTTTCAGTTTGAGTCTAATATGTCTCTTTCAGGGTCCAATGCAGATTACCGTGCTATGATTAAGCCTTCTGAAGAAGGTAAGGTAGTGGCTGCACTTCACAGTGTGCTTAAGGGAGGTTCGGTTTCAGGTTTAAATGAAGCTACTGCAGCTCTAGTGAACAAAGCGGCTAAAAGACTTAAATCGAATAGTGAAAGAGGGGCATCTATCGTAGTGTCTGGTAGTAATGATTCTAATATCCAGAGAGTAGTAGCTGAGATTAACAGCATGCTAGGAAACGAAGGAGTAACCGTAGAGTCTTCTAAAGGAGTGAATTTCTTCCAAGGAAATGATTCAGATGTGGCTCAGCTAGTGAAGGATATGAATGCTGGAAAAGTAGATGCTCTTGTAGTATATGGAGTGAATCCAGCATATGCCTTGCCTAATGCAGATGAGTTTATCTCTGGTTTGGCTAAGGTAAAGACATCTATTTCTTTTAATTCTCATGCTGATGAAACTGGGAGCAGATGTAAATATGCTTGTCCAGATAACCATTATTTAGAATCTTGGTGTGATTTAGAGCCTAAGTCAGGCAGATTAGATTTAGCTCAGCCTGCTATAAATAAATTGTGGAATACACGTCCCGGTCAAGAAACATTATTGAAATGGGCAGGTAACAATACCTCATGGTACAATTACCTACGAACAAATTATAACAGTAATTACTCAGAAGCTACTAAGCACTTTGATGACAAGTGGAATAAGGCAGTAATGACTGGAACCATGGCTAGCATGAGTGCTTCAGCTGTAACTACTTCCGAAGGTGAGACTTCAGAAGGGGCCAATGAGGTAACTGCTTCAGGGTCTAATTCAGCTTCTCTTTCTTCTGCTTTAGCTGCGTTGCAAAATGCACCTACTGGAGAATGGGAAGTAAAATTATATGAGAAAATAGGAATAGGAGCTGGTAACCATGCTAATAACCCATTCCTTCAAGAGCTTCCAGATCCTTTAACCAAGGTAACGTGGGATAATTACATTACTATGGCCCCGTCAGACATGAGAGAGATGGGCTTAGGAGACCATATTTACTTAGGGCAGAGAACTTTTGCTAAAATGGCAGAGGTTACTGTAAACGGAAAGACGGTAACATTACCTATTATGCCTCAGCCTGGTCAAGCACCTAAAACTATAGGTGTAGCCGTAGGTTATGGAAGAGGTGCAGGAAATGAGTCCATAGGAAAAGCAGCTTACCAAACTGGTGAGTATGGTGACTACCTTATGACTGGTGAAGAAGGTGCTCAGAAAAGAACTTCTATTGGTGCCAATGTGTATCCGTTCACAGCCATGAGTAATGGAGATGCTGTGTATTCGAATGTTGCAACGCTAAACCCTATAGATCAGGAATATAAAATAGCTTCTACGCAGATGCACAGTACCGTAATGGGAAGAGAGTCTGTGGTAAAAGAGACGATATTACCTGTTTTCGAGCAGGAAAAGAACAAGCCTAAAGGAATGTCTTCATATAATGTAATGCCAGGACTGGTAGTACATGAGGATACTAATGGAGACGATGTTCTAGACGGACGAGATAAAAAGCACGTTCGTAACTTCGATTTATGGGAAGAGCATTCTGTAGAACAGGTAGGTCACAGATGGGGTATGAGCATAGATTTGGGTTCATGTAATGGATGTAGTGCTTGTGTAACCGCTTGTCATATTGAGAACAATGTACCTGTGGTGGGCAAAGATGAAGTGCACCGTCACAGAGACATGCACTGGATGAGAATAGATAGGTACTATTCTTCAGATATTAAGTCTATAGAGGATAAAGGAGACTTAGGAGTGATAGAGGCTTATGGTGAAATGGAAATTCCATCAGACAGTCCTCAAACAGTACACATGCCTATGATGTGCCAGCACTGTAACCATGCACCGTGTGAAACTGTGTGTCCTGTAGCTGCCACTACCCATAGTAACGAGGGACTGAACCAAATGACTTATAACAGATGTATAGGTACAAGATACTGTGCTAACAACTGTCCTTATAAAGTAAGAAGATTTAACTGGTTTAATTACCAAGCATATAAGAAGTTCAAGCACATTAACGTATCTCAGAAGGAGTATGGAAGAATGGTGCTGAATCCAGATGTTACAGTTAGGTCTAGAGGTGTAATGGAGAAGTGTAGTCTTTGTGTACAAAGAATACAGTCTGGAAAATTAGACGCTAAGAAGGCAGGATCTCCTGTAGCAGATGGAGCCATCCAAACTGCTTGTGCTGAGGCTTGTCCAGCTAACGCTATTACATTCGGAGATTTAAATGATAAGAAATCTATGGTTACTAAGCTTTCTCAGGATAACAGAGCTTATGGTGCATTAGAAGAAATAGGTGTTCAGCCTAACATCTACTACCAGACTATAGTAAGAAACCAAGATACTAAAGCTTAAAAGATAAGATAGTATGCAAAAAGAAGCAGCCATAAGAGAACCCCTGATATTAGGCGACAAGTCGTATACTCAGATTACTGAGGATGTAATGGCTCCCATAGAAGGGTCTCCTACCATGTGGTGGAAAGTACTGATTACCATAAGCGGATTAATAGCTGCTTGGGGTGTGGGTAATATCCTTTACTTATTAGGAGTAGGAATAGGATCATGGGGTTTAAATAAAACTGTAGGATGGGCCTGGGATATCACCAACTTTGTTTGGTGGGTAGGAATAGGCCATGCAGGAACTCTGATCTCTGCCGTTCTTCTGTTATTTAGACAGAAATGGAGAATGGCTATTAACCGTTCTGCTGAGGCCATGACCATATTCGCTGTAATAATGGCAGCATTGTTCCCAGGAATACACATGGGGAGAATCTGGCTAGCTTACTGGGTATTCCCACTGCCAAACCAGTTTGGATCATTATGGGTAAACTTCAACTCACCTCTACTTTGGGATGTATTTGCTATCTCTACTTACTTTTCAGTTTCTTTAGTATTCTGGTATATCGGTCTTATTCCTGATTTCGCTACTATTAGAGATAAAGTGTCTGGAGGTTGGAGAAAGAAATTATACACCTCTTTAAGTTTTGGGTGGTCTGGTAGAGCTAAACACTGGACTAGATTCGAGGAAGTTTCATTGGTATTAGCAGGAATAGCTACACCACTGGTATTCTCGGTACACTCCATAGTATCTATGGATTTTGCCACATCGGTAATACCTGGATGGCACACTACTATTTTCCCCCCATATTTCGTTTCAGGGGCTGTGTTCTCAGGATTTGCTATGGTACTTACACTTCTTTTGATCATGAGAAAAGCCATGGGCTTAGAAGCGTACATACATACTAAGCACGTAGAGTACATGAACATAGTAATCATTGTTACTGGTTCTATAGTAGGTGTGGCATATTTAACCGAGTTATTCATTTCATGGTACTCAGGTGTAGAGTATGAGTCTTATGCATTTATAAACAGATTCTCAGGGCCATATTCATGGGCATATTGGATAATGATGACATGTAACGTAGTGAGTCCTCAGTTATTCTGGGTGAAAAAATGGAGAAGAAATTTGACTTTCACCTTCATCATGTCTATCATCATCAACATCGGAATGTGGTTTGAGAGATATGTAATTATCGTTACTTCTCTGCACAGAGATTACTTGCCATCTTCATGGAGTGAATTCCACTCTACGTTTGTGGATCTTGGAATCTTTGTAGGAACTATAGGAATTTTCATGACTTTATTCTTACTATTTGCTAGGTTCTTCCCGGTATTAGCATTGAACGAGTTAAAGACAATATTAAAATCATCTGGTGAGAATTATAAAAATTCTGCACACTAGAACGAAATAAATTTAGAACATGGCAAGGAAAGTATTTCATGCAATGTATGACGATGATGATAAGCTGAAAGACGCAGCTCAAGCCATCGTAGACAAAGGCGTAAGAGTTAAGGAGGTGTTTTCACCATTTCCTATTCACGGTATAGATCCTATTATAGGAGTGAAGAGAACCAGATTAGCTATATGTGCATTTATGTATGCGCTTACTGGAACTTCATTAGCATTATTAGGAATGTGGTATTTCATGATACATGATTGGCCTATGAATATAGGTGGAAAGCCTAGCCAAAGTTTAATAGATAATGTGACGTCATTTATTCCTGTAACCTTCGAGTTCAGTGTATTATGCGGAGCTCACGGAATGTCTATTACTTATTTATTAAGAAATGGAACAGTGCCAGGCATGCCTGCGGATAATCCAGACCCTAGAACGACTAATGATCGTTTTGTAATGGAAATAGCTACAGACGAAAATGAGTTAAGCGCAGAAGAAATTTCTGCCATCATTTCTGCTACGAACCCAGAAGAATTAAGCGAAAAAGCATATTAAGCACATGAAAAGGACTCAGTTATTTATAGCATCAATCATAGCTCTCTGTTTCGCATCATGTGTTTCAGATCCTAATAGCCCAGGTTTAGAATACATGCCAGACATGTATAGATCTCCCGCTATAGAAGCTTATGTAGATTACGGGTTTGATGAATTCAAACCAGGTATGACCGCTGATAGCGCTAGAGCTATGAGGTTAGATCAGTCTGTTAGAATTCCTGTAGAAGGTACTATTCCATACAGAGGAGCAGACCAGCTGGCTTTTAACGCACCTTACCCATATCCAAACACACCAGATGGATATGAAGCTGCAGGAGCTAGCCTTAAAAGTCCACTTCCGAATACAGAAGAGCATATAGCCGCGGGTAAAGTGTTGTTTGAAAAATTCTGCATTCAGTGCCATGGAGAGAAAGGTGCCGGAGACGGCAGTATCACACAGAAATCGGGCGGAAAATACCCAATAGTGCCCTCTTATGAATCTAGAAAAGGCTTAGCAGAAGGTAAGATGTTTCATACACTTACTTATGGTAAAGGTCTCATGGGGTCTCATGCATTTATAGTGAACCAAGAAGAACGCTGGAAATTAATACAGTACATAAAAGTATTGATGTATGGAGATGCTGGCGAAGAAACTGTAGACACAGAGGAGTCATCTGAAGATGAAGCCACTGAAGATGAAGCCACTGAAGGGGAGTAAGCAATAGAATTTAAAGAATTACAAGAAAAGGAATATGAAGTTCAATTTTTCTAAAAGAGCCAAAACCACAACCATAGTAATGATGATACTAGGGGTTATTGGAATACTAGGTGGCCTTATGAGTCATAACCCTCATGATCACGGAGGTCAGGAGTTCTGGTCTAATTTGCTAGTTTGCGGGTTTTTCTTCTTCGCTATAGCACTAGGAGGTTTATTCTTTTATGCGTTGCAATATGCTGCTGAAGTAGGTTGGTCATCTCAACTGAAAAGAGTTTTTGAAGGAATTTACCATAAAAATATTATCGTATTCTCTGTAGTCCTGCTAATTGTATTCATAGCATCTACAATGCACATGAATCACATCTATCATTGGATGGACGCGAGCACTTATTCTGAATATGTTATTCCAGCTGCAGAAGAAGGAGGGCATGCTCACTATACAAATGATGCTGAAACACCAGGCGCTCAAGCAAATTTAGGTGTAGATAAAATAATTAAAAACAAGAGAACATACTTAAACGAAACATTCTGGTGGATTAGAACATTAGTTTACTTGGGAGTATTTGTGTGGTTTGGAAACTGGTTCAGAAAAAAATCATTGGAGGAAGACCAACTAGAAGGAACGACATTACATACTAAAATGTTCAAACGGTCAGCCATCTTCTTAGTGCTATTCGCGGTATTCTCATCTACCCTTTCATGGGATTGGTTAATGTCTATAGATACACACTGGTTTAGTACCATGTATGGGTGGTATGTATTCTCAGGAATGTGGGTCACATTTATGATCTTCGCTACCATCGTGACACTTTACCTTAAAGAAAAGGGATATTTACCTAAGGTAAATGATTCACATATCCACGATATGGGTAAATGGATCTTTGGTATTAGTATGTTATGGAGTTATTTAGGATTGTGTCAATTCTTATTGATCTGGTACGCTAATATCGGAGAGGAAGTGATATATTATCAACAAAGATTTGAGCAATACGCAGTACCTTTGATCATAATGTGTGTGATCAATTTTGCACTACCGTTCTTTATGTTAATAGCCAGAGATGCCAAAAGAAATCCAGTCTTCTTAAGACTCGCAGGTTTCACCATTTTAGTAGGACATTATGTAGATGTATACCTTCTAGTAATGCCTGGTACTATGTACGGACATTCTCACTATTCATGGTGGCAGCCGTTAATGTTTATAGGATTTTTAGGTGTATTCTTATATCTAATGTTCAATTCGTTCACCAAAGCACCGATGGTACCAGTGAATCACCCATTCTTGGATGAGAGTGAGCATCACCACATTTAATTAATAAAAGGTTAGAAAGAAAAAAGTATGTTTAGTCTTCTAGTAGTAATAACAATAGTTCTTGGAGTAATAGCAGCAGTGCAACTGAGCAAGGTGTATCAGCTGGCATCCAAGTTGAGGAATCATAGAGAGGAGGATATTTCTGAAGCAGATAACCGCATGAATGCATGGTTGATGTTGATTTGGATGTTCGTCTTCTTTATAGCCGTGATTTATTTCTATGTAGCTTATGGAGATTTCCTCCCGGATTCGGCATCAGCTCATGGTTCAGAAATCGACTGGCTATTTAATGTCAACATTGTAATTATCACTGCAGTGTTTTTCTTAGTGCATATTTTACTGTTTGTATTTGCATTCAAGTATTATTATAGAGAAGATAGAAAAGCGTTTTTCTTTCCTCACAATACGAAACTTGAGCTGATCTGGACAGTTATTCCTTCTATTGTATTAATGTTCATCATCATATTTGGATTAGGAGTATGGAATGATATCACAGCCGATACTGAAACAGAGAACCCTATAGTAGTAGAAGTATATTCTAAGCAATTCGACTGGACGATGAGATATCCTGGAGCGGATAAGCAACTAGGGTTTTCTAATTACAATTTAATATCAGGGACGAATCCATTAGGAATAGTAAGTGACCAATTGATTATAGACAAAGTAGCAGAACTTGACGAAGAGATAGCTGGAATCAAAGCTACACTTGAGGAAAAAGGTGATTATTTACCTGGTGAACAGGTAGAGTCTATGCAAGACAAGATTTATCGACTGGAACGTCATAAGCTCAGGTTGAATGATGTCAGCATGTCTAAAGAAGTTGCTTCAGGTGAGTCTAAGGCTGGTATGGATGACAAAGTAGTTAAAGGTGAATTACATCTTCCTGTAAATAGAGAAGTAGAGTTTGTATTTAACTCTAGAGATGTGATACATTCAGCTTACATGCCTCACTTCAGAGCACAAATGAACTGCGTTCCTGGAGTTCCTACAAGGTTTAAAATGACACCAGTAATCACTACAGATTCTATGAGAGTTATGGAAAATAACCCCAAGTTTGATTACGTACTACTATGTAATAAGGTTTGTGGAGCGTCTCATAATAACATGGCCGTTAAGGTAATAGTAGAAAGCGAAGAAGATTACCAAGAGTGGATACAAAGTCAAAAGACTTTCGCAGAGTCATTAGGAGGAGCTGAAGAAACTTCTCCTGTTGGAGATTCAGTTAATGAAGAGGAGAATGCTACTGCTGAACCAGTAGCTCAGAAATAAAAAGTAGAAAAAGAAGAGAAATATGGCAGGTCACGCACATCACAAAGAGAGTTTTATTAGCAAATACATCTTTTCACAAGACCATAAAATGATTTCGCGTCAGTTTCTTATAACTGCCGTATTCATGGGGGTAATTGCGGTTTTACTTTCTGTACTATTTAGAATCCAATTAGGATGGCCAGGAGAGTCGTTCGAGATATTGAATGCATTTTTAGGAGATAGATGGGCTCCAGATGGTGTAATGAATCAGAATGCTTATTTGGCTCTGGTCACCATTCATGGAACTATTATGGTTTTCTTTGTGCTCACGGGAGGATTGTCTGGAACGTTTTCTAACCTTCTTATTCCATTACAAATAGGCGCTAGAGACATGGCATCAGGATTCCTGAACATGCTTTCTTACTGGTTCTTCTTTGTTTCTAGTGTGATCATGATTGGTTCACTGTTCATAGAAACAGGAGCAGCTTCTGGTGGATGGACTGTTTACCCGCCTTTAAGTGCGCTTCCGCAGGCTATGCCTGGTTCTGGATTAGGTATGACTATGTGGCTAATATCAATGGTGTTATTCGTAGTGTCTTCATTACTAGGTGGGCTTAACTACATAGTAACTATAGTTAACCTGAGAACAAAAGGATTAAAAATGACCAGACTGCCACTTACTATTTGGGCATTTTTAGTAACAGCTATATTAGGTGTGCTTTCATTCCCAGTATTAGTATCTGCGGTAGTATTGCTAATAATGGATAGAGGAATGGGTACGGCTTTCTATTTATCTAATATTTTTATAGACGGTGAGGCGTTAGATGTAACTGGTGGTTCTCCAATATTATATCAACACCTATTCTGGTTCTTAGGTCACCCTGAAGTTTACATTGTACTACTCCCAGCATTAGGAATTAGTTCAGAAGTAATAGCCACAAATGCAAGAAAGCCTATCTTCGGATACAAAGCTATGGTTGGTTCTATATTAGCTATTGGTTTCTTATCGTTTATAGTATGGGGACACCATATGTTCTTAACAGGAATGAGTCCATGGCTCGGTGGTCTGTTCGTAATTACTACGTTATTAATCGCTATTCCATCTGCAGTAAAAGCATTTAATTACATTACTACTTTATGGAAAGGTAACATCAGGTATACTCCTGCCATGTTATTCTCCATAGCTCTAGTGTCAACATTCGTTTCTGGTGGTTTAACAGGGATTATCTTGGCGGATTCAGCACTTGATATTAATGTTCATGATACTTACTTCGTGGTAGCACACTTCCATATTGTAATGGGAATGTCGGCTATATTCGGAATGATGGCAGGTGTTTATCATTGGTTCCCAAAGATGTTTGGTAAAATGATGAATAATAAGTTAGGTTATGTCCACTTCTGGCTAACGTTTATATGTGGATATGGAGTTTTCTTCCCTATGCACTTTGTGGGCTTAGCGGGTGCACCTAGACGATATTACGATTTCAGTAATTTTGAATTTTTGGATGTTGCCTTAGACTTGAATCCTTTGATCAGTGTATTCGCTATTATAGGCTCCATAGCACAAATCATCTTTTTGTATAATTTCTTCTATAGTATTTTTAGAGGTCAAGCAGCTGTTCAGAACCCGTGGAAAGCGAATACTCTAGAGTGGACTACACCAGTAGAGCATATACACGGTAACTGGGATGGGCCACTTCCGGAAGTGCACAGATGGGCTTATGATTACAGTAATCCAGATCATGAATTGGACTTTGTACCTCAAACAGTACCGTTGAAAGAGGGAGAGCACGATCACTAGCTGGTCAGTAAATGAAAATAATTAAATGAAGCCCTGACGTAAGTTAGGGCTTTTTTTATGTGAAACAGTTTTGCATATTTCAATACCTAAGAATTAGGTAAATTAGCCAACGAGATGGAAGATTTTAGCCCTAGAGAAGAAGCCGAACGAAATTCTGATAAAGAGTTAGAACGTGTTTTGCGTCCTAAAACATTTGACGATTTTACTGGGCAGCGTGCTGTTTTAGAAAACCTGCAAGTGTTTGTGCAAGCGGCTAAGCTTAGAGATGAGTCTTTAGACCACGTTCTGCTGCATGGCCCTCCAGGATTAGGGAAAACCACCTTGGCTAATATTATTTCTAATGAAATGGGAGTGGGTTTAAAAACCACTTCTGGACCCGTTTTAGATAAGCCAGGAGACTTAGCGGGGCTGCTTACTAATCTAGAAGAGAATGATGTCTTATTTATTGACGAGATACACCGACTTAGCCCTGTAGTAGAAGAGTACCTCTACTCAGCTATGGAAGATTATGTTATAGATCTAGTTATAGATTCTGGGCCAAACGCCAGAACCGTTCAAATTACACTAGAGCCTTTTACTTTGGTAGGAGCTACTACCAGAAGCGGCCTACTTACAGCGCCATTAAGAGCCCGTTTTGGCATTAACTCGAGATTAGAGTACTATGACGCCAAATTGCTAACAGACATTGTTACCAGAAGCGCAGAGATACTTGAGATAAAGATCTATGAGGATGCCGCTTTCGAAATAGCCAGAAGAAGTAGAGGTACCCCTAGAATTTGCAACGCGCTACTAAGAAGAGTACGTGATTTCGCGCAGATTAAAGGAGATGGCTCTATTAATATAGATATCACTCATACCGCATTAACTGCTCTGAATGTAGATGAATACGGTCTCGATGAAATGGACAACAAAATTCTTACTACACTGATAGAGAAGTTTAAAGGAGGTCCTGTAGGTTTAAATACTCTAGCTACAGCCGTGGGTGAGGATAAAGGAACCATAGAGGAGGTCTATGAGCCGTTTCTAATTCAAGAGGGATTTCTAGTGCGAACTCCACGAGGTAGACAAGTTACAGACCGTGCTTTTGATCATCTCGGTTACAATAGAATTACTCAACAAGGAAACTTGTTTTAGTCCATGAAAAGATCACTTCCAGATTCTCGTGCCGAGTGGATAAAGTCTGAGGCTAAGCGGCTTGGGTTTATGGACTGTAGAATAGCTAAAGCAGAATTTCTAGAAGAAGAGGCTCCTAGACTAGAAGCTTGGTTAGCTAAAGATTACCACGGAAAGATGGGCTACATGGCCAACCATTTCGATAAAAGACTAGATCCTAGAAAATTAGTAGAAGGAGCCAAGTCAGTGGTGTCCTTAACATATAATTATTACACAGATCAGGTTCAAACTGATCAGGAAGCTCCAAAGATTTCTAAATATGCTTATGGGCGCGATTACCATAAAGTAATCAAGAAAAAGCTAAAGGAACTCATGCATGATTTGCAAGGGGAAGTTGGAGAAGTGGGAGGCAGAGCTTTCGTAGATTCTGCTCCAGTTATGGATAAGGCATGGGCAGTGAAAAGCGGAATGGGTTGGATGGGTAAGCACTCTAATGTTCTTACTAAGCAAAGTGGTTCTTTTTATTTCATTTCTGAGCTCATCTTAGATTTGGAATTAATACCAGACACTCCTGCTACTGATCATTGCGGCTCTTGTACTGCGTGCATAGATGCCTGTCCTACGGGAGCTATCATACAGCCTTATGTAGTGGATGGGAGTAAGTGCATTTCATACTTCACTATAGAGTTAAAAGACGAACTTTTTCCGAAGGAGTATCATGGTAAATTTGACAACTGGATGTTTGGCTGCGATGTATGCCAGGAAGTGTGCCCATGGAATAGATTCAGCCAACCACATTCTGAACCAGATTTTTATCCGCATGAGGATTTACTTAATTTAACTAAGAAGGAGTGGGTAGAACTGACAGAAGATGTGTTTGATAAACTGTTTATGGGGGGTGCAGTGAAGCGCACCAAATTTGAAGGACTCAAAAGAAATATTAGATTTTTAGAGGCATAAAAAAAGCCCCGAAACTAATCGAGGCTGATAAAATTTGTGATTTAATTCCAGCTTATGCTGGAAGGGCTTTTTGAAAAGAATCCTCAATAAGCTGTCGGTACAAACCTCCGAACTTTATCAAGCACCACCTTCTGAGTACTTCTAACTCATCGGCTTTTACCCACCTAATTGCTTTTTGTAACTCTTTTTTGAAGAGGTATTTGTCAAAACTTACCTTCTCCAGTACTTTTTTGCAAAATTCAAGCATTCCTATCGCTTTTGGTTTCATTCTAAAGTTAGGGAAAATTCCCATTTTTTCCATGTCAGATTATTCTGTTTTATTCACATTAACATTGTCAATTCTACGGAACCCACATTTAACGAAATGAATAAAGCTATATTGGCTATGAACTGTTAAATTCTATTAAGCTTTTTTTTTAGATTTTAGGAATTTCAGTCTAAATGCGGCTTGAGAATGGAAGCTAATCACCCTGAAAATTGTAGTATTTTTGTCAAATTATAAATTTTAGTGGTTTCGCGCATAACTTGAAATTGTGAGGTGAAAGAGCTAGAACATCATAGTGAAGGCAGAAGTGCGTTGCAACGCATATTCTTTCTACCTGTTCAAGTCTTTTTCCTTTTTGATTATGTGCATTCCTAAATAGGCATGTCTATGAAAAGGCTTTATAACAAAATAGATTCTAAAGAGTTAAAGGAGAAAATGCTCAAATCGCCTGAAAAGCGATTCACCATTTCGTTTTATAAATACCAGCAGCTACCTAACCCTTCGTTCTTCCGGGATTACCTGTTCATTCACTGGAGTGAGTTTAATGTATTCGGCAGAACATATGTTTCTGGCGAAGGTATTAATGCGCAAATATCAGTGCCGATGAATCGATTTGAAGAGTTTAAAGAAGACCTGTATTCCATTAGATTTTTAGATGGTATAAGATTGAATCTAGCCATAGAAGATGACGGAAAAAGCTTTTATAAATTAAAGATCAAGCTACGGGAAAAGATAGTGGCTGATGGTTTAAACGATGAATCGTTTGATGTAACAAACACAGGAAAGCATCTTACAGCCAAGGAGTTCAATTCTCTTACAGATGATGAAAAGACCATTCTTATAGACATGAGAAACCATTATGAGCACGAGGTGGGTCATTTTGAAGGAGCTATTCTTCCAGATGTAGATACGTTTAGAGAAGAGCTTCAGGAAGTGCGTAAAATGCTAGATGGAAAGGAAGACACCAATATTGTTATGTACTGTACAGGTGGCATCAGATGCGAAAAAGCCTCTGCTTGGTTAAAACACGAAGGGTTTCCTAAAGTGCATCAGCTAGAAGGCGGAATTATAGAATATGCACGCCAAGCAGAAAAACAGGGCCTAGATAACAAGTTTATAGGTAAGAACTTTGTGTTTGATGAGCGTTTAGGAGAGCGCATCTCTGATGAAGTTATAGCTAACTGCCACCAGTGTGGTGAACCATGTGATGACCATACGAATTGTGTGAATGAGGGCTGTCATCTATTATTTATTCAGTGTGAGAGCTGCAAAGAAAAGTTTGAAAACACTTGCTCAGAGGACTGCAAGAGCATTATTCAGCTAACCGAAGAGCAGCAGCGTGAGTTAAGAAGTGGGCATCCTACTCCTAGAAATATATTTAAGAAAGGCAGGTCTCATAAGCTGCCCTACATGAACAAGTAAGATCTAACCGAGATGCAGTTAGTTCTTATAATTAGTCTTTAAATCCCTAATTTCGTTATTCAAGAAAAGTACTATGGAAGAGTTTCTATTTGCCAAAATTGATGAGATTGCTTTTACAGAAGTGGCTAAAGAAGAGGCCTTATGGTCTTCTGGAGTCTTAGATTCTATAACTGTCGTAGAATTAGCTGTAGAGGTGGAAAATGAATTCAATATTAGTATTCCGTTTGAAGAAATAATAGTGGAGAATTTTGAAACTGTAGAAAGGCTAGTGGCTTATATCCAAAAGAAAAAGAACTCTGAAGCTTAGTGAAAGAATTTCTCTTTCATATATGTTCTTTTTTATTAGCTGTAGTGCTCGTGAGTTTGGTGTTTTGGGTTTGGCCAGGTACAGAGCCTACACCAGATATTATTGCTATTAGTGGAACACAGCAGAAAACAGATGGCTTTTTACCTAATTTATCTAAAGGAGACCAAGCAGAAATAGAGTTTATTTCAAGTATTCAGTCTCCAGAACAGTTGACAATTTTTGGGTCCTCTGAATTTAGTTCTTCTGAATATTGTCCATTTAATTTCCTGCCAGCTAAATATGGAATTCCAGTTCTAGGTATAGGGCATGCACACCATCAAGAGTTATCTATCTTAGGTGAACTACTAGCAGCAGATGAGTATGTTGAAAATTCTAAGATTTCTATTATCATAAGTCCAGGATGGTTTAATTCTTCTGGGACTAATTCAAAAGCATTCATAGAATTTATGCGTCCTAATTTCTTAAAAAGGATAGCTACAAGTAGCTCAATAGACAGTAAGTATAAGCTGAAATTTGGGAAGTATATCCATGAGAATTACAGTGAGTTTAACGGTGTCTCATATGAAATGGATGTGCTAAGAGACTTATATCTTCAAAAAGAGGGATTCGTTTTTCAACAAGTTATCTCTTCGTTGAGAACTGGGCTCCGAAACAAATTTGGACATGTATATTCTTTAGACACAGTGGGCTATGAGACTCAGTTGATAGAGGTTCCTGCATTTAAAGAACTATCAGACTTAACGTCTATTGGAGATAGTTTGAAGAACCTATTTTTAGATGGGATTAGTAACAATGATCTGTTCGTGTATGATGAATATTATGCAAAATACTTAGTAAGAAAAGATGGATCTGTTAAGTCTGGTAGCTTCAAGTCTATTTCACTGGATGATAATTCAGAATTCTCTGATTTCAAGCTGCTAGTGAATTATCTAGATGAAAAATCGGTAGACTGTAGCTTTATCATATTACCCTTAAACCCTCACTATTATGAAGGTATGAACCATGGGCAGCTGCTTGTTAATGAATTAGTGAAAGTCTTAGATTCTAAAGGTATGCCATATTTGAATCTATTCACTCAGGCCAAGGAAGAGTATGAGCCAGGAATACTTAGAGATGTAATGCATGTAGGAGATTATGGCTGGATCAAGATCAATCAATTTTTACTAGACAATTATTATGAATAAAGTATCTTTTTTAAAGAAAACCAGCATTTATGTGTTTCTCTTATTTGGTTTTGTCATGCTTTACATTGTTGATGTAGATCTTTTACTTCATCCTAATAAGGAAATAGAATCCAGTTCTAAAGTGAATTTCATTTATCAGCAATTTTGAAACCAGTTTTAGATAGCGTTTTACCATTTTCGAGTGGCGATTTTTTTTGGTTCCTAGCTATTACTGTGAGTTTATGTTTAGGAGTTAAGACGTTTTTTAAAGAACGTATTCCGTATAAGTGGTTGTTAGCTTTAGTTTCTCTGGGCTATCTAATTCTGATGTACCCCAAGCCATTCAATATTTTAGTACTTACAGGATACTTATATGTAGTAATTCTGAGCCTAAGAAAATGGTATACCTCAGACAATGTAGCGCTACCTATGATTTTATTAGCCCTGCCCATGATCGGAATGAAGGGGTTCGGATTAGTGTCAGATGCAGGTGGTTTTTCTGGAGTACAAAAATTTCTACAGATAGCTGGAATCTCATACATGGTCTTTAAGGCTATAAGTCTTTATATAGACGGGCGCAGGTCTCCCGAAGCAGTTATATTTCTAGATGTCTTTGTTTTTTTGGCATTTGTGCCCACACTCCTTATAGGTCCATTAGATAGATTTAAGCGTTTTATGACAGATGTAGAAAACGGTTATCAAAACATGTCCAAGTCGTTCTTACTTAAAGGGTGGAATAATTTAATTCTAGGCTTGCTATATAAATTCATTATAGCTGAAGCCATTCGTAGATTGTTATTAGCCTATTTGGTTGACGATGGAAGTGTGATTTACCATATTTCTTACATGTACACCTATTTGTTTTATCTATTCTTTGACTTTGCAGGATACTCATTGCTTGCCATTGGGTTTGGAAATCTTTTAGGCATAGATGTTCCTATTAACTTCAATAAGCCTTTTCTAGCTGTTAATCCAAAAGAGTTTTGGAAAAGATGGCATAAGACCTTAGGAGATTGGCTTAATGATTATTTCTTTAAACCACTGTTCAAGTATTTTACCCAGAAAAAAATCAGGACTTCTATTCAGAGACAGGGATTGGCCTTATTCTTAACATTCACATTAATGGGGTGTTGGAATGGGTTTGAGCGCCATTATATCTTAAGCGGAATGCTATTTGGGCTGTACTCATTAGTACATAATTATTATGTTTATAGATGCAAGAAAACTAAAAGAGAAGTGTTCTTTGGCTCGTTGTCTCCTAGAATAGTGAAGATAAGCTCTATTTTCATGATGTTTAATTTGGTAGCCTTTGCCATTTATATATTTAGTGGTAATCTGATTTAAGAAAAATGAAGTTTGACTTCCTAACAAAAGATTTTATAGAGACAGATGTTTCTCCAAACCGACTGGCGGTTATAGGTTCAGATAGAAAGCTTACATGGATAGAATTTCAAACTGAAGTAGATGAGCTGAGCTTAAAATTACGAAGCAATGGAATAAACTCTACTTCTCATCCTGTGCTACTCTATGGTCATAAGAACGCTCAAATGATCGTTACTATTTATGCCCTTATTAAATTAGAAGTGCCCTACATTCCTGTAGATATTCTATATCCTGTAGATAGGATAAAAAAAATAGTGAATACCTCTAATTCTCAAGTCATACTCAATACTACTAATAGCCTATTAGCCATAAAAGGTACCATGGAGATTCTGGTAAATGGCAGTGAGTTTAATTTAGAGACCGACATAAAAACACTTGAATTAGCTGAGAAGCTAGAGGATCCTCTGGTTTATATAATCTTCACCTCAGGCAGCACTGGAGAGCCTAAGGGAGTAATGATTAGTACTGAAGCAGCCCTTTCTTTTACCAGATGGATGTGTAGTAATGATTTTGGCTTTTCAGAGAATGACGTATTCATTAATACTGCCATTTTAAGTTTTGATTTATCAGTATTTGAGCTTATGTCCTTTGGAGCTTTGGGTGCTTGTATATTGTTAAATGATAGGGAAGTGACAGGGTCTCCTAACTTGTTAATGGACAGAATTAAATTATACCAAGGCAGTGTTTGGGTGTCTACGCCATCATTTGCTTTCCCATACTCTAGAATGAAAAATGAATCTAGGCTGGATTCTGTGCACACATTTCTGTTCTGTGGAGAAGTGTTAACTAAGGCACTGGCTAAAAATCTACTGCTCAGTTATGAGAAGGCTAGAGTATTAAATACTTATGGCCCTACAGAAGCCACAGTGGCTACCACCTTAGTTCAGATTACAAAAGAAATAGTAGACAAGCATGATTCATTACCTGTGGGCGTATGTAGAAACGAAGCGAAATTAATTCTACAAAATAATGAGATCGTAATAGTGGGGGCTCATGTTTCATTAGGGTACATGAATAATGCACATCTTAGTGAGCTTAAATTTTTTCTAATAGATGGAGAACGGGCATTTAGAACAGGAGATGAAGGTTATTTACGAGATAAAATGCTTTTTTTCAATGGAAGAAATGATGACCTGGTAAAGCTTCATGGATATAGAATCGAACTTAACGAAATAACATCTGCGCTTCTAGATTTAGAGTATATATCACAAGCTGAAACCATAGCTCTAAAACGAGATGGTACAGTAAAGAAAATAGTGAGTTTGGTTAGCCTACAGGAACAGACTTCAGAGATAGATAAAGTTCTTATAAAAAAAGATCTGGCAGCTCTTTTACCACAGTATATGATACCTGCCGATATAAAAATAGTCACAGAGTTGCCTCTAAATTCTAATGGAAAAGTGGATAAGAAACAACTGCAAGAGTTGTATTTGAAAAGAGGCTGATTAGCTAGTTACTTCGTTTCGAAGGCGTCTTCTAGAATGTAATTTAGCTCATAAACATCTGTGGCGTTTAACCTTAGTTTACCAGTAAAAGTAAGACGTTCATCCTGTTTAAATTTACGTCCTTCTTTTCTCAGTCTTAAGTCTACTACAGACTCGGGACCTGCATTTCCGCAGAAAAAACATTGGGCAAAAGGATATCGAGAAAGCACAAAGTAATCTGTGTCTACATCTACAGGTACCATATACCCTGTAATGTATACCTCCTGACCATCATACTCTTTTAGGGCTGTGCCAAATTCAGGCTGCCAAAACCATGAATCTAACTCCTCTAAATACACATCTTTATACTCTACATCTGCCAGGGTGGTCCAAGTGAGTTCTTTAGGGCCATCTGCCAAGTTTACAGAAGTGGCTGTGAATAATGAAATGAGTATGACAGAAATTGACTTTAGCATGGTGTAAAACGTGTTTTTCGGTTCTGCGTAGCAATAGGCAAATAGAATGCCATTCTCTGCAAATTTAGGGTATTACTTTATTAAGCTCCTACTCACAATCGCATTCTATGATTTGATCTAATCGCTGGGCAGAAGCCACTATACTGCTGGAATCTTCTCTGAGGGTAAAGCCGAATTTGAATTCTACATCTTCATCTCCTCGAGATGACTTGATTACGTAGGTTTTTGGGTAGCCCTTGGTTTGGCTTTCTTCAAACAGCACATCACTATCGGACTCTTCGTCTAGAGTAATTAAGATATCATCCATTTCTAACCCCTGGCATTTCATCTGACAATTGGCCAAGGCAGAGACTTCAATGTTAGCATTGTTCTCTCTGATCCATTTTTTAACCTGATTTCCTGGGAGCCATTTACCACATCCTCTAGGGCCAAAAATCATAAACACTAAAGCCAGCCCTATACCCATTCCTATGAGGTAACGGATTAGACGTTGACTAAAACTCATTGTACTTGTACTCATGTAGCGAAAGTAGAAACTAAATCTTACGCCAAGGTGTTTCTGAATTCACATCTTATGAAGAATAATCTTAGAATTTCTTAAGAACCAATAACTGCCAAGTTTGCTATCTTGCGCCATCATGCTTGAGGCCAAACAGATCACCTTTTCTTATGATGCTCTTAACGAGTTTTCATTTCCAGACTTTACTTGTGCAGAAGGTGAAAAGAAACTAATTCTTGGAGGTTCAGGCACTGGTAAAACTACCTATTTGCACCTGCTCACAGGTCTGCTTCGGCCTAATAGCGGAAGTATCACTTTGAATGGAACCAACATTGCAACGCTGAGTAGCAAAGAACTGGATCAGTTTAGAGGGAAGCACATAGGGTTAGTTTTTCAAACGGCTCATTTTATAAACGCACTTACAGTAAAGGAAAACCTGAGAGTGCCGCTATGGCTAGGAGGTAAAAAATCTGATGATTCTAGAATTTCTGAGCTCCTGGAGCGACTACAAATAGGTCATAAACTCAATTCTAGGATACACCACCTAAGCATAGGTGAGCGCCAGCGGGTATCTATAGCCAGAGCCCTTATTCATAAGCCTAAAATTATTTTTGCCGATGAGCCTACTAGCGCTTTAGATGATGAAAACACCGAATATGTAGTGAAATTATTAGAGGAACAGGCCACAGCAGAAGGCGCAGCTTTAGTCATAGTAACGCATGACACCCGTTTAAAGGACCTGTATAAAAACCGAGTAGAGCTATGAACAGTTTAGGACTCAGTATAAAAAACTTATTTGCCAAGCCTTTGAACACCGCTTTGAGCTTAATTCTTTTGGCCTTCGGTGTAGGGATAATTTCTTTCATGATTCTCATTAATAAGCAGTTAACGGATCAGTTTCAGAGAAATATTCATAACATAGATTTTGTACTTGGAGCTAAAGGGAGTCCGCTTCAGCTTATTTTAAGTTCTGTTTATCAGGTAGATGCGCCTACGGGAAATATTAATTACTCAGAGGTTAAAAAGCTGCTTAAAAAACAGAAAGTGCTCATAGAGTATGGAGTTCCTATGGCTTTTGGAGATAACTACAGAGGATTTAGAATAGTAGGTACAGACACGAGCTACATAAGACATTATGAGCTAAAGATAGCCGAAGGGAAATTTTGGGAAAAATCTCTGGATGCTACCATTGGTTATAGAGTGGCAGAGAAGTTAAAAATTGGCATAGGAGATACGTTTTTCAGCAGCCATGGTTTGGCAGAAAGTGATGATGTGCATGATAATGCTACATTTACCGTGGTAGGTATATTAGAGCCGAGTGGCACAGTGGCAGATCAGTTAATTCTCACCAGTATAGAAGCGTTATGGTCTGTTCACGGACTCCAAGATCTGCCCGAAGAGGAACAGGAAATTACTTCTGTATTACTCAAGAAACGGTCGGTTATGGCCAATGTAATGCTGCCTAATATTCTTAAAGATTCTAAGATGCAGATAGCGATGGCGGCTTCTGAGAAAAACAGACTAGAACAGAATTTCGGTATCGGTAAAGAGGTAGTGAACTGGCTGGCACGGATCATCATTTTTATATCGTTTATTAGTGTATTCATCTCTCTTTACAATTCGCTGAAAGAGCGGAGATACGAACTGGCGGTGCTTAGAGCCATGGGCGCTACCCAAATAAAGCTATTCACCATTATTATTCTAGAAGGGTTAGTGCTTGGGTTCATAGGCCTGCTTATAGGTTTAGCGCTAGGCAGAACAGCACTTTACTTTATGAATGCTAGTCTAGAAAAAAGCTTCCATTATGATATTCTTCAGCTTTCTCTGCTTCCAGAAGAATGGCTCCTGGCTGGCGCTACACTGCTGGTAGGAATAACAGCAGCGTTAATTCCTGCGTTGCAATCTATACGAATAGATATTTCTAAGACGCTTTCTGAAGCGTGATCTATGAAGCCTCTAATTGGGTTCAAACTCTTTTATGTCTTTTTTAATTTTAGGCTCGCGTTAAACTTTTAAGGAAAAAGAAAGTCTAAGTAATTAAACGAACTAATTATGAGCAAAAACATCTATTTAAGAATAACTGTTATTTGGCTGGCAGCAGCCAGCATTTTGGGCTCTGGCTGTAGCAAATCAGATGAATCAATGGACAATGCAGAATGCGCTTCACCAGAAACGGTAGACCTAACCAGTTTACCATTCGGAGGTGAAGGAGAAACACAAATATTAATAAGAAATCAAGGAGATGATGAGCCAGACTTTTTATCTCTGTGGCTCTGTGGATTGCCGATGGATGGAGCAGGTGCTAACAATGCTACAGACTGGACTAATCCAGATGGAACTTGGAATTATGAGTTAAAACCGCAGGTAGAAGGAGATGTGCTTTGGGATCATGAATTCAATATAGTTCTAGATGGTAACGGAAATAGAATAATTACGGGGAATAATTTGCCAGACCATCCTACAGGAATATTTCCTATCCAGCAGGGGACTGCTGCTTTTCAATATGACGGAAACCCAAACATTATTTCAGAACAAGTGGTAAATTATACACTTCCAGAGATACCAGAAGTGGCAGATGAAGCCAACTGTGTGTTTTTCGGTCCTGCCGGATTCTCACTTACAGGAGCGGCTATTTACCACGGGGCTTCTACATTAGGAACAGATGCTGCAGCTCATGAGATGTTAGACAGATTTGGCGGGCATACAGATGGTACAGAAAGATACCACTATCATTTTCCTTCAGAAGACTTACAAAATCACATTCATGTCCATGATGGTGGTCATGGAGCTCTAATGGGCTACATGTTAGATGGGTTTGGTATTTATGGCCCTCAAGGAGAAGATGGTGAATTACTTACTTCAGCTGATTTAGATGAATGCCACGGGCATACTCACCCTGTGCTCTGGGATGGAGAAATGGTAAATTTATACCATTACCATTGGACCTATGATTTTCCATATAATATTGGCTGTTTTAAAGGAGAACCTCAATAAGCTCAACATAAAGAATGAAAAAAGCACAATTTGTATTAATACTGTCTTTGATTTTAGGCATAGTTTCTTGTTCAAAAGAGAAGGATGACACTATTTGTCTTCCCCAAATAGAATCACCAAACATTCTGTTCATTATAGCAGACGATTTAGGAAAAGACGCTACTAATGGATTTACGGAGGGGAGCATAAAACCCGATACACCAGTCATAGATGCCATCAGAGATAATGGCATTTCTTTCAGTAATTTTTGGACTAATCCTACATGCACACCTACAAGAGCATCTATAATCACTGGAAAGTACGGTTATAGAACTGGGGTAAAGGGTGTGGGTGATGAGTTAAGCCTTTCTGAAACTTCTCTGCAGGAGTATATCAGTACACAGACTAATGATAAATATACCACAGCTATAGTTGGGAAATGGCATCTTTCGGGTAATAATTCAGGCTTCAATCCAGAAACTTTTGGTCTAGACTATTACGCTGGCCTAATTAGAGGTGCAGTAGATGATTATTACACATGGCAGTTAAATGAAAGTGGTTCTACTAGTCAGAATACGCAGTATATAACTGAAGCTTTTACCGACCTCTCTATAGATTGGATCAATCAACAATCGAAGCCTTGGTTTATGTGGTTAGCCTATACAGCACCCCACACGCCATTTCATGTTCCTCCAGCCAATATGCACAGCCAGGGTAACCTGCCAGAATATGCTGATGGGTCAGACCCTATTCCATATTACATGGCAGCTATAGAAGCTATGGACTTTCAGATAGGAAGACTGCTGGATGGAATTTCAGAACAGGAAAGAAACAATACAGTTATTATTTTCATAGGAGATAATGGCACACCTAATCAAGTGGCTCAAAGTCCATACTCTAGTTCAACCGTAAAAAACACGTTGTTTCAAGGAGGGATTAATGTGCCCATGTTTATTTCAGGAAGTGCAGTTTCAAGAATTGGCACGGATAATAACCTAATTGTGAGTACTGATTTATTTGCTACTGTAGCGCAGCTCGCAGGAAGTTCAGCAAGTGAGATTCATGACAGTAAAAGTTTTAAATCCTTATTAACCGAAGGTTCTGCGATTAGAGATTATCAATATTCAGAATTGGTGAATGATTCTGATGATGAGTGGACCATAAGTAATGGCCAGTTTAAGCTCATTCAGAATTCAGAGGGAATAGAAGAAATGTACAATTTAGAAAGTGATCCTTATGAATCTAGTAATCTGCTCACAGGAACCTTGTCTCCAATGGCTCAAAATGCTAAGTTGGAATTAGAAGCTGAGCTATTAAACATTAGAAACTAAGATTTTTTTAATCGTTATTTGAAGACGAGTTTATAAGTTCACAAGTCACATTCTGATGCTCGGTCATTCTTCTGCTTATAAGCTTTCCTAGGATGGTTTAAATAGCATAGAATCTAAAGAACCTCGAACCCCAAACCCCAAACAGCAAACAGAAAAACTGAGAACTGGGAACCGTGAATAGCGAACAGAATAACCGAAACTAATCCCCATAATCTAACATCTAAATTCAAAACCGTAATTCTAAAACCGAATAAAGTCTTTGGTTCATTTATCTTTGCTACGCACATAGAAAAAATCAGTAGAAGAAAGAGATGAAATTCGGTACCAA
>JBGCDA010000049.1:0-42745 GCA_045104985.1 Flavobacteriales bacterium | reverse complement strand
TTATAATGAATATGGTTGTTCTGACAGTACGTTCATCTATATTGATATGGACTATCCAGTATCGGTCTATATCCCCAATGCGTTTACTCCAGACGGAGATGGTATCAATGATATTTTCAGAATCACAGCAAGTGGTAATTTGAGTCCTTTTAAATTAGAGATATTTAATAGATGGGGTGAGCTTGTGTATGAATCCTTAGATCAAGATCAGGGATGGCTCGGTAATCATCAAAACGGAGATTATTATGTGCCAGATGGCATCTATACATACCGAGTCTCTTATGGGACAAAAGGTAAGGTACTGGATGTTCTACATGGAAATGTGACTGTAATGCGTTAGGCTATTTCCCAAGTTAAATGCACACTATTTAAAGTAAGCCATTACGTGATCAGTTATATTAGATACGGAAAGGCTCTTTACTAATAATCAACTCACCCAGCCCAATTCTCCCTATCCAAACTTCTATACTGAATAGCCTCAGCTATATGCTCAGGCTTGATGTTCTCTGAACCGCCCAAATCTGCTACAGTTCTGGCTACTTTTAGAATTCTATCGTAGGCTCTAGCGCTGAGGTCTAAGCGCTCCATGGCGGTTTTAAGGAGCTTCTCGCTGGCTTGGTCTAACTCGCACACTTGTTTTAGGCGTCTGGTGCTCATCTGAGCATTGGCGTGTATTTCTTTATCGTCTGCGTAGCGCTTTTCCTGAATTTCTCTGGCTACTATGACTCTGTCTCTAATAGATGTGCTCTTTTCTCCTTCTTTCTTATCTGTGAGCTCATCAAAGTTCACTGGAGTCACCTCTACATGAATATCTATTCTGTCTAATAGAGGGCCAGAAATTTTATTCAAATACCGCTGCACTATGCCTGGGCCACATACACAGTCTTTTTCTGGATGATTAAAATATCCGCATGGGCACGGGTTCATAGAAGCCACCAACTGGAAACTGGCTGGAAACTCTACAGAGAACTTGGCTCTACTTATGGTTACCACTCGGTCTTCTAATGGCTGGCGCATTACTTCTAACACGGTACGCTTGAACTCTGGAAGCTCGTCTAAAAACAACACTCCATTATGCGCTAGTGATATTTCTCCTGGTGCTGGAAACTGTCCACCGCCTACCAAAGCCACATCTGAAATGGTATGATGCGGACTTCTAAATGGCCTCAATGCCAGCAGAGAATCTTCGCTTTTCATTTTTCCCGCCACAGAATGAATCTTAGTGGTTTCTAAAGCTTCATGCAGGTTTAGCGGAGGAAGAATGGTAGGCAGTCGTTTGGCTAACATGGTTTTACCCGCTCCCGGAGGGCCTATCAATATCACATTATGTCCACCTGCTGCGGCTATCTCAAAAGCCCTTTTGATGTTTTCTTGGCCTTTTACATCAGCAAAATCCACTAACGACTCATCCAACTTACAGAAGAATTCTTCTCGAGTGTCTATAATTGTGCGTTGCAACGCTGAATCCCCCTTAAAGAAATCCACCACCTCACGTACATTTTCTACTCCATAAACATCTAAGTCACTTACTATGGCCGCCTCTCTGGCATTAGCCTTAGGAATAATCATTCCTTTAAACCCCTGTTTACGCGCCTCTATGGCTATGGGTAAAATACCTTTTAGCGGCTGAACTCCACCGTCTAGGCTGAGCTCACCCATTATCAAATACTTGTCTATCTCTTCATAAGGAATCTGACTAGAAGCAGCCAGCAGCCCTATGGCCATGGTCATATCATAAGCAGAACCCTCTTTACGAATATCTGCAGGAGCCATGTTAATAGTAATACCTTTTCTAGGCACCTTTAAGCCTATACTGTTAAGAGCCACCTCTATACGCTGCTTACTTTCTCTAACCGCACCATCTGGCAGCCCTACTAGAAAATACTGAACTCCCTTCCCTATGTCTACTTCTACAGTAACTATGGTGGCATCTATGCCTATTACTGTGGCTCCAAATGTTTTAACTAGCATAAGCGCAATATAATTGTTAATCCAAGAATCTGTATTGAAGAAATCTACGAACTAGATGTTTCTTTCTATATAATCTATAAGCGAGTGAATTACCTTGATATGAATTTCCTGAATTCTATCGGCATAACCGTTCCAGGGCACTCTAATTTCTACGTCACACACGCCAGCTAATTTACCGCCATCTTTGCCCGTTAAGGCCACTACTTTTATGCCCTTGGCCTTAGCAGTTTCAGCAGCTTTTAACACATTTCCTGAGTTTCCGCTGGTAGATATGGCCAGAAGCACATCTCCTGAGCGCCCCATTCCTTCTATAAATCTAGAAAACACAGAGTCGTATCCATAATCGTTTCCTACGCAGCTCATGTGGCTCGGATCTGATATGGAAATGGCGCCTAAGGCAGGCCTATTGTCTCTATATCTTCCCGTTAATTCTTCTGCGAAATGCATGGCATCACACATAGATCCTCCGTTTCCACATGACATTATTTTTCCTTCGCGTTGCAATGCCTGAACCATCAATTCTCCGGCATCTGCAATGGCGTTTAGCTGGGAATCATCCGCTAAAAAGTCACTCAGCACCTTCTGTGCATCTTCAAAGTGTGTTCTGATAGAATCCATATCGCTAAATTAGCAATATTCAGCTCTGCAATTGATCAAACTCCATGCTCATGAAAATATTCCAGTTCCACAAACGAACCATTGTTTAAAAGAATTATCTTGTTTACATTCGCGTTAGTTAATTTATATGAATATCCACCAGTCCATACAAGAGTTATTATTTGACCACGAGTGTGTTATCATTCCTGAGTTTGGTGGGTTTGTGACTAACTATAAGCCAGCTTTTGTCCATCCTAAGAAACAGCTGATTTTTCCTCCGTCTAAACAGGTTACTTTTAATGTGAATCTCGGGAATAATGATGGTCTTCTGGCCAATTATATTTCTAGAAAAGAACAGATCAGGTATGATGCTGCACTCACTTATGTCAACTCCACGGTAAAAGAATTTAAAGAACAGTTAAATACTGGAAAGCGCTTGTCTATAAATGGTGTAGGAACCATCTCCGTTAATTCCAGTGGAGCTCTAGAGTTTTCTCCTGAAGACACTCATAACTTTTTAAGGTCCTCTTTCGGGCTAAAGCCTATTTTCCTTCCTACATTAGAAGAACTAGCGCCTGAGCCTGCTGCAGCTGCAGTTACAGCACCGCAGGAAACTCCTGTGATCTCTATAGTAGAACCTACCGCAGAAAAGAAAGAAAGAAAGTTCAACAAAAAATGGTTGGTAGCCGCGGCCTTTCTTCCACTCATGTATTTCGGTGGTATGACGGTTCATCAAAACTCATCTCAAATAAGTGGGTTCTTCAGTGGCTGGGGTACTTCTAAGCAAATAACCGCAGAGTTTACGCCTAGAATAGAAGGTGAAAAAATACAATTCACTTACGAGGAGCCTACTAGTCAACTGAGGCTCATAGCCGACCAGAACCCTGAATTGCAGTCTATTATTTACTCTTTCGAGGAGGGTGAAATCAGCCCTAATGGCACTAAGGTGCTTATGAATAAGGTGGTGGATTCAGCCATTGCAACGCCTAATAATTCTAGCACCACTTCTAAAGCATACGAGAAAACATCTTCTGGGCTTCAACTTTATTTTGTAGTAGCAGGCTGTTTTCAAGATCAGAATAATGCCGATGGCTTAGTAAACAAACTGAGAAAAAAAGGATTTGACGCAGGGATTTTTGGTAAAAAAGGAAGCCTACATATGGTGTGCTATGGAAGCTATACCAACAGATCTGCTGCTAAGACTGCGCTCACTGAAATCAAATCTTCAGAAAATCCTGGAGCTTGGTTAAAGAAACACTAATTCTCAGGTACCGCTTCACCAACTTTAATCTCACTTTTCATCTAAATGATTTCATCTCGACCGCTCACTGCTTCTGAATTAAATTCTGTAAACAATATCATCTTTGATTTCGGAGGTGTTCTTTTTGATATAGATTATGATGCTCCTGTAAAAGCCTTCTCTCTATTAGGTGGAAAGGGATTTGATGCCATTTATGCCCAAAGCGCCCAAACAGACCTCTTTGATAAACTAGAAACGGGAAATATTTCTAGCGAAGATTTTTATAATCAAGTGCGAAAGTCACTGGAAGTGACCCACTCAAATGAAATTCTAGAAGAGGCATGGCACACTATACTTACGGGCATTCCTAAAGCGCGCATAGACATGATTCATAAGCTAAAAGACCAGTTTAATACCTATGTGTTTTCAAACACTAACGCCATACACGTAGAGCGTTTTGAGCAAATGGTAGATGCGGAAATGGGGCTTGACCATTTCAAGTCTGCGTTTAAAGCGGTGCATTATTCAAACGTCTTGGGCTTTAAAAAACCGTATCCAGAGTCTTTCACTAAATACTGCCAGCTAGAAGGGTTAGACCCTTCTAAAACTTTATTTATAGACGACAGCATTCAGCATGTAGAAGGGGCTGAAAAAGCAGGCCTGATGGCCTTTCATTTAGACGTTAGTAAAATGGATGTTCGGGAGATTTTTGGGTTTGAATTAAGCTAGATAAAATCTGCTGATCAGTTTAACTTAGACTGCTCCTTTATCAATTCTTTCAACGCCATAGGCGCAGTATCAAATTCTTCTAAAGCCACAAACCTACCCTCACCCAACTTAGCCAGTTCTGCCATTTTTTGTTTAGTGAATTTGGTTCCTTTTACTCCCAACACAGAGAGGTATATTTTTCTTCTAGAGAACTTCTTTACTAACTTGTTTATAGGCTGAACTTCAGAACCTTTAAACACCCCATCTGTGGCTATATACACTCGGTTATTCCCTTTAGTTATGTAAGCAGATTTAGCAGCAGCATACGCACGTTTCAGACCTTTTTCTCCGCTCGTAGCTCCCTGAGCTTTAAGATTTCTAATCTCCGAAATGATTTCTTCTTTGTCTCTGCCACTAGTGGGTGGTAAAATAACATTGGCTGCTCTGGCATAAGAGACTAAGCTTACTTTATCTTCAGGCCTGAGCATTTCCACCAGTTCTATCATAGATGCTTTAAGTATTTCAAGTCGGCCACTGTTATTCATAGAACCAGACACATCTACTAAAAACACTATGTTATTAGGAGCGTATTTTTCAGAAGAAAATTCAGCAGTATCCTCTGGAATTACCTCTTCCATCACGGGCTCGTTTTCTTCTACTAAAGGGGTTATCTCTGGCTTTTGAAGAGGCTCTTCTGCTGGTTCTATTACTTCTTCCGCTAACACAGGAACCTCTAATGGCTCAAGTTCAAAAACAAACCTATGGTTCTTAGAATTTACATAACTGTATAAATCCGCAGAAACATACCCCTCTGCTGCTACTAAAAAGTAGAAATAACGAATAGGCAGTTTTAACTGGTTCTCTCCTTTTCTGTCTGTTTTTATGTCTGCAGCTATAATGCCTCTATCCACTATTTTTATGGATGCATTTTTAATGGGAATTCCTGAGCGTTTTTCTAGCACTAAAAAATCAGTAACAAAACTCTTTTCCTCTCCAGCTGGGCGGTCGTTAAAACTAGGGCAAGCTGGGTTGGCATAAGGATCTATGTATTTTACATCTCCTTTTACTTTTAGCATGGTGGGCTTATCCATAGTGCTGAACCACAGCGTAATTTCATCAGAAAACTTACCTTTCTGAAACGGGTTAAACTTCCATCTTAAAAATAGAGTATCTCCCACAGCTACAGACTTGGAACTGACATGTGCCGCATATTCTCTCGGAAAATCATTGGTTAAGAGAAACGCTTCTTTTGTTCCAGTATTAATAAAAAACACTTCTTTTTCAAGGTCAGTATCTGGGCCTATTTCTCCATAATTAATGACCTGCTCAGAAACAGTTAGCTGAGCATTCAGGAATGATCCTGTAAAAACTAAAAAGAGAAATAAGACATTCTTCATGAGCATCATAACGTTAGAAGTGCTCATTTATTTAATCATATACTGTGCCAGTGCATCAGCTATCTTTCGGTCATTGGCCAGTCTAGGCACTTTGTTTTGGCCTCCTAGTTTTCCCTTAGATTTCATGTAGCCCTCGAAAGCACCTTTATTCAATTTAGTAACCACTAGCGGCCTTAGTACCTTTCCTTCTATCAGGTCTTTGTAATAGATGTTTTGCTCCTGCATCAGTTCATCTAAACGCGCTAAGAACCCATCAGGTAATTGGGTTTTATCCTCAAACTCCACTAGCCACTCATGGTAAGGAAGACCTTCTTCAGGGGTTACCTGTGGTGCTACATGAAACTCTCTAATACTTACATTAAAGTGAGCGCAAGACTTACTCATGGTCGTTTCTACTTCCTTACCAATAACGTGCTCTCCAAAAGCGGAAGTGAAATGCTTAATTCTACCAGATACTCTAATTCTAGGTGGGTTCAGAGATGTGAACTCAACGGTATCTCCTATGCTGTATGCCCACAGACCAGCATTAGATGTAATGAGTAGAGCGTAATTCTTTTTCAGTTCTACCTGTCCAGCGTGCAGTCTTTTGGGCTGTTCTTGATGTACTTCTTCTACTGGAATAAACTCGAAAAACATTCCAGCATCTATATTGAGCAGCATTCCTTCTTCGAGCTGAGAATCCTGAAATGCTATGAACCCTTCACTAGCAGGATATAGTTCGATGGTGGGTATCTCTTTACCAATGAGTTGATTAAACCGTTCTCTATAAGGTTCAAAATTTACACCTCCATACACAAAGAGAGAAAAATTCGGAAATACTTCTTTTATGGTTTTCTTTCCGCTCTTATCTAGAAGCTCTTCATAGTACATCTGCACCCAGCTAGGAATGCCGCTAATTAGGGTCATGTTTTCCTGCATGGTTTCTTCAGTAATGGCCTCTACTTTAGTTTGCCAGTCTTCTATGCAGTTGGTTTCATAGCTGGGCATTCTATTTCGCTGCAAATAATTAGGAACATAATTGGCCACTATGCCGCTCAGTCTGCCGAACTTTACTCCAGAAGGCAACACATCCAATATAGGACTACCTTGAAGAAAAATCATCTTACCATTTAAAAATTCAGCCCTTTTAGTTTCGGCTATATAGCATAAGAGTGCATTTCTAGCAGCCGATAATTGAGATTTTAAACTTTCCTTAGTCAGTGGAATATACTTAGCTCCAGACGTGGTCCCTGAAGTTTTACAGAGGTAGTCTGGTTTTCCTTTCCAGAGAATGTCCGGTTCATTGTTTTTAATTCGCTCTACATAAGGCTTAAACTCTTCGTAATCTCTTATGGGAACTCTCGAAGTAAAATCAGAATATACATCAACTTTATCTAAATTATGGTCCTTTCCGAATGCAGTTTCAGCAGCAGCACTGCACAGCTCTTTCATCACCTTTAGCTGAGTTTGTTCAGGATTATGCGCTGCTTTTAAAAGTTTCTTTCTTACTCGCGTTGCAAAGGGAACTGCTATAATTTTCTTTAGACCCATGAGTGTAAAAATAATGCGGTAAATTCATATTGCAACGCAGATAGAACACCTTATTGTTAGAACTCTGATTCGAGCTAAAACTTGCTAAAAAAAAGAGCCGATTCATAGCGAATCGGCTCTTTTCAATAGATGCGTCAATTGAGCTCTATAAATATGTTCTAATGGGTTATTCTACTAGCAAGCTTTTAGTTATTCTCTCATTGTTATAAAGTAAAGAGTAGTTATATACTCCTGGAGCTAAATCTCCTAAGTTGAAATCAACTCTATGCTCACCAGCTCCTTTATATCCATTCTCAAATTTAACTATCTCCTTACCAGTAACATCCATTAATACAAGTTCAACGTTACCAGCTTCTAAAAGCTCATACGTAATGTAAGAGTTATCAGATACTGGATTAGGAATGTTTTGATTTAAAATAAATCCAGTTTCCTTTAGTTGTTCAGTGATACTGTTAGGATCCATTTCATCAGGATTGAAACCTCCAAACGTTTCTAAGTCAGGCGTGAAATTCAGTCTGATCATTGGAAGTGTAGTAGTAAAATACCAGTCTACACCAGCGTCTCCGAAATCTCCGAATACAAAAGCAGTTTGCTCTGGTTGGTTACCCTGTGCAGTTCCAATTTGAAGTCCATCACCTCCGAAATAAGTAATAGTAGGCATAGTAAACGCCCCGCCTGTAAGAGCTACAGGCTCTTCAAATGCAATAGTTACCCATTGAACGTCATCTTCTCCAATATCGTTATAATTACTTTCCCAAATCTGAAATTGTTGAGATGTAGCAATAGGATCAAAATTCTCAGTATTTGGATCTAATATTTGAACCAGCATTTCCGCTCCTGGTACTGTGTTATCAGTAAGCGCGAAGTCTACACCATAAACCAATTGATCATTCTCTATACCTAATAGGATACCCGCAGAGAATCCTTCACCATCCTCTACAGCGGCTGTTCCAGGGAATCCTCCGCCCACAGAATCATCATCTCTTCCATAAATGAATTCAGTTATTTCTATGCTTCCTTCTATAGCATTATCTGAAGGGTCTGCATCTTCTACTACATCTTGAGCAGTAAATGTTACAGAATAATCTCCAATAGCCGCTGGAGTATAATCTGTAAAGATCCATACTAATGAATCCTCTCCTTGAATAATCTCCGCAGGTATAGATGCGTCAGAATCTACAGGTTCTGTACCACCATTAAAAAATACATCTACAGCTACTTGAGCTTCTGCTGCTACAGCACCACCATTATTAGTTATGGTAGCACCTAGGTTTAATGTCGCTGCCTGACTTAACGGAACTTTAGTGTATTCTACTTCGTCTATAATATCTCCCATGTAATTATTAGAGATGGTTAAATCATTATCTGCAGGCACGAATAAGAACATATCATCTAATGCCCAGTAATAATGACTTGGAGAATTCCATGTGAACTTAATTCTTACTTCTTCTTCACCAGGAGCTATAGCAGAAAGATTTACAACTATATCTTCATTGGCTTGAACATTTACAGCTCCTACAGCCAGTTCATAAATGTTAGGATAAGTAGCTCCGTTATCAGTAGAAACTTCTACTTGAAGTAATAACTCTGAACAACACCATCTGTAGTCATGAGCAAACTGGAGTGCCACTGCCGTCTGACCAGAACAGTCTATAGCAGGTGATATTATAGAACCTGCCACTACGTCTAAATTAAACGTTGGAGGATCAGTATCTGGATTGATACAATTTGCAGAATCTGCATCAAAAATTAAAAATCCATTATCGGCAGAACCAAATTCTGGAATGTCAGTATTAAAAGACCAACATCCATTTGACTCAGTAGTCGAATATTTCCAAATGTCTCCATTAGGACCATCTAATTCCCACTCACCGTTATTTGTAGTAACTGTGCCGTCTGCTTCATTTACACTATCAGAGAAATCTTCTGACCAAAACTGATTTCCTCGTTCTGCGTTATCTGCTCTTTCCGCTACTCTAACCCCTCTAGAGTTAGCATATTCAGGCGAGCTTTTAGCCTTTTCTAAGTTAATATGTGTGATAAGCTGATCTTGGGAGAACCCTACCAAGCTTAAAGACATTAATATTAATGCTGAGTATAATTTTTTCATTTAATCTGTTTATGATTGTACAACGTAAAGATAGAGAACCCTACATATATCCCAAAAAAAAAGAGCCCTAAATAGGGCTCTTTTTCTTAAATATAAATATCGGAATTACTTCACGATCATTTTCTTAGTTAATCTTTCACCGTCCACAGTTAATGTGTAAGTGTAGATTCCAGCGTTGAACTCTTCAGTATCTAACTGTAGTGCGTAAGCACCAGCTCCTCTTTGACCTTCGTTAGCAGAATAAACTACTTTTCCAGTAATATCAAATACTTCTAATACCACAGATCCATTTTGGAATAACTCATAATTAATAGTAGTTACTCCTGCAGCTGGGTTAGGCATGTTCTGACCTAAACCGAAAGAAGCAGCTGCCTCAGCTTCATTAACAGAAGAATCTACATCTTCAAAATTTAATCTTACCATTGGCACATCGTTAGAGAAATACCAGTCTACTCCTGCATCTCCTAAATCACCAAATACGAAAGCAGTTTGATCTGGAGCATCAGTTTGAGCTTCTCCAATTTGAAGACCTTCACCTCCGAAGTAAGTTACTACTGGAAGAAGTAAATCTCCTGCTGCTACATCCACTGGATTATTTAGTGCTATAGTTACCCAAATAACCTCATTATCTCCTGAGAAATCATTATAATTTCCTTCCCAAATTTGAACTGATTCAGAGTTTCCTATAGGATCGAAGTTTTCTGTAGTTCCGTCTAATAACTGAACTAAACACTCTTCTCCTGGAACAGTATTAGTTGTAAGAGCGAAGTCAATCGCATATACAGTTGCATCTCCGAAAATCTCAAATAATGGACCACCAGAGAAACCTTCTCCTAAGATATTACCTCCAGGGAATCCACCTCTTATTAAATCATCATCTCTTGCCATAATGAACTCAGTCATTTCTAACGGAGCTACAGCCATATTGTTATCTCCGAAATCATCTGTAACTTCAGAAGTTATTTCTAATTCCATATCATAAGAACCCACAGCTAACCCATCAGTCGGCCATGAAAGTACACTTATAGAATCTATGGCTGCACCAGCAGCTACTGGCTGTGCTTCACTAGAAATAGAAGTCCCATTAAATGTTCCAGTTAATACTGCCTCTTCTACGTCATTTGCTCCCCAGTTAATTATAGGAGTGTATGCCATAATATTTGGACGCTGTGATTCTGGGTATTTAGTATACTCCAAACCTACTGCCAAGTCATCTCCTTCACCTTCTACGGCTACGAACTTCGTACCATTTAAATTCGTGTAAGAAGAGTAGTCTGCGAATGCTTCTCCCTCAACAGAAAGATCATTTTCATATCCATCATAAACTACAATATCATCAACGAACCAAGCATAACCATATGTACCTACCCATCTGAATCTCAAGTATACTTCTTCTTCACCACCAGCGGCTAGAGAAAGATCAAACTTAGTAATAGTAGGGTTAGCTACGAAATCTTGAGTTTGCATATTCGGCCAAAGCTCGAATCTAGTTCCTGGTTCTGCCACTGCTACATCTGTAGTAGAAATGTCTGGCCATGTAACACCATCAGTAGAAACTTCTAGAAGACAGTACTCATTTCCATCACTAGTTCCACCATCCCACATGTAATATTGACTAGCAAACTCTATTTGAACATAAGGATTATCACCACAATCGATAGGATTAACTGTTTGGAACCAGCAATTCTCAACTCCTGATTGGTTGGCAAACTCATCAGAATCTACCATAGCACAACCATCACTATATGTAGCCGACTCGATAGTAGCAATAGTTGCCCCTCCACCTGTAGTCAAACCGGTTCCTATTTCAAAATTGATGTCTACAGGCCCATCATTACCTAGTGACCAGTCTCCTGGGTTTGAGAAGGTATTTTCCCAGATAATGTCTCTCTCTTCGTTTATTTGAGGAAGCTCTGCAGGTACAGAGACTCTATCTACAGCTTTTTCAAGTTGTGCTTTTGGTTTGTTAATTTGACCAAAAACTCCACCTGAAATAAGCGCAGCGCCTAAAATCATGTAAATTTTTTTCATATCAGAAATTTAATAAGGTTAATAATTATTTTCAAAAAATTGTTAATGCGCAAATATAAAAAGACATATACATCTACTACATATATCTGCGCTAAAATCGCTAGTTATACAAATTGTAATTCCTAAACCCTACTGGAAAGGACTTTAAGCCTCTTCTAATGCATATTCTTCTATAGATGGGCAAGTGCATATCAGATTTCTATCTCCAAATGCATTATCTACTCTGGCCACTGAGGTCCAAAACTTATTTAAGTTCAAGTATTCGGCAGGATATGCTGCTAATTTTCTGGAATACTTATGGTTCCACTCATCTGCAGATACTTCTAATGCTATGTGCGGTGACATCTTAAGAGGGTTGTCTTGTCTATCGAATTCTCCTGATACTATGCTATCTATTTCCTTTCTTATCAGAATCATGGCATCACAGAATTTATCTAACTCCGCTTTAGACTCACTTTCTGTAGGTTCTATCATCATAGTTCCGTTAACAGGAAATGATACTGTAGGTGCATGGAAGCCATAATCTATAAGTCTTTTGGCTATGTCGGTTACTTCTACACCTGCTGTCTTTGCGAACTCTCTACAATCGATAATCATTTCGTGAGCTACAGTTCCAGACTTTCCTTTATAAAGGACGTCATAATAGCCTTCTAATCTGGCTTGGATATAATTGGCATTTAAGATGGCCATTTTAGTGCTATCCGTAAGACCTCTAGATCCTAACATTTTTATGTATCCATAAGATATTAGTAGGATTAATGCACTCCCAAAAGGTGCTGAAGAAACTGAATAGTACTCTTCATCTTGATTGTCATTTTCAAAGTAGTGCTGTGGTAAATGAGGCGTAAGGTGTTTAGCAACGCCAATAGGTCCCATTCCTGGGCCACCACCACCATGAGGAATGGCAAATGTTTTATGAAGGTTCAGGTGACAAACATCAGCACCAATATTTCCAGGAGAAGTTAGTCCTACTTGAGCATTCATGTTGGCGCCATCCATGTACACTTGTCCACCATTTTCGTGAATCACTGAAGTCATAGAAATTACTCCTTCCTCAAACACGCCATGTGTAGAGGGATAAGTAATCATACACGCAGCTAAATTTTCACTATGCTGCTCTGCTTTAGCTTTCATGTCATCGAAATCTATATTTCCGTCCTCATCACATTTTACTACCACCACTTTCATTCCTGCCATTACAGCACTGGCCGGATTAGTTCCGTGAGCAGACGAGGGGATTAGACAGATGTTTCTGTGGTGATCTCCTCTACTTTCATGGTAACTTTTAATAGTCATGAGCCCTGTATACTCACCTTGTGCTCCAGAGTTAGGCTGAAGAGAAACACTATCGAACCCTGTGATTTCACAGAGATCTTTACTCAACTCCTCTAATATTCTTCTGTATCCTTTCACTTGCTCTGATGGCGCAAATGGATGGATTCCAGCATAAGCAGTCCAAGTAATAGGTATGAGTTCTGATGCAGCATTTAACTTCATAGTACAGCTGCCTAACGGAATCATGCTATGCACTAGTGAAAGGTCTTTGTTCTCAAGCCTCTTCACGTACCTCATCATTTCTGTTTCGCTATGGTATCTGTTAAAAACTTCATGTTGAAGGATTTGGCTTGATCTTAAGAAACCACCTAACACATCATCAGAGACGTCTTTACCATGATTAGCCACCGCAGGGAAATCTTGTTTATTCAAGAAAATAGACACTAATTCTATAATGTCTTCTTGGTTTACTGTTTCGTTAAGAGAAATTCCCACATGCTCTTGGTCTTGGAAATAACGGAGGTTCACTTTTCTAGCCAATGCAGCCATCTTGATGTCATCAAAATCAGAACCCACATATATTTTTAGGGTGTCAAAGAAACGCTCATTCACATTTTTATAACCTAACTCTTCGAAAGCAGCCGCCAGCGCTCTGGCCTGATTATGTATCTCGCTAGAAATCTTTCTTAAACCTGTAGGTCCATGATAAACAGTATACATGGAGCTCATTACAGCTAGGAGTGCCTGTGCTGTGCATATATTAGAGGTGGCCTTATCTCTCTTGATGTGTTGCTCTCTCGTTTGCAACGCCATTCTATAAGCCGTATTTCCAAGTCTGTCTTTAGATACTCCTATTATCCTGCCTGGAATGCTTCTTTTAAATGCTTCTCGCGTAGCGAAGAACGCTGCATGAGGCCCACCATAACCCATAGGAACACCAAATCTTTGTGAATTTCCTATTACTGCATCTGCACCCCATTCTCCCGGTGGAGTTAACAGTACCAAACTCATTAAATCTGCAGCTACTGCCACTTTTACTCCTTTCTCATGGGCATGAGCTACTAATCCAGAGTAATCGTCTACAGCACCATTAGCATCAGGATACTGAAGTAGCATTCCGAAGAATGTTTCGTCTATATCTTCCTTATTTCCATTACCGAACACTACTTCTATGCCTAGACCCTTAGCTCTAGTGATAATTACATCTTTGGTTTGCTTAAATGTAGTTTCTTGAACATAAAATTTATTTACTCCAAATTTAGCCTGTGCTCTAGACCTTAGATTGAAGAACATAGTCATAGCCTCACCAGCAGCTGTAGACTCATCTAAAAGACTGGCATTAGCCAGCTCCATTCCTGTTAAATCGCACACCATAGTTTGGAAATTCAGTAGTGCCTCTAGTCTTCCTTGTGCTATTTCTGCTTGATAAGGTGTATAAGCCGTATACCAACCCGGGTTTTCTAACACATTTCTTCTAATCACAGAAGGAACCACAGTAGGGTAATATCCCATCCCGATATAAGCCTTGAACACCTGATTTTGACTGGCTCTGTATTCCATAAGGTTCAGATAATCGTATTCACACAAACGCTCTGGTAAATTGAGATCGTTTTTCAGTCTAATGCTTGAGGGTATAGTTTTATCTATTAGTTCATCTAAACTTTTACAGTTTATTTTCTCTAGCATTTGCTCTAATGCTTCACCTTCAGACCCGGTGTGTCTGTAGTAGAATGATTCCGTTGACATAGCTTATAAAAATTTTCACAAATATACTTCCTTCATTCGCTAGGGTAACCCTCAGAATTCTCACAATTCTTGGCTTTTTAATAAAAATGAAATTGGTTTTTTCCACACTTTTAATCTAGAGTATATTTGACCATGCGTTTACTGTTAGCATTCAGCCTTATTATCTCCTTAACTCCTTCATTTTATGGGCAGTCTAATGAAGCATTTACAGACACTATTTATTTCATGAATGGAGACATTCTGCCCTGCGAGGTCCTAGATGATAGTCAAACAGAAGTGGTATTTGAGTTCAAACCAAGAAAAAAACTGCGAGAAAAAGGAGTGCATAAAAGTGAAATTTTTGCGGTAGTCATTGACGGTCAAAAAGACATCTATTACGCTAAAAACGATATTGTAGGAGACGATCTTACAATTAGAGAAGTAGAAGCTTACATGGCTGGTCAAAGAGACGCTAGATCAAATTATAATACCAAGGCAGTATTCATTATAGGACTTAGCCTTTCATTAGGGACGAGCATAGCAGGCGAAGCTGGCCTAATAGCGCTAACAGCACCTATTATAGCCTACCCTTTAGCACAATATATTCCCGTAATTAAAATCAAGGAAAAAACCATTAGTAATAAAGATTATCAATACAACTCCGTCTATGCCGAGGGATACGAAGGAGTAGCCAGAGGCAGAAGAGTGATGTCGGCATTAAAATCTACTGGGCTAGGTTCTATTCTCGGGTTTTCTGTTTATCAACTTATCAGTCGTTAACTTCAGACTGTTCTGGTTAAGCATTAAAGTCTCTTTATGTCCTCATGCTAAAACATTAGTTTAACTTTGCGTTGCAATACTCTGCTTTCTCTTAAAAATGAAAAATCTTCTAGATATTCTTAAGTATCCCTTTATCGAAACCGCGCATGTTTCGGTAACGCTATTTAGTATCTTTTTCATAATAGTGGTTTTTGCCATTATTCACATCATTCTCAGGACTGTTAAGTTCATACTTACTAGACTAACCAGTAGGAATGAAGATTTTGACGCAGCTAAAATCTACACCATAGTTAAGCTTTTAAAATACGTCCTTTATATCATAGCCATAGTACTGATTTTAGATAACCTAGGAGTAAATATCAATGCATTAGTAATCGGTTCTGCCGCATTCTTAGCAGCTATTGGTTTAGGTCTGCAAACTATTTTTCAAGACATGGTTTCTGGATTGGTCATCTTCTTTGAAGGCATTATTCATAAAGGAGATATTCTAGAGGTAGATGGCATGGTGGTGCAGGTAGAAGAAATAAATCTCAGAACAAGCCGAGTTAAAAATAGGGATGGGAATTTCGTGGTAGTACCTAACGGAAAACTTACCACTAACTCTTTAGTGAACTGGAGTCACCAAAATATTTTAAGTAGATTCTCAGTAACGGTAGGTGTGGCATATGGTTCAGACACTGAATTAGTGAAACAACTGCTCATAAAAAGTGCTGAATCTCACCCTTTGACTATTAGACATAAAGGATTTGAGGTATGGTTTGAAGAGTTTGGTGATTCTTCATTGAACTTCAAACTGCTGTTCTGGGCACGGAAATCTTGGACCTCCGAAACCATTAAAAGTGATGTAAGGTTTGCTATAGATAAAGCTTTTAGAGAAAATAATATCCAAATCCCATTTCCTCAACGTGTGGTTCATATGTCTAAAGAAAACTCTTAGGCTTCTTCAGAAGGTCTAATATCTCTAATATCAAGCTGGAGAGTTTTATTTCCATTCCACTCATTAATAGAAATGGCAAAGGCTACATCAAAAGGACTACCGCTTTTGACTAACTTGTAATGCTCCGCTTGTTTAAATGCTATTCCCGAAAGATAGGTGTCGTCTCCATTTTGAGAAATTGTGAGTTTAAGATGATCCTTACTTTCTCCTACTAATTTACTGTAGCCAGCATCCTTACAGTTCGTAGCCATAAACAGCGGTGTCATATTCATAGGACCGAACGGTGCAAACTGATTTAGAAGTCTATAAAACTTAGCGTCTATGTCTGACAGAGCTATTTCTTGCTCAATAAGCAATTCAGACTTTAAGTCTCGGCTGCCTATATGTTTAGAAATCACTTCTTCAAAACGTGTTCTAAATTCGGGAAGTAATTCCGTTTTAATAGATAAACCTGCAGCCATAGTATGACCTCCATATTTTAACAAAAGGTCTTCAGTTTCACGCAGAGCTTGGTGAATATCTATTCCTTTTATAGACCTAGCCGAACCTACTGCTACTCCATCTTTTTCTGTCAATACTATGGTAGGTTTATAGTGGTTTTCAATAAGCCTACTTGCTACTATACCTATCACACCTTTGTGCCAGTTTTTACCCCAGATTACCGTACTCTTACTAGTTTGATAGAAAGAGTCTTGGGTAAGTTTCCCCAAGGCTTCGGCTGTTATAGCGCGGTCTACAGATTTCCTCTCCTTATTATAACCTTCTATTTCTAAGCACACTTCTGCGGCTTCAGTTTCGGACTCTGCCAGCATTAGTTCTACTGCAGAAAGGGCGTGTTTAATTCGTCCTGCTGCATTTATTCGAGGTGCTAGAATAAAAACGACATCTCCTATAGACAATTCAGCTTTTCTTAATCCTGCCAGGGTTAGTATGGTTTTCAATCCAGCTCTAGGGTTTTCATTGAGTTCTTTTAAACCGTAATAAGCTAGGATTCTATTTTCATTCACCATAGGTACTATATCCGCTCCTATGCTTATGGTGAGTAGGTCTAGGTATTGCAACGCTAAGCTGGCATCCAATTCTAGTTTCTCTACGACAGCCTGTATAAGTTTAAACCCTACTCCACAACCACTTAACCCACTAAAAGGGTAGTTACAATCTGGCCGCTTAGGATCTAAAACTGCATAAGCAGGTGGTAATTCTGTGCCAGGCTCGTGGTGATCACAAATTATAAAATCTGCCCCGTAGCCGTTGCCTTCTTGAATTAAATCTACCGCTCTTATGCCACAGTCTAAAGTGATCACCAGGTCTGTTTTACTTTCTTTTAGACCATCTATGAACTTCTTACTAATTCCATAACCTTCAGTGTAACGGTCTGGAATATAATAATTCACAACACACTGAGTATGACGGGTTAAAAAATGAGCCATCATGGCTACTGAAGTGGTCCCGTCTACGTCATAGTCTCCGTAAACCATCACTTTTTGCTTCAGATTGATGGCCGTGATTAAGCGGCCTGAAGCTCTATCCATATCCTTTAAGAGAAATGGATCATATAGATCTGATAAGGAAGGTCTGAAAAATTTTTTAGCTTCATCGAAATCCTCAACACCTCTATTTACGAGCAAATTAGAAACTATTTGGGATACCCCTAGCTCTTTCTGCAAGTGATTACTGGCAGCTTCATTAGCATGATGATTTAACCTCCAAATGTGTTTCAATCGGATAAGGGTTATGGAGTTAACTGGATAGATTAAAAGCATAAATCCAGTGAAAAATTTCTACAAACATAAGTTTAATAGTTATCTTAGCGGTTAGTTTAAAATTTTTTACACTCGAGATTTAACGTATGATATTAAAAAAAATCCTACCCGGCTTTGCTGCTATTTTATTGCTTTCCTTTTTAGTTACCAGTTGTTTAAATGATGATAACCTTATTCCGCCTAATTGTAATGATGGCATTTTGAATAATGGTGAATTCGATGTAGACTGCGGTGGCCCTAATTGTGATCCATGTCCACCTTCTTGTACCAATGGGCTTTGGGATGTAGACTTTGGTGAAACAGATGTAGACTGTGGTGGTCCTAACTGTGATCCCTGTCCTACTTGTAATGACGGAATTCTAAATCAGGATGAAACAGGAATAGACTGTGGAGGTGAAGAATGCGAACCATGTTCAACTTCAGGTAGTTGTATTAATGGAGTATTAGATGGAGACGAAACAGGAGTAGATTGTGGAGGTGTGGATTGTCCTGACTGTCCTGAAGAAACCTGTTTTGATGGTATTATGAATCAAGACGAGACTGGAGTAGATTGTGGAGGTGCTAACTGCCCTGGATGTCCAGAGCCTACCTGTGATGATGGCATTTTAAATGGACTAGAAACAGGAATAGACTGTGGTGACATTACCGAATTCTGCCCACCTTGCCAGCTGGCTAACCAAGGCCAAATAATATTTAGAGCTAACAATGGTGACTTTGACATATTTGGTGGATCTACAGCTATTAGAGATACCATTCAAATGATTCCAGTTCCTATAATAACATTAACCATTAGCGGTTCCGCAGGTTCAGGAGAATCTATTAACATGATTATTCCGAATTCTCAAAACATTAACCCAGGACAAACTATTGAGTTTAATGCTGCCACAGCCGCACAAGGTTATGTCATAGGTATTGAATATGGAATATTCGGTAATTACTTAACTGCTACCGCTAACTCGAATATATCAGTAACATTCGATGAAATTAGTACTGAGTTCCCAGGCACGCCAGTTACGGGAACCATATCTGGCACCATTTTTAACTTTACTGAATCTTTCAGTTTGACCTTAACAGAAGGAACTTTCGATCTTGTAGCTACAGGAGACGAGTAAACCTAAAAAGACTTATTTAAATTTAAAACCCTCAGATTTTAATCTGGGGGTTTTTAGTTTCAGTTACTGCACTAACTTAAAAATATTGATCTAATCATCTTCAATAGATTGGGCAGGCTATTCTATGCATTTTAGTCTCTGGTCACTTAATTCTGAGACAGAGCTATTGAAAAATTTAATTTATCCTCATAACTAACTGCTAGATAATACGCCCTATTAAAAACTAAATAAACACACTGGAATAGAATTTAAACAAGTTATCAAAAAGCCCCAAATCAATAGATTTAGGGCTTTTAAGCTCATATTATAATTCTCAATTCCAACGCTTCTACTCTCCTTCTATAATCTGAAAGAGCTCATCTAAGTTTGGAGAAAGAATGATTTCTATTCTTCTATTCTTAGACTTATCGCTAGGGTTTACCGGAACATATTCTGATTTTCCTGAGGCACTTAGTATTTTAGGGTCTAAGGTGCTGTTAGAAGTCATTAGTTTGACTACGGAGGTAGCTCTTAACACGCTCAACTCCCAATTATCTTTAGGATGAGAGGCAGAACTCATTTTATCTGTATCTGTATGGCCTTCTACTATAATTTCTAAGTCAGACTGGTCTTGAATGGCCTTAGCTAGTTCTATGAGAGCCTGTTTTCCTTCAGCATTGATAACAGTACTTCCAGATGGGAATAATAGATTAGCCTCTAGACTTACATACACCTTTCCATTTTTCTTTTCTATGGTTAAGCCGTCACCGGTAAATCCTAGAAGTGCTTGTTCTACCTTATCTCTTAATGAGTTAACAGCACTCTGTTGTGCTTCTAGTAATTCTTCCAGTTCTGAAACTCGCTGAGCCTTTTCTTCTAGATCAGATGAAATCTGGTTCAGGTTGGCTTCCTTTTCATTGAGGTCTGCCTCTAACACATTTAGAAGGTCTTCTTTAGTAAGTAGTGCCTGTCTGGTAATGTCTAATTCTGCCAGTAGTTCTTTATTTTCATCTATAGATTCCTGAAGCAGAGCTGAGCTCTTAGCTGTCATGATTTCATTTAACTGATTGATCTTATCGTATTTTTCAGTCATGTGGCGTAATGAAGTGCCTAAAATAGTGGTGTCTGATTTTAAACCTTTTAGCTTTTCATCTAGCATGTCATTCTCGCTCATGGTCTCATTATACTTGGTAGTAAGGTCCTCGTTAGCCTCTCTCAGCGCTATGTTGTCAGACTCTACCGTATTTTTCTCAGCAGTAAGTTCCTGATACTTTCTATTAGGCACACAGGACTGCATTATCACTACTCCACTTATGGCCAAAAGTGCCATTCTGCTAAATATCTTTGTCATTTCTTCTGATTTTAGAATAACACACAAAGTTCAGGCATACGGTATCTTCTTTTTAGTGCCTAGCTAGCTCTTATGCACAGAAAAATGTTAGGCAGATCACCACTCTTTTAGATTAGAGTGAAGTGAAAACCAATACTTCTGAAACGAACTCTTAGAAAAAAGTCTTATCTTTAATCTCCACCCTGAAAGAATTAGTAGCTAGAAATTCAATAGTTAACGAAAGTTGTAACACTAGCACACAACAATACCTAGATACTGCATGTTCTAAGTATTCACTTACCATTAAATCAAACAAATGTTTAAATTATTAGGTACATTCGAGGAGTGGTTCAATAAGAAATTCGGTTGGTTTTTTACCAATGGTTATAAGAAGTCTCCCGTTAGGAAAGATTAGTATTTGATGCAAACGTTTTGTGGTTCAGTAAAGAATCGTAACGCTTCAAAACCTCCTTCTCTGCCCACTCCAGAATCTTTAACTCCTCCGAAGGGGGTTCTCAAATCTCTCAATAGCCAACAGTTTACCCAAACTATTCCAGAGTCTATCTGTTCCGCCATTCTGTGAGCTCGACTTAGATTTTCCGTCCATATTGTGGCGGCCAGGCCATACTTGGTTCCATTGGCATGGCGTAACACTTCATCTTCCGTTTTAAATGGCATAATAGTGACTACAGGTCCGAAAATCTCTTCTTGATTAGTTCTACAACTGTTAGTTAGGCCTTCTATAATGGTAGGTTTTAGGTAGAAGCCGCGTTGCAATGGGCCATCCAAAACCACGCGTTCTCCTCCAGTAAGCACTTTTCCACCTTCAGATTTAGCTAGGTCTATATACTCTAGCACCTTAGTCATATGACCTTCAGATACCACAGCTCCCATTTTAGTTTCTGGCAGCTCTGGGTCTCCGACTTTCATTTTAGAAACTTTCTCTACAAAGGCATCTCTGAACTTTTCATAGATAGACTCTTCCACGAATATTCTGCTACCACAAAGACAGATCTGCCCCTGATTGGCAAAGCTGCTTCTAACAGTCGTAGAAATCATTTTTTCGAAATCACAATCGGCAAAGATGATATTCGGGTTTTTACCACCTAGTTCCAAAGACAATTTTTTAAACTCAGGAGCGGCTTTAGAGGCTATATATTGTCCAGTTTTAGTGCCACCTGTGAATGATATGGCTTTAATTTCGGGGTGTGAAATAATAGCATCTCCTGCAGATGGCCCCGTGCCATGAAGCACATTTAATACTCCGGCAGGTAAACCAGCCTCGTTACATAGCTCACTCATAAGAAAGGCAGTCATAGGCGTTACCTCAGAGGGCTTAGCTACCACACAGTTTCCTGCAGCTAAAGCTGGTGCTATTTTCCAAGTAAACAAATACAAAGGTAAATTCCATGGCGAAATACAACCTACTACACCTATAGGCTTGCGTAAGGTATAATTAATAGCTCCTTCTTCCATGTGGTTTGCAGAAGAGTTGAACTGAGTAATAGCATTGGCGTAAAATCTGATGTTTTTTTCCGCTCGAGGAATATCTACATGACTGGCTAGCGAAACAGGTTTTCCATTATCTATGGCTTCTGCCAAAGCCAGCTTGGCTTGATTCTTATGAATGAGGTCTGCTAGCTTAGCCAATATTTCAGAACGTTTTTCTTTAGGCGTATTTTTCCATCCAGAAAAAGCCGCTTTGGCAGATTTTACTGCTAATTCTACATCCTCAGTACTGGATTCAGGAATAGTTCCATAGACTTCACCAGTAGAAGGCTTGATATTTTCTATGGTTTTCCCTGACTGGGCGGGCTGAAATTGGCCATTTATAAAGTTGAGAATGTGTTTCACTGTATATGGTTTTTAATAGAAATCAATAATAGTGTGAAATTCTATAGATTTATTGTTCAAATCTAAAACAGAAATTATAAATTTGCACTCGCTTTCAGAAATGGAGGGTAGGATTGTCCCATGGTGTAATGGTAACACTCCGGTTTTTGGTACCGTCATTCCAGGTTCGAGTCCTGGTGGGACAACAGATAACCCCTGACTATTAATTAGTTAGGGGTTTTTCTTTGGTTAAATATTCAGGCTAATTCTAGGACATTAGTCAAAATTCAGCTTAAATTCCATAAAAAAGTCCCTAGTACAGTACTAAGGACTCATGCATTAAAAATGCTCTCCTGAATAAATGAGCCTAAGCTTCCACCCTCTCTGCCTTCCTGTACATTTCATTGAACAATACAGGCAAGTAACCAAACGCAAATACGGCTGCTCCTACTATAAGTAAAATATTAGCTCCCATAAGGTGAAGGACCTTAAATATTCCAGCGAGACCAATTAACACTGAAGCAGTTACTCCAATATAGGTTTTGGCTTTAGTGCTTCTTTTAGAAGATTCTCCTAATAAATGATTCTGAATTAAACTAACTGGAATGAACATTAGGAATAACCCTGTAAACCCTATCATGCTCATGATGCTGGCGCCTGGCCAGTGCATTAACTTGAACGTTAAACCTACGGCAAGAAGAAGTGAGGCTATAAAGCCGAGGATATAAATTATTTTTCTCATGGTGTTTATGTATTTAGAATTTATTAATACTATGGTTTTTCTTTCTAGTTCTAGTAGACCCTCTGGAGCTACCTGTTTTAATCCAGACTCTAAGGCTGAGTGAAAATCTTGGCCTTTACCTAGCGCCACTTCTAGCTGACAACACAGATGGTCAAAAACTTCTTCTTTCAAACCTAGAGAGCTAAATCTGGAGGTTCCAAGTCGTTCTAATATCTCTTTTTCCTGTTCTAAAGACAGCTTCATACCGACTCAAACTTTGGGAATAGAACTCTATTTATGGTGCTTATAAAATCTTTTACTTCTGCCATATGTGTGGCTTTGGCCTCTACTCCTTCTTTAGTGAGGGTATAATATTTCCTCTTTCTATTTCCTACCATTTCTTCTTCCACGGTGAGGAAGCCCTGTTTAGTGAGTTTGGCTAACGCTGGATATAGAGACCCATCTTTCAGCACAATCTTTTCATCAGACATACTTTTTACTCTGGTAAACATTTCATAACCGTACATTCTGCCATTCTCAGCCAGTAGCTTTAGAATAATTACACTTAGTGTGCCCTTTAATAATTCTCTTGAATACATAGTTCAAATATATATTTTATATCTATACATCATAACTCTATGTATTTAAGTTTTAGTATATGGTTTGAATGATTAAATAAAAACACCTTTAAACACTACATTTGAGCCCAATGATTTTAGTAACTGGTGGAACAGGTATTGTGGGTGCTCATGTACTTTTTGTATTGGTTAATAGTGGGCTGGATATAAGAGCATTGCAACGCGAATCAAGCTCTACTCAAGCGGTAAAAGACCTGTTTAAATTCTATTCACCGAACGGTAAAACACTCTATGAGAAGATAGAATGGGTGGTAGGAGATATTTTAGACACACCCTCCCTAGAAGAAGCTATGAAAGGGTGCTCCGAAATATTTCACTGTGCAGCTTTAGTCAGTTTTTCTGCTTCTGATTACACTAAACTCTTAGAAGTAAACGCAGAAGGCACGGCTAATATGGTCAATGCTGCTCTAGCCTCCGATATAACTGAATTTTACTACGTTAGTTCAGTGGCTGCCATAGGCCGCAGTGCTAAAACCCAGTATATTTCTGAAGCTACAGAATGGGAACCATCTAATGAAAACTCCGGCTATGCCGTTTCTAAACACAATGCAGAAATGGAAGTGTGGCGCGGAGGTGAAGAAGGACTGAAGATAAGCATAGTAAATCCGACCATAGTACTAGGGCCGGGGCGCACAAGCCACAGCAGCGGCACACTATTCAAAGCGGTTTCTGATGGTCAAAAATACTATACTGAAGGTGAAAACGGATTTATAGACGCCAGAGATGTGGCCTTCGTGCTGAAAAGACTTTATGATGAAAAACTATTTAGCCAACGCTACATTTTAGTAGGCGAGAACATGAGTTATAAAGCTGTAGCAGACAGTATGGCCGAATATTTAGATACCTCTAAGCCTACTATCAAAGCCTCTAAATGGGCCACAGGGCTGGTGTGGAGAGTATTATGGCTGGCAAGTAAATTCACAGGAAAAGCTCCTGTTCTCACTAAAGAAAGTGCTAGATCTAGCCATAGAATCATTACTTATGATAACTCTAAAGTTCGTGCTGAATTAGGCATTACTTTTCATACTGTGGATCAAGCTGTAAAGAATGCTTCCGCCTTTTTTCGGTCGTATCCTTCTCATTTATAACTTGTTCTATCTGTTCTTCTAAGGAAGAATCATCTAGCGCTTCTTTTTTTCTAATGAGTCGCTGTTCTATAGAATCATAAACCTCTGCTGTTTTAAGCGGCTGAGCGTTATAAAAATCTATACTGGACTTGAACTGAGCTTCTGTTACATTGTGCTTATCAAATATCTCTTCAAAATAACCTGGTATCCGCTGCTGTATATCATTTTTACGGATTAGCTTTAGCTTAAGAGTAGCCTCTAGCATCTGCATTTCCATAAGCACTTGAGTGTATTTTTCTTGAGACAGTAAGTCTGTTGGTGCTTCTGGAGATGCATAGATGTCTGGCTTTCCGTCACAAGACATTAAGAAAACTAGTATGATAAACCAAAATACTCTCATTAGCGTGCGAAAGACAAGCGTAATCCAGACTTCTCTTTGTTTAATTTACCGTCATGCCATGCCAGGTGCCCACTCACAAATGTAGAGTCTACCGCATACTTAAACGTCTGCCCTTCGAAAGGCGACCAACCGCATTTATATAAAATATTAGACTTGTCTATAGTTAGCTTTCCCTCTGGGTTAATAATGGCTATATCTGCATAGTAGCCCTCTCTTAGATAGCCTCTGTTTTCTATCTGAAAACACTCTGCCAGGGCATGACTGGTTTTATGAACTATAGTTTCCATAGAAAATATACCCTCATCCATCATTTGGAAGAGTACAGGTAACGCATGCTGTACTAACGGCCCTCCACTAGGCGCATTGAAGTACGAATTGATTTTTTCTTGAAGCGTATGAGGTGCATGATCTGTGGCTATAACATCAATTTTACCTGAAGTTACCGCTTCTCTTATGGCATCTCTGTCTGACATAGATTTTACCGCAGGATTCCACTTTATAAACGTGCCTTTAGTATCATACTGTGCATCTGTAAACCAGAGGTGGTGTATACAAGCCTCAGCCGTAATGTTCTTTTCTAGGAGCGGAATATCATTTCTAAATAATTCTAGCTCTTTAGCCGTGGAAATGTGCAGAATATGCAGCCTAGCATCGCATTTAGTGGCTAATTCTACCGCCTTAGCAGATGATGCATAACAGGCCTCTTCACTCCTAATAAGTGGGTGTGCTACTATAGGCACATTCTCTCCATACTTTTCTTTATAAATGGCTGTGTTTCTTCTCACTATAGACTCTTCCTCACAGTGAGTGGCCACTAGCATACTGCTCTCACAGAAAATACGCTCTAACACTTCCTCTTTGTCTACCAGCATGTTACCGGTAGAAGAGCCCATAAATACTTTTATACCGCACACTGTTTTAGGATCAGTCTTTAGTACCTCCAACAGATTATCATTACTGGCACCCATAAAAAAGGAGTAATTAGCTAAGCTTACTTCTGCGGCTCTGTCATATTTGCGTTGCAATAGATCTTGAGTCAATGCCTGAGGAACTGTGTTGGGCATTTCCATATATGTAGTAATTCCACCTGCTACAGCAGCCGCAGATTCAGTAGCTATTTCTGCTTTATGAGTGAGGCCTGGTTCTCTAAAGTGTACTTGATCGTCTATCATTCCTGGAATCACGAATTTTCCAGTAGCATCTATCACTTGTGTGTGGGCATCTGCTTCTAAAGAATCGGCAGGAGCTATTTCTGAGATCAGTTCGTTTTCTATTAATATATCGGCATATTTGCGGCTCCCTTCATTTACTAAGGTGCCGTTTTTAATGAGAAATTTAGACATTACAGGTGGTTTACTTTTTTTTGGCTAATTTACCAAAACGCATTTTCCAAACCCCAGTAAAGGCTTCATTAAAAATACCCATACTCATTTTAGAGGTGCCTAATTTACGATCTTCAAAAGCTATAGGTACTTCTGCTAATTTAAACCCGAGGCGTTTAGCTGTGTATTTCATTTCTATCTGAAACGCATAGCCTATAAATCTTATTTTATCTAGAGCTATGGCCTCTAATACCCTTCTATGATAACATACGAATCCCGCGGTACAGTCTCTAACTCCCATCCAAAGCACTGCATTTACGTAGATGGCCGCTCCTTTACTAAGAATAATCCTATCCGTGGTCCAGTTTTTTACATTTCCTCCTGGCACATATCTAGACCCTATGCTCATATCCGCTCCTTTGAGGCAGGCTTCCAGCAGCCTTTCAAGATCTGCTGGCTTGTGAGAAAAATCAGCATCCATTTCAAAGATGTAATCGTATTCTCGATGCAACGCCCATTTAAACCCAGCTATATAAGCTGTGCCTAAGCCGAGTTTACCAGAACGTTCTAGGATATTCACTTCAGTATTCTGAGCCATTTTTTTCTTCACGAGGTCTGCTGTTCCATCTGGAGAACCATCGTCTACCACCAGAATATCAAAAGAAGTGGGAAGATCAAGAACCGCTTGAATTATAGCTTCAATGTTTTCTTTCTCGTTATAAGTCGGTATGATTACTAAATTCTTGATCAAAAATGCGAAATATCGTGGGCTAAAATAAGTGTTGAATTCACTTCTAGAAACGATCTAGCGAATCATTTTTAGAAAATTAACCTCCTGCTCAGTAAGCTCTCTGAACTCACCTCTCTTTAGGTTCTTTTTAGATAATCCCGCGAACATTACTCGGTCTACTTTAGTAATGGTATACCCAAAGTGTTCGAACATCTTGTGAACTAACTTATTACGCGTAGATGAGATTCTTATACCGATTTTATGTGGATCACTTCCATCTCCTACATACGCCACCTCATCTGCTCTGGCAGGGCTACCATCTAGCACTATTCCTTCTCTGAGTGTCTCTAGGTGAGGCGACTTTACTTTTTCTCTTAAATGGACCTCGTAAAGCTGGCTTACACCATTTTTAGGGTGAATTAAGCGCTTGGCCATGTCCCCGTCATTAGTAAATAGAAGAAGTCCTACGGCCATTCTATCTAGTTTTCCTACAGGATAAATATGCTCCTTACACGCTCCCTTTATGACGTTCATAACGGTTCTTCTGCCTTTAGTATCGTCTACTGTGCTGGCTACATTTTTAGGCTTATTCATAATGAAGTAGCGGTTACGCTCCATACTCAGTAAGCCACCGTCATACTTCACTTTATCTCCTGGCTTCACTTTAAAGCCCATTTCAGTTATTATCTCGCCATTCACCTCTACTAAACCTATTTTAATGAGCTCATCTGCCTCTCTTCTAGAAGCTACCCCACACTGAGACAGATACTTATTTAAGCGCACAGGCTCATTACCAATGGGCTTTTTAAGCATGCTTTTAGCCGCAGGAAAGTCTTGTGAAATGCGCTTAGAAAGTGACTTTCCACCTTCATTTTTGGCAAATGTTTTTTTAGCCGGCCTGCGGTCGGTAAATTTCGTGCCTCTCGGTTTAAAATCCTTTTTATTCGGTTTTCTCATAAAGTATATTGAAAAGGGGGTGCAAAGATACCGTTTCTCTGGATATAGGCCTTAATCCGTAAATTGACTGGCGCTAGGCCCAAAACGCGTCTTCGTAGTGTTCTATATCTACTTTACCTCTAGTTATTCTTACACCTATGATATCAAACCTAGATTCATACTCTATATCGTTCATTAACAGATACTCATGAGCAGCAGTTACGATGCGTTTTTGCTGGCCTTTGCTCACGGTTTCCCAGAGTTCCAGTAAATCCCAGTCTTCTCTTAGTTTAACCTCTACGAACACTACCACATCCTCTTTACTGGCTATAATATCTATTTCATAAGGGTGGTATCGCCAGTTCTTAGCTTTGATCTTATAGCCATTATTGGTCAAATACTTAGCTGCTAAATCTTCACCTATCTGACCCTGCTCCTTATTATGCTTTGAATTATCCTTGCTCAAGTATCTAATTATTTCGCCCTAAAGTTCTAGAAATTATTGACTTTTGCAACGTTTTGAAAGAATTCCTCAAAAGATATAGTGATTCCCTAGTGTGCCTGCTCATTTTTAGTGTAGTGGTAACCTTTCAATATAGTTAACTCCAAATGAAAGTCTCAGACAAAATTATAGCACCTACCTGGAAAGACTATGAACTCATAGACTGTGGAAACGGAAGAAAACTCGAACGTTTTGGAAATGTAGTTTTAGATAGACCTGAAATAGCGGCTACTGGTTCGCCTCATTTCCCAAACAAAAAATGGAAAGCGCTGACTCAATGTAAATTCACCCAAGAAACCGCTAATTCTGGTCAGTGGACTGGTAATGCTGCTCCATGGGTCATTTCTTATGTTACCGATTTTGAGATTAGATTCAATCTGGAATTAAGCCAGTTCAAGCACGTGGGTGTGTTTCCAGAGCAGAGTGCTAATTGGGAGTATATATTTTCAGCGTTGCAACGCAAAACGGATGCTCGAGCTCTCAATCTATTTGCATACACAGGTGGAGCATCTCTAGCCGCGAAGGCTGCTGGTGCAGACATCACCCACGTAGAAGCATTTAGCCAACTCATAGGCAAAGCCAAAGAAAACATGGAATCTAGCCTACTTTCAGACATTCGGTGGATGCGTGAAGACGCTCTAAAGTATGCACAGAAAGAAGTTAAACGGCAGAAGTATTACGACCTCATTATCATGGATCCTCCTTCATGGGGAAGAGGACCCAAAGGTGAAAAATGGAAGCTTGAAAAACATATAGACGAACTTATTAAAGGGGTTTCGGCTTTGCTGGCACCAAAAGGTCATCTCATAGTGAATACCTACTCTGGCATCTCACCTAAAGAACTTAAGTTGATGCTGGAAAAACACTTGCGTTTCCAAAAAATTCAAGTCGGAAACCTAGTGGTTAAAGCTACTTCTGGTGCAGAGTTTTCTACTGGGAGCTTAGTGAGAGGAAATATATGACTGTGGTTTTTCTCCACTATGCACTAAGTGAGTTTTAAGACTTAGACTATAATAAAACGACCAAATAAAGGGTTAACGATTAACAGCACTAGCTTGCTTCCAAGTCACATGGCGTAATTCTGCTGGATATTTAAGGATAAATAGAATACTTCGGATTCGGGTTAACAGTTTGCTGGCTAATTCTTCTTGTCCATAGACAGGAGTTAAAGTCAGTTCCACGCTACAAATTCTACTGAATGTCCTTGAAAGCTAAAATCTATTTCTTGCTTTTAGTTTTCGCTGCAGAGTTCAGGATAAATAGTGCTCCAGAAGGACACTCTTTCTGCGCTGCAGATAACTCATCCACATTATTAGATAAATGATATCTTTCTATAAAGAAGACCTTCTTTTTAAGGTATTGAAGCTTTACTCTAATCAAAACAAAGCCCTCACCTGCACACTCCCCGCATGTATAAACGGATTATCCTCAGATTTTCTTCCTGAGTAGCTTACCGAGAGCTGGATGTTCTTGTTTAGGTTTTGCTGAATTACTGCGTTCCAGGTGTAATTGGTTCCTGGATTTAGACCTTCTAGCATTTCAAAAGACAAGGCCGAATTTCCTGCTCCTGAGTAGTCTACGTTGATCACATTGGCCTGAATTTCTAGTGTTCCTTTTCCCGGCTCACTGAATCTGCCCTGCACTCCTAAGGTGAGGAGCTCTGCGGTTTCATCTGCCGAATCTGAGTTGGAGTTCACTTTACTGCTGTACTCTGAAACTCCGCTTAATTTTATTTTATTAGATGGCTGGTAGCTGAGCTCTGGGTTTACTTTTTGGGCGTTTATGCTAAAGTTTCTACCCACCACATTGGTAGCACTAGAGCTTCTGGTTTCGTCTGTTAATCCTAGTTTGAATACTATAGTTTTAGAAGAATTCCAGCGGAGGTTTAAGCGTTGCAACGCTACACTTCTACTTTCCAACCCGTTAGATAATAATGTTTTAATGGCATTCTGCTGAACTGTTACATCTGCCGCAAACACGGTGCTGAGTTTATTAAAAAACAGGGTGTTTCTCACCGAGCTGTTCAGCGCCTGAAGCGTGTTTTCATTCACATCTGTGAGAAACGGATTATACCGCTCAGCATCTGTGGCGTCTGTGGTTTTACGGTCTGCACTAAAAGAAAACTGGTGACTGAACTTAGAAAGTACTTTCCGAATGCCCGTTTTTGCATTCCACACACGTGAGGGGTTTAGGCCAGCATTAATATTAAAGGCATTAGAGAATACGCGCTGGTATTCGTTAGATGGAATAAACGTGCGAATGAAATTGGCTTCATACCCGAATGCGGCTATTTCAAATTCGTTCAAATCTCGCACCTCATCTCCATTATAATCGTTCCACACATACACGCCCTGCCCAGCAGGAACTTCTATGTAGACATACTCTCTGCGCTGCTCTAATCCAGAACCCACTTGGTAGAAAAAATCCGTGTTAAAAACGTTTTTAAATGCTTTTAATCGATGCTCTATTCGGCCAAGTACATTATTTTCAGTCTCTTGGGTTATGAGTGTGTCGTTAGAAATTTCTAGCACTCTCTGGCTTAAATTGATCTTGGCACTTTGGTTTTTGGAGCTCAGCCATTCATAGCTCCCTCCTATTTGGGTGGCGGTGGCGGCAGTTAAAAATGTGCCGTCTACGTTCACCTCATCCACACGCTGCCTAGCGAATATCTTCCCCTTATTAGTGCTAGAATCTGGGTTCATGACATACACCTGCCTATCGAAAAAACGGTAGCCATTCTGAATGGTGTCTAGCCCCACATTAGATTCTAGCTCGTCTTGGTAGCCTATTCTAAACGGCTTAAATGCATAGCTCACATCGTTCTTATGTCTATAAAACTCAGAATCGAATTCTCCTTGGGTATTCAAGTAAGATGCCTGACTTTTCCATTTTACTCTACCTAACCTCAGGTCTGCATTCAGTCCTGAGCGGTTTCCCGTGTATGCGTTTCCTACATTAAAATTCTGGTGATTTACTTCCAGCGCTCCTTTTTTCTGGTGAGCTATGCCTAATTTCCCTTTGCTGAGCAGTTGCTCTTCATTAGTAGGTTGGGAGAGTAAGTTCCAATCTCTGATAAACTCCACGGTCCTGAACCGTTCTATGGTTTGGAAATGCGCACTCAGGAGCTCTACCTCTGCACCCGAAGTCAGTGCCCAAAACTTGAACACCGAAGAATCTCGCCTGAACTGAACACCTACTTTTCCGGAATATCCTAAATCATCTCCACCATCTCGGTTAGAAAATGTGTTCAGATCCTTATTAGTAATGGAAGCCTCGGTAGTTAGCTTTAAGCTCTTAGTCAGTTGGCTTTCAAATCCTGCGGCCACCACTTGCTGCATTTTAGGACTCACCAACCTTACAAATGGAGCAAACCGCCCGTTTCTCACCAATTCCCCATCTACCACATCTGGCGCTACCCATACATACACTCGGCCATTGGCCGTGAATCCGTCTTGGATATAATCTGCATTTCCCTGACCCACATCACTAAAACCCAGCGAGTAAACCGCCAGATCGGCATTATTACTAAACACAAACACGGAGTCAAACCCCAGACTATCTCTCAGTTCATAATGAATGCCTTCTGGTGTAAACCCAGTAGAATCCACTGCCAGAATAGTAGCTGCCAAAGGATCATCTCCTGCATTCACCAATAACTCTTTATCGTCTTCATCTAGTACCTGCTGTAGGCTCTGGTTCTTGGCGTCTTGCTCAGAATAAGCACTTATATACACTTTAAACCGCTTTCCTTCTAAGTGGTCTGACACCTGAAAAATAGATCTGGCGTAGTTCCTATCTGAATATTGAAACTCCACTTGAATCCGCTTGTCTTTGGTTATAGGCTGATTGGGAGTAAAAGTCAATTCCGCAGAGTTATAGTCTATCACATAATCGAACTCCTCTCCTCTTTTCATGAGTTCTCCATCTATAAAGACACGCTCAGTACCAGCCAGCACCACCACAAAGGCCTCACCTTCTGCCCCAGTTAACCTGTATGGCCCTTGGTTTCCTTCTATGGCGTTAAAAATATTTCTGGCGTATTTTCCTTTGCTCACAGCGGCACTGGCCATGGTTTGGTGCTTTATATCAGATTTCGTTGAGAAATCCACTGTGACATTAGCTCCTTGGGCACGTTTTAGATAGAATAAATAGGTAGAGGGTTTGCTTCGTAATACGTAATCTCCACCAGTTAAGGAAAACCGATCATTGAACACATTGATATACACCTGGTCAAACTCCTGTAAGGTCTGAGAATTTCCTCCAGGCTGTATCGGAATATTAGCATCGCTTATGGAAGCTAAAAGCTGCAAGTCTTCAGTGAGATAACCAGTGAGCTGGAGGTTTAAATCTGAGTTTACACTTAAATCTTGAGCATTTCCTACGTTTATTCCTCTGCTTATGTAACCTGCCTTATTAATATTCCCTGCAGAATTATACCCCTGCGGTAGCGCAGATGGTGTGTAAGCATACCCCGGATCAAATCCAGAATTATCTTCTTCTGTACGTATGATGCTTCGGTCTTTATTCTGATAGGTATGATTAAGTAGTATGGGAAACACGCGGTACCTTAATGCTACAGAATCTGGCCTAGGCTCTGGCCATATTAGCAGTGCCTTAAAATCATCTACCGAGTAATCACTCAGTGAATCTGGCAGTTCTAAGGTGATGCCGAATGTGCCGTTTATTATGCTTACAGTGTCTAAAACAGTGGTGTCTGATTCTAAAAACACCCACTTTTCTCTGAGGTTAGAGTACTCACTAAAGTCCTGAGCAGCCGCCTGATTATTTAGGCATACAGATAAAACCAACACTGCTAAAATGCTGAAAGCCCACTTCAGTGGACTTCTAAAACCCTTTACATGTAAGGAATTAAAACTCAAATTAGCTGCCTTCTGGTTTTTGGTGTAAAGATATAACGGCTAATTCTAGAATGGAGTGTGTTAATGTCATTAGCGCGTTTTCTTCTTTTAGCGGTGTTTTCTAGAGAAAGAATAAACGTCTTTGTTTTAAACCATTCATCAAGTAAAAATGATACACACAATGAATTTAGCAAAGAAAACATAATCACGTCCTGATACTTTTTCTTGATAAAAAGTATCCAAAAATCAAGGCTTGTGAATTCATTATTAGTTCACTTAACAAAATCATTTCACTACGGATAAAAAACTCGCAAACGCTGTTAACGATTTTTTCTAAGGAAAAAACCGACAGCTGAGCACTTCGACTAAAAAGCTCAGCATAACACTCAAACATTTCATCCGCTAAACGTTACATGCTTTTGAGTGAACACATAATAAATTCAAATGCCGTCCTATATTTTTTAGTGATAAAAATTAAGAATCGCTATTTATCACAATCTTATGAGTTATAAAAACCAATACAACATTAACATCTTTCACACTACTTAATCATCAGCGTGTAACCCACAGTTATGATGAACTCCCTTCGTGGGTTCGTTCTATTGTACTCTTGCTGAACTATGTAGCCTAGCCCTAAATACTGTCTTTTTTTTACTCTGTACCTAGCACTGAGTTTGATTCTAATGTCTGTGTGAAGAAATTCTTCTTCGCGTTGCAACGCGTAAAAGCTTTCTCCTGCCAAGCCTAGCTTCCACTTTTTAGACAAGCCGTAGTCAAATTTTAACCGGTGTCTAAACCCAAAATCCGCATCTACAGCCCGTTCTGAATCCAAAATACCTAGTGCTCTCTGAACACGTAATCTGTACTGAACTCCTACCTCCTTTACCTTTTTCTTGTACTTAAAGTCGAGGTTAAATCGGTCTCTATCTTGGTAAGTATTATCGGCTTGTCTTCTCGCTATAGCCCTATATGCCAAAGTAGTAGATAATGCCTTGCTCCATTCCTTAGAAATATAAGGCTGAGCAAATGTGGTGCCCAGTTCTGAAATATTCTCATTAAAGCGTGTTTCTACTTCTATTCCTGTAGTGAACTTATCTGGCAGGTCTTTTTCGAGGCCAAAATAAACCCACAAACCGGCATCATTTATTTGAGAAACACTTAGCAAAGAGGAGCTTATGAATGCTATAGTTATAAATACTTTCTGAGCCATTAGTTATTTAACACAGTGAAATCTGGAAGTGTAGCGTCTTCTTTTTTACTTATAGAAATAGTTTGAATAATGGCTTCTTCTGAGGGTGCCTGACCGTTAATGGCCTCACTCGAATTCACTTTTGAGTACACATAAATGGTATAATCTCCTTCTCTCAAAAACGGGAAAGTAAACTCTCCTTTATAATCCGTTTCTGTGTTATCTGAAAAGCCTACATCATCTCCATAAACTATAAACACATCATAATCTGCGGCTGCGGTGGTGTAGTTTAGAATAGTAAACGTGCTGTTATACTGTTCTAAATTTACCTTTCCAGAAATGGACGAATTTCCTCCTTCGCCTTCCTCTTTAGCACATCCTACTAGGAAAAGCACAGTCATAATCCAAAGTACTCTTTTCATGTATTCCCTGATTTTTTATGCGAGTATATTACATTTATACCAGAAACACCTGAATTACTAGTTAGTAAATCGCTCTCAATACTCCACTTTAGATAGTTACTTTTGCCTTCAGTAATGTTTTTAGAAAATAAAAATAGCAAGCAGCAGCACAAAGGATGGATAGAAGTCATCTGTGGCTCCATGTTTTCTGGAAAAACAGAAGAACTAATTCGTAGACTTAAACGTGCTCAAATCGGCCGACAAAAAGTAGAAATTTTTAAACCTCAAATAGACACCAGGTACAGCGATGAAGCTGTGGTGAGTCATAATTACAATTCTATTCACAGCACACCTGTGCCCTCGTCTTCTAACCTGTTGTTATTGGCTAATGATGTGGATGTGATAGGTATAGATGAAGCTCAATTTTTTGACGAGGAGCTTCCTAGCGTTTGTAATCAGCTAGCTAACAATGGAATTAGAGTAGTGGTGGCTGGTTTAGACATGGATTTTAAAGGAAGACCTTTCGGCCCTATGCCACAGCTTATGGCTATAGCAGAATATGTGACCAAGGTGCATGCCATCTGCGTAAAAACAGGAAATCTAGCGCAGTACTCTTATAGATTTACTGGTGGAGATAAGCTAGTAGAACTGGGAGAAAAAGACTGTTATGTGCCACTATCTAGAGAGGCTTATGTAGAAGCTTTAGAATTTGAGAAACAAGGAATTATTCCAGAGTGGCAGCAGAAAATAATGAATGAGCGTTTAGCGGAGAAAAAAGCTCAGGAAGCTCTAGACCAACTCACCACCACTGCCGAGGATTAATTCTTAAGTGAGTGCTCAGTTAAAACCAAAAAACCCAATGGATAAGAAACTTCAGGTATTGCAAGGTGTAAATAACTGCACACTCTTACTTGACCCTAGTTCTTTTGGCTTAGACAGTCTCGAAGAGGCGTTAACACTAGCAGACTCTTATTCACACAATAAGGCCAAAACACTTATTATTTCCACAGCGCACCCCTTTTTATTTACTCGTACAGCTGAGTTTGTAGAAGTACTCAGAACTTTTAATGTCGGTTATATGATTGCCATTGGCCCCGGAGTTTTAAGTGATCAGTACACCATGACTGTAGATCACTATTCTTCAAAAGAGGTCTTTCTAGCTGACAGCCCAAAATCACTTTTTTTAAATGAAGTTATTATCATAAAAGGTGAAGAAAACTATAGGTTAGACTTGATTTCTAAACGTCTGCAAAAAAACGATCAACAGACTGTTTTAAAAGTCAATTTGGATGCCTTTACACATAACTATAATTATTACAAGTCCTTAATTTCACCTAACACCAAGGTAATGGCTATGGTGAAAGCATTTAGCTATGGCAGTGGTGCTTATGAGGTAGCCTCTCACTTAGAAAGTATAGGTGTAGATTACTTGGCTGTGGCTCAAACGGATCAAGGAGCAGAACTGCGTCAGAATGGAGTTCAATTACCTATTTTAATTTTAAACCCTGAGCCTAGTGCATTCTCTGCCATAGTGCGGCATAACTTACAGCCAGAAATTTACTCTTTAGAACTCCTAAGCCAGTTCATAGCTTACCTAACTAAAACAGGTAGAGAAAACTACCCAATCCAACTTAAGCTAGATACTGGGATGCACAGGTTAGGTATGGAAAAATCAGATCTAGAAAAGCTCTTATTTCTTCTTTCCAAGTCTAACAGTGTGAAGATAGAAGCCATTTTTTCTCACCTAGCAGCAGCAGGCAGTCATGATCAAGACGATTTTACTAAAGGCCAAATAGCTCTTTTTAAGGCAAATGCAGAGACGATTAATCGAAGTCTGAATTACACACCGTTACAGCACATCTGTAATAGCATAGCCATTTCTAGATTTCCTGAAACACAGATGGATATGGTTAGGCTGGGCATTAGCCTTTATGGAATTAGTTCTGATGAAGACGCTCAAAAAAATCTACAATTAGTGAGTAGACTAAAAACGACCATAATTCAAACCAGAACGCTTAAAGCTGGAGACACTTTAGGGTATGGAAGAACATATAAAGCGGCCCAAACTACAGAAATAGCTATTATTCCTATAGGCTATGCAGATGGACTCTTTCGTGCTTTAGGCAATGGTAAATTTCATGCTAAAATTGGAAACCAAAAGGCGAAAATTATCGGAACTATTTGTATGGATATGTGCTTTTTGGATATCACCCATTGCAACGCGAAAACTGGCGATGAGGTGGAAATATTCAGTACTGCGGGGGATGTAAAGCAAATGGCTGAGATTATTAACTCCATTCCTTACGAAATTCTAACCAGCATCTCTGAACGTGTAAAACGGGAATACTACGCTGGATAAGTAATCTAAACTGCATTCCTAGGCCTAGGGGTTTCTATGCTAAATTTGTACAGAATCTAAAGGAAACCCATAAACCACATGAAAAAATTGTTACTGTTAGCCATTTCAGCTACCCTCACTTTTAGTGCTTTTACGCAGGATATAGTGCCTAATGAAGTGCTAGTTCAATTGTTTGACAGCTATAAGGTACAAGATGCTGTCTCTCAAGCAAACGATTTATTTGACAACAGTGCTCAAATCAGGGTGAAACGCACGCTTAATGAAAATCTCAACATTCATCTGATTTCTCATTCTGATGAAATCACTGAAAGCCAGCTCGTCACTGCTTTTTATTCTATTACTGGTGTAAATCATGCACAGCTAAATCATAACATAGAACTAAGAGAAACTGAGCCACTAGATCCTAATTATGGTAACCAATGGCACCATCAGAACATAGACTCTGAACTGGCATGGGATATCACTACTGGCGGAGAAACGGCCGTAGGAGATGAAATAGTAGTGTGCGTTATAGAAGGAGGAAACTTAAACCATCCAGACCTACAAGCGAATGCTTGGGTAAATACTCTTGAAATTCCAGATAATGGAATAGATGATGATGGTAACGGCTATGTAGATGATTATGATGGGTGGAATGTACAATCTGAAGATGATGAAGGTGTATTTAATGGAGGCCATGGAACTCAAGTAATGGGAATGATAGGAGCCGAGGGAGATAATGACTTAGGCGTAGCAGGAATAAACTGGGACATTAAAATTATGTCTGTAGCAGGAGAAAGTCTTTTCAATGAGGCATCACTAGTAGAAGCTTATGGATATCCCTTAGACATGAGAAACTTATATGAAAGTACGAATGGTGCTGAGGGCGCATTTGTGGTGGCTACTAACGCCTCTTGGGGATTAGACGGTGGTCAGCCTGAAGACTCTCCTATATGGTGTGGTTTGTACCAGACTCTAGGAGAGGCGGGAATATTAAACTGTGGAGCTACAGCTAATAATAATGTGGATATAGATGCAGTGGGTGATTTACCTACGGCCTGCGCTTCAGACTATATGGTAAGTGTAACTGCCACTAATAGTAATGATGTTAGAACATTCTCAGGATATGGTCAAACCACCATAGATTTAGGTGCACCTGGTGAAGATGTGTGGACTACTTCTGGAAATAACACCTACGGAGCTACCTCAGGAACATCATTCGCTAGTCCATTAACTGCTGGTGTTATAGGGTTACTCTATTCAGTGCCGTGCCCAGGACTTATGGAAATAGTTCATGGTGATCCTCAGGCTGGTGCTGATCTCATTTTACAAGCGCTTTATGATGGTGTGGATCCAATAGACAATTTGACCACAGAGTGTGTTACAGGAGGGAGAATTAATGCGTTTAACAGTTTGAATATTCTAGTAGCTACTTGTCCAGATGGCGGATGTTTCGCTCCGTTTAGTTCAGAAATTATTACTGAAGATGAAGTGTCTTTTGCTATAGAGTGGGCTTCATTCGATGAAGAAAATGCTTACGCTTTTAGATACAAGCCAACAGAAGATACTGAATGGACTGAGGTACTAGATCTCACTGACTCTTTCTATGATCTAGGAGAACTAGAATGGTGCACAGAGTATGAGTATCAGATTAGAACAGAGTGCTCTGTAGATACAATTACTGAGTGGACAACGTCTACTGTAATTTTCACAGAAGGGTGCTGCGTATCTCCAGAGTTAGAAACTGTAGAACTGGAACTTTTAGGAGAAAATGAAGTAGAAATTACATGGCCAAGCGTACTGGCGGCTGTTACTTATAATATCACCTATTCTCAGATGGGGGGACTCTCCACTACTATAGAGGATGTTACAGGCGGCACTTATACTTTAGATGGCTTAGAGCCATGCACAGATTATGACATATCTATTTATTCGATCTGTGAAGATGGCATTTCTGTAGAAGAAAACATGATTAGCTTTAGAACTCTAGGCTGTGGACACTGCACAGATGCCACATTCTGTATGACAGAAACAGAGAGCACTGAAGATGAGTGGATAGAGGAATTTAGTATTAACGATTACACTAATACCTCAGGCAATGATGATGGATATGGAGACTTCACTGGCTCTGAAATCACATTAAATAGAGGAAATACAGCACAAATAGATGTAGAAGTAGGGTATGGTGGTCAAACCTATAATGAAAGTATAGTGGTGTGGATAGACTTAGACCAAGACGGAGAATTCGAAAATTCAGAAATGATAGCTTCTGATGAGAGCACCTCCACAGGACTTTCAGAATCTGTCATTATTCCGGAAGATGCTCTTTTAGGCCTAACCAGACTGAGAGTCTCAGTAATATGGGCAGGTGATGTTCAACTGCTTCAAGATCCATGTGGAGATTATGGCTATGGAGAAACTGAAGATTACTGTGTGGTTATAGAAGAATTCAGTTCTGTGGAAGAAGTTGCGCAGAGTAGCGTTGCAATATTCCCTAACCCGGCCAGCACTCAGCTTAATATTCGAACAGAGGCATTCACAGCAGGCATGACTTATTCTATTATAGATGCAGTAGGAAGAACAGTAGAATCTAGCACACTTAACTCTGCCAATTCCATGATAGACATTTCAGCACTTAACTCAGGCACCTATTTAATTCAAATAAAGTCTGAAGAAACATTCATAGTTAAGGAAAGAATAATCAAGCTGTAAATCCAAGACATAATTATACCAGAAAGGGCTTCAAATAATGAAGCCCTTTCCTTTTAGTAGTAGTTTCTAACCACCTATTAACAGCTATAGACCATTAAATTGGCTTTAATCTCTAAGTAATCAAACTGATGATTACCACGACTGGAATAAAGAAGAACTATTGACTTCTGTCTTGCTTTAGAGTGCACCTGCAGATTTCACTATTGCAGAAGAAGAATAGACACAGATCAAAGAGAAAACCTCTGAGGCCTCTGTTTCTAAACTACAAGCCGAGCTTAAAATCAGACAATGATAATCAGAGCCTCCAGAAAACTACGACTGCGGTAAAAGCCCGAGGCTATGACTCAAAAGACAAAGACAAGCTGTTTAAAGACATTAAAGAATTATTCCAGTCTGATGTACACTTTGACCAGATAGAAGCTAATTTGATGATGGAGTTGAGGAAGTTGATATAAATAAGTGCTACTTCCTTCAAACCAGACAAATTCATATTCACATCTATAATTTCAGTTTTTAGGACCTAAAAAACTTTTTAACGCCTCGGTTTAAATTGAGAAGAGCATTCATTTTTCATCGATGCTAAAGTAAAGATCTCTAAAATTCTCATGGATTTTTCTGACCTTTACATCATGAAAACTAAACCCTCACACCTACATAGGTTAACCGTAATCCTATGCGTTGCAATAATCAGTTCGATATGGGGGTGTAACTCTTCTAAATCTGAACCAGAATTCTTGGCTGAAAAACAGACGATAATCCCACAGCCGAACTCATACTTTTCTAAATCTGAACACGGTATCTCATTCAAGAACGGTGTGTCTATCTCGTCTTCTGACTCTCTTCTCTCAGAGAAAAAATACCTGCAAAAATTCCTAGAAAGTGAATATCTATTTTCTATAAACTCATCAGAAAAATCAGCGCGCATTAACTTAGAAATTATTTCTAAAATGCCTGAAACATACCATCAAATATCTTGTAAAAATAACACCCTTTCTATCTACGGAGGAAGCCAAGAAGCTGTTTTTAATGGAATTCAGAGCATTCGACAAATATTATCAATAAATTCAAATGGTTCAGAGACTCCAGTGCTTTCTGCATTCGAGCTATCAGATATGCCTAAATTCAAATGGCGCGGAATGCTCCTAGACGTTTGCAGACATTACTTTCCGAAGGAGGTAGTGATAAAATATATCGATTTACTCGCTTTCTATAAAATGAACGTGATGCACTGGCACATTACAGAAGATCAAGCTTGGAGAATAGCCATAGACGCCTATCCTAAACTGACTGAAATAGGCGCTTGGCGAGAAGATGTATTGGCTGAAGAAGGAAAACTATATGGCGGGTTTTACACCAAAGAAGACATTAGAGAAATAGTAAAATATGCCTCCGAACGTCACATACAAGTAGTACCCGAAATAGAGATGCCTGGGCACTCATCTGCAGCTCTGGCTGCCTACCCAGAACTAGGGTGTAATGGAGAGCAAATTTCTGTGCCAAACGACTGGGGAGTGTTCAAAGATATTTACTGCCCTACAGAATACACCTTTAATTTTTTAGAGACTGTTTTAGGTGAAGTCATGGAGTTGTTCCCATCTAATTACGTACACATAGGAGGAGATGAAGCCCCTAAAACGCGGTGGGAAAAAAGTGAGTTCTGTACAGAACTCATGAAAAAAGAGGGTTTAAGCGATTATGAGGAGCTTCAATCTTATTTTATAAATAGAATGGCCAAATACCTTCAGGAAAACGGGAAAACCATTATAGGCTGGGATGAGATCTTAAATGACGAACTCACAGAAACAGCTATTATTCAGAGTTGGCGAGGAATGGAAGGCGGAAAAAAGGCTGTATCAGAGGGAAGACAAGCCATTATGAGTCCCACTTCTCATTGCTATTTAGACTATTCATTAAAAGCCATACATACGGAGAAGATTTATGGTTTTGATCCTATTCCACCAGATTGCAACGCGGAAGAAGCTGCTAGAATATTAGGCGCAGAGTGTAACATGTGGACAGAACATGTGCCAGATGAAAAAACTCTGGATTCAAAAGTATTTCCAAGACTCATAGCCGCTTCAGAAGCTTTTTGGGGAACAAACACGAATTATAATAACTTTCTACAGAGGCTAGATGCTCACTACCCTATTCTGGATGAGAGAGGAGTCGCTTACGGAAATGAAACGGTAGCTATTTCCGCGACAATCAAAACTGAAGCAGACCAAATCACACTTTATCTCGGTGAGAATCTTAGAAATCCCGAAACTCAATACCAGTTCCTCATTGGGGGATGTACACAAGAAAAAGAAGTGTTCAAAGGTGATTCTATTCTCATCCCTAAATACAGTAATGTGCTAACCCACATTAGTTCAAAATCTGCTAATTCTGCAAATGAAGAAACTACTACAATATCCTTCTTCCACCATAATTGGCTAACGGCTAGCATCAGCTACTCGGTGCCTTACAGCGATTATTACACCGCTGGCGGAACAGATGGTTTAACTGACGGAGTGCTGGGATCCTTAGATTTTAGAGATGGCCACTGGCAAGGATTCTTCGGAGATGATGTAGAACTAATCATTAAAAACCCTAATGAACAGAAAGAAGTTTCT
>JBGCDA010000048.1:0-49125 GCA_045104985.1 Flavobacteriales bacterium | reverse complement strand
CACTTAAAATAATCAAAAGGCTCATGACAGTCATTGCACTGGAATAGTGCTTTACAGGCCGTACTGCCAAACTGAGAAACCAGCTTGGTGTTTTGAGATTTGCATCGCGTACAGGTTACTATTTTAGCATCACCTGTAAGTGCTAGCTTATCATTAGAAGGTTCTAGTGGTGAGGCTATGCCATATTCTTCCATGGCTTTGCGGCCAGTTTCGGTAATCATATCTGTGCTCCAGGCAGGAGAGAGGATCAACTTGATTTCAGCCTCATAGCCTCTAGCTTTCAGGGCTGCTTTTAAATCGTCAGAAATCATATCCATGGCCGGACAGCCAGAATAAGTAGGAGTAAGGTTGATAAGCACTTTTTTACCTTCAACGGTCACCTTCTTAACCACGCCTAAATCTATAACCGTGAGCACGGGAATTTCGGGGTCGTAAACGGTACGGATGATCTCCATTACCTCTGATGATATGTCTTGTGTATTGTTCAAATGTGCTTTAAATTCTTATCAATTCCGCAGCCTTCGATACACCTTCCATTCGGTCGGCACTCAGTCAGCTTGTATTCTGTTTATAACAAACTTTTAATCTTTGTGCCTTAATTCATGCCAAGGGAGTTCAAGGAGCAATCGTAATTCGTAAATCTAAAATTGTAAATAAAACTACCACTCCGAATCAGGATAAGCCCTCTGCATATACTGGAGTTCAGCTAAGATGAACCCTAAATGTTCTGAATGAAATCCTAGTTTTCCATCAGTTTGTCTCCATACAGGTTCTGGAATAATGAGCTCAGCTTCTTCTAAAAGCCTGTTCACGTTCTGGAAATATTGGTTTTTTAAGACGACTAAATCCGCTCCTATACCATTATCCTTCATTTCTTTATCTAGGTCAGTCTCCTGAAAAAATTCGTTTACAAACGGATATAAGTGATTTAAAGCGGCTTGCATTTTCTGGTTAGACACCTCTGTGCCCCCACCTAAACGCTTCATCCATTCAGATGAGAAACGCTCGTGGTAGCTGGCTTCTTTGATGGATTTTTTAGCTATGGCAGAGATGCGTTCATCTTTACTTTCGCACAGCTGCTGCATGAGCGGCATGTGAAACGAATCGAACAAAAACTGGCGACAAATCACATGAGCGAAATCCTCATTTGGCTGTTCCACTATCCAGGTGTTTCTGTAAGCTCGCTCTATTCTCAGAAGTGCTACAGAATCTTCTGTAGCTCCATCGCCAGCTAGTTCAGCCGCGTATTGAAAATAGTTTCTGACTTGACCATAGAGGTCTAAAGAGATATTAGTTAGTGCTATGTCTGTTTCCAAACTCGGACCATGACCACACAACTCTGAAAGCCTATGCCCTAAGATCAAAGAATTATCTCCTAGAGTAAGTATGTAATCGTATAACTTTTGGTGTTCCATTACATGTGTTTTATTTCGTCTGGTAATTCGTAAAATGTAGGATGTCTATACACTTTATCCTCTGCAGGAGCGAACATCTCTCCATTTTCCTCAGGGTTAGAAGCCACTATGTGCTTGGACTCTACTACCCAAAGACTTACACCTTCTTGACGTCTGGTGTATACATCTCTGGCGTTTTCCATAGCCATTTCAGCATCAGCTGCGTGAAGAGAACCTGCGTGGCGGTGCTCTAATCCGTTTTTACTTCGTATAAATACTTCCCAGATGGGCCATTCATTCTTGCTCATTATTTCAGTTTGTTGAGGATATTTCCGTTTGGTTTCTCATTCGGAATCTTTAATCAAAAATTTTAAATTCTAGAGTTACAATTTTAGATTATTTAAGACAACTTAGAAATCGTAAATCGTAAATCGTAAATCGTAAATCGTAAATCGTAAATCGTAAATCGTAAATCGTAAATCGTAAATCGTAAATCGTAAATCGTAAATCGTAAATCGTAAATCGAATTAGCTTGCTTTTGCTGAATTCTTTTTAGCTTCTTTCTTACTCGAGTACGCCATAGCCGCATCTCTCACCCATTCTCCTTCGTTCCACGCTTTTACCCTTGCTCCCAGACGTTCTTTATTGCAACGCCCATTACCTTTTACCACTCCCCAGAATTCATCCCAATCTATAGGGCCGAAGTCATAGTGACCCCTTTCTTCATTCCATTTTAAGTCTGGATCCGGAATAGTTAACCCTAGAATTTCTGCCTGAGGCACAGTAATGTCTACAAACTGCTGGCGAAGTTCATCGTTAGTTTTACGCTTGATCTTCCATTTCATGGCCTGCTCAGTGTGCGGAGATTCTTCGTCTCTAGGGCCAAACATCATTAAAGAAGGCCACCAAAAACGATTAAGTGCATCTTGCGCCATCTCTTTTTGGGCCGGTGTGCCGTTACATAAAGTGAGCATCATTTCATACCCTTGGCGTTGATGGAAGCTTTCTTCCTTGCAAATTCTCACCATGGCTCTGGCATAAGGGCCGTAAGAAGTTCTAGTAAGCATCACCTGATTGATAATAGCAGCTCCATCTACTAGCCAACCTATAGCTCCTATATCTGCCCAAGAAAGGGTAGGATAGTTGAAAATACTAGAATATTTAGCCTTACCAGTGTGTAACTGGTCAAAGAGTTCATCCCTTGAAATTCCCAAAGTTTCAGCTGCGGAATAAAGGTAAAGACCATGTCCGGCTTCATCTTGGACTTTGGCTAAAAGCCCCACCTTTCTTCTCAAGTTAGGCGCTCTTGTAATCCAATTGCCTTCTGGAAGCATACCCACTATCTCCGAGTGTGCGTGCTGAGAAATCTGACGAATGTGCGTCTTTCTGTATTTCTCCGGCATCCAGTTCTTAGCCTCTATGTTTTCTCCAGCATCTATTCTGGCTTGAAAATCATTCTCTAATTTATTGATGTCTAATTCCATTGTTGAATGAATTTATAGTGTTTCTGTTTAGCGTGTCAATGCTCTGCTAAACCTCTAATTATCAAAATCTACTACCACTTTTTCCGAACACGGATGCGCCTGGCAGGTTAGTATATATCCAGCTTCTACTTCTTCTGGCTCTAAGGCGTAATTCACTTCCATGTCTACTTTTCCTTCTATTACTTTAGCCTTACATGTAGAACATACTCCGCCTTTACAAGCATAGGGAAGATCAGCACTATTGGCCAAAGCAGCGTCCAAGATGTTATTAGAGCCTTGATGGATTTTAAAGTTAAATGATTTTCCGCCATCTAGGATGGTAACGTCAGACACCATTCCCTTCAGTTCTTTGTTAACCTCTCTTTTCGGGCCTCTTTTAGCAGCAGCTGAAGTGAAAAGTTCAAAGTGAATTTTCCTTTCACTCACTCCTTTAGACATGAAAAAATCTTTAGCCATAAAAATCATCTCTTCTGGCCCACAGCTAAAAATATGGTCTATTTGGTTAACGTCTATAACCGCGTTGCAAAGTTTTTCTAACTTTTCCTCATTCAGTCTTCCATCATAGAGGTCTATTCCTCTGCTCTGCTTGGTTAGGAAGTGGAATACTTCTAGCCTATCCATAAATCGGTTTTTCAGGCCTTCTATTTCTTCTTTTAGGATTACAGAACCAGCAGTTTGGTTGGTGTAGAGCAACTTGAAAGAGGACTTTGGCTCGTTTTCTAAATGTGTTTTTATGATAGAATAAATAGGCGTAATACCACTTCCAGCAGCTATGGCTATGAAGTTACGTTCTGCCTTAGGTTCTACATCTACGAAGAAGTTTCCGTTAGGCACCATAGCTTCTAGCTTATCTCCCACCTTCAGCACATCATTGGCATAAGTAGAAAAAAGCCCGCCAGGAATTTTCTTGATTCCCACTTGCCATGCATCATCATGAGGACATGAGCAAAGCGAGTAAGATCGCTGTACATTTTCACCATTGATCTGCGCCTTTAAAGTCAAGTACTGACCTTGGGTGAAACTGAATTCATTCTTAAGATTATCAGGAATTTGAAAGCTCACTACAGAACAATCTGGAGTGGTTTTATGAATGTCTTTAACGGTTATCTCGTGAAATCTGCTGGCCATAAACTAACGTTCTATAGTGTAAAACTAACGATTGTTAGTTTAGGTTACAAATTTAAGGTGGATTTTGGACGATAGTTTAGGGAAAAGTGATGGATTGGAAGTTGATAGAATTGGATCTAATCAGGATTATCTAGTCCAACCGACTTGTTAATATTAGGAAAATACGCAGATGCATGCTGGTAAGAAATTAAATTTGTAGTCCGAATGTTTTCTTTGGTGCTCTTTAATGGCATAAAGATTGAAATATCCAAGGTTTTTAAAAATAAAATACTATGAAAAAAATATTTACTCTTGCCCTTTTAACTTTAATTCTGCTTTGTAAGCTAAGTGCTCAAGAAAACCATCTAATCATTTTTAGTGAAGACTTAAATCCATTTGATGCGTATGTAAATGGTATAAAACAGAATGTGGAGCCTCAGACCAATGTAAAAGTGACTGGGTTAAATTTAGAGACATATAAGCTGAAGGTTATACACGCAGATGAAACCATTCCTACTTTGGATAAGAACATTTATTTTGATCCTATGGGAGTGGCTACTACCATGAAAATCACCCAAACCAAGAAAGGATACAAGCTTCGATTTTTTGGCCAGGTGCCTTTAAATGAATCGCCAAGTGAATACACTGAAATAGTTTACCACGAAACGGCTTCTGAAGAAGAAATAGAAGTAGTTCAAGAAGTTGAGAGAGTAGATACTCAGATCAATACCACTGTAAATACCAGTACAGTGAGGCCTTCAGGTTCTAAAACTACCACAGAAAGTGTAAATATGAACGTAAATATTGGAGGTATTAATATGGGAGTGGATGTGAATGTTTCTGAAACTACTACAGAGTCTGTAGAAATGAATCAGCAGATTAACTATGAGCAAACTGAAACTTACACGGAGGTGGAAGAAGTAGTTTATGAAGAAGAGGTAATGAGTGAGGGGCCTTGTTCTGCTGTCATGGGGTCAGCTGATTTTGAATCAGCTCAGAAGTCTATTTCATCTAAAACATTTTCAGACGCTAGAATGACTATTGCCAAGCAAATTACTAAAGGAAACTGCCTAAGCGCAGACCAAGTAAGAGACATTACTAGTCTTTTCGAGTTTGAAAGTGGAAAAATGGAGTATGCTAAATTTGCTTACAAATACTGTTTTGATAAAGGAAATTACTATAAAGTGAATGATGCTTTTGAGTTTGAATCTAGTATCGAAGAACTAGGCGAACATATCAGTAAGTAGACTTTGGCTGGGTTTAATCCAGATACAGTCTACAGTTCTACAATGGAGGTGTAATACTTTATAAAATCATAAGTGTTTAGGTAACAAAGTAACCACGGGATCTAATAACCTAGAACACTGAACCAAAACCTACCACCTCCCAAATCCAGCCTGAATTCCAGCCCTTACTATAGGCGTAGGGTTAGGCGAGAGCACATCTATAAAAGCTCCGAAGTATGCACTCACCCTATCACTAATAGGCTGGATCATTCCTCCTCCTAATAGCAGCCTATCTAGGTTGAATTCAAAGGCATTAGCATCTAAATTAGAAGACTGTACATATTTTAAGGTCTGGAAATCTGCCCTTAAAAAGTAATTGTCAAAGATCCGCGCATTAGCGAAAGCAGTAGGGCCATAGAGTGCATCTACAGCACGAGTGCCATTTCCATAGTTAAAAGAAAAATACTGATAATTGTAGCCTATGCCTGCTGTTAAAGTCTCCGTAATTCTATAGCCTATTTGTGGATTAGCCCCTAAAACAGTGATATTGCCAAACTGAAGAACCACATTCCCATCTAACACTAATCTATCTTTAAACGAAGGGCCTGAATCATCTTTTTCTGGCTCAGGATTATAATCTTGTGCTAAAGCACCTAAAGAAAGAAATACGGAGAGAAATAGAATCAGAAATTTGTTCATCATTAATAAATTAGTTGAATGGTACTGATGCCTGCATTTGTCTTAAGCTTACAGATATAACTTGCTTTTTCTAGAGTTATTCCACTCATTAATACTTTGTGCTCACCGGCTGCCATTTTTTCATTTAACAATTCATATACCAACTTACCTTCTAAACTATATATAGCTAAATGGCACTCACTAGCCTGAGCTAAGCTAAAAGATACGTAACTATTTTCAGTTATTGGATTCGGATAAATGGCTAATGAATTACTCGCCTCTATGATCTTAATGTTATCAGTGGCTCCGAAGTATATGTAAGTCACCGAGCCATTCCCTGAATTAGCTATACCTAAAGAGTCTATTTGCACAGCGTAAGAAATATCAGCAGGGCCACTTAAGCCAGTAGCAGTTACAGTTTCCTGCACCGTAAAGTCTTCTGCTAGCAGTGTTATCCTAGTTGGAGACCAAGAAGAGATGTAAAAATTTCCATCTTCGTCATGGTCTATTCCATCTATTGAATTAAGACCAGTATCTATTAATGTAGATACTGAATAATCTGTGAGGTCTACAGCTTTTATATCTCCGCCAGACCAGCAGGTGAATACCAGTCTATTATTGGCCTCATCATATGTAATTCCATTAGGTGTGCACCCAGTGTTAGAAACTACCATGCTTGAAACAGGATTGTCTAAATCCGCTACATCTAATTCATAGATTCTGTTATTTGAAAAATCAGTGATCCAAATGCGATTATTAGCACCATCTGAAGCCATACCATTAAGAAAGCCAGCACCTGAAATGCTTGTGTTCATTACTTGATCTTCAGTATCCAGATCAAAAGCTTTTACTGTACCACCTATAGCAAACAGCTTATCATTCATAACCTCCATGCCGTAAGAAGCACCCGAACTGCCGAAAAACTCTAAATCATCTGTGCCGCTAGGCTGCTGAAGTATAGAACTTCCATTAGTAATTAACCATCTGTTCCCTGTTGGGTCATATTCTATAGCCTCTGTAGAGCCTATGCTCTGCGCGTAGCTTGATAATGAAAGTAAAAAGATAAGTGTAGCAGTAAAGAATGATTTCATGTGATAATTATTTTTTTGGTGTGCCGAAGTTACAAATATGAAAAAATTACTTGCCCTTTAATATCATAACTAGTGGTAAAGCTATCTTTGTGCCGATGAAAAATTTCTACGCTTCAGACTTTAAATTAGGCATTTTAGGTGGCGGTCAGCTCGGCAGAATGCTCATTCAAGATGCCATTAACTTAGACGTTCATATTAGTGTGCTAGATCCCTCTGATAACTGCCCCTGTGCAGAAATTGCTAGCTCATTTACCCTAGGCAGCTTTAACGATTATGATGCTGTTTATGAGTTTGGGCAGTCTGTAGATCTACTCACTATAGAAATAGAAAATGTAAATACAGAGGCATTATTTGCGTTGCAACGCGAAGGAAAAACCATCTACCCTAAGCCAGAAAACCTAGTTACCATAAAAGACAAAGGCCTGCAGAAGCAGTTCTACAAGGATCATGGAATAGCCAGCTCTGCGTTTAAGCTGATAGAAGGCAAAGAGCAAATCACAGAATTTCCAATAGTTCAGAAATTACGCACAGGAGGCTATGATGGAAGAGGAGTTCAAGTTCTAAGAACAGAGGCAGATTTAGCCAAAGCGTTTACTGAACCTTCTGTATTAGAGGACTTAGTAGACATAGAAAAAGAGCTCTCAGTTATAATATCTAGAACCCCTTCTGGCCAAGTAAAAACCTTTCCTTTAGTAGAATTGGAGTTCAATCCAGAGGCCAATTTGGTGGAATTCTTATTTGCTCCCGCTCAGGTTTCTGCAGAAGTGGAAAAACGCTGTTTTGAGTTAGCTAATAGGGTAGTAGAAGCGTTTGATTTTGTAGGCTTATTGGCGGTAGAATTATTTTTATCTAAAACAGGAGAAGTGCTAGTAAATGAAGTGGCACCTAGAACTCATAACTCTGGTCATCACACCATAGAGAGTTGTCATACTTCACAGTTCGAGCAGCACATGAGAGCAGTGTTAGATCTGCCGCTGGGAGATACCGAATTGAGGTCAGCTGCTGTGATGCTGAACTTACTAGGAGATGCAGGGTTTACCGGGCCAGTGAAGTATGAAGGTATAGAAAAAGTATTAGCCCTGCCAGGAGTAGGTATTCATATTTATGGAAAAGCAGACACCAAGCCATTTAGGAAAATGGGACATGTTACGGTAACTCATCCGGAGTTAGCTGAAGCTAAACATATGGCCACTCAGATTCTAAAAGAGTTAAAAGTTAAAGCATAGTTTCCAACATTTTTTGGCGAGCTAAGCCATAAATCGGAAATTCGCAGAAATTCCTGAAACCATGAGACAATACTTAGATTTACTGCAGCACATTATAGACACCGGAAATGAAAAGTCTGACCGAACTGGCACAGGAACCACCAGCTGTTTCGGATATCAGATGCGTTATGATTTGAGTGAAGGTTTTCCGTTACTTACCACTAAAAAGCTGCATTTAAGATCCATTATTCACGAACTTTTATGGTTCTTAAAAGGCGACACTAACATCAAGTATCTGAAGGATAATGGAGTGAAAATTTGGGATGCGTGGGCAGATGAAGAAGGAGATTTAGGACCTGTTTACGGCTACCAGTGGAGAAGCTGGCCTAATCCAGATGGAACTTCTACAGATCAAATAGAGAAACTGATGGCCCAGCTTAAAAATAATCCTGATAGCAGAAGACACATCGTTTCTGCTTGGAATCCATCATTTATAGATGATATGGCACTACCACCATGCCACTGCTTATTTCAGTTTTATGTGGCAGATGGAAAATTAAGTTGCCAACTCTACCAAAGAAGTGCAGATGTGTTTTTAGGTGTTCCGTTTAATATAGCTTCTTACGCATTGTTAACCATGATGATAGCTCAGGTGTGTGGATATGAGTTAGGAGATTTTGTGCATACTTTCGGAGATGTGCATTTATATAGTAATCACATGGAACAGGCTAAATTACAGCTTACAAGAGAACCTAGACCATGGCCTAAAATGACTTTAAACCCTGACGTGAAAGAACTTTTAGATTTTAAGTTTGAAGATTTCACATTGTCAGATTATGACCCACATCCACATATTAAAGCAGCAGTAGCAGTGTAGTGCTTTTTGTTGTCAACTGCTCAAAATTCAATTGCAACGCAAAGAACTAAATCTTAATACTCAGAAAAATAAATGAAGTTAGTATCTATAATAGTAGCTGTAGGAGCTGAATTAGAAATAGGAAAAAACAATGATCTAATGTGGTCACTGCCCAGAGATATGAAGTTTTTCCGAGATACTACCATAGGACATCCTGTAATTATGGGGCGTAAAAACTGGGACTCTATTCCACTTAAATACCGCCCACTTTCTAATAGAAAGAACATAATCATGACTAGGGATTTGAACTTAGTGCAAGAAAATGCCTTCGTTACTAATGAGTTAGACATGGCTTTAGAGAAAGCCTGGGAGGAGGAGAAGGAGGAAGTATTTATTATAGGTGGAGGCCAAATTTATAATTTAGCTCTAGAAAAGGCTGTAGTGAACAGGATGTACATTACGCACGTGAAAGGAACATTTTCTGGAGCCGATGCTTTTTTTCCTAATTGGCAAGAAGAAGAATGGAAGAAAACGTTGCTCTTTTCTAAAGAGACAGATGAGAGGCACGAATTCGCTTTTGATGTGTTTCAGTATGATAAATTAAATTCATAGTCGTGAACACGTTTTACCAAGCATTTACTAAAGGGCTCAGCCACATTTTCTGCTTGGAGGCGTTAGACCATATTTTGTTTTTACTAGTGCTCTGTGCGTGCTATGACCACACCAAGTTAAAACGCATATTTTGGCTAGTTACAGCATTTACAGTGGGGCATGGCATTACATTTTTCTTAATAGCGTTAGATTATTTTCCATCAGTAAGATCGTGGTCTGAACAGGCCATTCCTGTTACTATAATTCTAACAGCACTGGTGAATTGGATTAAATCTACTGGTAAAAGGAGCCGAAGGGAAAAGTGGGTAGGATTGCTCTATGTTTTAGCCATAGGTTTTGGGTGCATTCATGGGTTGGCCGCGAGTTTGGAGTTTAAAATGACTTTTATAAAGGGCACCTCACTATTAGCTCAGGTAGCGGGCCTAAATCTAGGAATAGAAGTAGCTCAAATAGGAGTAGTGATTATTATTCTTTTTGTACAAATGTTACTCATGTCGCTTTTTCGAATAACCATGATGAACTGGAAAAATGCAGTTTCAGGATTAGCTATGGGGGCTGCTTTAGTAATTCTTATGAGTAGACTTTAATCAAAGTGAGTAGAATATTTATATTTTTAATTCGTATTTATCAAGCCATATTGAGCCCATACCTAGGTTCTAACTGCAGACATGAGCCTACATGCAGTAATTATGGGGTAGAAGCGTTTAAAGAATGGGGCGTTTTTAAAGGATTTTGGCTTACGTTAAAAAGAATATCTAAATGCAGACCTAACGGCACATGGGGTTTAGATCCAGTGCCTAAAAAAGAAAAGAAATGAAAAAACTAGTAATCAGCGTGTTATCAGGGGTGCTGTTTTTGGCATCATGCGGACACACGCATGAACACACTCCAGTAATGAAGGAGGTAATTCAAATGAATACTCAGCTTTGGGATGATTTGAACACCTTAAAATCAGATGTAAATGTGAGGCTAAAATCTGCTACTACTTTAACTGGTGAATTGGATTCTGTGGCTAAAGTAGAAATGTCTGAAAAGTTAATCTTGCTCACTACACAGAAAACTAAGTTAAAAGAGTTAGATGCTAAGGTTCCATCGCTAGAAGGTTATGAACCAGAGTGTAACCATGAGCCAGGTGAGCCCCATGAGCATAATAATATCAAGGTAAACGGAATGCCAGAAGTAGAATTACTAGAGCTACACCAGCTGCTAAAGCAGGAGTTGGATGAGGTTAAAGAAGCATTAAAGTAGGTTTATGAAGTCTTTTTGTACGCTCCTTCTCATTTTTTTATGTGGTTTAATGACAGTCTTATTTGCTCAGGATTCACCGTTATTCAAAAATGTAATGATAGATATTCAGGATGGTAAAACTTACCCGCCTTGTGAACCTAGTATTGTCATAAACCCTAAGAATACAAATGAGATAATGGGAGCAGCCATTCTGGATAAGGTTTACAGATCTACAGATGGAGGTGCTACTTGGAACGTTTCTCGTTTAACTTCCAGCCTTGGCGTATTTGGAGATCCGTGTTTGGTAACTAATAAAAAGGGACATTACTATTATTTCCACCTCAGTAATCCCTCTGGCTTAGGTTGGGCAGATGAGAGTTTACTTGATAGAATCGTATGTCAACGGTCTAATAACGGAAAGAAATGGTCTGATGGCGCTGGCATAGGGCTTAATGGCTCTAAAGATCAAGATAAGGAGTGGGCTGTGACTAACCCAAAGACTAATGAAGTGTATGTTGCTTGGACTCAGTTTGATAGCTATAATAGTAAACAAGAAGGAGATAGCACGGTAATTTTGTTTTCCAAATCTAATAAAAAGGCCAAAGAGTTTTCTGAACCTGTAAGAATTTCTAACGTAGCCGGAGACTGTCTAGATGATGATGAAACCACAGAAGGTGCGGTGCCAGCAGTAGGAGCTAATGGTGAAATATATGTAGCTTGGGCTGTAAATGAAACCATCTTCTTCGACAGAAGTTTAGACAATGGAACTACCTGGCTAGAAACGGATATAGAAGCCGCTAGGATAGTAGGAGGGTGGTCACAGAAAATACCAGGTATTCAGCGTTGCAATGGGATGCCAGTACTAAAATGTGATCTTTCTGGAGGAGAACACCACGGCAGAATTTACATCAACTGGACAGACCAAAGAAGTGGAATGTCAGATACAGATGTGTGGCTGGTATATTCGGACGATCAGGGTACTACCTGGAGTAATGCCATAAAGGTGAATCAAGATGATTCTAAGCGGCATCAATTTTTCACCTGGCTAGATATAGATCAAACCAATGGAAACCTATACACGGTTTATTATGATAGGAGAGTAGGAGCAGAAAATGAAACAGATGTTTACTTATCGGCTTCTCTTGATGGAGGAATAACATGGAGTGATTATATAGTAAGTTCAACTTCTTTTATTCCTAACGACCAAGTATTTTTTGGTGATTACAATAACATTTCAGCACATTCGGGAGTAATCCGACCTATTTGGACTAGGTATTCAGAAAATAAACTGAGTGTATGGACCGCTCTGATTAATGAAAGCCAGCTTTTTAAGAATTAATCCTAGCCGCTATTTTAGCTAGCTCTTCTTGGCTAATGTTCAGCTTAGGACGTTCAAAATTGATGTCAGAAACGCTTTGAAGAGGCATTAGGTGCACATGTGCATGAGGCACCTCTAAACCTATTACAGCTATACCTATTCGCTTGCACGGTATTGCTTTTTCTATCTGCGTTGCAACGCTTTTAGAAAAAACCATGAGCCTAGCCAAGACATCATCTTCAAGGGAGAAGATGTAATCTGTTTCTATTTTAGGAATAACCAATGTGTGGCCATGAGCTAAAGGCATAATATCTAGAAAGGCCAGAAATTCATCATTCTCTGCTATTTTATGACATGGAATTTCACCAGCTATTATTTTACTAAATATTGAGGCCATCTTATCTAGAAATATCGAGAATTTCGAATTTGATAAGTCCTGCAGGCACTTGAACTTCTGCTATATCTCCTACTTCTTTTCCTACAAGACCCTTCCCGATAGGAGAGTCAATAGATATTTTCTTTTGAGCCAGATTGGCTTCATTTTCGGCCACTAGAGTGTACTCCATGATGGCATTGTTATTTGTATTCTTGATCTTTACTTTAGAGAGAATGTAAACTTTAGAGTTATCCAATTGAGATTCATCTATAAGTCGAGCATTTGCCAATAATCCTTCCAATTTATGAATTTTAGCCTCTAAGTGGCCTTGAGCTTCTTTGGCAGCGTCATATTCGGCATTCTCAGATAAATCTCCTTTATCTCTAGCGTCTGCTATGGCTTGTATTACGTTAGGACGTTCTACAGTTTTTAGCTCTAGTAATTGGTCCTTTAAATTTTTAAGACCTTCAGCTGTATAGTAGTTAATTTGACTCATTGTATTGCCTTTGTAAATTGTTCCTAAAATAAGAAAACCCCAGAGGGGTTTTCTTTACTAAAGTACAAAGATATTTTAAAATTCTTATAAATTGATGTGAGCACCTATAGAATGCACTCCGTCAAAGTTTACAGTAGTCCTGTAGTTGTAATCAAATCCTATAGAAGATTCATTCTTACCTAAAGGTACATTTACAGAAAGGCCAGCTGTTAATCCTGTTAATGCTGTAGTTCTTTCAATATCATCTGTTATTTGATCTTCCCAAAGGTATCCTGCTCTCAAATTAAATCTGTCTTTAAAGTTTAAATCAGCGCCTAATCCTATTTGATCTCTACTAAAAGAATTAGAGGTGAACTGGGCAGATGTCATTAAGCTCATGTTTTCATTGAATAAGAAGTCATATCCGAAACCAATGTGAACCAAACTTGGAAGTTCTAGGTTAGCAGATTTTTGATTAAGATTGAGTTGTGCTCCATTTTCTAGGACAGATACTGCAGTGGAAAGACCATCTCCTTCATATCTCATGGTAGGACCAACATTCTTAAGTGAAATACCAAATTTAACTTGATCTCTTTCTCCTGTAATATATTGAATTCCAGCGTCAAATGAAATCCCCGAAGCATTAACATTAGAAATAGATTCAGAAACTACTCTCATAGTAATACCACCATAAATACTGTTTGAGAACTCTTTGGCATAGCTTAATGCCAGGTTAGAGAACGTAGGAGAGAAGTTACCAATTCCACCATCAGGAATATCTGTGGTAGTGATAGGTATATCTCCAAAACTCATTGACATAACAGATAAGGATAATACAGAAGTTTCACTCACCCTTTGCCCGAGAGCGAAAGAATTAATGCTTATGTCACTACCTACTAAGTAGTTAGAGTTAGTGAATACAAGTTCTGTTCTATCAGTAAATGCTAATCCAGCCACGTTTAGAAATACTGATTCTACACCTCGAATAGAAGCCATGTTTGAATTTGCCAAACCTCCACTTCTTGCCCAAGGATTAATAAGCAGCTGAGGTGCTCCTGCAGAACCTGCTCTATCCTTATTTCCTGCTAGCATGTCTAACGGACTTGTAAGAAGTACAGTAAGAACTGCCAGTGTGGTTAATTTTAAAATATTACTCATTTCTTTCTTTGTTGAAGTTTGTCTAGAAGTTGTCTAAATCTACTGGTCTCATAACACCGAACCACTTAAGTATTCTTTCACCTGCATCGGTTTTCACATGAATGATGTATATACCACTAGCAATTGGTATGTTAACCTCATTCTTTAAATCCCAGTCAAGGAATGTAACAGGGTCGGCTTTGCTAAATTGTCTTATAAGTGTTCCTGATAAATCATAAATACTGACCTCACACTCGAAAGGAAGATTTATGATTTTAATCCTGTTGTCTAATTTATTCTCTTCATAGGTAGAGAATGCGTAATACGGATTAGGTACAACATTGATATCTGCTAAAGCATCTTCTAATACATCTAATTGTTCACTTCGAGCTTGAACATTATCTGTAGAGAAGGTATAAAGAGGATCCCAATTGTTTCTGGAAGCGCCAAATGTACCTTCGTTACCGGTGTCCTGTCCTGTAGGACTGAATTTTCTGTAGTCTTTAGCCACTCTTAATCTAACTCTAGCATCATTTGGAATTAATCCATCTTCGATAGGGTTCAATTCAAATGTAGGAGTTAGAATAGCAGACATAACCCATGTACATGCGTTGTATACTAGCTCTGCGTTGTCCTGAGCTTCCTCCTGATCTGGAGTTTGAACAGTGGCATTTAGTCCAGCGTCTTGAGCGAGTCTTTCGTATAAGTACTGACCACTATCATAACCAGGCATACCTATCTCATCATGTTCAGATCCTGGTAGATTGTCTGTATTTCTTTTGTTTTTGAACACATATATCCAGTGCTGACCACCAGCATAGACTTCTCCTTCGTTAGATACAAAAGTGCTACTTGGATTCCAGATCATATCTCTACCATTCTCGGTGCCTAACCAGCTATCTTCTCCAAAAGCCATATTCAAGCGTTCACCTGTATCTTGGTCGATAGCATATCCAGGGAACCAACCCATTCCTTCAGGTTGTTGTCCATTGAAATCACCGTCAGCCGCATTATATCCTGATTGGCCTACATAAAGTCCATTTTTATCTACAGAAGGATGAGCTCTTGTGAAGTTCTTCGTTCCAGATGTTCTGTACTCCGAAATAGCTGGATGAACTTGCGCCAAGTTCTCATTGAACTGCATTTCTAATACAGGACACCTTGTCCATTTTGATTTATCTGATGTGAACACAATGTCTACATTATTTAAATCTTGAAGATTTCTTCTTTCTCCTAATCTTGAATCAGTGAAACCTGGCAATGGTTGAGTCCATTCTTCAACACCATGAAATTCTTCGATTGTAGGAGCAGTATTAATGAGTGTTCCTGGTTGTGCTTCGTCAGCTGCTGCATAAGATGTTAACACATATGGCGCAGCGATTCCACCTAAAACGCCTTCAAATTCTTCATCAATATCTATTCCTTCATAGTCATCGTATGGAATTTCATTAGGACCTGCATTGTCAGGATCTTCAACAACTGAAGTTCCAGATCTTATCCAATTGAATTCAGAGAATCCATCTCCATCTGGGAATCCAATTAACCATGGTTCAGACGGATCATCAAATTCGAAAGTAGATGAGAGTGGTTCAGTAAAATATAGAGCATCTTTAGGGTCTACATACTGTTTCCATGTCACACTAATTCCATAGTCTAGCAGTAAACTTTCGTTTAAGACTTCAAGAGACACGTCAGAGGAATCAACAATTCCAGTAGTAAGGTTAGTCAACCTCCAAAATGCATCAATTAACTGATCATCCTCTTCAGACTTGTAGTATGTCTGAAGTTCGAAATCGGCATTTTGCAACGCCAAAGGATCTATAACTTTTACATTAACAGGTGAAGCTCCGCCCACATAAGTGGCCTCATCAACTCTACTAGTAGCTGAATTTAGAATAGCCTCTTCAGTTTCTGGCGTAAGATCTATGATGTTGGTAAAGTTACCTATACCTTCGATTCTAGTGAGTTCTATACCATCTCCATATTGAGCAGAAATTACTGATCCATTATTTTCACTAGTAATAGGATGAGGGATAGTTTTTTTAATTTGTACTCCACCAGTAGCGGCCTTACGTGAAGCTTTATAAACTTCATCTTGACCAGTATTAGTTTCTGTGTTATACTCCTCATAGTTGTTATATCCATAAGCAAGTACTATAAAATAGTAAGTTTTATAATTTACTAAAGTAGAAGACTCAGTAGCAAAGGCGTCATCTGTAATACTGATGCTATGTATGATTCCTTCATTTTCTCCTTGAGCTTCTAGAGAAGGTATTACTTCGTTAATTTCCCTATCTAAGGTATAATTTACAAGGTTTACAATATCGTCTTCAATGTCAATAGTCTTGATTAAACGAGCCTGATCTAAATCATCTAACTCATTAATAGTTACTTCATTATCTCTAAGTTGGTAAATTTGATAACCTTGGAATTTATAAGATCTTTCATCTAGAGTAAGCGCTTCTCCTTGGCTATTAACAGGCGGAATACTAGGATCCTCTAATGAATACGTTTCTCTAAAGTTTGTACTGTTAGAATTTTCATTACTAAGATAAAGGATGACCTCTTGATCTAATTCCTGACACGTTACATCAGGAGCATCAGGACCTGCAATAATTTCGAAACAATTGTCGAAAAGTGCTTGAGCTTTATCATCTGCCTGTCTTAGTACTTCTACAGACTGGAAGGAATTTCCAGAAAGAGAACGTCCATATACCACACCTACAGTAATGTTATTATAATCACCAGGTGCAAGTGAGAACGGCCCTGCAGATTGTATAAATCTTCTATCTGCTGGATCATTATTGGCGGTGAGCTCATCCCATGGTTCTCTCACGTTACCATCAGTTCCGAATCCTACGATATCGGTGTCACCAGGGAACATGAAGTCAGCCAATTGACTTGCGTCATTTCCAGTTTGGAAACCATCACCACCATAGGTCATCGGAATACCGTTTCTCCAAATTCCGATCAGGTAATTGTAATATTGCTGAGCAGTAGATGGATCCCCATTCTGTCCAGTAGTATTATTGTAGTAGAGGAATTTTCTCATTCCAAAACGCTCATTATCTGGCACACCGTCTCCGTACCCTATTCCTAATCCAGAATAAGGAATACCATCAGTAGATACTGCATCTTCAAAAGTTATAAATGTCTCTAAACTGTCAGGACCTGCATTATCAATTTGATCATAATCTTGGTAAGGTCCTTCGAAAAAATCTACACCTATAGCTGGAGGATTATTTCCATAACCAGGTGAACTGTTTGAAGACTCATCGTTATCATCTCCATTATAGGCATAACCAAGACCTCTTTGAACATCACATCCTACAAAATCATCTATGGCGGTACCTAAATCGGCATCTACCCACTGACCGAAATAAGTATCATTAAGACTAGTAGTACCTCTATTGATTAACACGTAGTTATAGAAAGTCATGTTATTGATCTCATCATTAGTAGCAAAAGCAAAAGCTTGAGCTCTAATTTCCATACCTATAGGTTCACCATTCGACTCAGTATGAACATTTCCCTTATCATTAAAGATCCACCAGAAGTTTTGATCTCCAAATAATGGGATAGTATCTTCTCGTGACTTATTGGCACAATCTACTGAATTGTTAATATCATACCACGGATAATCACCATCGGAAGGTTCATAATTACCATCATTGTTATAATCGAAGAATGGTGCTAGGTAGTAATCTTGACCCAACCCAACATTACCATGTGCAGGATAAGTTTCGAATTCTGGTGGTGGGATATATCCAGCAAAATTCGCTTCAACATCGCAAAAAGGATCGTTTAAGCACTCATGGTATGCAAAATGTCTTTCTGACCACTGTCTTTCTGTAAGGAAGAACTGATCATATTGCTCACACACATCAGCGTCTACTTCTGCTGCCCCATCTGTTGTAAGAGGTCCTGGCCAGAAATCGTTTCCATCTGTTCTAAAAGTTACAGCTGCCAGCTTTAACTGTTGGTCTGGACTAATACCACCAAGCCATAATGATCCCGCATATATGGCAGAAACTAATCCTTCAGCTGGTATTCTATAGAAGGCTCTAGAGGTAGATCTGTCTTGCCACATATTACCACCAGTCTCTATCAGAGCTCTTACATTGTTGTATTGTAAAAGCACTAGTTCTGTGGCTGGAGAACAGGCCATAGCTTTATTCGAAGTAGGAGCTGCAGCGCCCTTACTTTTCCACGAATAGCTAAGTGCAAAGCTTTGTAGAGTTGCTAGAATTAGAACAGTTAACAGCGTTAATAACTTCTTCATATTCATGTCTGTTGCGTTTTATTTTTAGAATGAAAAATTTAAACCTAATCTAATAGTTCTAGGAGCTACTAGGTTAAATGGATTCTGGATGTATGCGTTATATAAATCTACAAAGGCCTCAGAATCATTTTGACCATTTATATTTTGTTGTGCCTGTGGTGATACTAACCAACCATCATCATCAGCTATTCCAGTGAATCTGTAAACACTTGTGATGTTTCTTATGTTAAGAAGGTTATTCACTAATAAGTACACGTTTAAGTTAGCAGTCTTTGCTTGATCACCTTCTTTTTTATTTAGGTTTAAAGTAAAGTTCTTGTCTGCCTGAAAGCTTGTGTTAAATATCCAAGGTAGTCTTGAACCATTAAGAGAACCTTTAGTGGCAGGTGCTATTTCTCCTGTTATAGGTGTTGCTAATTCTTGAGCAGTATAGGGAGTTCCTGATCCTAAATCTCCAACTAGGTTAACACCAAAGTCTGCTAAAATCGGCTTGCCAAATACGATAGGACCATTGTAATCTTTTTTACTGCCATATCTGTAGTCAAGCGTAAGAACGAATCTATGTCTTTGATCTCTATTAGTTGGGTTAACCGTTCTTAAGTTAGGAAGACCTGCGTTTACTAGTGCTAGTGCGGTCTGAGTATCACTTCCAGTACCATCAGCGAATTGGAGAGTATAAGAAGCGTTCATTCTTATGTTCCCAGTTCTTCTCATGTCATAGTTTAAGGTCATACCTTTTACTGTACCGAAATCAAGGTTACCAAAAGCTCTATATTGTCTTGGGTAAGCACCTACGAAGTTTCTAACTTGAATATCATCTCTCATTTCTCTGTAGAAAGCAGAGATTTTTAAAGATGAAGTTCTAGTTAATACCTGCTGGAACCCAAGTTCATAGTCTACAGTTCTACTTGGTTTAAGATCTGGATTTTGAATAATTTCATTTCTTGTTTCTATAAAGAAATAATCTATAGGGTCAAACCTGTTACTTGAAGTAGGTCTTTGTGTTAACACATCATAATGCGCGAAGAAAAGTGCTTCGTCCGAAATAGGGAAAGAGAAAGCAATTCTAGGCATGATATTCACTTGTGGGTCATAATCTACAAATGCATCACTTGATAATTCTGTTTCTCCACCTGCAGCTAAATACGGAGCAGGAAGACCATTAGAACTTGCTAAAGTACTTAATGGATCATCTACCGGAGTTCCAGAAGAATCGAACCAGTCATCTCCTAACCTGAACCCAGTAATACTGTTTGCACTAGGATCATCTACATTATCAACATATATAACGTGATCATTACTTATGTTTCCTGGGATATTCACATCAGTATCAGAATCTAAAAGTTCACCTACAGTTAGTGCTCTGCCTACCACATATGGATCTCTTAGTACTGGTTGATTTGCATCAAATCTATCCACTCTTAATCCAACATTAAAGATGATATCATCGAAGGAGAATTTATCCATTACGAATCCTGAAATATAAATAGGCTCGTAGGCACCTACAGGTCTGGTATTATATCCGTTCTCGTCAGTCTCATTGAAGAAGTCTTCAATAGAAGGTCTTTGTCCTGAGAGTTTATTACCCAAGTGATCATACCCAAAGTAACTTACTAGGTTATTTCCTTGGTTAAGAAGGTCGTCTGCAGAAAAGAAGTCTAAATCAAAAAACTCAGGGTCTAACCCATCGATGTTAATGAAATCATTTCCATCTGGATCTAAACCTAGGGCTAATCTTAAATTTCTATCAAATGCGAACTGATTATCACCTATTAGTCGCTCATATTCTATGGTAGTGAAACTTCCGAAGTTACCGATTTCAGCTATGTTGTTTGCGTCAACCTCTGTTATATGACTGTTTGCATATAACCTACCAATCTGCCATAAGCCTACAGGTGCGAGACTATAATTTGCATCTCTTCTAACCTCATATTCAAATCCTATCTGAAGCGCATGGTTTCCGATATCGGCAGAACCAGCACCAGTTACTCTGAATTGGTTATTAGTAGCCTCTCCAAAATTGTTATTAGGAGTTCCTAAATAGTTCCATAAGTTATACGTTTGATCTACAGTTTGTCCATTTAACAGACCGTTCCCAGCTTGAACATTATTTAAGCTGGTGTAAGGACCTTGTGGAACATTGGCCAATGGGTTATTTATTAAATTCTGAATTTGTTGATCATTCAATTGAAATTGTGGTAGACCTGAAAAGTACGCACTATTGATAGCTGCTAAACTTGGATTGAAGTCAGAGGGTGTAAAATCTACATACACCTCTTGGAAACCATCATGTATTAGAGTCGTAGATTGACTGTCACCTCCATCAGGAAGCGCATAGAAGTTTCTTAGAGTAACATCATAAGTCCCTACGTGCCCATACTTGAAGAAATCTTCTTCATGGCGCTGATCCTGTATTCTTCCAATACCTTGGCTGTAATCTACCATGAAAGTGTAGTAGATGTTCTTCACATTACTTTCTGTGTCTTGGCTGTTTTCGAATCTTTGACTAAATCTACCGTAAGCTCTCCAATCGAGGTTGGTTTGGAATGCGTTACCATCGGTATTCATTAACATATTGTCGTAAGAGAAATTGTTACTAGCTGTGTAATTACCTGAACCACCGAATGTCAAACTAATAGTAGGAGTAGTAGTTACATCTATTTTCCCAGATAAAGATCCTCGCTGAACACCTACATTCTGTCGAGTAGGTAAAGTCTCTATATCACTTGCTCTTAGAAAGTCTGCTTGGTAAAGTGCACCTGCTATGGACCCATCATCGGCAAAGTTGGGAATAAGAGGAGTGTCCAATAATCTTTGTCTGGCATCATCCCTTAGATAAGGAACTCCATCAAAGGTAGGTCTAGGATCTACTTGACTGTTATAGTTCCCTGAAAGGAAGAAACCTAAAAGAGGTCTATCTTTAGTTCCATCTTCATTCTTTTTAAAGAGAATAGGTCCTGAAATGAAACCTTCCACTAAATTATACCCGAATTTATCTAAACCTACCGCGCTGTTACCGCTTTTAAATCCAGAGGATAGTATGTCTAAACCACCGAAATAAAATGATGAAGCACCTCTAGTAGTAATACTAATAATACCACCAGTAGCATCTCCATAATTGGCAGGTACACCACCTGTAATAACTGATACTTCTTCGAGAGCAGCTTTTGGTAAGTTAGTAGACCCTCTTACCTTAATACCATCTATATAATAGAATGTACCATCAGCTCTAGATCCTCTTATAGATAATCCATCAGTACCTGCGCTGCTAACCCCTGCAACAGTAGTGGCTATAGAAGCAGCACTACGACCTGGCATTTTTGAAAGATCTTCTCTAGTTACTGTTCCTCCAGAAGCTCCACCGTCTTTATCGATAAGAGGAACTTTAAATCCAGTTACTACAGCCTCCTCTAGATCTACACCATCAGACTCGGACATTTTCTGATCTAAGAATGTTTGTCTGTTTGATTTGACAATTACACCATTTACTCTTTGTGGGGTGTAACCTACAAATGTGAATTCCACATCATAAGTTCCCGCATCGATTGGCTTAATGGTATAATTCCCATCAAAATCTGTAGTGGTACCAGTCATTTGGTTACCGTTAAGATATACTATGACATTACAGAAAGGAACGCCTTCATCTGTGGCGGTGTCTGTAACTTTTCCTTTAATGGATCCCGTACCCTGTTGGGCCATGCTGAATCCAGTAGCTAATAGGAATACAAATAAACTGAGGTAATACTTTCTCATTATCCGGTTTGGTTTAGGTTTGGAGTGTTTCTTTCTCACAAGAGGGCGTAAATATAGAAATTTTTGTACTCGCGAAAAGAACTAATTTCTTTGACTCTCTAATTTTATAGTCGAAGTTTAGAATCCTAAATCGAGTTTGGATTTAACCTCTGTTAACAAATGTAAGGTAGTTCTTCGAGTACAACACTCCTGTTAGTGCCAAAAGAAATGGAAAAATATACAGGTCTCAAGTGGTTCTTTATTTTCTTCTGAACCAACGTTTATAGAATGGCACTTTCTTTTTACCTGCGTGAATCATACTTTTTTTGAGGGTCTTTTTCATTCGCCTCTGAGTCTTTTTATCTTGAATGCTCTGATGATTCTCGCGTCCCTGTTTATATTCTGCCTGTTTTTTAGCCTTATTAGATTGTTCCTTTGAGATGGAGCTTTTTTCTTTTTTCTTATTCTTCTTTGGGCGCTTGCTTTGAGCATGAGCCGAATGAGACATTGCTACGCTCAAGACAATAATTAAAACAGTGTTTAGGTAGAATTTCAATCTCATAGTTAATCGGTTTTATAGCTCAGTTTTGTGATTTTTATGTGATTATTTTCAGGGTTCTGTCTAATAATAGCGTCTAACCAGCCATTAGCATTGTATACTAGTTCTAGAGCTATTACGTTTTTTCTTTCTTCCCATTCTTCCATACGCTCTAAAACGTTCATATGATCGTAAAAGTACTTGAACGTTTTGGTTCCAGACTCATGAGTAAGTGAAAGGCCAGAGCATAATCCTTCCGCGTTATAAGAGTAGGTTCTCAAAATTTTCTGAGCGCTTAGTGTGTAGGTCAATCGCTCTGATGCCAGTAAATTCAAACTGTCTCGTTCAGTGTATGTCGTTTTTATGTGAAGTCCATTCTTATTAAAGTATCGGGTAACATTAGAGCGAGTTACGCTGTATGAACTATTTATGAAAGTGCTGTCTAATGGAATAGTGGTGTTTTCCTGAGGATCATAATGAGCCGCCCTGTATGAATGTTCGAAAATGGTGTCTCCAGAGTAACTAAAGTAAGTCCTAATGTATCCGATGTGGTCTTTTTCTAATTTACAGCTAAGTTTACCATTAACGTAGTCGTTTTTAATGTGAGATTTCACCGTGGTGCCAGCTATGTGGTTTCTCTGTTTTAGTTCTAGTAGCTTCCCGCTTGAGTTATAGGTTTCTGTTTTACTATCTGAGTTAGATTTTATGATCTGGTTAGGCTTTTTGGTAGAATACTCATAAGAAACCCGAGTTACCTTTTTTTCTTTTAGAAATTCCTGACTAGGAGTGATTTCTACCTGACCATCATTATTTATTTCTACATGCACTACTTGACTGCATGCTAAAACAGTGAGGTGAGTTAGTAAAATTATGATGTATAAATTTTTAATATTCATCAATTCTTAGAGAAAAAACTTTGAATCACAAAAATGGCTCCAGTATGAATTTTATTTTAACGTTACACTATTTTTTACCACTATCCTGTCGTTGAGTTCTTGGTTTATGAGCGTTGCAACGCTAGATAGAATAATAGAGCATGATGAGAGTAAAAGTTTTATGAGTGTCATTTAAAACAAAGTGAAACTGACGTTAGATTGTTAACACTATTAGAAAATGAGATTGAACTGATTTCATACATTTACTGGCTTAATCTATAAGAAAACAACATGCACCAAGATTCTAAAATATTCGACCTGATAGAAATGGAAAAGCACAGGCAAATCAATGGTATAGAGCTTATAGCCAGTGAAAATTTCGTCTCTGATCAAGTCATGAAAGCTATGGGCTCAGAACTTACGAATAAGTATGCTGAAGGCCTTCCGAATAAAAGGTATTATGGTGGGTGTGAAGTGGTAGATCAAGTAGAACAGTTGGCCATAGACCGAGTAAAGGAATTATTCGGTGCGGTATGGGCTAACGTGCAGCCTCATTCTGGTGCTAATGCTAATGCGGCTGTAATGCTGGCTTGCTTAAATGCAGGAGACTCTATTTTAGGATTTGATCTCAGTCATGGTGGGCATTTAACGCACGGTTCTTCAGTGAATTATAGCGGAAAATTATACAAGCCTCATTTTTATGGAGTAGAGGAGGAGACAGGAGTAGTGGATATGGATAAGGTAGCTGCTAAAGCTAGAGAGGTAAAACCTAAAATGATTATATGCGGTGCTTCTGCTTATTCTAGAGATTGGGATTATAAACGATTTAGAGAAATAGCAGATGAAATAGGCGCTGTGCTTCTAGCAGATGTTTCTCATCCAGCTGGACTTATAGCTGCCGGCTTGCTTAATGATCCCTTACCGCACTGCCACATAGTTACTACTACTACACATAAAACGTTACGCGGTCCTAGAGGCGGATTAATAATGATGGGGCAGAATTTTGAAAATCCATGGGGAATAAAAACCATGAAAGGTGCAGTACGGTCTATGTCTAGTCTGCTAGATTCTGGAGTTTTCCCTGGGATGCAGGGTGGGCCTTTAGAGCATGTCATAGCTGCTAAAGCTGTAGCTTTTCATGAAGCGCTTCAGCCAGAATTTAAGGCTTACGGAAAACAGGTTATGGCTAATGCTAAGGTGCTAGCAAGCTCTCTTGTGGAGTTAGGATATAAAGTAATTTCAGGCGGCACTGATAACCATTCTATGCTTATAGATTTAAGGTCTAAAAATATCACTGGTAAGGATGCGGAAAGAGCGTTAGTTTTAGCAGATATAACTGTAAATAAAAACATGGTTCCATTTGATGATAAATCACCTTTTGTAACTAGTGGTATGCGTCTGGGAACTCCCGCCATAACTACCAGAGGTGCTGTAGAAAGTGATATGAAAAAAGTGGCAGAACTGATAGATAGAGTAATTACTAATTACACTTCTGGAGATGAAATAACTGATGTGAAAAACGCAGTTAATGACATGATGGGAGATAGGCCATTATTTACAGCTTAGTCCGCTAGTTCTAAGAAAATATCCTCCTTAGATAAAGGTCTTAAATGCTCAGTCCAGATGAACCCCTCTAACACCTCATCTTTAGCAGCTGCTTGACGAATAGGAATCATGGCACCTTTAGGTTTGGTTAAGAATTTAATTCGTTCTATGGCGTTGTCTTTCATGTAGATCACTATATCGCTACAGTCTATTTTATTCACGCCTTGAATGGTTTGCAGCCCATTTTTTTCTTGAAGAGGATAATAAACGGCTTGTCCGTTTCCTAGCATGTCTAGTTTGTAGAGTTCATTATTTTTAAAATGACCTATAAGTTCTCTTCCCTTGATCTGATCATATTTTTCTGCGCCTTTTGAAGAAATGATAAATGCATTTTTTCTGGCATGTAATTCATGCATTTTGCCGTCTCTCATTCCTATGTAAATGGTATCTGCAGTCATCTGACTTTCATCACTCCACACCACAGGCGCATTAAACATTTGAATAAGACTATCAGCATTCTGCCAAACTAAACTGTCTGCCTTGCCCTGCATGTCTGGTTTAAAGAAGCGCACTTTGTGATAGGCTTTAATCATGCTTTGGTTTAGAGTGTCTTTAATGGAGAGTAGTGTGTCTGCATGGAGAAACAGGGAGTCTTCTTCAAATTCTTGGGTGTAGAGCGTTTCTCCTACCACAAAAGATGAGTCCTGCTCCGAGTCATGGTAACCGTAGTTTCCCTGAATGGTAAACTTCTCTAATGAGTCTGAGATCATCACGTTTCTAAACGCTTCTCCATAGTTCTGAGATCCATCAAAGTATAGGCTGTCTCCTTCTAAAAGAGTAGATTCCGAAGTAATGGTAGCGTTTTCAGAGAATTGGCATATTTCGGTTTTGGTGTCATACCAGCCGTTTTCGCAGTAAATATCAGCGTCTTCTCCTAGAATGGTGGTAGGCCCAAAAAAGAATGCCCGTTCTGAAAGGTTATTGTAATTTAAAGTGTCCGATTTCACGGTATAATCGGGGTTTGAAAGCACTACGTTTTTCTTGAAATAAAACATATCCGCATCAGAGTTATAACTTCCGCTCTGGCTGATGAGTTTATTATTATTAGCAGTGCTGGTAATGACACCACCGTTCAAGTAACTGCCTATAGAAGAATCTAGATTATAGGTCATGAGCTCAGTCTTAAGCGTCATGTCATTATCTTTAAACATTACATTCTTTCTGAGGGTGGCTATGTTTCTATTCTGGACGTAATCTAAGTCATCACCATAAAGATGAATGCTGTCTCCCTGGTTAATGTGGATGTTATTAAAGGCCTTGAAATCTTTGTTTTCATAGATATAGGCGCTGTCACATGAAAGTGTAACATCATCTACAGACAGAACTACATAGCCGACTAAGCGCTGAGCACCATCTGCTATTTTATCATCAAATTCAAGAAATTCTGCTTGGACCACCTCTACAGTTTTTTGAGCCATTAGGCCGGAAGAGATCAGGCAGAATAATATGATAGAAAGAAATTTCACCGCTTCTGTAACGACAGAATCATGCCAAAATTTGATCCCTTAAAATAGTTTGGCTTCTGTCTGGTCCTACAGAAACTATGCTAATAGGAGTTTCTAATTCTTTCTCTAAATAATCTATGTATCCGTTCAGTTCGGATGGAAATTCCTCTGTGGAAGAAATTTGAGTCAAATCCTCATCCCAGCCAGGAATGCTATTGTATTGAGGCACCATTTCATCTGTAAGATCGAAAGGCAGTTCATCTACAACTTCATTTCCGTGAGCATAAGCCGTACACACTTTAACTTCTTTAAATGTACTTAATACATCAGCCTTAGTCATGTGTAGCTCAGTTACTCCATTCACAGCTATAGCGTATTTTAATGCAGGTAAATCTACCCAGCCGCATCTTCTAGGTCTGCCAGTAGTGGCTCCAAATTCATTTCCGATTCTTCTTAGTTCTTCACCAGTTTCATCAAAAAGTTCTGTAGGGAAAGGGCCGCTTCCCACTCTAGTAGCGTAGGCTTTAAAAATGCCGTAAACTTTTCCTATTTTATTAGGAGCTATTCCTAAACCAGTGCAGGCGCCAGCAGCAGTAGTATTACTAGATGTAACAAATGGGTAAGACCCAAAATCTATATCTAATAAAGAGCCTTGAGCTCCTTCAGCTAAAATAGACTTACCTTCTTTAAGTAGTCTGTTTATGTAATTTTCGCTGTCTATTACAGGAAGACTTTTCAGCGTTTCTAAGCTTTTAAACCAGGCATCTTCATGCTCTTTTATATCATAAGAAAAATCATCGTACTGGCTTAGAAGTCGTTCGTGCTTTTCTACTAAGGCATCATACTTGGCTCGGAAACCATCTTTAAAAATGTCTCCTACTCTTAATCCGTTTCTGCCCGTTTTATCCATATAAGTAGGTCCTATTCCTTTTAAGGTGCTGCCTATTTTAGCCTTTCCTTTAGAGTGTTCTGATGCCGCGTCTAATATTTTATGGCTTGGAAGAATAAGATGCGCTTTTCTACTCACTTTTAAACGTTCTCCTACTGGGCAGTTTAATGCTTCTAAAGCTTGAATTTCTTTTTCAAAAATGATAGGATCTATGACCACTCCATTTCCTACTATGTTTTCTTTTCCTTCATGGAAGATTCCGCTCGGAATGGTATGTAGCACGTGTTTAATGCCGTCAAATTCTAGAGTATGCCCTGCATTAGGACCACCTTGGAATCTGGCTATAACATCATATTTAGGCGTAAGGACATCTACGATTTTTCCTTTTCCTTCGTCACCCCATTGGAGTCCTAAAAGTATATCTACTTTCATCTTTTTTTGGTTTTCGCCTTGCAATGTTTATCTGCTATTGCAACGCAAATGGATTAAAAAACAAACGCACAAACTTATGGTTTTAAAGGGTTATTCCCCAGTTTTAGTGGCTGAACTTTTCACCAGTTGTTAGCAAAGTACCAATTCCGACAATTATTACCAATGAAGCGAATTGGGATTGAGAAAGTATAGAGTTACTCCTTGGTTTTTTTCTTGCCGTAAAAGTTAAGAGAATGATGCATTATGTCTACATCGAAAATCTCTTCTAAGGTTTGTTTAATGTTTTGTATTCTAGGATCGCAGAATTCTAGTACCTCACCAGAATCAGTGAGTATAATATGATCGTGCTGCTTGTTTCCAAGTGCACGCTCGAACTGTGCCTGATTCTTCCCAAACTGATGTTTTCTTATGAGGTTACATGCCAGCAGAAGCTCTGTAGTGTTATACAGGGTAGCTCTAGAAACCCTGTATTTTTTTTCCTTCATTTTTTCATAGAGAGCCTCTATGTCGAAATGCTCATTATGGCTATACAGCTCTTCTAAGATAGCAAATCTTTCAGGTGTTTTTCTATGGCCATTAGTCTCCAGATAGACTGAAAATATGTTCTTAGCTTTCTGTTGGATTTCTTCAGATACCATTTAAAATTCGCTTGTTAGTTTATGATCTATGCCTCAGATTTTACTCTATCTACTGTGAGCACACCCTGCACATCTCTCAGGCGCTCCATGAGTTCTTCCAAGTGCTCCACATCAGGTATCTCTACCTTTATCTGTCCTTCAAAGATACCATCATTAGAGTCAAAACTAATAGATTTCATATTCACATTTAGATCACTAGAAACAGCCTTTGTTACGTTATGCACTAACCCTACATCATCTATACCTGTGAACTGTAGTCTAGAAACGAAATTATGCACTTCCTTACTAGACCAGATGGCCTTCATTACACGGTAATTATAATTAGACAGCAGCTCCACCGCGTTCTTACAGTTGTCTCTATGAATTTTTATGGTGCCGCTGCTGGTTACAAAACCAAATACATCATCTCCTGGCACTGGGTCACAGCAGGCTGCTAACTGATAGTCTAGCTTCTGCTTGGCGTCACCAATAAGAAGAACGTCTTTTTTACCTGGAATGTGGCTTTTATCTGGAGCAGCTTTATCTGGACGACTTTTTCTTGGCCTCGGGGCAGGTTTATCGAAAATAATTCGTCCACCTTCTATGGTGTATTTTTTTAATTTCTTAAGGTCTATGCTTCCTTTAGCTATTTGGTAGTAAAGATCTGTAGCAGATTCCTGGCTATAATGCTGTTCTAAGGCAGTAATGTTAACACTAAGAAAATCTACACCTAACGCTTTAAATTTCCTTCTCAATATGTCTTTTCCGTCTACCGCTATTTTCTTTTTCTCTTCTTTGAGCGCAGACTTGATCTTTTGTTTAGCTCTAGCGGTATTTGCGTAGTTCAGCCAGTCTTCTTTTGGAGATTGTGTTTTAGAGGTAATGATCTCTATTTGGTCTCCACTACTAAGCTCATGACTAAGGGGAACCAAACGTTTATTTACCTTAGCACCCATACACTGAGAACCTACCTGCGAGTGAATATGAAATGCAAAATCTAACGCTGTGGCTCCTTTCGGAAGTGTTTTTAAATCTCCGTTAGGGGTAAATACAAATATTTCTTCGCTGTAAAGGTTAAGCTTAAAATTGTCTATGAATTCTAGAGAGTTTTCTGCCTCGTTTTCTAGGATCTCCCTGATCTGAGCTAGCCAGATGTCTAGCTTATTAGAAGCGTCATTATTCTCTTTATACTTCCAGTGAGCGGCAAATCCTTTTTCTGCCACCTCATCCATACGTCTAGTCCTTATCTGTACTTCTACCCACTGCCCTTTATTACTCATAACGGTGGTGTGCAGGGACTCGTAACCATTAGCTTTAGGTAGAGATACCCAGTCTCTGAGTCTATCAGGGTTAGGCTGGTAGAAGTCGGTTACTATGGAATAGGCCCTCCATATTTCTGCTTTCTCCTTACTCATATTGGTGTCATCCAGAATAATCCTAATGGCGAACACATCATAGATTTCTTCAAAAGCTACATGCTTTTTATGGATTTTATTCCAAATACTAAAAATAGACTTTGGTCGGCCTTTAATCTCTGCATGAAAGCCCTGTTTTTCTAGCTCTGTTTTTAGTGGCTGTATAAATTGATTAACGAATCTGGTCCTGGATGCTTTAGTAGATGAAAGTTTAGCAGCTATGTCTTGGTACTCCTCAGGTTCGGTATACTTTAGAGAAAGGTCTTCTAACTCAGTTTTAACTGCGTACAGGCCTAATCTGTGCGCTAACGGAGCATACATATAAGAAGTTTCTGAGGCTATTTTTAGCTGTTTAGCTCTAGGCATGCTGCCTAGAGTTCGCATGTTATGTAAACGGTCTGCTAGCTTGATTAGAATTACTCTTATGTCATCTGAAAGAGTGAGCAGCATCTTTCTGAAATTTTCTGCCTGTGCTGAAGTAGAATGGTCAAATACACCACTAATTTTAGTCAAACCATCGATAATGTCTCTGGTTTTACGATCAAACACATTTTCTATATCATCTAGAGTAATGTAGGTGTCTTCTACCGTATCATGAAGTAAAGCACATACTATAGAAATAGTGTCTAGGCCCATTTCTTCAGCCACTATTCTGGCTACTGCTATGGGATGATATATATAAGGCTCACCAGATTTTCTGCGCATGCTGCTGTGCGCTTCTAAGGCTATATCAAAAGCCTTTCTGATGGTCTTTTTATCCTTTTTAGTTACAGACTTAGGGGCACTCCTAAGTAGTCCTCTATATCTCCTAAGGATTTCCTTTTTTTCTAGTTCTAAATCTATCTTATTACTCATTTACAGTGTAGGTAGCACTTTAGTTTTTACTTCACCAAAACCAATTCTTACTTGGTCATTTTTAGCATGACCTCTCATAATTACCGTGTCATTATCTAAAATGAACTTTCTTTCAGACCCATCAGACAGCTGAAGTGGCTTAGTTCCTCTCCAAGATAATTCCAGCATACTGCCATATGAATCTGGGGTAGGGCCACTAATGGTACCGCTAGCTAGCATGTCTCCAGCATTAATGTTGCATCCATTTACTGTATGGTGAGCCAGCTGTTGATTCATGTTCCAGTACATGTACTGAAAGTTAGAATTACACACCACATTTTCTTCTCCATTTTCTGGCTTAATAATTACCTGAAGATCTATATCTATATTTTTCTTTCCGTTATATTCTAAATAAGGAAGCACCTTTACATCTTGTTCGGGACCTTGCACAGTATATGGCTCGAACGCATCTAAAGTTACTATCCATGGAGAAACAGAAGAGGCAAAGTTCTTGGCTAAAAATGGACCTAGAGGAACGTATTCCCATTTCTGTATGTCTCTGGCTGACCAGTCATTAAAGAGACAGAGCCCAAAAATATAATCGTCTGCCTCGTCAGTAGAAATACTGTGTCCCATAGGTTTACCTGGGTAAGTTATGAATGCCATTTCCAGCTCAAAATCTAATAACTTACTAGGGCCGAATACAGGAGGTTCATCATCGTTAGGTTTTTGCTGTCCTTTAGGTCTGTGAATGGGAACTCCAGATTCTACTATAGAAGATGCTCTTCCATGATACCCTACAGGAAGGTGTTTCCAGTTTGGGAGTAGTGCATTATTTGGGTCTCTAAACATGGTTCCCACATTAGTGGCATGCTCTATACTGGAGTAAAAATCTGTATAGTCTCTAATGTAGACAGGCATGAGCATTTGAGCTCTACTCTGCGGAATTAGACACTGGCTTACATGATGGTCTTTATTCTGCAGCTCAACATTGTCATTTCTCAGCAGGTGACTAATGCGCTCTCTTAGTTCTCTAGTAGCATTCTTGCCCTTTTCTATAATAGGATTCAGTACTTCTGATTCAAAATCTGCTTTGGTGAACGGAAGGTTTTCGAAATAACCGAGAACATGCAGTGATTTGAGGTCTAAAATATCGTCACCAATGGCTACGCCTACTCTGGCAGATAGATTTTTAGTTTTAAAAATGCCAAAAGGTAGATTTTGTATAGGGAAATCTGAATTATCGGGAACCATCACCCAGCTTTTTAGATCGGGATTGTTAGCAGTAATCATGAACTTATTTTTATAACAAAAATACTTATTACACCTGTAAATAATACCTTTGCTGTGTTCTGTAAATCTAAATCCTTTTGACCGTAAGAAAAAAGATACTTCTGGCTATTTCTACCTGTTTTTTAGGTTTTCTAGTAGTGCATTTTACAGCCGTAATATCTTATGTGAGTCCTAGAGAGTGGAATAATTCCAAAGTACGATTCTGGTCTGAGTATTATGTGAATCCTCAGTTTCATCAGGGTTGGCAAGTCTTTGCGCCAGTTCCTAGAGAGGATGCCAGATTAAAATTCAGATATTATACCGAAGGAGTTTGGAGTGGGGTTTATGATTTAGAAAATGAGATGAATGAGTTGAATAATCCTTTTTCAGACAGAATAGCCATTAAGTCGGCCTTTTACCTTGGAGTAGAAATCAGGAAAAGCACTACTCTTAATGAAGATGGCTCTAAGAATTATAGAGTAGTCAAAGCCTCATATGCTTATGGGCGTTCTGCTTATGCATGTTTTCAGCACGTAAAACGTACTCGCAGCTTTACGCCAGATTCCATGGAGATTATATTAGAACGTGCTCTGTTCCCTAAACCGGGATATGTAGAAAAGAAACTTGTAACTGATTATTTAGGTGCGGAATATGTTAAATAGCATAAAAACTACACTATACCAAATGGCTACTGGAGAATTAGCTATAGTGTCTGGGGGAGTATTGTTTCAGAGACTTTTTTATGCGTGGCTGATCATCATAGGTTTACTTTGTTGGCCAATTATCGACATTACGTTTGGGCAGGGGAGTTATACCTACCGTTCTGCCATGCCGCCTAGTCTTAGATATAATTTGATTTACATTCTTACTTATAGACCAGAGCTTTACAAGGTAATTTATGGGGTGTTTTTATCTGGTTCTTTATTGGCATTTCTAAATTTAGGAGGAGTGGTAGTAAGAGGAGTGGTTTGGGTAACACTGGTAATGCTCGGAATGAGTGCATTTATGGTATTTAATGCTGGAATGATGCTTGCTTTTAGCTATGCGTTTTTCTTGATGTTCTTCTTCCCTAAATTGAATAAGGATTGGAAAATCATGTCCTCTAATTTTTCTATTCTGGGTTTACGCATACAGTTTTTAATTGTCTACGTATTTGCAGCGCTTTATAAATGGTTTGAAGCTGATTGGGTAAACGGAGATGCCGTTCACTTTTTAACCATGTTAGATCATTTTACACCAGAATGGTTGTTTTCAGCGTTGCAACGCATGCCTGCAGTACTGACCATAATGAATTATGTCGTATTATTTTACATCACGCTGTTTCCTTTGCTGATATGGTTTAGAAAGGTCAAGCCAATACTCTTTATTGTAGGTAGTGGTTTTCACTTGTACACTATACTTTTTATGAACCTGTTCGATTTCGGTAGTATCATGATAATGAGTTACCTTCTTTTCATCCCCAAAGAGTGGGTTGACTATATCAAGTCTAAACTTCCGAATCGGAAAAGGTCTGTGCAAGAATCCAAATAGCTACTATACAGGTATGTTTTGAGCACCAATAATTCTAATTGAGAAAGTATGCTCACAGAAAGGCTTGGTCTAAAATAGAGATTCTACTATTTTTTCTACCGTGTATCCCTCTGCCTCGGCCTTATAATTACGTACGATTCTGTGCCTTAAGATAGGCAGCGCTACTGCCTGCACATCTTCTATGTCTGGAGAGAATTTACCAGCTAATGCAGCATGACATTTGGCACCTACTATTAAATATTGAGAGGCTCTAGGGCCAGCTCCCCAAGAAAGAAAATTCTTAGTAATTTCTGGAGCATTTTCATTTCCTGGTCTCGTTTTAGAAGCCAGTTTTACGGCATATTCTACTACATTATCGTTAACAGGAATCTTTCTTATGAGATTCTGATAGTAGACAATCTCCTCTCCGGTTAAAATTGATTTAAGTTGTACAGATTGATTACCGGTAGTGTTTTTTACAATATTCACTTCCTCCTGAAAAGAAGGGTAGTCTACCCAAACGTTAAACATGAATCTATCTAACTGTGCTTCTGGAAGGGGGTAAGTACCTTCTTGTTCTATAGGGTTTTGTGTAGCTAGGACGAAGAATGGGCTGTCTAATTTATACTTATTCCCTGCAGCGGTAACAGCTCTCTCCTGCATGGCTTCCAAAAGAGCCGACTGAGTTTTAGGGGGTGTTCTGTTGATCTCATCTGCCAATATTATATTTGAAAAAAGAGGTCCTTTTACAAATTTAAACTGCCTATTTTCTCCAAGAATTTCAGAACCTACAATATCTGAAGGCATTAAATCTGGCGTGAATTGAATTCTGTTAAATCCTAGCCCTAAAGAATCTGCTATAGTATTTACTAAAAGGGTCTTAGCCAGACCAGGAACTCCTACTAATAAGCAATGTCCATTACTAAAAATACTGATTAGCACATTTTTGATCGTCTCCTCTTGACCTACTATTACTTTTCCTATCTCCTGTGTTAAAGCAGAGTATTTATTTCTTAGGGATTCTAAAGCTTCTTTATCTGAACTAAAATTCACGTTGGTAATATGTTTTGATGAGGGCTAAAATAGCCATTAATTAACTACCCATTCATAGCGGTATGGACAGGTTTGGTAGTCTTCGTTTAAACGCTTGTAGGTTGTACTTAGTTTCTTTTTAATCCATTTTTCTAAAGCTTCATTTTGAAGATCACTTTCCGCTACTTGCTTCAGCAGCCTGTAGTCGTCATCTAAATTGGCTATATGAGCTTTAGATCTGTCGATGAGTTTAAAAATTCTGTATTCCTTAGTTCCTGCCTGGTTTTCAAACTGAACAGGTTCGCTAATTTCTCCTGGCTGAAGCTTATTGAGAACAAGAGTAACTCTAGGGTCTACTTTACTCAATTCGTGTTTTGTTCCTCCTGTGTAGGGGTTAATTACCTTTCCACCTGCATTTTTAGTGTCTTTATCATTGCTGTAAATACCTGAAGCATCAAAGAATGAAAGGCTGTCACTAAGGATAAGCTGTCTCACGGTATCTAAATCCATTTTAGCTTGTTGGTTATCTAGTTCGAGTATCTCTACCTTATTTAAGATATGACAAACTGAATAGTATTTACCGGATTTTTCTTCAAGTCTGGCTATGTGCCATCCGAAATCAGTTTTAAAAGGTTCTGTAATCTCCCCTGGCTGAAGGTTAAGCACAGCTTCTTCGAACTCAGGTACCATTGTGCCTCTTTGTATTTTTCTATAGCATCCTAAATTTTGGCTATTGGCAGAACCTGGATCATCTGAGTAAAGGGTGGCGTAAATTCCAAATTTATAAGGACTGGCCAGAAGTTCCTGTTTGTATCCATCCAGTTTTTCTTGTACTATCAATTCTTCAGTTCTTTGAACTTTCGGCTTAATGACTATTTGGGCATACTGTACTTCTGACTCTATAAGCGGGAGAGAGTCTTTAGGTATAGAGTTGAAATAATTTTCAACGTCATTAGGAGTAACATTAACACCTTGTGTAATGTTAGCTTGCATTCTTTGAGTTAAGAGTTGGTCTTTTACTTCGTCTCTGAAATCTTCCTTGAGCTGAGAAGCGGTTTTCCCATAAAACGCCTCAAATTGTTTTTCATCTGGAAATTGAGAAATGTAATAGTCTAATCTTCGCTCTATCTGACTTTCAACCTCTTCTTCCCCCACTAGTATACTGTCTATTTTGGCTTGGTTGACTAAAAGCTTTTGATATAGTATTTCTTCTAGAATCGTGCATTCAGCGTCTTGATCCACTTTATAGCCTTCCTGTTTCATCTCAGCTTTTCTAGAGGCCACTTCAGACTTGAGAACTATTTCTGCACCTACTACCCCTACAATTTCATCTATAACTTGACCTTTGGGATCTTGAGCTATTAAGGAGGAACCTAATGGCAATAAACTTAATATGAAACAGGCTTTCAGAATATTCATTCGTAGTATTTTATGTGGTTATCTCTAACAGCTTTTTGGTAAAGGTCAGCTTTTAGTTTCTTCAGTGTGGCTAATTTTCTTCTATTCAAAATCAACGTTTTTATTTTGTCAGAAACTAATTCTAAAGGTGCTTCAGCGTTCTTTAATTTATAATCTATCAAGTAAACGAAATATTTGAAATTTTCAGTCTCAAAGGAGGTGAATTTTTGTTTTTTTAAGAAAGATTCATTGTTGTAGACTTCTACAGGAACAGTTTCAAGAAACTCTTCTAGATACCACCACTTGTTCGTGTCGTTCACGTAAGCTGCTCCTATGTCTGAGCAGTACGAAAGTAGTTCGTCTGGTTCAGTAATGGCCTTGGCTAAAAGCCGCTTGACATCTGCTGTTTGAATGGCTTCATTCGAGATAGAAGCTTGTACCATAGCATACTGCAGAATGTAATCGCTTAGAACGAAGCTTGATTTATTTTCTGCATAATAAGAGTCTATTTCTGCTTGACTGACTATAGTGTCGAGCTTTTCTCCTATGTATTGATTTTCATAGGTATAAATAAGAAGACTGTTTTTTTCAGCTTCTAGTTCCTTACTGAAATCTTTTAGGCTGTCTGGTAAATTTCGCTCTGCCTGAGCTATAAGCATAGTGGTTTTTACCCAATTTTCTATAATGCCTTTGGCTACTGTAGCACTATCTTCCCTTGAGAGATTGTCATCTATCTGGGCATATAGCTCTTCTTCTAAAAGTGTTCTGTCAAACACCTGCACTACAGCTTCGCCTTTGGGTTTAGACTCACAAGACGCTAAAGTCAAAATTATTAAACAAGCTATGAAAGCTATCCGATTAATCATCTGCTAGAGAGTACAACACGTCTTTATTCACGGTGTAGTTGTACTTTGATCTCAATTCTTCAATCCACTGCTTTTCTAAGAATGCCTGATAATCAGAAGTGATTAAGCCCTTGGCTTCATCGAGCTCCTTCTCTTTAGAAGGGATAATATTCTTTAAGTTTACTACATAAAATTTACCTTCAAATTCTACTTTGTAAGCACCTTTTTTCATTTTCTGTTTATCGGTTAAAACGTTTAAAACAGCTTTATCTTCTACAGAGTATACTCCAGATTCTACACGAGAATTAAGTATGGAAGATTTATTTACTACTAGAGAAATGCTGTCCTTGCTTACTCCTGAGTTAACTAAATCTAGAATTTGAAACGCTACATCTTCTTTATTGGTAGAAAACAGATCGCAGTTATAGCGCTCTGGCCAGATATACTTTGATGAATTATTCTTATAAAAGTTTTCTAGGCCTAGAGAGTCTTTAATGGCTTTAGACCAAACTAGTTCATCTGTAAGTTCGAAAAGTAGAATTCCATCTCTATACTCCTGCATTAGCATTCTGAAAGGGTCATGTTTTTCTTCTAGCTTTCCATCTTCGTACTTCAACAGTTCGTCATTTACCCAATTCTCATAAGTAGAGGTTATAAATTCTTGAGGATCATTCGTTCCAGCTCTACGCTTCTTTTTAATCATATATTTATTAAAATCTGCCAGAGTGAAATTTTGGTCTTCTATAGTAAGTGCCTTCTTTTTTAGTTTTTTGGGCGCTTTCATTTCCCAGTCGCGTGTAAAGAAAGTAGAATCAACAGATGCATTAATGAATTTCAATGTCTGAGGTTTCGTACTCACTTTGTACTCCTTACCAAGCTTATTCAGGAAGGATTTTTTAGTTTTTTCTGCACGAGCATCCTTACTCACTTTGCTCTTAATTTCTGATTTTAAGTCATCAAACTCACCAATAACTTTTTCATCTAATTTTTTTACGATGTGCCAGCCGTATTCGGTCTGAAAAGGTTCAGATATATCACCTGCATTTTTAAGATTAAATGATTTATCTTCAAAAATCTTCACCATTTTTCTAGTTCCGAACCATGGTAATTCACCACCTTTATTTGAAGTGGAGGCATCTTCCGAGAATTTCTTAGCTAATTGATCAAAAGGTTCACCAGCCTTGACCTTCTCATAAATTTCAAGAATTTTCCCTTTAGCCCTATCTTGCGTGGCCTGATCAGAATTATTCCCTGCCTTGGTCATAATGTGTGCTACTAGTACTTCTCCTCTAGCTGGTCTTTTTTCCAGAACTTCCAGAATATGATAGCCGTATCTAGTTCTTAAAATAGGGGAGACATTTCCTACTTCAGTAGTATACGCTGCCTGTTCAAAAGGGTAAACCATCTGGAATGCTGAGAAAAAGCCTAAGTCTCCACCGTTGTCCTTAACGCTTGGATCTTCACTTCCAGCCTTGCTTTTGGCTACTTTTTCAAAGTCTTCACCGTTAACAGATACACGGTCTCTCAGCATTTTAATTTTATTCCATGCTCTAAGGGTATCTTCTGGTTCCGCATCAGCATCTACACGCACTAGCATGTGCCTAGCATGCACTTCTGTTTTCTTACGTTCGTAAGCTTCCCTAGTGAGCTGGTCTAGAAGATCAGTATCTGTGAGGTAAGGTCTAGCCAGCTGTTTTCTATACCCTTTAAGTTCTGCTATAAAAGCGCTATTTGTATCAAGTTGGGCGTCTTTGGCAGCCTTTACTTTGAGTTTGTAGTTTACGAAAAGCTCTATGTACTCATCTAAAGCTTCCCTGGTAGTCACATCTTCAGTGTTATTCTTATTGAAGATGTACTCAAAATCTCGAGCGGTAATTTGCTCATTTTCTAATGTCATTATAACAGCATCTGGAGACTGCTGAGCTGTTCCGTAAAGGCAGAGTGCAGTTAAAGAGAGAATGATTAGTCCTATGTGTTTCATTTCGTATTTCGAGTTTTTAAAACGCGCGCTAAATTACGGTTCAATTTTATTTTAAGCTATAATTTGGAGCTTCTCTAGTAATGGTTACATCATGTGGATGACTTTCCCTAACACCAGCATTAGTTATTCTAACGAATGTGGAATTCTGAAGAGTCACCATGTTTTTAGCACCACAGTATCCCATTCCGGCTCTAAGTCCACCTATTATTTGATGCATCACTTCTTTCACTTCTCCTTTGTAAGGTACTCTTCCAGATATGCCTTCGGGCACTAATTTTTTGATGTCGTCTTCAGCATCTTGGAAATATCTGTCTTTAGAACCTTTCTGCATGGCTTCTACAGAACCCATGCCACGATAAGACTTGAACTTTCTTCCTTCGAAAATAATAGTTTCTCCTGGAGATTCTTCTACACCTGCTAGAAGAGAACCTACCATAACAGTGCTACCACCTGCCGCTAAAGCTTTAACTATGTCTCCCGTATATCTAATTCCTCCATCTGCTATCACAGGAACTTCAGAACCTTCCAGAGCTTCGGATACTGCCATTACAGCGCTTAGCTGAGGCACGCCTACACCTGCTATTATTCTAGTAGTACATATAGAACCTGGGCCTATTCCCACTTTAACAGCGTCTGCACCCGCATCCTTAAGCGCTATAGCTGCTTCAGCTGTGGCTATATTACCAACCACAAAATCTACTTGTTCAGTAATCTCTTTTTTTATGGATTTTAATAAGTCTATCACACCTTTTGAATGTCCATGAGCCGTGTCTATAATGATGGCATCTGCACCAGCCTTAATTAAAGCTTCAGCTCTTTCTTTAGCGTCTCCAGTAACGCCTATAGCTGCTGCCACTCGCAGTCTTCCGAACTCATCTTTACAGGAGTTTGGGTACATGCTAAGTTTAATAATGTCTTTATAGGTTACTAAACCTATGAGCTTATTACTATTATCAGTTACTGGTAACTTTTCTATTTTGTGTTTCTGAAGAATAGATTCTGCCTCTTTCAGGTCGGTTCCTGCTTTGGCTTTTATAATGTTTTCAGAAGTCATTACGTCTCTTATGTCTTTCTGAAGGTCTTTTTCAAATCTTAAGTCTCTGTTGGTCACTATGCCTACTAAATGTCCTTCTGAATCTATAACAGGAATTCCACCTATTTTGTTCTCGGCCATTAGTCTTAAGGCATCCGCTACTGTGCTTCCATCTATTTGTAGGGTTACAGGGTCTTTAATCATTCCGCTCTCAGACCGTTTTACTTTTCTCACCTCTTTAGCTTGCTGCTCTATGCTCATGTTTTTATGAACCACACCTATACCACCCTGTCTAGCCATGGCTATAGCCATTTTGCTATCGGTAACAGTATCCATAGCAGCAGAGACTACAGGAGTATTTAGCTGTATGTTTCTTGAAAATTGAGACTTGAGACTTACCTCTCTCGGTAAAATTTCTGAATAAGCTGGAACTAGAAGAACATCGTCATAAGTAAGTCCTTCGTTTATGATCCGTTTGGAATGAAACGACATGATTTTGAATTTACCGTTAAAAAATAAATTCGCGCAAATATAGTCAATTAACTAGCAAGAATCGAGCCTTAGTTGGCGTCAAAAATGAGTAATGTAAGTGGGCCTCTAAACTCGAAAAGTTTACCTTCTCCGTTTCTTATACCTATGTAATACATGTAGTTTCCTTCAGGTAGTAAGTTGCCCTCTACGCGGCCGTCCCAGCCTATATCTAGATCGTTTGTTTGCCAGATTTCTTGTCCCCATCTGTTATAGATGATCATTTCATAGGTATCTCTATCCGCGAAAGAAACTACCGGCCCGAATCTATTATTAATGCCGTTTATGGCAAAAGCATTTGGAATCCAGATTTTAGGCGGCTGGCTCAGGCAGAACTTATTGGACTGAGATTCAGCATTTAAACCTAGTGAATTGTTAGATTCTGAGGCCACAACTCTATAGCAGAAGTTGCCCTCTGATTTCAGTTCTGTAGTCACGTCATCTTCTAAAAATCTAATGTCTCCATTATTAGTAGTAAGGTAGGCGAAAGGTGCACCGTCTACAGACCTGTAAATATCATAAGATTCTACCCCGTTTTCCCAGTCTAAATAAGGAGTCCAAGAAATAGTATTAATCAGGTCTTCATCATTAAAAATGCCATCCAGAAGTATGGTTTTTCCTATGTTTGAAAACGCCACGGTGTCGTTACACACATTGATAAGCGCTACCCTGTAAAGGTAAGACCTGACGTCTGTTTCCACGTCAGTATCTGTAAAAGTTACTTCAGTTAAGGTAGCTATATCTAAGGGAGTTTGGGTTTCTAAATTCCTGAAAAATGGGTCAGATTCTTTTTTGCGTTGCAACGCGTAATCAAATACAGTGGCAGTAGGTGCAGTGTTTACAGTGATTTCTACTTCCTGGTTCAAATTAACAGAGGCAGAAGCGAGACTAAAAGTAACAGGTAATTCAGGTGTAGAAACCTCTTGGATTTGAATGTTACTAATGCTAGTGGCGAAAGAGTTAACGCTGCCACTATAGGCTTTAACATAATAGGAATACTCTGCTGTATCTCCAATAGTATTATCCCGGTAGGTGTTTTCTTCGGCTTCTACAAGGTCTAAGAACTCATCAGGACCATTGTCAGTTCTTCTGTACACCTCATAGTAAATTACATTGTCTTCTCCCCAGCCTATATATGGGTTCCACTCTAAATCCACGTAGTTTTGACAGGAAGTCCACTCTGTAGTTAGAAACATACTTTCATAAATGGAAGGACAAGTTGTGCCATCGTCATTCGTTTGAGAAGGGCTCAAGTTACCCGTATTTGGTGGTCCAGTTCCAGTAATGCACTCGTCAAAAGCCGCTACTAGGAAAGACTCTGGGATGGTCGAAGCATCAGAGCCTGGATAGATCCATTCCGTAACAAGGGGGTCATATATAACATGTATGTCGTCATCACCGAAGATAGGATCACACTCGTAAATTACGTAACCAGCTATGTCTGGAGCAGATACGGGAACCCAATCTATCAGTGCATTTCCAGTAAGAGAATCTACGCCTACGGCAAATATTTCTGGCGTCAATGGAGACGATATGTCGTCCACTATTAATCCTACAATATTTGAGGCTGAGGCGCAAGCTTCACCTGGCATTTGCAGAGTGAGTTGGTAATTCACAAAATCGTTACACGTTACTATCTCGTATTCATAAAACCCTAAGCCAGGACTATACGGAAAGCTAGATCCTGTATTCCAGTTGCCTAGTGGATGTTCGTAAAGAACGGTATACATTGAGCCGGGAGGAATGGTCAGTGGGTCTGGTGCTGGATCATTCCATGTAATATCTAGTTTTCCGGGAGTGGTGGCGTTTTGGACATCTATAAGCATTGAACACAGACTAGCATAAGCGATAGCGGCCGAGCCGTTATTTTTCAACACTCTCACTCTGTAACAGTATTCATTTACAGTTCCATCTATGTTATTGTCTATGGTGGAAAAGGTGTTGGCATTTACAATATTACCCCCTACAAAAATTGCGAAATCACTATCAGGCTGAGTACTTAACTTTCTCTCCACTTGGTACGAAGCAAAATCAGCAGCCGAGTTGTCGTAGGCAGTCCAAGTCAGAGAAATATCACCATTAGGCAAAACCTCAACACATCTAATGTCTTGAGCCAGAACTGGCCCAAACACTAAAAGCTGCAGGGTTAGAATGCTTATGGTAATTAAAGACTTCATCATTTGGTATCTACTGGTTTTTTTAGCGAGGCAAAGGTACTATTTCTAACCCATACTCCTATATAAGACGAGAATTCTGATCAAAGTGTTGTTCTAGCCCATAATTTCAGTATCTGAAGACGAATTTTTAGTTGGTTTGATCTATTCATACTTATGACAAGGCTAGGAGTTATTGTTTTCACAATTGTCATAATCAGTGTATTGAGTGGTTTAGCATTCTAAATGAAACGGTCTGTTGCCTTTATAAAGTCTCGCCATAAACTATTTGAAAACAAATGAGAGGGATTATCGTAAGTAAATATTGGTCAGCGAAGTCTTTTTTAAGATATTTGTAGGCTTAAGTTATTTCAATAGAATTAACTATATAATAACGCATGAAAAAATCAGTATTCATTTTAGCCATTCTTACTTTAAGTGTATTGAGCAGTTCTGCTCAGTATAAGTGGGATGTGGGTATTAAAATTGGTGGGTCTAATTACCTTGGAGATATAGGTGGTCAGGAGCTCACCAGAAGAGATTTCATCTGGGACATGAGACTGAACAAAACGCGCATGAATTACGGTTTATTCGCTCGTAGGAAAATGTCCAAGAAGTTTTCGTTAGCGGCTAATTTGGATTACATCAGCATTTGGGGTTTTGATGCTAATTCTCTGAATCCAGCCAGAAGAGCGAGAAATCTGAATTTTAGAAATAGAATTTTTGAAGTAGGAGCCAGAGGTGAATATACCATAGTTTATGATAATGACGTAGGAGGAAAAGGATACTATGATCCAGATTTTAGATTATTTCTATTTGCCGGAGTTTCTGCATTTTCACATAATCCGCAAGGACAAATTTATGAAGGCATAAACGCAGCAGGAGAAGAAGTAGGGATTGACTACGGTGGAGAATGGACTGATTTGAGACCATTCAGAACTGAGAACCAAGACAGCGAATATGAGAAAATAGGGATAGCTATTCCTGCAGGTATTGGTATGGTATTCACATTCGATAAAAAATGGAGATTTGGCTGGGAGCTCAATTGGAGAACCACATTTACAGATTATGTAGACGATGTAAGCACCACTTATGGAGATATTAACGATATAGCTGCCAGAGGTGGAGCGCAACATGCGCAGCAGAGTAATCAGAATATAATAAATTTCATCAATTCAGATGCAGAAACCGCTGGAGAGGCTGGAACAATTTTTTCTCATCAGTGGGTAGGATATGCTGACCCAGAGGAAACAGAACCTATTCTTACGAAGCGTGGAGATTCCACTGAAAATGATAGTTACTTGACTATGGCTTTTACAGGAAGTTATGCGTTAAGAGGATCAAGTTCTTTTTATAAGGCTAAATACTCATGGTTAAGACAAAGAAGAGGAACCAGAAGATCTCGAGCTAAGTTCTAGATTGGAGGTAACTTGGTAGGTTTATAATTTGATAAGTCTTGCAGGCATGCTGGCTAAGCATATTTTAGACTCTAGTCTCAATTTCAAACCTCAAACCTGCCTTACTCTCAGGCATGCCTCTAACCTTCAATGCTATTTTCGTATAAACTGCTTTAACTTGCTTAGTGGTTTTCTAACCATGGTTAATTTACCTGGCTTCAGGCCATTCATTTTCCAGGCTTCCTTGTCTTCGCGGTTAGCGCGCAGTCGGTTTTTTAAGCTGACGTTGCTTTCTCCTCCCACACGCATTTTTGTTATGACTTGCTTTAAGTAGGTGAGCGAAATTTCGTTTTTGTGGATCATTCTGAGCATTAGTTCATAGTCGGCAGCTGATCTGAGTTCTGTAGAATACAGGCCATACTTGTCATAACACGATTTTTTTACAAAGAATGTAGGATGCGGTGGCATCCATCCTTTTTTGAACAAGCCTCTTTTGTAGCCTCCAGAAATCCATGTTCTGGTAATTTTATCTGGATTGTCTCTGTCTACATAAACTAAATCAGCATAAAGAGCGTCTGTTTGTGCCTCTTCCAGTTGGTTCACTACAGAAGTGATTACAGAAGTAGATGCATAAAAATCATCTGAGTTCAAGATGCCTACCACATCTCCAGTGGCTGCATTTACGCCTTTATTCATGGCATCGTATATTCCTTTATCTGGCTCAGAAATAAGCGTAGTTATGTGCTCCTTGTAGTTATTGATTATATCTAATGTGTTGTCTTTAGAAGCTCCATCTATTATAATGTATTCTATTTGAGGGTAGTCCTGGCTTACCACAGACTTAATGGTGTCTTCTATAGTGGCGGCACTGTTATAACAGATGGTGATAATGGAAACTTTCATGAAATCTTACGTTCTTTTACTGCTACTGCAGGATTTCCTCTATAGATGGTATAAGCATCTAAATTTACTGAAGTAGCTGAATTCACCGCCAGCAGAGAGTGTGATTTACATACCACACCTCCAGTAACCGTGGCTTTGGCGCCTATCCAGCAGCCGTCTTCTAGGGTAATGGGTCTAGAAATAAGGTCGAACGACACCTTTTTATAGTTGTGATTTCCGCATAAGAGCAGAGCCCCCTGACTGATGCAGCAGTGGTTACCTATGGTTACTTGAGAGAGGTTATCTATCCATACTTCTTCTCCTATCCATGCGTAATCTCCAATGGTTAATTTCCAAGGGTATTTGATATTAACTGCAGGTTTAATGACTACGTCTTTTCCTATGGTGGCTCCGAAGGCACGGAGCAGGAAACGCTTGAACCCATACATAGGCAGCCAGCGGCTTCTCATAAAAACAGCATTGATATAGTACCAGACTATTCTCTTCAGTTTAGAACCAGGATCATAGTCAGAATTATTAAATGTGCTAAGGTCTGTGGTAGCTTTCTGCATGGTGCTAAGATAAAAACAGTGAGCGATTAAGGTCTAAGTCTTCAGGTCTTTCTAAGACTTCTTTTCCATAAGAATATGCAGAGCTGCTAAGCTCAGAGTAACCATCGTTGTCAAGGTCTAAATAGCTCTGAATTTTTTCTCTCCAGATATCCTTCGAATCTAAGGGTAGTTCAAAGCCTACATGCTTGTCTGCCAGGTTTCTCCATGGGGTTTGGTCGGAAATAAGCACAGGCTTAGATGCTAAAAAAGACTCTATAATCACGTGGCCATAATTTTCATTAAAAGTAGGCAGAAACAGAAAATCATGGGTGCTAATGGTGCGGTGAATTTGGTCTGGAGTGAGCTCTCCGTGACGGGTTACGGTAATATTTTCGGGAAGTATGTTTATGACTTCCTTGCATTGGTTCCAGTAGTGCTCATCTTCAATAGGGCCATAGATGTGATAACGAATGGCGCCAGAGAATGAATGATTCAGGCATTGCAACGCGAATAAGAGGTTTTTAACTTCTGCTATTCTGGCTAATGAGAACAGATCTAACTCCAACGGTTTTTTCTCTTTAAGCACCAACTCATGGCTCTGTGTATTAGGCAGGTTAGGGGCTATGATGGTTTTAGCAGCAGGCCCAAATTGCTTTTTCACATCCTCCGCTTCATGTGCCGCAGAAACGTGCCATGTAATGTTAGTGTAGAGGCCAATGAGTTTAGCCACCATCAGAAACACCGTTTTCTTAGTCTTTTTAAGTGCCAGAGAGCCCTTAGCCAACATGCCTCTGGAAGCCACTATGCGCTTAGCTGCCAGTTTTCTAGACAGCCATAAGGGCAAAATGCTGAAGCGGTAGGAAAACACGCTGTTCATGTAAATGGCATCAAATTTCTGGGAGTGAACCACCGACCGAATGGTTTCTGCCGTCTGGTTGGTGTCTGAAAGGTAAATGACAGAAATATTAGGGGCGAATTCTATCCATTCATCTGAAGTAACAGCTAGCGGCTCGGCTGTGCCCAAGTCAGTATTACTGGTGCAGATGTAAAACTCCATGTCTGCAGATAACGCTGCGGTGAGGTTAAACACGCTCTGAACTGGGCCTCCAGCTTTATACGCTGGTTTGAACCAGTCTATGAATACCAGTATTTTAGGAAGATCAGATGCCATTTTCTTCAAGCCAAGATCCTAGAACTACTAGCGGCCACACACGAGACCAAGTAGTGAGTTTGTCATTATTCAAGAACTTGTTCCACAGGTCGTCTAGCCCCTTAGCATTGAACTCATCACGGTGCTTTAAAGAATCAAGTTTGGCTTCACAAAAAGGGCGTAGCTCATTCCTCATCCAATTATCCCACGGCAGGGTGAATCCCATTTTAGGGCGGTTCACTATTTCTGGTGGAAGCAAGTCTCCGAGAGATTCTACCAATAACTGCTTAGGTGTGTGCGGATACTTGAGTTCATCGCTCAGTTTTAGAGCGTATTCTACCAAGTTATGGTCTAAGAATGGCACCCTTACTTCTAAGGCATGCGCCATGCTCATCTGGTCGGAATCGCGTAGCAATACATTTTTCATATAAGTATCCATCTCCATGACAGACACCTTACTGATAACTTCAAAATTGGTTTTGTCTGTGAGGCGGTCCAAGTCATTGCAACGCGAAAGAACCGCATTAACTTTTAACGATGGCTGGGTAAGAATGCGGTTAATTTCATCATCAAACAACACCTTCCGATTTACAGAATAGGAGTGGGGCAGATCCATGTATTCTTGGTGCAGCACGTCCGATATTTTAGCCGAAGCCATGCCTGGCTTGGCCAGTTTTAAGGCCTTTCCAGCTGCCGAGCGAAACACTCCCGCGAAGCTCGTAAGCCATTTGTTCTGCATGAGTTTCACACTGCGGTTAAAGATAGAATACCCTGCAAATAGCTCATCTCCACCAAGCCCAGAAAGTGCCATGGTAATGCCAGCTTCCTTAGTCACCTTGCTCACCAGATAGGTGTTAGGCCCATCTCCGCTGGGATGATCCATGGCTTTAAGGGCATGCGGTAGTTGGTCTAAGAAATCTGTGGCAGTGAGCAGAATTTCATGGTGATTGGTCTTAAATTTTTTGGCTATGAGCTCAGCATAAGGCGCTTCGGAAAACTCACGTTCGTTAAACACTACAGAAAAGGTAGATACGGGCAGTTCCTTATCTTCACTCATGAGTCCCACTATGGCCGAGCTGTCTATGCCACCACTTAAAAACGCCCCGAAAGGCACATCTGCGCGCATTCTCAGATCCACACTTTTCTTCAGCAGTTGGCGTACTCGTGACTTCACCGCTGTGGGATCTACTAGATTCCCGAGTGCTTTAGGCTTGGTAATATCCCAGTACTGGTGCAGCTTTCGCTCATTATCTGTAATGACAAGCGCATGGCCAGAAGGAATGCTGTACACATTTTTCAGAATGGTTTTAGGACTGTGCACCGTCTGGTACCTGAGGTATTCTGTAAGGGTGTCTGGGTCTAACTGTTTCTTTATCAGATTAGACGACAGCAGCGCTCTGAGCTCACTGCTAAAGATGAACGAATTATTGGCTTCAGCATAGTAAAGTGGCTTGATGCCCAGTCGGTCTCTGGCTATGAGGAGTTGCTCCGCTTTAGTATCCCAAATAGCCAGTGCGAACATGCCATTAAAATGATTCAGGCAGTCTATGCCCCATTTCTGATAAGCGGCTATGATGACTTCCGTATCTGATGAGGTATCGAAACTGTAGTCGGTTAGCTGTTCTTTTAGTTCTAGGTAATTATAGATTTCTCCATTAAACACTAGAACTATGGATTTGTCTTTAGAGAAAAACGGCTGATTGGCATGTGCCGCAGTGTCTATGATGCTCAATCTCCGGTGGCCAAGTGCCAGAACTTCATCGGAATAGACGCCATCATAGTCAGGCCCTCTGTGCGCCAGAGTAGCGTTCATTTGTTTAATGACTTGCTCTGGATCTGAAACTTGTTCTAGACCGAATATTCCGTTAATTCCACACATGTATAGCGTTGCAAATGTAGGAGGATTTACGATTTACGAATGAGGAATTACGATTGATTCGATTTTGGATTGAAAATTGAAAAAATTGAAAGTGTTATTGGTCTTTGTTTGTCAGTGCACCTCGGCTGCCGCTCGGGGTGCGGTATTCGTCTTTGTTTGTTAGTGCCCTTCGGCTATCGCTCAGGGTACAGAATTGTGCTAACTGATTAATCGTTTCAGTGCGATGGGCGTTTCTTGGTCTTGGATTGTCAGTGCCCTTCGACACTTCAAGCTAACGCTTGGCTCAGGGTACGGTATTGTGCCTGTAGAATATGAATCGGTGCGTGAGGTGTTCCCTGTACTTCGACTGAAAACGCTCAGTGTAGCGCTCCTAAAAATCAGGGGGGGCTTATTTGTGGATTTCGCAGCTAGCTTTCGCTTCCCCCTAACCCCCTAAAGGGGCGAGCTTCCCTTTTTGAGTAGTGCGTGAGCTTCGCCCCTTCAGGGGGAATGGGGGCGCGGTGGGTGTAAGCGGCCATAGAGAGCCTCACATTACTTAAGCAGAGAAAAATCTCAAACCAGCCTGCCGTCTGGCAGGTTTCAAATTTCAAACCGAGTAATCTGAATAGCCTTATCCGCCCATGTTTTAGGAGAAATTTGTTTGGCTAGTTGTTGGCTGTGTTGGC
>JBGCDA010000047.1:0-5381 GCA_045104985.1 Flavobacteriales bacterium | reverse complement strand
CTAGAGCGGAAACTGCTGTAATTAATAATAAGAAAGATTGTTTAGTCATGGTGGTTAGCTATTATTTGATAATTGATAAAGGTGTATTAAGAACATGAAATTAAAATTAGTTCGCCTATCACACATTTAAGCTTAAATATATGATATACATACTAATAAACTCAAGTCAGTTGTTTACAGGGTACAATCTAATAAAATTTCGAACAGACTTAGTGTATTTTGTACATTAAGTACATAAATAATCTGATCGGTAATGAATTTTGAGAAGGTAGAACTAATCTGTATATATAAAGAAAGAAGAAATTTCTAAAAAGCCTCACCGATAAAAATGTAAAATCCTGCACCATCTGGCGTGAACCCTAGATCTACCCTAGTGAAAATATCTCTTTTAGGAAAAATCAAAACCCTTAGCCCTCCGCCTGCACTCCAAAGGAGCTTTTTAAAATCTAAGTTTGGAGAAACCGAACCTATGCCTGCGAACACTGCTCCTCCAATCCTCTTGCTGAATTTAAATGGCAACCAACGGTGTTCAGTCTGGAATGCAAGCAAGTTATTATCTCTGTATTTCCCTAAATAATAACCTCTCATCATGGTCTCTCCTCCCATTAAACTTAATTGGTTAAAAGGAACATTTCCTTCCGAAAACCTGCCTAATAACTGAAATGCCAGAACTTTTCTTTTTCTGACTTTAAGAAACGCTCTATTATCTGTAAAAAGAGTTCTGAATTTATTTGTGGAACCCCAAGCTGGTTCGCTATACAACACACCCACCTCTGACAAAAAACCGTGCCTTACGTTTAGTACATTGTGCCTATTGTCATATACCAAACCGAGGCCTAATCCCAAATTTCCATAGCCTTCTTCACCTAAAATGGATTCTGTTGGTTTTTTGCCCTCTATCCAGTCAAAGCCTACTTTACTCAATCGTTCAAAATCTAATTCTAAGCCCACATACCATTGTCCTCCGACATTTCTCAACATTCGCTCTCTGATCTGGATGAAGTTAGCATTGACCACTCCTAATTCTTCTCCTGAGATATCAGGACCTATACCATAATATGATAGCGGATAACTTTGGAATTTCAATTTACCTAGACTAAACCATTTGTTTTTGTCCGAGTAAAGAGCATGCTCGAATTGTGCTCCATATTGACCCTGTAGCGTGAAAAATGAGAAACCACTAGCTTCACTTAGACGATTGGTAGTATCCTTTTTAGCGTAATAAACAACAGCGGAAGCTATGCCTATTTCCCAACTGGTTTCTGGAGCAAAAGAGAGTGTAGGATAAGCTATCCATTTAGTGTTTTCAATAGAAGATGTGTCATTAAACATTCTGTTTAATATTCTAGACACTTTAGATTGGGAGAAACCCGATTGGCATAAAAGCATTAGTAAACCAACGAAGAGAAGACAGTGATGGCTCCTCTTTGTGTCAGTTGGTTTAAATGCTTTCATAATTCTCTTCAAAGTGACGAATGTATGAAAGTACTATGAAATTGAATTTCAATATGGACGGGTTTGCTTTAAACCTTAGATAAAAAATTATCCTATTGGGTAAAAGAACTGCTCATTCACAATCTTTCCATCTTTTACTTGAAATACTGCCACTTCCTCATCTTTTCTTCTAGACATTCCCTTCATAGTTATGTCCATTTTCATGGTAGCCGTAAAATGATTTCCTGCTACTATAGGGCCTTCTATTTCCATGCCATGAAACTCCTCCACCATGTCATCCCATCTTTTACTTTTTACTAAGATTGCCTCTATTCCTTCGGTTCTAGCCGGATATCCTTGAGCTCCTTCTACTTCTAAACTCACACAGTTCTGATCATATAGTTCAGCGTAAGCTTTATCGAATTGACCTGTGTTACAATATTCTGCCCATTTGTTTGCTACGTCTTTAACTTCCATTATAAATTGTTTTTTATGATTATGGAACAAAACTAAACCCTCTTTATGTCAAATGGTGTCAGGGGTCTGTTTTCTTTTTCAGCGCAAAATGCAAAATACTGCCCCATATCAAATTTCTTATCTTCAAACGTTTCTTTAAGTATTTGAAAATGACGTATTCTATCCAGTCTGAAAGAGCGGAAATCCCCTCTGAATCTGCACCAGGCTATGACAATCCATTTTTCTTCCATACTATAAATGGCCAGCGGTTCTATTATTCTTTCTGTGGGGATAGCTTCTTTGTCTTCATATCCTATTTGTACCAACTGAAAATTAATTATGGCCAGCTGAATGGCCGAAAGGGAATTGGATTTGTCTTCTGAAGTGGAGTCTTTGAAGATATGAATTTTACTATTGAGCATTTCACTTTTAGATTGCAACGCGCCCCTGAACACCGATTTTATTTTAGTTAGGGTATCATTAAAATCACTGATTAGAGAGTCATCATTAGTTTTAGACACTAGCTTTTCTGCCATAACCAGAGCGTTTACCTCTTTCTCGTCAAACATAATGGGCGCCACTGTGTAGCCTTCCATAATGGAATATCCCCTTCCTTCTATTGTGATAACAGGAACTCCTGATTCTTCTAACTTTCTAATGTCTCTATAAATGGTTCTCAGACTAACTTCAAACTTCTCCGCCAATTCAGTTCCTGTTACTATCCGCTTGGATTTGAGAATTGTGAGGATAGAAAGTAATCTTGAAAGATGATTCATCTGCTTGTTTTTTCTTCAAATATATAGGCTGCAGATGACATATTGTGTCAGAGGTCTAGTTCCAAACTAAAACCAACTTAGCCATATTGATATAAATCATAAAAATTACAAACTCTATTTTAGCGAACTTACTTGGAGAACAATCAAGAAATATCATTAACCAATTGTCTCAACTGTGGAAGTGCACTAGAAGGGCAATTCTGCAATTCCTGTGGCCAGAAAACTCGTGACAACAATGACCGTTCTATTGGGCCATTGTTAGGTGATTTTCTAGGGAATCTATTCTTTGTGGATAGCCGCTTCTTATTGAGCACTAGGTACTTGTTAGTACTTCCTGGACGAATGACAGTAGAGTTTTTAGAAGGGAAGCGAAAAAAATTCATCTCTCCTATCACCTTGTTTTTATTCTTCAACCTTATTTATTTTATTGTGAGTCCTTTAACAGACTACTCTCTTTCTCTTGAAGATCAGTTTTATTCTCAGCCCTACAGTGCTTGGATACAAGATAGCGTTGTAGATAAAATTGAAAACGGAGGGTTCAAGGATAATACCTACGGCAGCATTTATCAACAGATGAGTGACACAATTTCCAAATCAATAATGATTCTCAATGTGCCGCTCATGGCTCTCTTAGTTTTTTTGATGGCTTTTAAACGAAGGCGGTTTTACTTTGACAGTCTTATTTTTTCATTGCACTTCTTTTCCTTGATTATTTTCTGCCCAATCATAATGAGGTGGGTTGATTTCCTAATTGACTGCCTTCCAGATGCTATAGTTTCTTCTATTCCAGACATTACTTTTGAGCTCTTTTGTTATGTAATACCTAGTATTTACGCTATTCTAAGCATTAAGAAATTCATGAACATTAAGTGGTATTGGTCTATTCCTGCTGGGTTATGGGTAGTGGCTTCTGTAGTTTTTTCTAACTTGATTTATCGATTCATTATTCTCTGGTTAACACTATGGTTAACGTAAAGTCTATATCAGAACCTTGGAGTTAAGCATCTTTTACCCACCATTTTTCTTGAACATTCTCCGAACAAGAAAATAGCTGACCAATCTTAGGCAGCATGAAGTTCAGACCTTTCTTTGTGGCCCAAGCCACAAACTCATCTGCAGGTTCTGTCCAAGTATGTTGATAAGAAAGGGCAAACCCTCCCCAATGAACAGGCATGGCCTTCTTTACTCGCGCGTCTAATGCTGCCTGAACAGCTTCATTAGGAAACAAGTGAATGGATCTCCAATCCTCATTATACTGACCACACTCCATGAAGCCAAAATCGAATGGTCCGAGCTTCTTTCCTATTTCTTTAAAATGGTCTCCATACCCTCCATCTCCGCTGAACCAGATATTTTCATTTTGGCTCTTCACTACCCAGCCACCCCACAAACATTTAGATCTATCAGTTAAACCACGACCAGAAAAGTGTCTCGTTGGAGAAAATGTAATGTTGATGCTATCAAGAGTTTCATCATCCCACCAATCAAATTCTGTCACAAGCTCTGGTTGTATTCCCCATTTTACCAAATGTCTTTTTAGTCCGAGTGCTACAAAGTAATTCTTAGTTTTAGACTTTAATTTCTTGATGCTATCTAAATCCAAATGGTCATAATGGTCATGCGTTAATAGCATAAGATCAATTTCAGGAAAGTCATTTATTACAGAAAGGCTGTTCTTTGAAAAACGATTGTTAGAAAATGGAGTCATTGGAGTGGTATCATTTCCTAGCATAGGATCTATTAAAACAGTCATTCCACTTATTCTCATTAAAACTACAGAATGGCCATACCAGATAAACTTGGCTTTTTCCGATGGTGCTAGAAACCCTTCTTTATGAAAAGGGATTATGGGTAAATCCGATTTTGGTTTTTGACCTTTTTTAGAAAGTTGTTTGAAGATTATTCCTGGAATCTTCAGAGGTGAAATATCCATCTCAGTGGTTTCGAGGTTCTGAAACTGACCATCTTTCCAATTTGGTGATTTGGCGTATTTAACCTCTAACTCTTTGGTGACTTTACCTCCGAACTGTTTAAAGAATTTCTTCATTTGTTTCTTGTTATCTACCAGCGAATATAAAAGGTTGAGTATACATGATACTAGTATGTGGATAGCGAACGATAGTATTTAACTTTATAAAGTAATTATTTGAGAGAATTTTCTATCCGGCTAGGCAGCTAAACTTAAAAAATCAAGATTAGATAATAATGGAAAAAACACCTCAAACTCTTTAATATCAATTATCTCCTAACCTCTTCAGGCAGTCAAGTTCGTAATAGCCCATAGCAACGCTGCTAAAAAGCAGATACCTATACACAAGTGCCGTCAGCCATACTATTCTAGAAACTGTTTCGTTATTTCTCCGACCAAAGTTTTACAATAGATTTTTCAAAGCAGATAACATTTACACACATGAATTATATCAAACTGGCCCTTTTATTAAGTGCTTCTTCATTTTTAGTTACAGTAACTCAAGCTCAGTCCTCAGGAAAAATAGGAGCTGGATTCACTTCCGATCCTTTAAATGTACTAACTCTAGATTATAGCAGAGTTAAAGACTCTGGCAGGGCACTAAATTTTAGGCTCTCTTATGGAGAAGAATCTCAATTTAGAGATTTTAGCAGGCAAATAGTGCTTTCAGACGTGCCGGAAGAAAACCCATACCTGTCTGAGAAAAACTTGAGTACTTACACCAGCAGGATAAAATTAGCCGTAGG
>JBGCDA010000046.1:0-7344 GCA_045104985.1 Flavobacteriales bacterium | reverse complement strand
CGCTTCTAATGCTGCTATTTTCTCGTCTGCTTTAAAGCTGTCGAATTTAGAAATACGCTTGATCTTGATTTCTGTCAGTCTAGTTACATCCTCATCTGTTACCTCGCGTAGCAAATGTTTTATATGTGGCTTTAATCCTTTATGAATATTGCCCAGAACCTCTTCCCATGTTTCTGCTTCCTCTATATCTCTGTAAATTCGCTTTTCTATAAATATCTTCTCTAAACTCGCAAAATGCCAACTCTCTTCCAGTTCGCCTTTCTTAATTTCTAGCTCCCACTGCAGTAAATCTTTAGTTCTAAGAGCAGAGTAATGCAGTAGTTCACTTACAGCTAAAAACTGTGGTTTGTCATCTTTTATCACCGTAATATTTGGTGATATACTCACTTCACAATTGGTAAAAGCATAGAGTGCATCTATGGTTTTATCTGGAGAAACTCCATTAGGTAAATGGATCACTATTTCTACATTTTCAGCAGTGTTATCCTCTATCTTTTTTACCTTAAGCTTTCCTTTATCATTCGCCTTTAAGATACTATCTATTAATGAACTAGTGGTGTTTCCAAAAGGAACCTCAGTAATGATTAATGTCTTAGCGTCTTCCTTTTTTATTCTGGCTCTAACTCTTACTTTTCCACCTCTCAAACCATCGTTATACTGGCTCATATCAGCCATACCTCCGGTTAAAAAATCAGGAACTATTTTGGTTTTTTTGCCACGCAGAGCATCTATACTGGCATCTATTATTTCTAAGAAATTATGTGGTAATATTTTACAAGCCAATCCTACAGCTATACCTTCTGCTCCATGCGCCAGAAGCACAGGAAACTTAGCAGGAAGTGTGTCTGGCTCCTTAGCTCTACCGTCATAAGAAGTAAGCCAGTTGGTGGTTTTAGCGTTAAACATCACCTCCAGACCAAACTTAGAAAGCCTTACCTCTATATACCTAGGAGCCGCTGCACGGTCACCCGTTAGTGTATTTCCCCAGTTTCCTTGTGTATCTAAAAGAAGTCCCTTCTGCCCTATCTGCACCATGGCATCGCCTATGGCAGCATCTCCATGCGGGTGAAACTTCATGGTGTTTCCTATCACATTAGCCACTTTATGGTAACGGCCATCTTCTAACTCACGGAGCGAGTGTAAAATCCTACGCTGCACGGGCTTTAGCCCATCATTCATGTGTGGTACTGCACGCTCTAAAATTACGTAAGAGGCGTAGTCTAGAAACCACTCGTTATACATGCCATCTACCTGAATAACATTGTCTAACTGCTCATTTCCAGCACCATCTTGGTCGAATTCCTCGTCTCTTTCTAAATTTTCGTCTTCTGTATTCTCTGCCATGTGTTCTTCCCTTAAGCGGCTTCGGTTTCACCGTCTAGCACGTCTTTTTCTACCTTCAGATTTTCTATGATAAACTTCTGTCTATCAGGAGTGTTTTTACCCATATAAAACGAAAGCAGTTCTGAAATAGCTGCCTCCTGACTCAGCACCACAGGGTCTAACCTAATGTCCTCGCCTATAAAATTCTTAAACTCATCTGGACTAATCTCACCAAGTCCTTTGAATCGTGTTATTTCTGCTTTTCCTTTTAGCGTTGCAATAGCCGTTTGCTTCTCCTGCTCACTGTAGCAGTAAAACGTCTGCTTCTTGTCTCTCACCCTAAACAGTGGCGTTTGTAACACGTACACGTGACCTTGCCTCACCAAATCGGGGAAGAACTGCAGGAAAAACGTAAGCAGCAGCAGGCGAATGTGCATTCCATCTACGTCTGCATCTGTAGCTATGACCACTTTATTGTAACGCAGCCCTTCTAACCCATCTTCTATATTTAAAGCCGCCTGAATGAGGTTAAACTCCTCATTTTCATAAACTACTTTTTTAGTGAGCCCAAAACTGTTCAGCGGTTTACCCTTCAGGCTAAATACTGCCTGCGTGTAAGGGTCTCTAGACTTGGTAATACTTCCACTGGCCGAATCTCCCTCGGTAATGAATATAGTGGTTTCCTCGTGTCTATCTTTTTTAGAATCAGTGAAGTGTGTTCTGCAATCTCTTAACTTCTTATTATGAAGGCTGGCCTTTTTAGCTCTATCTCTAGCTAATTTCTTTATTCCAGCTAAGTCTTTTCTTTCTCTTTCGCTTTGCAATATCTTTTTAAGAATAGCATCAGCAGCAGGAGGATTCTTGTGCAAGTAATTATCCAACTCGCGCTTCATGAACTCCAGAATGAACGCACGCATGGACTGGCCATCTGGCTCCACCTCTGTAGAACCGAGCTTGGTTTTAGTTTGACTTTCAAAAACAGGCTCCATCACCTTCACCGCCACCGCAGCTGAGATGCTAGAACGGATGTCCTGCGCATCATAATCTTTCTTGAAAAACTCTCGAATCACCTTTACATAAGCTTCCCTAAACGCCCCCTGATGCGTCCCTCCCTGTGTGGTATACTGACCATTCACAAAAGAGTAATAATCCTCTCCATAACTATTAGTATGAGTAATAGCCACCTCTATGTCATCTCCTTCTAGGTGAATCACTGGGTAGAGCATGTTCTCTTTAACATTATTCTCTAACAGGTCTTTAAGCCCAAATTCAGAGCTGTATTTTTCTCCATTAAAGTTAATGGTCAACCCTCTATTTAAGTAGCAGTAATTCCAGATGAGCCGCTCTACGAACTGCATTTTATACTTGTAGCTCTTAAAAATAGAAGCATCAGGTGTAAACTGAACTAGTGTTCCTTTACGCTTAGCAGTAGGTTCTGCATCGGTTACATTAGTGGTATTTCCCACAGAAAACTCTGCCACCCGCATTTGATCTTCTCTTACAGACTGCACCTTGAAGTAAGTAGAAAGTGCATTTACCGCTTTAGTTCCCACACCATTAAGCCCTACAGATTTCTTAAACGCTTTAGAATCATATTTACCACCAGTATTCATTTTAGAAACCACGTCCACAATTTTCCCAAGCGGAATTCCTCTACCGTAGTCTCTCACAGTTACCTTATCGTCTTTGATTTTCACATCTATAGATCTTCCAGCACCCATCACGAATTCATCTATGCAGTTATCCATGACCTCTTTCAGCAGGACATAGATGCCATCATCTGCAGAAGAACCATCACCGAGTTTTCCGATATACATTCCAGGCCTCATACGGATGTGTTCTTTCCAATCGAGGGAGCGTATATTATCTTCGGTGTATTTAACTTCTTCTAACATATTTTAAAACGTGATTTTATCTGTACTGATAACGCCTAACGGCATTTTTTGCAAACCTTAAAAGTAGAAAATTACAGTATGTTACGCCCCCCTATAACCACCTGTTTTATTAACATTCGGGTGTTTTTATGCATGGCCATTGCTGTAAACATCTATTGAAGAGATAAAGCCATAACCATAAAATAAAAACAGCTAATTATGATAGCGATTTTTTCATTTAGAAATATCAGTAATATCTTGTTTTACTGGGTCTTTGACTATTTTAAGGATTGAATAAAGTTCACATTTTTATAGTTAAGAAAGCTCACAACCTTTTCGACTCAGTAACTCATATATGAGCCGGTCAGAATTTTCAGTTTATATTGGTAGTGAAATATTTTTAGAATGGAAAAAACGTTGCAGAAGATTCTGATAGATATTATTCCAGTAGTCATTGGAATACTTATAGTTCTAGCTATTAATAACTGGCAGGCCAAAAAAAGCGATGAACAATTCATAAACAAGACTCTATCTTCCGTGAAAAAGGAAATTATAGAAAATGAAAAGGAGCTAATAGACATCATACCTAAGCATGATAGCCTCCAAATGTCTATAAAGCGATATGCTGATAACGATACTATTAATTTAGCAACTATAATTAATGAAATAGGAGGCTTTAAGGCCTTAGCTTTAAGTAATAGTAGTTGGAAGGCATTTCTCAATTCTAAAATGGAGCTGATCGATTTTAAAACCATTTCATTGTTATCAGATATCGATGAAGCAAGAGAAACCATGAAATTTCAAATGAACAAGGTTATGGATTTTGTCTACAGCGATGGCAACATGGTGTCTACAAGTTATGGCACTAAAGAAACGTTTCGAATGATCGTCATGGACATTATTTATACAGAAGAGCGTTTACTGGAGCTTCATCAAGAGTTACTTAAGCAAAAAAGAATGTAGAGCCATATTCGAATGAATACTAATTATTTTTCTTTTCTAAGATCAAAGCTCTCTCTACTTAAAGTAGAGCTTTTAGTGCATCTTTTGTTCATTCTACCTATTGTTGGCCTTGGTCAGTCTCCCTTCCAACACCCAAACACAGAAGAGTTTCACTACTTTACTTCTGCTGATATAGATTCCTTAGAAATACAAAGTATTTACGAACTCACTAAATCTGAGCATACTGGTGGCATGGGAGAAAATGTAGATCTTATGGAATACTACTTCTCTCCTGCCGAAGGTTACTATAGTGCTAATTGGTTTCCGATATATGATAGTACAGATATAGATCCTTTTATAGATAGTGTTCTATTCTATCATGCAGAAGAAGACTATTTAAACGGCTCTGAATGGATATTTGAAAATGATACCTTAAGCGCTGCTGGAGGTCATGGATACGGAACTATGACCAGGTGTCTTTATGAAAACAAGGACGGTCAGATCATTATTGAGAGACTTACAAAAAGAGCTCCATATTCAGAATATGGCTACGTTACTTTTAACCCAAAAGGGCTTCCGCATCAACTTGTAGGATGGGAATTGATAGACCAAGAAAATGAAGAACTCTATTATGAAGAGTTAGAATCAGGTGAGTCTTTTTTTAACTATTCAAAACTATTGACAACCGCCAAATTAGACACCGTCACCTACTATTATGATGAGAATGAAAAAATTATCAAAATGATAGAAAACAGCACTGGAATCGACAATTTTCAGCTGTTTGAACCTTTAGAACCTCAGAATTACTATACTTTCTCTCAATGCTACTGGGAAACGGAACCATTAGAGATGAAAGTAAAAGAGCTATTAGGAGATGTACCGCAAACTTTAGTTTTTGAAATTAGCCCTTATCACATTCAAGTTTTCAAGATGGAGAAATCTTCTAAGAAATACCACTTCTGGAACAGTTTGGAGTTGTACTAACTTGTCCGATTTTCTTAGTTCTTCTCAGTTTCACAGGCTTTTCAAAAAAGATGTAACCTTTCTAGGTAATTATAAACGATTGACTCTGTGACCATTACAACTCCAATCTATGGAGTAGAGATTTCGGCTAAAATTTTTGAATCTAATTTGGTTTAATCTCGTTTAATAAAAACAATAAATAGCCAATTCTCTCAAATCATTAATAGTCTGAAAGAAAATGACTTTTCAATGATTAAAAGATAAAACACGAGTATAATTTACATCATTCTCAAAATTTAGCTGTTTGAAAACTGCACATAGATACACCTTGGGAGGCATTGCATTTGGGTTAGCCTTTCCTATTATCTCGATTAGCTTTTTACTCTTAAAAGAGAAGTCCCAAAGCATTGACTTAGGCTTAATGCACGCAGAGCATCCTCTTCTTTACATCATAGATTTGGCGCCAATAGTCCTTGGTTTCATGGCTTATATTATTGGCCATAAACAACAGCTTTATATCAACCAGCAACTGATCAACACAGAAAACGCTATAAGAATCAAGACCCAAGCACTAAGAGAAAAAAATGATATTCTAGAAAAAGACATTATCGAACGAAAAAAACTTGAAAAGAATCTTAAAAAAGCTACCAGTGAGGCCATAAGAGCTAGAAAGACTGAACAACGATTCTTGGCAAATATGAGTCATGAAATTAGAACTCCTTTGAACAGTATTTTAGGGTTTTCTAGAATTTTTTCAGAAGACAACTTGAATGAGAAATCTAAAGAGTATTTAAAGACAATCAGATTTGCATCAAGCCATCTCCTCTCTATAGTTAATGATATACTAGACATTTCTAAAATTAACGCTGGTAAAATTTCTTTTGAATCTAAAACCATAGACCTTCACAAGCTTATTAATGAATGTATCAATTCAGTTAGAGTAACTAATGAGAATCCGAACCTTACTATAGACTATAGAATATTTACGGATGAGGCTATTTTCATTAAAACTGACCCAGTAAGGCTAAATCAAGTGTTATTCAACCTTCTGAATAATGCTATCAAATTTACCAAGAACGGAGAAATAACACTTATTATAGATAAGCTAAACTCTCAGGAAAAAGAAAATACTTTAAAACTAAAATTCCGAGTCCAAGATACAGGTATTGGAATTCAAGAAGATAAAATTAAAACCATCTTTGAAAATTTCACACAAGCCCAAACCGACACCACTAGAGAGTTTGGAGGAACTGGGCTGGGGCTTAGTATCACGAAAAAAATCGTGGAATTACAAAATGGAACTGTTGGTGTAGAAAGTGAATTCGGAGTAGGGTCTACTTTTTGGTTTGAGATAACCTATGAAATTGGTAATGCTCAAGATCTAATTAACAATTCCATTTCTAGTCTAAAACAGATAAGTCCAGAAAAAGACATCAACCTATTAATAGCTGAAGACAATGAAATGAATAGGTTTTTAATCAAATCAATCTTTGAAGAATGGAGCGATTATTTCGTTATTAGCTTTGCTCACAATGGATTAGATGCTTTTGAGCAGGTTAAATCTAATGACTATGACCTTGTAATAATGGACTTACAAATGCCAGTTAAAGATGGATTTGAAAGTACAGAAATGATTCGAGCGTTGCCTGCACATAAAAGCAATATTCCTATCATAGCTTTAACTGCAGATGTACCTGAAAGTGTGAAGCACAAGGCATTAGGCATTGGTATGAATCAGTTTTTAACAAAACCTATCAATCTTGAAGAGTTGTTTCCTACCATAATCAACTGTCTTCAATCTGAAAAAAAATCCAAGTAGTCTCGTTCATTGCTAAATAAGATAAATCTTCTAAGACAATGAGTTTCTCGCTTTATCTTTGATCTTTAATTAGAGATTAAAATCCATCATGGAAACAGAAATGAAACCTTGTCCAGTTTGTCAATCCCCTTACGGATATGCTTCTGGAGATGACTTATACACTTGCCCAGAATGTGCGCATGAATGGAACCCAAATGAAACACCAGACGAAGATAAAGTCCTTGATGTTAACGGAAATGAACTTAAAGACGGTGATTCTGTAGTTGTAATTAAGGATCTACCTGTGAAAGGCGCTCCTAAACCTGTAAAAGCGGGCACCAAAGTGAAGCAAATTCGTTTAGTAGATAGTGATCACAACATCAGTTGTAAAATAGATGGATTTGGCGCCATGGGGCTTAAGTCTGAATTTGTGAGAAAGGCATA
>JBGCDA010000045.1:0-25771 GCA_045104985.1 Flavobacteriales bacterium | reverse complement strand
AATTCTAAAGGCCGCAGAATGTATATGCCTAGAGGTAATTGGTACCATCTGTGGGATGATGTGTATTATGAAGGTGGCAAAGAAATGTGGATTGATGCTGATTTAGATTCTGCCCCTATTTTCGTTAAAGAAGGAGCTATTATTCCTAAATATCCGATTCAGCAGTATGTGGGAGAAGTGGAAGTTAAAGAGGTAGCACTGGATGTTTACTTCAAGCAAGGAAAAGAGAGATCATATCTTTATGATGATGGTCATGATGGTTATAACTACACCAAAGGATTATATAGTTATAGAAATTTCAAGCTAAAAGGAACAGAAAACGAGTTGATTATTCAACAGCATAAGTCTGGGAAGTTTAATGCCAGCTATGAGTCATTTAAGGTGACATTAAAAGGCTTACCATTTAGTATTTCTAAGATAGAGATAGATAAGGTAGAGTTGGATTTAGCACTCCTGAATAGAGATGATAATTCATTTGTGCTAGCTAAGAATTTTAGTGAGATTCATGTGGTGGGTTAGTTTGATTTGACGATTTGACGATTTGACGATTTGCTGATTTTTTGATTTGCTTGTTGCCACTCCTAAATCTTAAGCATACATGTAGAATCACGCTTAGTGAGTGAAGTGAATTTAAATTAGAAAAGTCTAAAGTCTTTTTTCACGTGTTAAGCAGAGTTTAATTTTTGAACAATCTAACTAAGTGACCTTTTAGTAATTAGTTAATCAATTTAATTAAATCTGAAGTGCAGCCAAAACGACTAAAAATTCTACGTTTTGGCTGCGTTTCAATTCTTAACCTTCTTGTTTTTAAAACCAGTATCAGGTTAAAAAATCAGTGTTCTGTTGGGGTGCTCTCCTTGGTGGGAATGCATTTTCAACCTTAATTCTACAGAAAAATCATTGCCCTCAATGCACACCATCTGAATATTAGGGCTGCGCTTTAACCAGTTTAAAATGGCCACTCCAGCCTCATCCGTTAATCTACAGCCTACCATTCCCAGTTCAGTGACAGAGCTTGGAAATGAGTCCACTAAAGCCACAGCACCTTCATCTGTCAGTTGGTCATTATAGCTAAAACTGACTGAGCGCAGCTGCTCATTATCCTGTACTCGCATATCCTTAAAAACAGCAGCTATGAGCAGTGCTTCTTCGCGTTGCAACGCTAAATCTCTAAAATGAAGGCTGGTAAGAGAGGCAGAATTAGCGAGTGATTCAGCCAATTCTATGCAGGGTTTTCTTCCAGTTTGCAGGAGGATTTTAGCTATTGAATGGATATGGTCTTTATGGTTCAATTTGAATGGGAGGGTGCGATTTCAGGTTCCAAAGTTGTATCGTAGAAATTTAGAACTTGATTATTAAGCTGTTCAAAGATCTCTTGATCATCCTTGCTGTAGAGTCTAATATCTACACCTTGTTGAAGACGATTTGTCTTTTTTTTAAAGAATAGAATTAGCTCAGTGTTTAATCTAACTTCTGGTTTTTGATTAAGGGTTACTTGCCTATTAAGAAAGTCAGGAAAAATAACTTTATTACTAAACTTGACTATAATGGGTAGTCTAGATTCTAACACATTTGACATGAAATATTTCTCAGTAAGAACTAAGACTAAATAGTCTTGATTAAAATAGACTTCTCCCCAAAAGGTTTTTCGTTGTGCCAAAGATTCATGTGCGCCTCCCCATAAACCTCCTTTTACAGGTATCTTGAAATAATTTGTTTCTTCTAATTGTTTAAGTAAACGATTAGATTCTTGCAATTGTTCAATTGAACTAATTCTCATTAAATACAGAACAGCACATATAGCTAATAATATAAAGGAAACTATGAAAATCATGATGCGATAACATTTATTTCAGCAGACTTATTGATGTTTTTTCATCAAAAAGAACAAGTTGAATTACCATACCTCAAAAATAAACTTTAATCCTCCGCCTTAGGCCTTGCCATTTCCTACCTATTCTAAAATGAAGGGTACTAACTGCCTCTGATAAGCTTAGTGATTCTGCTTTTTGTATGCCGGTTTTCTTCCAGTTTGCAGGAGGATTTGGGTTATCAAGTAATTAAGTTGATTCATCTGAGTCTTTACTAACCGTATACCAGTCTATATTCCTAGACATATACATTACAGTTCCTAAGATAAAGAACAATCCTATGCTTCCTATAAGTAGTGAGAAATTCTGCATTTGAAGAATGATGTAAATGAACCCATAAAGTATGATGAGTACCCCAGCTAAAACTCCTGTGAGTAGCTTGTTTTTAAAGATGAAAAATGAGTAAGCAGTTATCATTCCTATGGTTCCAGCCGCCCCTATTAAATAAGCAAGGTCAAAACTCATGTGCTCTGATAATGCTATGAGCAGCGTGAAAAAGAGGCAAATGGCCAAACCTACCATGAGGTACTGAAGGGGGTGAATTCTTATTCTGTTTTTTATTTGTGTAAAGAAGTAAATGAGAAAAGTGAGCGAAATGAACAGCAGGGCATACTTAACCGATCTCATACTTTTAGCATAATGGTCTACAGGCATCATGAGCTCAACCCCAAAGTTAGAGTTGGCACTTTTATTCATAGCACCTATAAATTCTTGAGGATAGTTTCTGTTCAAATGAAGTACCTCCCAGTCTGCACTAAAACCAGTCTCTGTTACCTCTCTGCTGTCTGGTAAAAATGAGCCATTAAATTTAGGGTCTGGCCAGCTAGAGGCTAGACTTACATTAGTGGTTTTTCCTAGCGGGGTGAATTGAATTTGGTCACTGCCGTTAAAGTCTAAAGTGAGGTTGAAATTGTACTTTTTCACAGAATCGGATGTGAAAACATTGGCACTGATTCCTGAGGAAATGACGTCTGAATTTTTAATTCCTGGGTCGAAGGCTACCTGCTGACCATGCCAGTTTATAGCTACTTCATTTTGAATACTCCTAAGATCAGAAATGCCTAATTCAATGTATGCTTGGGACCATTTAACATGCTCTTCATTGATATTAAGTTTTTTGAAATCTGGTTTTTCAAATGCACCAGAAATTTCCAATTCACTGCTGTAAAGCACCACTTCATAGATGCCACGCTTTCTTCTTTCGGGGTTTAGATCTCCAGAAATAGTTAAATCTACTGGAAGAAAGTGGGCATATTTTTTAGCCTCTAAAATTTTATCAGGTTCATCGTCTTTTCCCTCTATGGTGCTGTATATCATGTAAGGCACTGTGAGAACTATGGCGGTAATGGTCTGGTCATTTCCCCAAGTGCTGCTGACTTCTTCTATAGCTTGCTTTTGATTCCACTCTCTTTCATTAATTAGACGCTCTACCATATTTATGGGTATGAGAAGAATCAGAATCAGAAAAACTATGGTAAATATTTTAAGGCTAATAGAGGTTTTAACCCAGCTGTTTATACGATCTAGAAATGATTTGTCTTGACTCATGAAAAATGGAATAATTAGTAATTTAAGGACTTGATTGTGAACGAGAAATTATAGCTAATATTTCCTGCTTAAAAAGAAAAAAGTTATGCATCAGATTCAAGTAATAGTTACCCCACCCTCTCACACACCCAAACATTCCGTTTAAACTGAGAACCGCCTCTTTTTTCTACCGTGCAGAAATCAGAAATGACTAATCTAGCGGTTTTAATGATAGGCTCTATATCTGAAATGGAAACAATGACTATGCGCGCAGCCAGTTTCACGGCAGATGATATAATGTGGGAAGTAATGGTTTCGTTAGAGTAGGAGTACAAGTTATATGGAAGATCTATAATGGCAGCATCATAGTTTTGATCTAGGTCCTTAATGTCTGAATAGTACACCTTAGACTTGTAGTCATAGTGAGCCAAATTGGCTCTGGCATGCACACAGGCTTTCGGATGAATATCGCACCCGTCTATGCTGAAACCAGAAGAGCAGGCTTCTAACATGACGGTTCCTACTCCGCAGCAAGCGTCTAATAACCGCATATCGGTGTTGCCTTTAGAAGCCAAACCGACTAGTGTTTTACCTATTTTCTGATCTATAGAATTACTGAATGACTGCGGCTTATTTTTGTGTTTGTACCAATCGTTATTCGCTTCAGTAAACATCCCGAAATACCACGCCCCTTTATGAGTACAGATGGCATAAGTAATAGAAGGGTTATCAAAATCTGGCGCGGCAAATATGCTGTAGCCCACACCTCTCAGCTTAGACTTACGTTCTTTGAAATCGTTAGCATCTCCATCTAAAATAACGTATTCCACCTTAAAGCCATGAGTTTGAATATCCTTATTCTGGATGCTTTTTAGAAGGCTATTATAACTATCTGAGCATAGAATAATCTCAAATCTTCCTTTCATAAACGGACTAATGGATGGATCTACCTCACGATCTGAAAACACCAGTTTGTCCTTTACCTCTTCACCAAATATCTGACGGGTTTCCAACTTACACAGTTCACTATGGTGGTAGTCGAATTTATAAGGATAGAGGAATTTAGTGGTAGCTTCTATGGTCAATTAAGAGTTATTAAAGAGGATTTCGACTTTTCCAGTGCACAAAACTAAGCGTTCTGCTAAAACAACTCAGCTAGAACATTATGTGACAACTCGTAAAGGCGCCTCATTATAAACTCCATAATTCAGTGTACTTATAGCTAGGTTCTCTATTGTACACCTCTCATAAAACAACTTACGTTGCCCCAGCTTTTGCTGAGGAATTCAAGAACATCCTAGCCTAACCACAAACTAATAAACCGCCAACTATGAACTTAAAAATTTGAGAATTCTTGAGCCTCGTTTTGGCGAGGCTATTCCTTACCTTGCACCCACATTCAATTTTTAGGAGAAATGACCAAGCTAGGAAATTACGTTTTAGGAAACTGGGAAAACGGAACAGGAGAGGGTGTTCCAGTGTACAATGCATATAACGGTGAGCTCATCCATCACTCTACTACAGTGGGATTAGACTTCGGAGAAATTCTACAGTATGGAAGAGCTACAGGAGGCCCTGCACTTAGAAAAATGACTTTTCAGCAGCGTGGAAATATGCTGAAAAAACTAGCCTTGTACCTTATGAAAAAGAAGGCACAGTTCTACCCTATTAGCTATCTCACTGGAGCTACTAAAGCCGATAGTTGGATAGACATAGAAGGAGGATTTGGTAATCTTTTTGCCAACGCATCTCTAAGAAAATTATTCCCTAACCAAACCTTTCATGTAGATGGTGCTCCTATAGATTTAAGTCGTGGCGAAGCCTTCATGGGACATCATATTATGGTTCCTAAACAGGGTGTGGCCATTCACATTAACGCCTACAATTTCCCGGTGTGGGGAATGCTAGAAAAGTGTGCCGTAAACTGGATGGCCGGTGTTCCAGCTGTAGTTAAACCAGCTACTTCTACCAGCTTTTTAACTGAGGCGGTGGTGAGAGAAATTATAGCTAGTAAAATTTTACCGGAAGGCGCGTTGCAATTAATTTGTGGATCAGCCAGAACCATTCTTGATACCGTAATGTCTCAGGATGTAGTGACATTTACCGGTTCTGCTACCACTGGAAAAATGCTGAAAGCCAATCCTAGAATCATAGACGAAGCTGTACCGTTTAACATGGAGGCTGATTCTCTGAACTGCTCTGTACTCGGTGAAGATGCTATTCCTGGCACTCCTGAGTTCGACCTATTTATAAAAGAAGTAAGAAAAGAAATGACTACCAAATGTGGTCAGAAATGTACGGCCATTCGTAGAATTATAGTTCCAGAAAACCTCGTAGAAGATGTGCAGATAGCTCTAGGAAAAGCACTGGCTAAAGTTTCTATCGGAAATCCTTCTCTGAAGGAGGTGAGAATGGGAGCACTGGCTAGTAAAGATCAGGTAAAAGAGGTTCAGGAACGCGTAGCCATGCTTAGCAAAACCGCAGAAATCGTCTATGGAGATAAAGATGCTCTGAACCTTATAGATGCCAATGCTACTGATGGAGCTTTCCTTTCTCCAATGTTATTGCTCGAAAAAGAACCGCATAAAAATGTGGCTGTACATGAGGTAGAGGCTTTCGGGCCAGTAGCTACCATTATGCCTTATAAGAACTTAGAAGACGCCATAGAATTAGCCAAAATGGGAAAAGGTTCGCTGGTATGTTCTATAGCTACTTTCAATGACGAAATCGCAAGAGAATTTGTAGTAGGTGCTGCCAGCCACCACGGTAGAATTATGGTTATCAATAGAGAAATGGCCAAGTTTAGCACTGGTCATGGTTCTCCACTTCCTTCATTAACTCATGGAGGCCCAGGAAGAGCTGGTGGTGGAGAAGAAATGGGTGGAATGAGAGGTGTAGCGCATTATTTGCAACGCACAGCAATTCAAGGAACACCAACTACTGTTACTGAAATTACAGGAATTTACCAAGCAGGCTCTAAGTACAAGGAGTCTCCTGCGCATCCATTCAGTTATCATTTCGAAGACATTAAGCCTGGCATGTCTCTAAAGACACATAAGCGAACGGTTACGGATACAGACATTATAAATTTTGCTAATCTTACCTGGGATCACTTCTACGCCCACACAGATATTACCTCTCTCGAAGGAACCATTTTTGAAAAGCGCTGTGCGCACGGTTATTTCATAGTTTCCGCAGCCGCAGGATTATTTGTTTATCCTAATAAAGGGCCAGTGGCAGCCAACTACGGATTAGAAGAGATTCGTTTTCTAAAGCCGATTTATCATAACGATACTATTTACGTGCGTCTAACGTGTAAAGAGCGTGTAGACCGCGACTGGAGAGGACGTGAATTCCCATCTGGAATAGTGAAGTGGTTCGTAGAAGTGTTTGACCAAAATGATGAACTATCAGCCATAGCTACTATTCTTACTATGGTAGAAAAGAAGTCGCCATTTATGGAGTTTTCTAGAGAAAACATAGCTGCCAAACTGATGAACCTAACAGAAAGCACAGAAGCCCAGTGGGGTGGACTTACTCCCCAGCAGATGGTGGAGCATTTAGAAACTCAGTTAAGACTAACCTTTGGGACAGATAAAAGAGAACTAACCACTCCTGAAGAAATGCTGGAAGCCTACACGGAGAGTTTATATAACTACAGAAAATTCCCTAAAGGCACCAAGGCGCCTTACCCTGTAGGAGGACCAAACAAGCATGAAAACTTAGAATCTGCTAAAGCAGAACTCCTAAAAGCATTTGACGAAATGGAAGAATTTTTTAAAGAAAACCCGGAGTTCACCTCAGTTCACCCCACATTTGGTGAGCTAGATAAATTCCTGTGGGATTTAATGAGCAGAAAACATTTTCATCATCATTTTGAACAATTCAACCTAATTTAACAGCCTGCCTGCCGAAATAAGATGAAGGCAGGTTTGGGTTGGTGTAGAGACCTTGCAGTGCAACATCTGTACATCCCCAAATACTCCTAGCAATCCACCGCTCCAGAGGAGGGGAACCTCATCTGCCATGCCAGAAATCTAGTAGTTCCCCTCCTTCGGAGGGGTGGCATTTATGAGTAAAAAGCGAAGCTTTTACTCATAAATGACGGGGTGGTTGCAGAGCACCCAGCATTTACCCAAATTTAATTTATCTACCCATTCTCAATGATAGATAAAAGCACCTAAGAAATAGCGCCAACTATAAATAACTGCCTTGAGATCCCAAAATTCAAGAATACCCTAAAAACCCTAGAACAGCTGGCAACTTAGCCGAAGTACTATTCTGAAAAGAAGTTCAAAGAGGGAAATTCCTTGGGCTTGTTTTCGATAGGTAGAAAATAACAGAGAATTACATCACGCAGGAAAGGAAGACCTTAATCTAGCCAAAGATCAATACATGGAAAGCTCAAGGTTAACCATCATTCGTATTTCAGAGAAGAGAGTGAAAAAAGAAATGGGTGGTTCTGGAGTTTTTGAGGAGGCATGATTGTTTTAAAAAAACCTAACATAGAACTAAACCTTTTCAGAGATACACTGTCTAATTGGAAAATCTAAAACCTATGAAATTCCCTCTATCTCTATTCGTGCTGTTGAGCTTTTTAATTTCTCAACATTTAGCATCCCAAACTATACCGCTCTTTGGTCCTGATGGCTATGTAAGAATAGAAGAGGGTTCTGGCGGATTTATAGCCGATTTAGATGCTGGCGACAGATTTAGCCGAGATCATGACGTGATTGGAGATCTTAACGGAGATGGCATTTTAGACATGGTGGTAGGTGCTAGGTCAGATGATGATGGACAAACGGATGCTGGTGCCGTGTATATTCTTTTTATGAACAATGATGGAACAGTGCAGGCAAATCAAAAGATATCTATGCTTGAAGGAGGTTTTGACGATTCTTTAAATCAAAGTAATTTCTTTGGTTATGGCGTAGCAGGTATAGGAGATTATGATGGTGATGGCATTCCAGACATAGCAGTCTCAGCTCCAAACTCCTCTAATAATTCGCTCTACATAATTCACTTGTATGAAACTGGTATGGTAAAAGATTATGTAAAAACAACAGACATAATAGCTCAAGGATTATCTGCGGTAGGAGACTTAAACGAAGATGGCAGGATAGACATAGTATCTTGTGATTCACGTTCTAACAGCGGAGGGACGGAAAGAGGCTCCATACAGATCCTTTTCTTCAATGAAGATTCTGAAATCATAGAAGATGAAGTGGTAACGATAAGCTCTACTGAAGGTGGCTTCGGAGAAGGTCTTGAAGACTTTGATAATTTTGGAGGAAGAGAAAGCGCCATGCTTGGTGATATAGATGGTGATGGAACGCTGGAATTAGCTGTTGGTGCATTTATGTCTGATGGCGGAAAGGGAGCCATTTGGATTCTCTCCTTAGACCCAAGTACTTTCAATGTAGTTTCTAAACTTAAAATAACAGAAGGACTCAATGGGTTTACAGATATTCTAGACACCGAGGTTAATCCTAACGGAACCTTTGGCGGTCAGTTTGGTCATGCACTTTGTTCTCCAGGAGACTTAAATGGAGATGGTATAAATGATATTATCACTGGAGCCAACCAGCAAGGAAGAGGAGATGCTTACATTCTCTATCTAAATTCTGATAAAACAGTAAAAACATTCACTAAAATAAACGACACTGAAGGCGGATTCGGTCTTGATTTTGGAGAAGACCCAGAAGAACGTTTTTCACGTTCAATTTCTTTTGTGGGTGATTTGAGAGGTGATGGAACTATAGCAGTTAATATTGGTGGTGGTGTAGGAGTAGGCGGAACAGGAACATTGTATTTGCTCTTTTTTAAGCCTTGTGATTTTGTGCAAGAACCTGATTTTAATCGTTGGAGTAATACTGGGACGCTTTTCTCTAACTGGAATCATCTAACACAATCATTAACTAGTGATTCGCTCTCATTTGAGCAGTGCTCATTTAAGTCTTTTGAAACTGAGGCTGCGCACATGACTTATAATTATAATGATGGAAGATGTATATGTATGGATTCCACCTCTGAGTTGGTAGAAAGCACTGAATTAAGTAATGCATATACGAATGAATGCTTTGGTGAATCAGCAGTCAATAATCTAATTGAATATAATTCTGAAAACTTGGTAGAAGTATATCCAAATCCTACTGAGGCCACAGCCATCTTAGCAGTTGGGAAGTCCACATTTTCAAATGATGATCATTATTCCATATATAATTTAGTAGGAGAACTTATCTATGAGTCTAACTTGACTAGTGAACAGACAGTTTTAGATCTATCTTCATACCCTAGCGGAATTTATACGTTGGTTGTCAATACCGCTGGCTCATTTCAGGTTTTAAAAGTGGTAAGGAAATAATTTACCCTCATGTTTAATCTAAGCCTGATGTAAAGTTCAGTACTAATTTATTTTGGAGTCTTTTATTTTGGTATGGTTGATGCTGACTTCGGGCTAAATCAACCTCAATACCAACTCATTATGAAAGCTCTTTCTCTGCTCAGCACACTCCTATTATGTCTTTCTATTCAAGCTCAAACCCTCACAGAACAGGCTGGAGGAATCACCACCGATTTTATCATTACTTCTGTAAATGACACTCTGAACGTTTTAGATCAAATTATTATTAAAAGAGGATTAAGTAACTCTAAAATTAAAGAGGATATTGTCAGAGACCCCGCTTATGCTGCAGGCTTCGGATATGGCCTTCAAACCTACCGACTAGAGTTTAGCAGTTCAAACATTATACAAACCAAAAAAGCAGATCAGAGGAGAGCTAGGTACTATGAAATAGAATTGTTTGACATCAAAGACAACCTACTTTTAACCACTAGATTAACTCGTGCAGATGTGACTCAATTCTGGAATGGCACTAATCTTTATGTTTACTCCATTAATCTGCAGATGATTCCACTAGTGATTTTAAATAGCGCACATAAAGTTCAAATTGATTATGCGCAATTCTAAGAGCTAAAATCCTCAATCTATTTATACCTCAGCATAGATCACTTTAGCAAACTAGCCATATCTATAATTGCAACGCTTAAAAAAAGAACTTTACTCCTCCACCCTAGACCCCAGCATTTCCTGGCCATTCTGAAAAAGAGTTAAACTAACCACCTTGCCCTTTTCATCTTTTTGAAAGGTAATTCTAGCGCCTACATCTGGGGCAGCAAAAGCGTCATCTGAAATGGCCTCTAAAGGAATAGGCCCTTGGCCTGTAGCTTGAGTTATGAGCTTCCCACCCTTATTACTCACGGCTAAAATGAATCCAGGCATAAGCTCATAATCGCCCACGTAAGTTTCTAAAATTTCATTGGACACCTCTACGGTTTTTGTGTATTCACTCACATCTACTCCTAGTTCCTCCAGCATCTTCACTCCATTTTCATTCATAGGGTTCAGCTCTAAAGATTTCTCATAATTAGCTATGGCTTCCTTCTTATTTCCAAGCTTCATCTGACTCTCTGCATAGCTGTCATAAGCATTAGCAGAACTCGGGTAACTCTCCATGTTCATTTTAAAAATGGCAGCTGCTTCCTTAGTTTTTTCATCCGCCATAAGGCTGTATCCTGCTTCATTCATATCCCTTTCCGATAGGTAAAAACCATCATTGTCCTTAATGGATTTAAATAAATTTTCAGCAGCTTTTATACCGTTTGATTGCATTTCGTCTAGTAACTCTGGAACAATTGACTTCTTTGGCAAGTCGTAGGTTTTGCCAGCCAGAATGCCCCTAATGGCTACTGTCATGTCATTCAAAGGAGCGCCACCTGTATTGTTTAAGAGCACAATTAGAGATTTGTTCTCTGGAGCTCTAGAAATGTTAGTGTTAAACCCATTTATACCACCACCATGCGTATGCACATAGATGGTTTCCTTAGAGCTCCCTAATGGTTCCTCACCCACCCCGAAACCATAAGCGTAGAACGAATCACCCCAAGCCTCTATCTGTGGTGTAAAATATAGTTCCATGAGTTCTTTAGGCAGTAGTTTTTCGGTATATAATGCCTGATCCCACTTGTAAAGATCCTCAGCTGTAGAGTATAGAGAGCCCGCAGAATAAGGAATAGACATATCAAGGTAGCGAGAGTTTTCATAACCCATTCCTGCTTTCTCATAACCAGTAGCTCTGTTTTTAATAATCTCTCCATGATGGTCATACCCGCTGCTAGTCATTTTTAGCGGTGCAAAGATTCTTTCCTCCAGATTCTCCTCATAGCTCTTACCTGTTACTTCTTCTATGAGCACACCCAGCAGGAAATAGCCTGAATTACTATAGCTGAACTGATCCCCTGGTATGAATTCTAAGTCCATGTCTGCAAACTCGTTTATAAATTCTTTAGGCTCAAAAAACTTCATGCTTACGTTTTCGAAAAAGTTAGGAAAGCTAGTATAGTTAGGAATTCCTGAAGTGTGTGTAAGCAGGTGATGCACCGTAATATCATCTGCCTGTGGTTTTGGGTACTCTGGTAAATAAGTAGAAACTGGCTTTTGAACATCTATCTTTCCCTCTGCCACTAGCTGTAAAATCAGCATACCTGTAAACTGTTTAGAAATAGACCCTAACCTGTGTTTAGTGTTAGGCGCATTAGGAATATCCCACTCCATATTAGCCATCCCAAACCCTTTTTCATATATAACTTCACCTTTTTCTGCCACCAGCACAGATCCATTAAACGTTCCATACTCATGGTAGAGTCCTATCAGCTCATCTAGCTGCTCAGTTTTGGTTTGGCTATTTAAAGTTTGCGTTGCAATGAGAATACACAAAGAACAAAGCACAGTTTTAAAAGATAATATCGTGTTCATTTTCAGAAAGGTAAGATTAAATATGGTTGGGAAGTTACCCAAAATTTTCCGTTAAGGATTGAAGTGATTTGTTAATGAATCTGAAAATGAAGATTCCATCGGTTTTTCTTTACCTCAATACTGTTATGTGCCCATATATTTCTCTTGTCTCTGCTGATGCGGTTCCTGGCCCATTAGAAAAAGAAAGCAAATAATGGTAAATGCCATCTTGGGCATAATAGTCTCCCCCATTCACGCTTCCATCCCAGAAGGAAAGCGGGTCTGTAGTTTCTAACACCAAGTGGCCGTCTCTATCGAAAATGACCAGTTTGTAGTCGCTCACGGCTCCGAAAAATACTGGTTTCCATACTTCATTATTTCCGTCACCATCTGGAGTGAATGCATTAGGAATGTAAACAATAGGCTCATCACAACTGTCTAAAATAACAATAGTCTCTTCGGCTAAACAGCCGCTCAAGCTGGCAGCCGTAGCGGTATAAACACCAGATTGGGTAATACTAAAGGTGTTTCCAGTCTGAAATGATTCTAACCATTGCACCGCTCCATCTGATTCTGCGGAGAGTTCAAATCCTTCTTCTCCGAGGTCTTGGATACAAAACTCACCTGGAGTAAAAATCTCTAAACTAGGAAGTGGTTCTTGTACTACTGTAAATGAAAATGACGCCCCACAGCCATTACTGCTTAGTGTCAGTTCATATACTCCTGCCTCATTCACAGAAATAGTGTTAGTAGATTCATTAGTAGACCACAGCACACTGAAATTTTCAGGAAGAACAGGTTGGATAGAAACGGAACTTCCCTCACAGAAAAAAGTGTCTACCAGATTAACTTCAGGCAAGACTATGAGAGTGACTTCAATGGAATCCGTTATTTCGCATCCTAATACATTAGATGCTGTTACCGAGTAAAACCCAGGAGCAGTCACTGTAATTTCAGAGGTGGTTTCATTGGTTTCCCAGATTAGCATTGGCTCGCTAGAAACAGCCGTAAGAGTGGCTGAAGCATCATCACATATATTACCAGAAGAAGAAAGTGTAAGCTCTGGCAAAGGCACAAAAGAAACCTCTACAGAATCTCTGAATAAACATCCGTCAGCATCTGTTACTTCTGCCCAAATGATTTGATCTCCTAGAAGTGAAAAATCTGCCGTTTGCAACGCTGAATTATTACTCCACTCATAAGTTACTCCTGTAATGTCTGCGGTAAGCGTAATGGTTTCTCCCTCGCAGACATCTGCGGCACCCGTAATTTCAAAAGTAGGCGCAGGTGAGGTTAAAATTTCAATGTCATCAGAAACGGCACAGCCAGCAGAATCTGTGACTATAACTGAGTAATTTCCAGCGGCACTAACCATAATGTCTTCCGTAGTTTCTGTAGTGTTCCACTCGTAAGTAAAGCCTGAAAGCGGGTTGTCTAAGAAAATGTCATTTCCTTCGCAAGCCATGACTGGTGGCGTTATTTCAAAATCTAAGGGAAGATTAGCCACTATATCTATAGATTCAGAAAGCGCACAGCCACCGCCACCTGAAAGATTAAAAAAGAAGGTTTCCGTTTCTGTATTTGAGAATATGGGAGACTCTGGATTGGAAGCATCTAGGTTAGGAGAAGGTGCCCAGCTTATTCCGCTAAAATCTCCTGTAATAGCAGTCTGCAGAGTTTCTCCTGGGCAGATGCTTAGTACGTCTGGAGCCGAAAAATCTAACGGTTGGGTAATGATGGTAATAGTATCTACCACACTACAGCCATTAGCTCCAGGCACGAACATATTTACGATTAAGTCTCCGTTAAAATCAGGTTCGGTAATGGTTGGGAACTCTGTAAAAGCGTTATCAAGCACATCAGGACTATTCCACTGAATGGCATTAAACATAGAGTTAATAACCTCATATTCAATAATAAAACCCTCTGACTCACAAATAACCGTGTCGGCTGGTAAATTGAATTCAGCAAAGTTGGCAGAAAGATTCTGAGTAGCCATATTCACACATCCTGTCACATTATTGGTCACCAAAACTTCCAGTGTAGTGAAAGTCCCTCCCGCAGGAGATGCATTTACCGTTTGACCAGTAAGATCATCTAGTATAGGATCAAGAGTCCATTGGAAAGTATAATTACTAGGGTCATCTTCTACTATTACTTCTAACGGTACAGGAACTTCGCACACGCTCTGGTTTTCTGTGAAGATAAACGGTGCCACTTCATCTTCTAAATCTACAGTTACAATAGCCGTGTTACTGCACCCAGCTGCATTGGTAACTTCTACGGTAAATGTGGTATTTTCTATTGGTGTAGCTATAGGGTTAGCAGTATTCGAGGTGTTTAAAACCATTTCATTATCCCATTCATAAAAGTAAAACCCAGGTTCTGAAGGCGTAACTTCTAAAGCCGTAGGAAGTGGAGAACATATAGTAGTATCTGCGGTTATGACCAGATCAAAAGCAGGTTGAACCTCCACCAAAACAGAATCTGTGTAGGTGCAGCCATTCGAGGTCAGCTCTACTGTATACCAGCTGTTTTCTACAGGCTGGCTAGTGGTAATAGGAGCTAAGTTATCTGTAATAACATCAGAAGAAGACCAATTCACCGTTCCGCTAGGAGGACCGTATGGGGAGAAAACTACATTATCCAACATCCAAATGTCTTCATCTGCAGCACTAAAGTTAGGTTGGCTCCATCTAAAACGTGTGTTGGGAGAAGCTGCTTCAGGCGGCAAAACAACTTCTATGGAAGTAAACTCAGGAAATAAATTCTCTAGGTATGTCTCAAGGGGTGTCCAAGTGGCGCCTCCGTTAGTGCTGTATTCAAAGAGTATATTTTCACCTGTCTCTGCTGCATCACAGCCATTAGTTCCATCACTTATGAAAAGTGAAAAAGAAACTACTCCACCATCTGTAAACCCGAAATCTACAGATTCTAGTGTCCTTTCTGGAGCGCCATTAAAGATGAGCGCAGGACCTTCATTACAGAGTTCACCTAGTTCAGAACCCTCTGCAGCTGACCACAAAGTTGGATTAAGAGTCATGCTATTGAATAAATCTATGCCAGCGTTCTGCCCTGCGTTCATCTCTAGATTTACGGTTTGCCCTTCACAGATCAGTTCCGGATTTGCCGATGCTTGAATAAGGGTAATATCCTCGTTCACCACATTTACCTGCACACTATCTCTGCCGCTAGCACATCCAGAAAAAGAAGAAACATCTAAGTAATACAAGCCACTTTCAGTGGGTGCTATAGTTCCTGTCTCTTGGTTTGGCTGCACAAAGGAAGATGCATCTGACCACGAGTATTGATATTGACTTCCGGCTGGAGTAACAGTAGAATTAAACGTGTATTCTTCAAATAAACACAGGTCGATAGTACTTTCTGTAATGGCCACATTAAGAGGTGCAGGAGATTCTACCGAGTATAACTCCTCTTCAGGGCAGCCTGAAAGAAAATTATTCCCCGTGAGGATGTAAGCTTGGTTTTGGATTGGAGGAAGAATAATGAAGGGCTGGCCTACAAATATTTCAGTATCAGGATCCTCTAGCGTAGCCCAAGATATGTTAGTAAAATTCTCTGCGGTTTCTAAAACCACTTGATTTTCAGTACAGAATACTGTAGATATAGGTTCTACAGGCTCAGAGGCAGAAGCACCTGTAGAGTAAAAATAGCTTTCTGCATTACCTAATCCATACACATTAGCTATGAACCTGAGGTCACACTGCAGGGTGTGGCTACCCTCGGGAATGGCTATATCTGCAAAGCTAAACTGTGTATTTCCTGGATAGGCCGTAAACTCTGTGGATGGCACCTGGGCTCCATCTAAGAAGACGAGTTCTGTAGCACTGCTAGGAACTGTTATTTGCAGGTGGTGTTCTGTAATTATATCAGACTCTATGGTAGTGAAAGTAACTTGACTCATGGTTTGACTCAGAGAGTTAACCGTCATCATAGATGGGTCTCCAGAAATGGTACAGCCTCCTCCTTCCATATATTGAATCACACCTACTGGAGCAGATGATGTTATGAAAACAGGATCTGCTATTGAGTTAACTTCTTCAGTTTGTCCAGCGTTTAAGGTAAAAACAAGGACTCCATCTTCAAATACTTGTGTGCCATTCTCTGCAGCGGTGACCTTATAAGTATAGCTAGAAATCCAAGTATCAAATGTTCCTAAGAGGTATTCTGTTCCCCAAACAGAACTTGGAATCATTTGATCAAAAACATGATCACATGGAGTACATTGGTCGCCTACTCCAGGGCATTGAGACCCTCCAAATACCGCAAACGGTCGGCAGTCCCCGCTTTCTTCTGTACCTGCTACTGTGGTTCCTGTAATATCCTGCAGTTCTGTGGCTTGTAAGAAATAGGTTTCTCCTTGGTTCAGTTGAATAGTGAAAGGTGTGTTTTGCAACGCTCCTCCTAGCATGTCACAAGAAGGGGTTATCACCAGCTCTGTATCATCTTCTGTGGCTACTATGAGTAGTTCGGATCTGAGTGTATCCGTAATATTAGTGAGGCCTTCATAGCCCACCACTATATAGTCAGTATCTAAAAATGGCTTAGGAGAAATTCTGGTGGCATCTGCACTATTGGCTATGTAATTCATAACGTAAGCGCTTACAGGAGATGCAGATGTTAAGTGAACACCTTTTGAGGCTACAACGCCACTTACATTATTAGTAGCAGTTAGTGGAATGTTTATGGCTGAGGTGTTTCCTACTGAGGTGGTGAAGTTTTCAGACCAACCGAGAAGTGGGATCTCTAGTGTTCCAGAAGTAGCTTGTTCTGAAGTGATAAAAACAGTATAGACAGGATCTGCATCCAGGTAGTTATCCATGAACCCAAACCAGAAATCGGTGCCAGTGGTAGTGAGCTCATTTTGAGCTTTGGCTTCACTCACAGCGGCTGCCATTCCTAAGAACAGAATGAAGTTAAATATAGATTTGAGTAGGTTCACTTAAGCGATCGATTTCTTTCTGTTAATACAATGGTTTTTGCTGCTTGGTTGTAATTTTCGGGTTCTAGGCGTTTTTAAATTTTTGCGTAGCAAAAGTCTGATTTTTTATCGGTTTTAACTTCACGTTTGGAGGTGAAAAAGAAATCTCAAGGGTTTATTAAGGCCCAAGTCAGGGAAATCATTCTTTATTTAAAAAGATGCTGAAGTCAAAAGATTCTGACAGAACCAAATTGAGGTGATTATTTATTTTTTGTCCTCAAAAATTTTATATCAACTTCGAGCTGATCATGTGTATTGCACAGCAGAATTAAAAGAACAAATAAAATACAGAGAATAGAGGTGAAAGGGATTTTAAGTAACTTTCCACTCTAATTTACAGGAAGCATGGGGTTTAACAGGATAAAGTGGGTACTAGGGATTTTAGTAGTATTCGGGATAGTGATAGCTACTAATCTAATAGATAGAAAAAACTTTAAGCAGATGAAAGACTCTGTAGAAACCATCTATGCTGATAGATTAGTGGCCAAAGATTTGATCTTTCAAATCTCAAATGCAGTTCATGATAAAGAACTAGCTCTGGCCAATATGGATTCCACTTTTTTCCTAAATAATAGCTCCAAAGTGAATGCTGAACTTAGTGAAATGGTGGCTCATTATGAAGAAACCACACTAACTCCAGACGAACTAAAGTCATTCGAATTATTAAAAGGAGATATAAGGTCGATGACTCAGGCTGAAAAGGCCTTTACCTCTGGAAATTTTGAAAACAAAAAACCCTTAAAGGCAGAATTAGTTGGTGCTAAAACTCACCTCTCTGATCTGGCTCAGATCCAACTAGAAGAGGGAAACAGAGAGTTGGCCAAAGGGAAGAGGGCACTAGAAACAGTGGAACTCTTTACTCAAATAGAGATTTACCTTCTGATTTTTCTAGGCATTATAGTTCAAGTAATTGTGCTTTACAGACCTAATAAAGAAAAGTAAAGGTCTCTTAAGAACTGAATATCTCCTCAGAGTTTGAGAATGATTTGAATTCTAATGGGTTTCCGCTGTAGTCAAAAACAAACATAGTGCGCTGCTGGCCCACCTTACCTTCATACCTAACCTGAGGTTTAACTACAAAACTAACCTCTGCAGCTTCCAACTTCCCTTGTATTTCCGTGAACTGAGCCTCAGATAGTAGGCACCCAAAATGCGGTATGGGCACTTTAATGCCATCTACCTGGCCACAGTAATCTAGTGCTGGAATATCTGAACTCACATGAGCAGATAACTGATGACCGAAAAAATTAAAATCCACCCAAGTTTCAGAAGAACGGCCTTCCTCACAGCCGAGCAGTTCTACATAGAATCTCCGTGTGGTGGTGAGATCTTTTACTTTAAATGCGTAATGGAAAGGAGACATTGATTAAAATTAAAAAGGTGACCAAATGGGATTTGGTATGTCTTAACCAGACTGCAGCGTTAATAGTTAGTCTAATACTTAATAATAGTTCTTATTGAGTTACCTAAAGGAGTATTCACACTTAACGTGTATACTCCACGCTCCAGACTACTCACATTTAAAGCTGTAGTGTGTTTTCCTGAATTAAAGTTCAACTCATCCTGCTCAAGTACAAGCCTGCCCATAGAATCATGTATTTCACATGTTACTGCGGTGCTTCTAGTCAACTGAAATGAAATGTTTAACTCTTCATTCATAGGATTAGGATAAACTACTAATTCTGACGGAGAAGAACCCAGTTCTAACTCATCTAGAGACAAAATAATCTCTGCCAGCTCTGGCCTGTATTCTACTAGTACCTCTCTCATGATGTCTATCTGCCCTATGGTAAATGAGTTTTGGCATGGGCCACTAGAATAGTCCATGTAGTTTTCTACCATGTTAGGCAGGTCTACTCCGTCTATATCATCAGTACAGGTATTTGCATTCAAATTACAATTGAACAAGCCACCAGCATCAGCTAATGGAGTGTCTTCTATAAAATCATCTTGGGAGCAGTCACCATCTCCCCATATGTGTCTTAAACCTAGGTAATGTCCTACTTCATGTACTGCTATTTTTCCTGAGCGTACAGAGTTATTAAATACTGCATAATTAGGCGGATATGAATTAGGGTTATTACTCCCTACTGCCACATAGTGCATTAAAACTCCTTGATTATAGGCTAGAAAAGGTTCTATTTCATCTTGTGGCCAGTTATAATGATCTGCTGGTGGTGTGGCTAATCCGAAAAAAACCAGTTCCTCAAAATTATTAAAAAGGGGTTCAAATATTCTCAAATCACCTATCCAAATATTCAAATAACGTTCCGTGTCCCAGGGGTCATTACCTCCAAGGTCAGTATTAGTAATACTAAACAAATTATCGAAGAATGAATCATTTACCCAAGTGGTAATTTCAGGGACTTGGCCAGGGCCATAAGGTAAAACCCCTCCAAAGTACTCCACGTCAGAATTAGTCCTTGTGATTCCATTTGTAGAAAATCCATCCGGATCGGTTTCTGCCAAAAAAAATTCTATGTGGGCATCACCTACATAATCAAGAAACTCTGCTCTAGTATCTAAAGTATCAGGATTAGTTCTTCTAAAACTTTGGTTAAGAACATCTAGCTGGTTTAGTATCACAGAGTCGGGCAAATTTTCTTCATCATTATTGTGTACTATATGAAATACTACTGGCACACGATAAAGGTCATTATTAGACTTCTGAGTACTCTGTTTTTTAATGACTTTTTTAAGGTTTAGCACAAAATTATTAGACCTTTCCATAAACCCTTCAGACTGGCCATCTAAGAATTCCATGTAGTGATAACTTCCGCAGCTAGTTGCTGATTCTGAATCTGCTGATTCTAAGGTGCCTTTTACAATTCCCTGAGCCATAGAATGGATTCCTAATGAAAGCGTTAAAGCAGTGGAAAGAAGTTTTATGAGAGTTTTCATAATGCCTAATGTAAACAATTTAAAATGGATGACTTAGACATTACTTTAACCCATTCCTAGAACCATTGATATGCAAGGGATCAATTTCATTGATGAGTGCCGGACGAACGTATAATCTAATTGAAAGAGATTCTAACTTTTAGAATCTGCTTACTAACCAACACCTCTCAGCATGTGGTATTAAATTTTCAGACTAAAAGTCAAAAGACCTCAACGGGCATTTTAGATTCATTGATGCTACACTAATAACTAAAACTCACCCCTTAATGACCACGAAAGAAATTCTGTTTGGCATTCCAGTATAGATTATATAAAATGTGCTTTTTGGCCCATTGCTCATTAAGTTCATAACCAAACCTTAGAATAAATTCAAATGGTTTTTCCTCAAATTAAAAGCGGCTTATTTATCTTTTGCGTTAATCTGTTTAATAGACAAAACGGAATCCCTAAAGTCTGCAAAGGTCTATTATCATTATCATTTTTTTGCTTCTTGACTCACTAAACTTGCCTTACAAATCCTGGCCACCTGCGCATGTAAGTTATAAAATCTTCTCCTAGACCTTCTTTCTTCAAATAGGCTTCAGACACAGGAGTTATTACAGGCTCAAAATCTGGATTCTCTATGACCTGAACAGGAAAATCATGGTGAAGAATAGCCGACCGGCCTATAGAAATAAAGTCTACACCTGAATTTAAAATAGCATGCGCATCAGAACCACTATTGATCTCTCCAGCTACAGTGAGCCTTATATTTTCTCTATCGAGCTCTGTGAAATGAGCCAACATTGTTTTTTCTTGGAACTTTTCTTCTTCTGGAAGTTTGAAACAATCCCAAAGGGAAATGTCTAGAAAATCAATAGTTCCTTCGCTAATTAAACTCACACAGATGTCTTTTACCTCCTGCAGCTTCATGCCGAAACGTTCTGGAGAAAGACGCACACCGAGCAGAAAGTCACTTCCACAGGCGTTTCTAATTCCGTTCACTATCTCGAAAAGTAGCCGAGCTCTATTTTCCAAGCTTCCTCCATACTCATCTGTTCGGTGATTGATTTCAGTGCTCAGGAACTGAGTTAAAATATATCCATGAGCTCCATGCACTTCTACTCCATCATAACCACTTTCCTTAGCCCGAAGCGCAGCTTGAATAAAGTCCATTCTAAGCTGCTCTACTTCTTTTTTAGACAAGGCTCGTGCATCGTGTTTTTTGTTTTCAGAAGGGCATACTGGCCTTCCTTTAACCAGTTCAGCAGGAGATCTCATGCCAGCGTGGTGCAACTGCACCACAGCCAATCCCTTCTGCTCATGAATGGCCGCGGTTATTTTTTGATGACCTGGAATGTGGGCGTCAAAGAATATCCCTAATTGACCGGGAAAACCTTTTCCATTTGTCTGAACATGAGAGGCACAGGTCATCACTAGGCCAAACTGGCCTTTAGCCCTCATAGAAATCCAGTTCAATTCATCCTCGGACAACCGGCCATCCTCATGGCTTTGTGTATTGGTCATAGGAGCTAACATGAACCTATTTTTCATAACGTGTCCTCTCTTAAAAGTGAGCGAAGAATCTAGGGTGTTTTTCATGTACAGAACAGGTTTCATTTGAGGTAAAGTTTTCCTATTGCAACGCTGAGTAAAACACACTTAAAGAGCTTACGAATAGGGCGTAGCAATGCTTTATTCTTATCTCAATTTTTTCAATAAATAGGCAAAAGTCATGGCATTAGAGTGCGCACGCTGCTCATTCGTAGAAGACCCCGCATGACCACCTTCCATGTTTTCATAATAGTAAAACGCATGCCCCATTTCTTGCATTTTAGCTGCCATTTTTCTGGCATGTGCCGGGTGCACTCTGTCATCTCTAGTGGAAGTGTAGAAGAATACTTCAGGGTAATCAGTGTCTTTATTCAGATTATGGTAAGGTGAGTATTTGCTAATGTACTTCCACTCTTCAGGAACATCAGGATTTCCGTATTCACCCATCCAGCTGGCACCTGCTAGAAGCTTATTGAAGCGTTTCATGTCCAATAGAGGCACCTGACACACCACCGCATTATATAAATCTGGCCGCTGGGTAAAGGCTACTCCTACCAGCAGGCCACCATTACTTCCTCCCATAACTCCGAGGTGGTTAGGAGAAGTTATTTTTTTAGCGATTAGATCTTCCGTAACAGCATACAAATCATCAAAGACGTTCTGACGTTTTTCTTTCAATCCGCCTTGGTGCCACTTGGGGCCATACTCACCACCACCTCTAATGTTAGCCAACACCATTACACCGCCATTTTCTAACCATGATACTCCGTAAGTAGCCGCATAATATGGGGAAATAGAGACCTCAAAACCACCGTAAGCATACACCAGCGTGGGGTTGGTTCCACTTTTTTTCATATTCTTACTAGACACCATGAAATAGGGAACTAGAGTTCCGTCTTTCGACTTGGCCTTGAACTGAGTAATTTCATATGCACTAGCGTCAAAAAACTCAGGCAGCGATTTAAATGGTTTAAACGTATTTTTTTCAGCATCCGCATAGTAGAGGGTAGATGGGGTCAGGAAGTTTTCAAAATCAAAGAAATATTTGTTGTTCAGCTCACTGGTTCCAGCTATGGAAATAGACCCGAAATCAGGAGCATCTACTTTTCGGCTTTTCCAAGTGCCGTTCTCAAAAGAATAAATCCATAACTGTCCGGTAACATTGGAAAGCACGTTTATAAGTAGCTTATCTTTAGTGGTAGAGATACCAGAAATACTTGAAAACTCATCAGGCTGAAGCACTACACTAATTTCCTTTTCATTCTTAAGCATTTTAACCATGTTCAGGCTAAGAAGTGTGCCTGTGTTATACACTTTAGACTTCACTTTCCAGTCTGACTTTAGTTCCACTAAGAGCTGATTATTGAGCACTCCGCTTAACTGGGCATCTTCTGGAAGGTTTAGCTTAATGATTTTTTCGTTTTCCCAAACTAACTTTTTAGACGTGTAAAATGTAGTGGCCTGAGTAATGCTGATGTAGGCCTTATCTCCATCTCTCACTACTCCACCCCAAGTGCCTACATCTGTAATGTTTCCTTCATAAATGAGCTCGGCACTCTCCAAAGGCGTCCCTCTTTTCCACACCCTAACTTGGTTAGGATAACCTGATGTAGTCATGGTTCCTTCTCCAAAATCACTACCTACCAGCAGCGTATTCTTATCTATATAAGATGCTCCCCCTTTAGATTCGTCTATGAAAAAACCATCCTCAATGAATTGCTTAGTTTTTATATCAAATTCCTTAATTATTATAGCATCACCGCCACCTTTAGAGAGTTGGATTAAGAATCTGTCATAATTAGGGTAGAGGCCATTTGCTCCTTTATAAACCCATTTTTCTCCATCTTTTTCTGAGAGTTTATCTATATCTAAAAGCGTTTCCCATTTTGGGTTTCCACTGGTGTAACTCTCCACAGAACATCTTCTCCAGATGCCTCGGACGTGAATTTTATCCTTCCAAAAATTGTAAACATAGTTCCCTCTTATGCCTGGGTATGCTATCCTCTCTGCAGAATTATATATGGCTAAACCTTTATGGTAAATCGACTCATACGATTCTTCAGCCATCAACTTCTTTTCTGTGGCTCCATTTAAGTCTGTTACAAACTCGAGCGACTCCTTACTGTCTACTTCCTCAAGCCAGAGGAACTTATCTTCTTGTGCTGTCATGGTGTGTGTGATTCCGATAATTAGAATACATAATGAGAGAATATTTTTCATCTTAAGGGGTGTTATGCAATTTATGGTTTTCATTTTAAGAAGAATGTGCATTTGACTTTTGCCAAGCTTTTGTTCTAAGCACTTTCGTCAGCAACTTAACGAATGAAAGTTACTGTTTTAAACTTAACATCAGTTTTGTTTGAGATCAGTTGTGAAATTTAGGGTTTTCCTTATTTGAAGATGCCTTTCCGTCAGGCTATACTAACTTTTGCCCGTCTTATTCTGAACCCTATTTAAAAGTCTGAAGGTCCTAAGTCTTTTTACCACTTGAGCTTTTCTCCAGCTTCCACATCCCAAAACGCACCAGATTCATAATCTGTTTCTAAAAATCTAAAAATCCCTTCTGCCGACTCTTGAGGAGTTAGGGGTGCTAACTTCAAATTACTATCCATAATAGTAGTCTGCACCCAGCCAGGGTGAATGGCTGCTATGTTTAGTTTCCCCGCTAGTCTGTTAACCAGAGTTTTAGTGTACATATTAAGAGCAGTTTTACTCATTCTATAAGCTACAGAATCACTGCTAGATGTACAGTTTGAGATAGATCCCATTTTAGAGGAAATATTTAAGAGTTTCCCTCCTTCTTTTACTAAACCTAAAAAGGTCTCTGTAAAAAACACGGTGCCGGTCAAATTCACCGCGAATGTTTGATTATAAGAAACTCTTTCTGGTTTTTCAAACCTGAGGTCTGGACCTATGCCTGCGTTATTAATGAGCACATCTATCAGGGGAAATTTCTCGGAGATTTCATCATAAGCCTCAGCTATGCTTTCTTCAGACGAAAGGTCGAGTTTAAAGGCATGAAAATCCGGGTGATTAATATCTATGTCTCCATTTCTGTTAGTGCCTATAACCGTAAAGTTGTGGCGTAGCAATGTTTCTGCTAGGGCTTTTCCTATGCCCATGCTGGTGCCTGTTATTAATGCTGTTTTTTTCATTTTTTACTTTTCAAACTTCAAGTACTCAAGGTAAATATTTCTCTATTTATCTGAATAGAGTCATGACCACATCTATAATTAAAACTCTTTATTAACTATTAAAGAATATCCATTTCTACTTCTACTACCATCTCACTAAAATTGGAACTTGACCTTACTCTCATTTGGCCATCTCTTATCCATAAGATTTCAGTTGTAAGAATGTCAGTATCTAAACCTCTGTACTCCTCAGGCCCTTTGTATGATCTGATCCCCCTTAACTCATAGGTGCAATCATCTAACCAGACCAGTTCGTATTTTACTTTAACTCCCAGCTTGTCATTTTTTTCGGTTTGAAATTTCTTTTTCCGTTTTATAATGGTGGCTCCTACTGCATCATCGTAAAGAATAAAAGTCCCAGTTTTTACTTCGCTACAATCTGGGTTTTGTTGCCCAAAAAGGTTTAGAGAGACAATAAATGTGACCAAGGTAATGGCTAGTTTCATTTGGCAATGTGTTTTTAGAATAAACCATAATCTGCGGTTTATCGTTTAGATGATAGATTTATTCAAAAAGAGCACCCCTAAAAAAGGGGTGCTCTCAATACTTTAAAATAAAAGAGTCGGCTACTATTTTGCTCTTAGCTTACCCACACGAGTATCCAGTGCTGCTTTCATCTTACCGATAGCATCATTGATGGCTTTTTCTTTGATATCGCTTGTACTGGTAACAGCTATAGGCTGCTGACCTTTCACTCTGGCTTCTAATTTACATTGCATGTCTGCTGCACCAGATTTATGTGCGTTTTGATCTGAAAGGTGAACTTCTATTCTAGTTACCCATTCAGAAAAACGATCTAAGCTTTTAGTGATTTTTTCGGACATGAATACTTCTAATCTTTCCTCTCCTTCTATATTTTTATCAGTGTTGAACTGTATTTGCATCGATGGTATATTTAATTGTTTGATCTGTTTCTAAGAGCCCTCAATATAAGTATTTCATCAATTCT
>JBGCDA010000044.1:0-29780 GCA_045104985.1 Flavobacteriales bacterium | reverse complement strand
ATCAACAGAATCTCTAAGTTTTCCACATTAAAGCCTCATTCCGAAAGGGTGATTTACATTTGTCATTGCAACGCGTAACCACACAAAAACAATGACCAGCTCAGAATTAAAAAACGTAGCCTCTCAGGTAAGAAGAGACATAGTAAGAATGGTGCATGCCGTAAGTTCTGGTCACCCAGGAGGCTCACTAGGATGTACAGATTTCTTAGTAAATCTATACTTTAAACAAATGAATGTCAATGCTTCTGAGTGGGACATGGACGGAAAGGGTGAAGACCTGTTTTTCCTTTCTAATGGTCATATCTCTCCAGTGTGGTATTCTGTGCTGGCCAGAAAAGGATACTTTCAAGTAAGTGAATTAGCCACGTTTAGAAAGATAAATACAAGATTACAAGGTCACCCTGCCACCGAGGAAGGTTTAGAGGGAATTAGAGTAGCTTCAGGTTCTTTAGGCCAAGGGTTATCTGTGGCCTTAGGTGCATGTGCCACTAAGAAATTAAACAGAGACAACTCTATAGTTTACACGCTTCATGGAGATGGAGAGCTACAGGAAGGCCAAATATGGGAAGCGGCCATGTATGCTTCTGCGAATAAGGTAGATAACCTCATTTCTACTATTGATTATAATGGCCAGCAAATAGACGGTTCTCTGGAGCAGGTATTAGCCATGGGAGATTTAAGGGCTAAATGGGAAGCCTTTGGCTGGGATGTAAGAGAAATGGACGGGCATAATATGGACGAAATTTCTTCTACTCTAGAACAAGCTAAAGCAGATACTGGAAACGGAAAACCTATTATGATCATCATGACTACTTCCATGGGTAAAGGCGTAGACTTTATGGAAGGGACACATAAGTGGCACGGAATAGCTCCTAATGATGAACAACTAGCAGATGCTTTAGGGCAACTGGAGGAGACTATGGGGGATTATTAAATTTCCTATTTGAAATTCGAGATTCGAAATTATAAAATCCAGTCTAATCTCAAATATCGAATATCGAACCTCAAATCAGCTCCGCTTTTTTTTGGTACGTGAATTGACTCTTAAATGCACATGAAATTTTATTTAGCATTTATTCTTACACTTTCTAGCCTGTCGGTTTCATTAGCACAGGCTGATACCACACGGATTCTATTTGTGTTTGACGCTTCTAATAGCATGAACGCTTACTGGCAAAGTGAGCCTAAAATAGATGCTGCAGTTCGTTTGCTCTCAAAGACCGTAGATGAGCTCAAATACATGGAAAATGTAGAAATGGGACTCCGTGTGTATGGCCATCAAACAAAGTTCGTTACTGGACAGCAAGACTGTGACGATACTCAATTACTAGTTAGAATAGGAAAAGGAAAAAACATAGCCATTACTAATGCGCTTAAACGAATTCAGCCTAAAGGCACCACTCCTATAGCTCGATCTCTAGAAAAAGCTGCAGAGGATTTTCCTCAAACTGGCGGTGGCAGAAACATTATTATACTTATCACAGATGGCATTGAGGCCTGTGATGAGGACCCATGTGCGGTCTCTTTAGCGTTGCAAAAGAAAGGCATCATCCTCAAACCATTTATTATAGGAATAGGCGTAGATCCTAGCTATACTGCCACCTTTGAGTGTGTAGGGAATTACTTTGATGCTAGCAAAGAAGAGATATTTGAGCAAGTCATTAAAATAGTCATTTCTCAAGCTCTAAATAATACCTCTTATCAGGTGGATTTAACAAATGAAGCAGATGAGGCTGTTTATACTAATGTACCTATGACCATCATGGACGAAAACTCTGGAGAGGTGGTGCAGCGTTTTGTGCACACCCTTAATAAAGCTGGAAATCCTGACACGCTCACACTAGACCCACTGGGGAAATATACACTCAGAGTGCACACTATTCCTGAAGTAATTACTACGGAACTTACCTTAGAACCTGGGCAGCATAACCACTGGAAAGTAAAAGTGCCTCAAGGTAACCTTAGCCTGAACTTTAGCAGTGGACGTTCAGAATATGAAGGATTACAATACCGACTAATAAAACCAGATGACTGTGACTACGTTCACCACTCTGATTTCGGAATGGAAGAACAAATTATTTCTGGAATTTATAACATAGAGTTACTTACTAACCCTCCTACTCTACTCACCAATGTAGAAATCACGGAAGGAGAGCTAAACGACATTATACTGCCAGCCCCTGGTACCATTAACCTTAGGGTAAGTGGCAGTGGTTATGGAGGCATATTTACGGATGCTCCTGGTGGTGGAAAGCTTGTTAAAAAGTTCAGCGAAGGAAATCCATCAGGGAGATATATCTTGCAGCCTGGTAAGTACAAGGTGATTTATAGAAGTCGCCAAGCCAAACAAACTATTTACACATTTGAAAAAGAGTTCACTATAACCTCTTCGGCCACAGTGAATGTAGAATTTTAAGTCATGAAAAAATTTGAAGTAACAGGACATAAAGACACACGATCAGGATTCGGAGATGGACTAACAGAATTAGGAAAAACTAATCCTAACGTGGTAGCGCTGTGTGCAGATCTTACAGGTTCTCTTAAAATGGGTGATTTCAGAGATCAAAACCCTGATAGATTTTTTCAAGTAGGCATAGCTGAAGCTAACATGATGGGTATGGCTGCAGGATTAACCATAGGAGGTAAAATTCCATTCACCGGGACATTCGCTAATTTCTCTACTGGTAGAGTTTATGATCAGATCAGACAGTCTATAGCATACAGTGAGAAAAATGTGAAAATCTGTGCTTCTCATGCAGGTCTTACTTTAGGAGAAGATGGCGCTACACACCAAATTTTAGAAGATATAGGCATGATGCAAATGCTGCCTAATATGGTAGTCATTAACCCATGTGATTACAACCAAACTAAAGCTGCTACTAAGGCCATAGCAGACCATCACGGTCCAGTATATTTAAGATTCGGACGTCCTAAGATGCCTATTTTCACTCCTGCCGACCAGAAGTTTGAAATCGGAAAAGGAATCATGCTTAATGAAGGTACGGATGTAACCATAGTGGCTACAGGACATTTAGTATGGGAAGCCATTCAGGCTGCAGAAAAATTAGAAGCCGAAGGTATTAGTGCAGAAATAATAAACATACACACTATAAAACCTTTAGACACTGAAATGATCTTAGCCTCTGCTAAGAAAACAGGATGTGTAGTGACTGCAGAAGAACACCAAACCCTAGGAGGATTAGGAGCTTCAGTGGCTCAGTGTCTTTCTCAGCACTATCCAGTTCCTATGAACTATGTAGCTGTAAATGACTCTTTTGGAGAATCTGGAACACCAGCTCAGCTTATGACTAAGTATGGTTTAGATGCTGATAACATCGTTTCTAAAGCTAAAGCTGTCATTGGGAAAAAAGTGGTGGCCTAAAGGCTTAACCTTGTTTTTATAAGCCTGAGTCTATTTATTAGAAATCGCTAACTCTAAGTAGGTGGTGATTTTATATATGATTTTCTGAGAATTGCATACATTAGTAATCAGTATGTAATACACACATTACCTTAACCAATATGAAATATCTATTATTACTCATGGTAGTGAGCGCTTCAGCGTTGCAATTAAAGTCTCAAATAGCTCCAGATTTTACAGTTACAGACATAGAAGGAGAAACACATAATCTCTACGAATATCTAGATGCTGGTAAAACTGTAATCTTAGACTTTTATGCCGAATGGTGTGGCCCATGTCAGGCTAATGCTGCAGGTGTAGAGGAAATCTGGCAGACCTTTGGACCTGAAGGTACAGATGAAATTATGATTTTAGGTATAGAAGGAGATGATGACTCTACAGATGAACAAGTGGCAAATTATGCCCTCGAATACAACTGTCAAAATCCGCAAATCAATGCTTCCGGAAACACTATGGAACTCTATGATGTCTCTTATTACCCCACTTACTTTGTGGTGTGTCCAGATAGATCTTATGAAGAATATATGGGGATTCCTACTACCATAGAAACGGAATTAACAATAGGTTTAGAACAATGTGCACCACTTTTAGATCTTGAATTAGATGCTAGGATTTTTGATTATAATAGCGGCACTACATTATGTTCTTCTGAAACTACTCCTAATTTCACGTTAATGAATATGGGACAACAAGAACTCACATCCGTAGATATTGAGCTTTATCTTAATGGAACACTAGAAAACACTACCAACTGGACTGGAACCTTAGAGCAATTTGATTTTGAATTTGTTTCACTCCCCACCCTTGATTTAACAGGAATAGACAATCTTGAAATCGCTATTACACTAGTTAACCCAAATGGACTGGAGGATCCAAATCCAGCTAACAACTCTACCTCAGTTAACATAGATTATGGAGGAAACGTTTACGAGACTTATAATGTGAGGCTTGAGTTATATTTTGATAATTTTCCTCAAGAAACAGATTGGGAAATAAAGAATTCTATTGGTCAGGTGGTAGCATCTGGTGGAGACTATATTGGATTCCCAGACTTCTCACCCCCTTTAGACACTCTCTTAACTTTAACACCTGGAGACTGTTACATCTTTACTATTTATGATTCCGTAGGAGATGGCATCTGCTGCGCCTATGCTGATGAAGGAGAAGGTTTCTGGAAACTAACCACAGATTCTGAAGAATTAATAGCAGAAGGTGGTGTCTTTCTGAATGAAGAATCAGCACTTTTCGGCATAGATAATGACTCTAGTGTTTCCCTCTTGGATAACAACAAACTGCTGAAAGTTTACCCTAATCCCGTTCAAGATTACCTCAACATAGAGTTTTATGAAAGTCAGTTCACGTGGGAAATTATAGCCATAGATGGAAGAGTAATACTATCAGGAAACAGCACACAACCCTCCACTTCTATAGATTTAAGCAAGTTATCTTCAAAGGGCTCTTATCTACTAGTAGTGACAGGACAGGTTGGAAATTCTGTATCTAAATTGATCTTAGAATAATTTGAAAGATGATATTATTTCTATTACCTACTGGAAATCCCCTCTAGGTGAATTGATTCTGGGTGTGTATGACGAAATGATCTGTGTCTGCGATTGGCGGTATAGAAAATCTCGTGAAGCCATAGACTTCAGAATAAAGCACATCTTAGGAGCACAGTATGTAGTAAAAGCTGACCCAGTAGCATCCAAAACCATTACCCAACTTCAAGAATACTTCTCAGGAGACCGAAAAGAATTTGATATTCCTATGGCTTTTGTAGGTTCAGAATTCCAAACTTCTGTATGGAATGCCCTGCTCCAAGTAGATTACGGTAAAACAGAATCATACTTAAACTTGAGCAAGCGATTAGGAAATGAAAAAGCCATAAGAGCAGTAGCCTCAGCTAATGGAGCCAACGCCATTTCTATATTAGTTCCTTGCCATAGAATTATAGGTTCAGACGGAAAGCTCACAGGCTATGCAGGAGGAATTTCGGTAAAGAAGAAACTGTTAGAGCTAGAAGGTGCTGCTATTCAGCAGCAGCTTGATTTATTCTAAATAAATGAAAAAAAGAAAAGTTGTTCCTTCATTTTTAACTTCTATGAATCTCCTCTGTGGGTTCATAGCCATTCTGATTAATGATCCCATAATTAGTTTTTACCTGGTACTAATCGGTATACTATTCGACTTTGTAGATGGGCTTTCTGCACGGATTTTAAAAGTCCCCAGCCTCTTTGGAAAAGAACTGGATTCACTTGCAGACATGGTCACTTTCGGGGTAGTGCCTGGGTTCTTGTACTATCACCATATTCTTAAAGATGAGTCAGATACTGGTTTTATATTTTATGTGAAACTAGGCGTTGCAACGCTCATTCCAGTCCTAGCTAGCCTAAGGCTAGCCAAGTTTAATGTAAACGAGAGCGGAAAAATAGGATTTGCAGGACTACCCAGTTCTGCTGCAGCTTTGGCCATTATTAGCATTCCGTTTTTAGTCTCTAAAGGAGAATTGTTCTTTATTAGATTGGCTTCCCAAGAGTGGATTACTATAATTTACCCTCTTGTTTTTGCTCTTCTGATGGTCACCAACCTCCCAATGTTCAATTTTAAAAATTTCAAATCTGGAATTAAAGGAAATATTATCCAGTTGGTTTATTCGGTTTCTCTATTAATAATAGCGATATCACTGGGTTGGGCAGCTCTTCCCCTGAGCATTTTCTGGTATGTTGTTTTGTCTTTAATTACTACTGGTATTTGGAGGAAATGATTTTCAATTTCCTTACCTTTAAAGCAGTGTTAAAGCACTCTTAAATCTCTTATTAATGAACATCCCAGACATCGACCTTCCGCGGGTTGTAGTAATTGGTTGTGGTTTTGCAGGATTAAAACTCTGTAAAAAAATAGATAGCTCTAAATACCAGGTCGTATTACTAGACAAGAATAATTACCATACGTTTCAGCCACTAATGTATCAGGTAGCCACTAGTGGACTCGAAGCTGACTCTATAGTCTATCCTATCCGAAAAATTTTCAAAGGCAAAAAGAACTTTTACTTTAGAATGACCACCACAGAGCGCATAGACTCTGATTCTAAAACCATCCAGACCAGTTTAGGTCCGTTAGCGTATGACGAGCTCGTTATAGCCACAGGCGCCACTTCTAACTTCTTCGGTATGAAAAACATAGAGAAGTACACCATGCCCATGAAAAGCATAGTAGAATCTCTAAACCTAAGAAGTCTAATCATTCAAAACTTTGAGGAGGCCTTAAACACAAAAGACCTCGAAGAACGAGAGAAGCTTATGAACTTCGTAATAGTAGGTGGTGGCCCTACAGGCATAGAACTGGCAGGAGCGCTTTCAGAATTACGCTCGCACATACTTCCTCAAGATTATCCTGATTTAGATATTAGGCGCATGCAAATTCATTTAGTAGAAGCTGCAGACCGTGTTCTTTCTGCTATGAGTGGGTATGCTTCTAAGAAAAGTGAAGACTACCTAAAAAGTAGAGATATTAATGTATGGGTAAGCACTAAAGTAAATGACTATGATGGAGATACAGTGTTTACAGATAAAAAGAACATTCATGCTAAAACTGTAATATGGGCTGCGGGCATTAAGGGAGAAAGCCCAGTTTCTCCTAATTTTAAACGAACACGCTCTGAGCGAATCATTGTGAATGAATACAATGCGGTAAAAGGAACTACTGCTATTTATGCCATAGGCGATATAGCCCAAATAGAATCCGACACCTACCCTACCGGAAACGCCATGCTAGCCTCGGTGGCAGAACAGCAGGGAAAACAATTGGCTAAAAACCTGAATAGAAAAGCGGGGAATAAAGAAATGAAACCTTTCAAGTATTTCGACAAAGGTACTATGGCCACCATTGGAAGAAATAAAGCTGTAGTGGATCTCCCTAAATTTAGCTTTGGTGGTATTCTGGGCTGGTTTACTTGGATGTTTGTTCACCTCATGCTTTTAGTAGATTACAGAAACCGTATGGTCGTCTTTATTAACTGGGTATGGAGCTATTTGAACTACGATAGAGGCACTAGGCTAATAATTAGGCGATTTACTCCTAAGACTTATGAGCCTGAAATAGATTTGAAAGAAGAAACAGTTTCTTAAGAAGGAAGGGCTTCCATATCTGTTTAGCCTAAATCTTCAGTGTAAATAACAGAATTACTATTGATTAAATCTACACCCTCTTTAGCAGGTACAGCGTTGCTACGCATAACAAAAGCCTTAAAAGAAGCATTTCTAAACGCTAACCGCCTTTTTCAAGTAATGTGAAAATGGCTGAATAGCTGCAAAAGCCTCCTCTACTAAATCTAAAAACTGTGCGGAATTGACTTGTTTTACTGTAAGCTCTTTAGTGGCTATAAAGCTTTTATGTCTAAGTAAATCAATGTGCTCATGGTCTTTAGAATAATTTTTAGGAGAGGTTTTAAGCTTATCAGGATCATGACCTAATCCGCCAAACACCCTTTTAAACTCTGCTCCAGATATAATCTTCTTGAACACATCTCCATTATAATCTATAGCATCTCTCACAAGGTCTAAATCTTCTTTACTAGGATGCCACATTCCTCCACCCAAAAAATTCCTAGACAGCCCTATAGACATATAAAACAGAGATCCTCCCTTAGATTTTCCTGCTGGCTCACAGGAAAAAAAATCCTTGTAAACTGGCTTATTCGGGTGAAACATTCTGTTATTATTAATTCTAGAAAGTGTTTGTTTAGGCTTTACAGATTTATAATGCTCATCATGCTTACTCAGGCGGGTTAAGATGTCCTGGATGGTATCCAGCCATAACGCCTTAGCTTCATTGTATTCAGATCTGTTATCATCCATCCACTCCTTAGAATTATTCTGATGTAATTCTCTCAGAAAATTATATACTTTGTGTAAATGCGCCATGAGTCAAATGTATTCTAGCGTCTGGAATTTAACTCACATGAACGTAAAGTTTACTCTTCCTGAAAATGATGCAGTATGGCATAGAGGTCTTTAATTAGATCTAACCTAGGATCTATAGTTTCTTCGTCTAACTCAGAAAGGAAAAGGCCTACCTCACTGAAGGCATCTGTAAGAGATTCATGATCAAATGGTCCCTCCATATTCTCTACTAGCGTAAGCACCTCTAGCGCAGTCATGTAGTCTCCCTTAACAGCCACCTCAGCTAGAACATCTAGGTGATTTATTGGATTCATTCCGCTATTCCACATACAGGCTATCACTTGCTGCTGATATGACTTAAAATCCTCATGCTGGAGCTTTTCCATAAATAGATCTTCCATATCTCCTATTTTTAACTGAGACATTTGGTTAAGCACCTCCTGCTTTACCGCTTCAGAATCTGAGCGCACTAAAAGTTCTAACACAGGCTCTACCATACCTCTGCTGCCATCCTTCTCTATGGTGGCTAAGGCAGTTAGTACTTTAGTTTCATCTGAACTGAATAGCTCTGTTTTCAGCTTTTCATCTATGGCCTTCTGAGACTGCGTCATCTTTAAGTTCTTTAAAATTTAGCGGTGCAAATATACAGCTATGAATATTCTATTGTGCCTATTGATGATTGCAACACTGAATTGACTTTATCAAAGATCTGACTGACCATATCCTATCTCCTTTATGATATACGCTAATTCAGATAATATCATTCCCGTAGCTCCCCAAACAATATGTTCATCTACCGTGTAATGCTTTACGTTTATTTCTGTTTTTCCACCACTTATAGACACTTTGGAAGTACCTATGGCTTTGTCAGAAATTAGATCTGATAAGCTAGCCTCTAACACTTTACTTACTTCTCTCCTGTCAGGCACAATTCGCTGATCCTTTAGTGCCACTCCTACAAAAGGATAAACTAAAAAATTACTCGGAGGAATATACATGGTGCTGAGCTCTCCTAATATTTCTACATCATTAGGGTTGATGTTTAACTCTTCTTGAGATTCTCTTAAAGCAGTGGCTTGGTAATCTTTATCAAAGTGTTCTTTTCTACCCCCAGGAAAGCTAATCTGAGCACTATGTACTCCTTTATAGCTATTTCTTTCCATAAGATAGTACTTCCATTCACCCTCTTTTTTAAAAAGCAAACAAAGGACAGCACTGGTTTTCACATCTTTTTTAGTAGCCAGTATTTCTGCTGCAGACTGCCTTTTATAGTTCATTAAAAGTTTGTGAGCTTTTTCTGCCGGTAATTTTTGTTCTAATCTCTTTTTTAAATCGTCTATTAAGTCCATCTTACGCTCACAAAAGTAACTCAGTTAAGTGCCAGTTTTCTCGCTAAATAAAGACATTACATTTCCTCATCCTGAATTAGCCAGAGAAGACGGACTGCTAGCAGTAGGTGGAGATTTAAGTACGGAGAGACTTCTATTGGCTTATAAAAATGGTATCTTCCCATGGTTTAATGAAGAAGATCCTCCGCTGTGGTGGTCTCCTTCAGAAAGAGCTGTTATGTTTTTAAATGAGATTAAGATCTCTAAAAGCCTAAAGCAAGAGTTAAAAAAATCAGATTATGCCGTTAGATATAACACTAATTTTAATGAAGTAATAACTAACTGTCAAAAGATCAGAGTAAATGAAGAGGGCACGTGGATTACATCTGATATCATAAAAGCATACACTACTCTGCACAAGTTAGGATTGGCCCATAGCGTAGAAACATACTATAAAAATGAGTTAGTAGGCGGATTATATGGAGTGGTCATGGGCAGAGTGTTTTGTGGTGAAAGTATGTTTTCTCTGCGTAGCAATGCTTCTAAAATAGCTCTAGTACATTTGAAGAAATCCTTAGAAAAACATCAATTTAGACTCATAGACTGCCAGCTCATGAACCCTCACTTAGAGAGTTTAGGTGCTAGAGAAATTCCCCGAGTAGATTTCTTAGAAATCCTTGGAAATTCACTAGAAGAAAAACGACTGCCTAATAACTGGATCAATGACTGACTCAAGAGCCTGACCAATAGCAAGTTCAACCCATTATTAACATAAGGTTAAAAAATTGTCAATAATTACTCGGTTGAAAACTTCCGATCAAAGTTATGCACGAGTACATTTGACTTATCAAGACTAGAGCAGGTTTCTATGGAAAAGAAGCGGTGTTTATCTTGACAAATTAATCCGAAAAAAGTATAAATTTTTAAAATCCTTCGCTCATGTATGATAAGTATGACTACTTAATTCTAGATCTAATTAGTTCTTATAAAAAAAATAACCAGCAGTACATTAAGCTCGGAATCCTAGAGCGTGAATTTTGGTTAAAAATCGAAAACGATTCAGATCTGAATGTAGGTCAAGCTAGAATAGGAGAACGTATAGCTAACTTATATGTAGATGGACTTATTCAAAATAAAGATGGATACATGCTTACGAAAAGAGGGAGAGAAGAATTAGTAGGACTTCAAGTAAACTAATCTTAGTTAATAAAATATACTTCCTTAGATTAAGATGATTCGGCTTGAAAACCGAACTCTGAGTATTTCAAGGAAACAAACCCAAGACATTCAAAGGCCAGATATACATTCTGGCCTTTTTTATACGTTTAAAGTTTATGAAAATCACACTTTCTCTTAGTTTATTTTGTGCTATCCTATTAGGCTCTACTAATTTTCCTGCCCTAACTGGCGAAACCTTAAATGGCACCTCCGTTACTATTCCAGAAGACACTTCAGGGAAACTTACCCTAGTAGGAATGGCATACAGTAAAAAATCTGAAGGCTCGTTAAAAAGTTGGTTCACCCCACTTTATGATAAGTTCATTCTAAAGAGAGGAATCTTTGATGCGGACTATGACATAAACCTCTACTTCGTACCCATGTTTAGTGGCCTAAAGAAAGCTGCATATGAAGGCACGCTTAAAAAACTAAAATCTTCTAATAGAAAAGACTTGTTCGATAACATTCTGTTTTATAAGGGCGATTTAGAACCGTATAAGACAGATTTAAAACTTAAAGAAAAGGAAACACCCTACCTCTTTTTACTCAACCAAAAAGGTGAAATAGTATTCAAAACAGAAGGAAAGTTTACAGAATCTAAACTAGAGGCTTTAGAAGAAGCCATTTCAGAGCATGAATAACTGAATTTGCTTTTTAGTCGTTTCTTTCCTCTTCATTAATGAAGTAACCAGGAGCTTGAGAAAGCTCACCTGGATCAATGAGAGATGTCTTTCTGTTCTGAACTTTTAATAGTTCTACTTCAGTGTAAATTACCTCATTCTTCTTAGATACTTGAGCGGGATCTCTTCCTTCAGCTGAACCTATTTCTGGTGGCAGCCAGAAAATCACCTTATCTCCTACATTCATGAGCTGAATCCCTTCACTTAGTCCACTTAATTCTCTATTAAGAACTAGTTTAACGGTGTCTTCAGAAACTGGATTAGTAGCCATAGATTGGTTCCAAAGTTCCCCTCTATATACTGACCCTTGGGTATACCTGATGTATGCCACATCATTTCCATCTGGAGATTCTCCACCGTTCTTACTCTTTTTTATGTACTTATACTGAACGCCTCTAGGCGTAACTATTACTCCTTCTTTCTTTTTATTCTCTTCTAGCCAAGCATAAGATCTTCTTAATAAAGAGTCTTCATAAAATGTTTTTACACCATTAAAATAAGCTTTGACCACTTCATTCTTCTCATCCTCAGTTAACATAAACTCCTCATCATTTAAAAAGTGGTTTATGGCCATTTCCATAGGCTTTGCTCTATAATCATCGCCATTAAAGTATTCATACTGTGCAGAAAGCCCCATACCCATGGCATAGGATATAGAATCATTTTGATCTTTAAGTGTTAGAGAATTACTAGACGATTTGCCTTTCTCAGAAGGCTGGCAGCCTGTTAAGACAAAAAAAACAGATAATACAGCAGATACTAGTACAAATTTCATTCTTTCGTGTTTTATGCAAAAATACTGTTTCATGGAAATCGAATTACCTAAACTACATAGCCCTAATGCACTTCTTTCTTCTGCGGTGCAAATGTACTTAGAGACTATGAATGAACAGTATATTCAGGTGTGGTTAAATGGGGAGAAGGAAGATGCATATAGCGCCTCATACTTTCTCAGAAAAAAAGACAAAATGCCTGAGCTAGAGCTGATAGCTCTTTCTATGTGTAAAGGAAAAATACTAGACATAGGAGCTGGGGCTGGAGCCCATTCTGCACTGTTAACTCAAAACCAGTTTAACGTAACTGCTCTAGAAAATGACCCAGGTTTTTGTACCATTCTTCGCACTTACGCTGGACTAAACGTGGTTAAAGAAGACTTTTTTCGATGGCAATGTGAAGACAAGTTTGACACCATTCTACTATTAATGAATGGCTTCGGGATAGCACAAAGAGCAGAGCGGCTTTCAGAAATGATGGCTAGATTAAAAAAGCTGCTTTCTGAAAAAGGAAAAATTCTGGTAGAAGTTACAGACTATAAATTTTCTCCTGAGTATGATCATTCTATCATGAATAATCCTGAAGCTACATTCAGATTAATGTATGAAGGAGATTTTAGTCATGAGTTCCATTGGCTCTATCCTAACTTAGAGATGATAGAAACCTATTGCAACGCTCAGGATATGTCTATAAAACTGATTTTTCAAGAAGATGAAACTTTGCTTTTAGAAATCTCTAAACCAAGCTAATTTCTGCCGTAATTCTAAATGCTCTCGAAGGCTAAATAGATGCCACAAACTGTATATTTACCATTATGAAAAATCTCATTTTTTTTGACGCTGAAGAACACAGAACGTTATTACCCCTAACATACACTAAGCCAGTGGCGGAACTTAGAGTAGGTGTCATTAAAATTTCTGAAAAATGGGGGAAAATATTTGACCTCCCCTACTCATTTTATACTCAGCCATATTTAAATGAACTGTACCCCATGGAGTTGAGTAACCATAATTTATTCATTCTAGGTGGACTGCTTCCTAATAAGCATTTAGTAAATTCATTGGAGGCCTTGCCTCCTGAAACCTGTTTAACCCACAAGGGAAGAATATTAGGTGCCAAAGGAGCGGCATTAAATGTAGTCACTCATCCGGAGCAGAAAATAGAGTTTACTGGAGAGGTTAAAATCATTAAACGCCCTTGGGATATTTTCACTGAAAATGGAGCAGAAATTAAAGAAGATATCTCTCTTCTTAATGAAGAACACATTACCTATAAATTAGAAAACACGGTGGTAATAGGAGACGCTTCAGAATTATTCATTCATCCTAGCGCTAAGGTCATGGCCAGTAGCCTGAATACATCTGAAGGCCCCATTTATATAGGCCCAAATACTGAAGTTATGGAAGGTGTGCTCATTAGAGGTCCATTCTCTCTAGGAGAAGGATCTACAGTTAAAATGGGGGCTAAAATATACGGAGACACCACCATAGGCCCATTTTCTAAAGTAGGAGGAGAAGTAGGAAATAGTGTTATACAAGGTCACTCTAATAAGGGCCATGATGGTTACATGGGAAATTCTGTATTAGGCGAGTGGTGTAACTTAGGTGCTGATACTAATACCTCTAACCTTAAAAACAACTACTCTAGCGTAAGAGTGTGGGATTATGTGAGCGAAAGTGCTACAGACACAGAGCTTACTTTCTGCGGATTAATAATGGGAGACCATAGCAAAACTGGAATAAACACCATGTTAAACACTGGCACTCTGGTAGGCATAGGATCAAACATTTTTGGAGCTAGTTTTCCGCCCAAGTTTGTACCTTCTTTCAGTTGGGGAAGTGGATCTGATTTTCAGGTGCACGATTATGAGAAATTCTTTACCACTGCCACCAGGGTGATGGCACGCAGAAATAAAGAACTCAGTCCTGAGTACTCAAAAATGTTACTCCGAGTGTTTACGGAGTCTATGAAGTATAGGTCTTAAATGACATCAAAAAGACTCTCTCCTCCTAGAGGATGGCTTACTGTATACCCTTCTCCCATTTCGAAACCAGACTCTCTACCCATTTGTCTGGCTCTACCTTTTAGAAATTTCACAAAGTCTTCTCCTGAAATAGGTGTCTTTATGCCTTGATCATTTTCACTAAAAAATTGACTGGAATAAGCCATTATAGCCTTCATTTTTTGATCAAATAGCCCACTGATATTTACTACATAATCTGGTTTAATGTAGTGATCCTGTATGTAATGAAATACCCTTTTAGGGCGCCAGTGTTCCTGCTTTATTCCGCCTAAATCAGATTCTATTTTTAATAATCCAGATAGGAATGCTGCCTCATGTACGAGCTTAGCTCCTTTTCCATGATCTGGATGACGGTCTGAAACAGCATTAGCTAGCACTATCTCTGGTTTGTACTTTCTAATGGCTTTAACCACCGCCAGCTTAGAGGTTTGATTATTTTCAAAGAAACCATCTGCTAAGGCTAAATTCTCTCTAGCAGATAAACCTAAAATTTGTCCTGCCGCTTCTGCCTCCTTATCTCTAATTTCTGCAGAACCTCTAGAACCCAGTTCACCTCTAGTAAGATCTATAATTCCTACTTTTTTTCCTTCAGATACGGCTTTGAGAATGGTGCCTCCTGCAGATAACTCTATATCATCTGGGTGCGCTCCGAATGCTAAAATATCTAGCTTCATCTGTTACTAATATAAACTGATTTTAAAGAGGCGAAGTTAGTGCCCTATTTCTGAATCCAAGTTAATATAGATTCATCTATGGGTAAAACTTGCGGTTTCTTTTCGTTCACCATTTTACCATTTTCATCTATTAAAAATTTATGAAAGTTCCACTCCACAGTGTAATCTGAGACTCCGTTTAACTCTTTACTTGTAAGCCATTGATATACTTCACACTTTTCCGTTCCAGTAACTACTACTTTAGACATCATAGGAAAAGTAACTCCATAGTTCTTTTGACAGAATTCTGCTATTTCTCCTTCAGAGCCTGGCTCCTGGGCACCAAAATCATTCGAAGGAAAACCTATAATCATAAAATCATCTCCTCCTTCAGAGTCATATAACTCTTGTAACTGTTCATACTGAGGTGTTAAACCACATTCACTTGCAGTATTTACTATGAGTACTTTTTTCCCTTTTAATTCTGAGAAAGAATATGAGTCTCCTTCTATGGTCTTTGTTGTAAGGCTATAAAAATCTTTTGAATTCATGTTTTGTTCTTTAAAAAGATCAATATTACATAAACCCATTAGACTAAAGAGTATGAGTGATAAAGATGTTATTTTCATTTATAGGGTATAAACTGAAGGTACAAAGTAAATAAAAGAAACTGCCATAAAACCCTAAAAGAACTATAACCTTTTTAACATATTAATCGTAACAGTGGGCACAACATTTTACTAGTTTAACTTAACCTATGCGCCTACCCTTAATTGTTTTCACCCTTCTTTTAAACGGCTATATTTCTGGACAAAACTCCTTCTATGGAGGAGGCTTCGAAGAGAGTATGTCTGAAAAAAATTTCCACGAAAAATCGCTATTTCTAAATATCGATGATGTGTTTTCTGCCACAGAAAATCCTAATAGAGAAGACTCTATGGAACTCATTCCCTCTTTCGATATATATGAAAACTGGGACACCAAAAATATTCATGCTTATAACGAAGACCTTTCTAAAATGGAAGGAGCGGTTAAGCTCAGTCTGGTTAAGTCTAACCACGACTACTGCCACCCTATTAAGGGTGTGGTAACTTCAGACTTTGGCTACCGCAGCGGAAAATACCATTATGGCATAGACTTAAGAGTTAAAATCGGTGATCCTATTTACAGTGCATTTGACGGTGTAGTACGCATCAGTCAGTACAGTTCTTCTTATGGAAATGTAATGGTAGTTAGACATGAAAACGGTTTAGAAACACTTTACGCTCACCTTAGCAAAAGACTTCACAAAGCTGGGCAGCGGGTTAAAGCTGGCCAGAAATTAGGCCTAGGTGGAAACACCGGCAGATCTACTGGTCCGCATCTTCATTTTGAATGCAGATACCTCGGTGAACCTATAAACCCTAATGATATTATAGACTTTGAAGAAGGAGTGCTTAAAGGAAAAGATCTGGCACTTACTAAAGAGTCTTTTTCTTACCTCATGAAAATGAGAAAGAAGAAGTATCACCCTGTTTCTAAGGGAGAAACATTATACTCCATTTCTAGACGCTATAAGGTCTCTGTAACTAACCTCTGTAAAATGAATGGTATATCTCAGAAATCTCCCTTGAGAGTAGGCCAGAGACTCCGCGTGCGCTAGATATCACTAATGTTTAAATATGTTCTAAATAGTAGCTGCTATTTTGCGTAGCAATGGGTTACACCTCATATTTGCATCTGTTAGTTAGGATAAACTATGGAAGAACAAGTCATACTGGTAGATGATCAAGATAAAGAGCTAGGAGTTATGAACAAGATGGAAGCTCATGAAAAAGGTGTATTACACCGTGCTTTCTCAGTGTTTTTATTTAATGATCAGGATGAACTCCTATTGCAACGCAGAGCCTTAGAAAAATACCACAGCCCAGGCTTATGGACAAACACTTGCTGCAGCCACCCCCGAAAAGGAGAAACTACACTAGAAGCTGCACACCGCAGATTAAAAGAAGAAATGGGCATAAGCACAGCACTAGAGCCTAAGTTTACGTTTCTGTATAAAGCTGTTTTAGACCGCGGACTCACCGAGCATGAGTTAGATCACGTATTTATGGGATCTTACAATAACGCACCTTCATTAAACTCAGAAGAAGCAGTAGACTGGAAGTACATCTCTATTCCTGACCTTTTGCTAGAGGTAAAGACCAAGCCTGACTCTTATACTGAATGGTTTAAAATATGCCTAGACCAAGTGGTTAAAAACCAGCTAAAAACATAATTTATATCACGATTCTAAATTTTAATTTTATCTTAATTCATCTTAGAAGTGATGGTATTATCTTAGGGTAAAATTTCACGAATGAAACATGTATTAATTACTTTATCACTTCTGCTTTCTACTTTCTGTGCAGTTTTATGTTCTCAGACGGGTTCTAGAATAGAGGCAGAAAACTTGTTAGAAGAGGCAGATCAGCTCATGAGGCTAGCCGATTGGCAGAGAGCCGAGGAACTGTTTAACAATGCTATAGCTTTAGACAATGCCAATTCACTAGCATTCATGAAACGGGCTAGATTTTATAACATGGTGGGCAGGTACCAAGAATCAGAAAGAGACTACAATACTGCCATTCAGCTGAATCCTATTTCTGTAATGGCTTATGATGAACGCGCTGCATTAAAGGTATTATCTTCAGATTATGTAGGTGCCATAGAAGACTTAAACAAGGCCAGAAAACTAGATGGCAATAACATGTCATTATTAGAGCAGCGCTCAGAAGATTATCTGCTGGTAGAAAACTACGAAAAAGCTATAGCAGATATAGATACACTGCTCTTACTCGGCTATAATAAAGAACTGGCCTATTTAAAACTAAGCAAGACCTATTTATTACAAGATAAGCGCCTTTTAGCTAATGAGTACCTAGACAGTGTATTTATTCAGAACCCAAAATCATCTGTAGCTCATGATCTTAAAGGACTCATTTACCTGAAGGATGGCCAATTGAATAAGGCCATAGCCTCATTCAATAAAGCCATAGAGCTTAATCCCTATTTAGATATAGTCTATTATAATAGAGCTGTAGCTCATCGATTTAATGGTGACTTATTGAGGGCTGAAGCAGACTTGAATAAAGCGGTGAGCATGAATCAAACTAATGAGAACGTGCTCTTTCTTAGAGCTGTAGTTAAAAAGAGCCAAGGTGATTTTGAAGGAGCCATAGAAGATTATGATAAGGCCATTAGTTATGACCCTTCTTACAAAGCAGCGCTATTTAATCGTTCATATACGAAAGCGCTACTAGGCCTATATGGAGATGCTTATTTTGACATTCTAGAAGCGTTAAAGTTTGACGAAGAATCTCCTGAATACTGGAATATGAAAGGAAACGTAGAGGCCATTCATGGCCGATACTTTGACGCTATAGATTCTTACACTCAAGCCCTCAGTATTAACCCTGATTTTAGTAATGCGCTTTACAATAGAGGTTTAGCCTATGTAATGAGCTATAGATCATGGAATGGCTGCCAAGACCTACAGGAAGCTGCAGAACAGTACGGACATAAAAAGGCAGCTAAGGCATTCGAAAGTTTTTGTGGGTATTAAATTTTGTTGGGATTGTTCTGAAAATAGGAAAGACTTCACTTTTGCGCTCTCAAGAGAAGCTACTAAGACAAGCGGCCTTGGCCTATCGGTAAGTCATATACTAAGTTTTTGAGTCCAGTTATCTGATTCTTCTTCACTTTTTTTTCTACTAATTCAGTGACCTTGCTTAGTCGGTCAACAATTGCGAAGCACGCTCTCAAAGGTTCATTGCACTCTTGACACTTCCCGAAATATTAAACACAACCTTCGGGTATATCAAGATGATATTTATAGAAGCTCATTTTGGCATGCGAATCATCACACTCATGGCAATAAACCCGGTATGTTGCTCATTCTGTGAATTCATCAAAATTTTGATCAAATAAGAATTCTATATCTAACTCATTAATAATAAAATCACTAGTCTTATCTCCAGCAACACTCTCTATATAATCGAGTGTACGCGTTCTCGATTAATTGGTTTCTTTCATGTAATTGCATTAAAACTGAATCTGTGATAAAGCTAGTAATATGAGAAGTATAAGAATTTTAAATTGGAAATAACGGTCTTGAATACAGTTCTTAAGGTGTAAATTCGTGACTGTTTCGGATTAAGTATCAGACTGATTTTCTAAATATTCGAATTTCTAGAAAGACTTCATAACCTTTTCATTATGAACATCAAGTATATATACCCAGATTGATCTCGATCAATACTATAATTTAGCTAAATGAGTAAAAATAAACATCTAGAAAAAGTATCTTCAGAAGAGAACATGATTAATTGGTCACCAATAAAATGGGGGGCGTATTCGGTTCTATCTATCTACTTTGCATACTTCATTTATTTCTACAGTAATTACAGCATAAAAGATGGTGAAATTGGGCTTGGAGAATTTGGAGACTACTTCGGTGCACTTAATACTTTGTTCACAGTTGCTGCATTTATAGCTGCCGCTATAGCCATTTACATGCAATCTCATGAGCTCAAATTATCTCGAAAAGCAATTATTCTTCAAACGAAAGAGTTGAAAGATCAAAAAGAAGAAATGTCTCTTAACAGGCTTGAATTTGAAACAAATAGAATAACTGACATAGTTCTTAAACAAATAGACAGAGTTAATACCGTTTGGGCTAGTTGTATGGAAGAGCACGAGAACACACTAAACAGGGCCAAAACTCAAAGGAAAAAATCACCGCATTCTAATGAAGTTCTATATGAATCTAGTACTTATCAAATTATCCAATATTTTAAAAATGAGGAAAATAGATTTACAATGCAGTTTAATGTCGCTGAATATTTCATGATTATCTATCCTGCTATCACTTCTTTGAGTGTTGCTGCTTATATGGTTAAAGATTATGATGATCTAATTTATAAATTCCGAGATTCATTAGAAAATAATAAATCCTCCAATGAACTGAAGAATTCTTTACCAGTAGTAATCCGCGAAAACCTACCCATAGAATTTGTAAAACTCCTAAATTCTATTGACCTTACAACATTCGAGCGTAAGGAAAAGGTTATGAAAATAGAAGGATTAATGAATGAACCCATTCCTTTTCCAAATGATGGTAGTCATGAATTATTTTATGAGATTGAATCTTATTTGGTTGTTATTGATCATTTCATAGGTTTGAAATACGACAAGGGCGTAAGAGAGCTTGCTGGAAATATTGGAGTAAATACTCTAATGAAATTTCATCGCGAAGAAAAATCATTGAATGAACAGATAGATGTACTTGGCAGTTCTGTCCTAATAGATCAAGCCCAATTAGATATGCTAAACTCACGACTTAACGATAATAAGTATATACAATCCCTTAATAATAAATCTGCCTACTTCACAATCACCAAAATAACAGATTAGTATTTTCATCTCTGTTTTAGTATCTCAACTTAAAAGAAGAATTAAAACTAAAGTCTACAAATACAAGAATAAATTAGCTTTCTATAGACGCTCAGAAGACTAGTCGTGCTTACGGTTGAATCATTGAGTAGAAATAAAAAATTGGCATGTTAGACTCTAATTTCTTTTATCAAAAGCAAGTAAGATGTAGGAAAACCAGTTGAGCAAGTCAAGTACCAATAATAATTTAACCGCATCCACCAAAAACAGAAAAGCCAACCCTAAAAAGAGTTGGCTTTCTACTGTGTGACCTCGACAGGATTCAAACCTGTAACCTCCTGAGCCGTAATCAGGTGCGCTATTCAGTTGCGCCACGAGGCCATTTAAGTCATATAGCAACATGTGCTAAACGGACTGCAAATATAAACAGGCTCTTTATACTATTCTACCTTTTTGAACTCTAATTCTGTAAAATCAAAATCAGGATTAGGCACATCTACTTTTACCTCATCTACCTTTCCCTCTGCATCTAACACAAAGGTCATAAACCCACTAGGCAGCATCATTTGTGTTCCCCAATTCAGTCTAAAGGTATCATAATGCCAGTGCCTAATAGTACCTCTAAATATAGGCGTGGGCTCGAACTGAAAGGCCAGCTGGTCTCCTATTACCCGAAGGTTTAAATCTCCATAAGTTTTAGACCTGTAAACACCTGCGTATTCCGAAAGAGCTAAAGACGCACTGGTGCCCTCTACCTTACTCGCTTCTAATTCTTTCAGTTCTTCTGCATCTCTAATCTCAGAACCGTTTTTTAATTCCAAGTAGAACGCACTCCAATCTTTTCGGTTTTTTTTATCATCACATAAAAACTCATCTAAAATTTGATAAGCCAGTGGAGATGGCAGCCAAGTGTTAGCATTGGTTAAAATAACTATACCTAGCCCTTCTTCAGGCACCATGGCCACTTTAGAAATAAAACCATCATAACCACCTCCATGATTGATCACTTTTTTTCCATGGTAGTTGTATAAATCCCAGCCTAAGCCATAACCTGCAAATGCCTTAGACGGAAAATTTCTTTTACTCCAGCCACTCACTGATTTAGGGGTGTGAACAGTGCGCATTTCGGCAGTGCGCTGAGCACTCCATAGCGTATCATTTCCATAAACTCCTCCTGCCAGCTGTGCCATAACCCATGGCTTTAGGTCTGATACTGAACTTATAATGGCTCCTGCGCCAGACATGTTATCCCAGTTCACCCATTCTATAGGAATCTGCTTTTCGAACTTATAATTATGCGGGCTAGACACATTCATCTGTGAATTAAAGTCTAAGGTAGAAGTAAGTGTAGCGTCCATTCCTAGCGGAGAAAAAAACCGCTCTTCCATGAATTCATCCCAACTTTTTCCACTTACCTTAGCTATAACTTCACCTGCAGCTATAAACATAATGTTCTGGTAACCATAGCCATCTCTAAACCCGAAAACTGGTTTTAAATTCTCTGCTCTTTCTATGACCTCTCTCCTGCTATAATCAGTGCCATACCAGATAAGATCTCCGCTAAATGTGGCTAGCCCACTTCTATGACAGAGCAGGTCTCTTATGGTAAACTCCTGAGTAACATAAGCATCGTATAGTTTAAAATAAGGCAGGTAGTCTACCACTTTATCGTCCCATGCTATTTTCCCTTCGTCTACTAACATAGCCAGCGCAGCACTGGTAAATGCTTTGGTATTACTGGCTATGGCCATCAGAGTTTCTTCAGTCACAGGCTCATTGGTTTCTGTGTTTCTCACTCCATATCCTTTTTCTAAAAGCACTTCTCCATCCTTGATTATTAGCACTTCCATGCCTGGTACTTTCCAGTCATTCATGGCTTGTTCTAAATAAGCATCTAACTGTTTAATTTGTTTCGATTGGCCAAAAGCCAGTATCGGAATTAGGCATAAAACCACCAGCACAGTTCTTAATTTCATCTCTATCGGTTTAATTTTTCAGGGAAAGTAATATTTTATTTCGAGTGCCTGAAAAAGGTGTGGTGTTGGTGGTTCTGTTTTTTTAGCGTTGCAACGCTAAAACTAATCTCCTGCTATAGGTGGAGCCCTATAAAAAGCTATAATTTCTAGATCTTAGCCGTCAAATAGGTTCTATCTTTGTTTTCATGAAATTCTTAGTGGGAGATAAGGTTAAATTTTTAGATCAAGTAGGTGAAGGCACTGTTACTAAAGTGTTAAGCGATAGCGAAGTAATGATTTCAGACTCTGATGGATTTGATTACAAAGTGAAAGCTTCAGAACTGATAAAAACTGCAGGTAGCAGTTCTGAAAGTGCTTTATATGAAAGAGCTTTACCTAGCGAAAACCAAATTTTCACTAAAGATGTAGATGAAGAGAAACTACAGGTAGCTAAGGATAAGTTTACAGATATTTACAAGGAAAGACTTACCATTAAGAATACTGAGGTCATGGAGGTAGACCTTCATATTCATGAGCTTTTAGATTCTACCAGCGGCATGAGAAATGGAGATATGCTAGACTATCAAATCAAGCACTTCGAAAGAATGATGAAAATAGCCGAACGAAAGAAATTTAAACGCGCTGTTTTTATTCACGGTGTAGGAGAAGGGGTTCTCAGAGCGGAGATCAGAAGGCTGATAGATGAGTTTTATCCCAACTGCTCATACAGAGACGGTAACCCTAGAGAGTATGGCGTAGGTGCTACCCAGGTAGAAATTAGGCACAATTAGACAATTACCTGTTTACTACTTAACAGATTTAAACTATTCTCACCCCTTTATCGGCCACTCTAGAGCTAAAACTCTCAAAACTTGTTGACTTCTGAGCCAGTACTTCATCTAATTTCTTCTTTACAAACTCTGCCTTTTCTTTTCCTTCACACATAAAAAACATAGTAGGTCCTGAACCGCTAATGCCTGAAGCTAGAGCTCCAGTGGCCATTCCTGTTTCTTTCAATAAATCAAAGTTTGGAATGAGATTCTTTCTAAACGGTTCTGCTATTTTGTCTTCTTGAGATCGGGCTATGAGTCCGTAATCACTCGTGTATAAACCACTAATTAAGGTAGCGAACGCTGCAGCCTGCTTTACGGCTGAGCGTGTGCTCATCTCATGTGGCACAGCAGCTCTGGCCTCGCTGGTTTTAACCGTAACGTGCTGAAATACTCCTACTAAGTATAATTCTTGTGGACTAGGAATATTATTGACTACCAGCGGAGTATAACCGCTGATTAGTGTAATTCCTCCGAGCATGGCTGGTGCTATGTTATCTGCATGGTAAGACCCAGAGGCTAAAAATTCTCCTTCCATAGCGAATGGGATCAAGTATTTTAAAGGAAGTGTTTCACCAGAAAAGTAATTGGCAGCGAATGCTCCTACCACAGCACTAGCTGCACTAGATCCCAATCCACTTCCAGGTCTTATGAGTTTCTTCACATGAAAGTCAATCCCAAAATCTGCATTTATCTTTTTAAGCAGAGAATTAGCCGCCACTGTCATTACATTCTCTTCGGCCTCCATAGGCAGTTCTGCTCCTTCTACAGACTTTATGCGAGCTCCTACCTCTGCAGTTCTCTCTGCTATAACTTCATCTGAGAGGTAATCTACAGCTAAGCCTATGGCATCAAAACCACAGTTTAAATTAGCCATAGTGGCTGGTGCTACTATTTTAATTTTGTCTTTCATTCAAATTTCGAATCGATTAGTTTTTGGCTAATCTAATAATATCTGCGAAAACTCCCATGGCGGTTACCTCTGCTCCTGCTCCTGCTCCTTTCACCACTAAGGGTTGATCTCCATAGCGCTCAGTTTTAATCAACACGATATTGTCTTTTCCTTCAATATTAAAAAACGGATGCTCTGCTGTCACTTCTATCAATCCTGTTTTGGCCTTTCCATTCTTAAACTGCGCTACGAATTTTAACTTGGCGCCTTTATCCTTTGCAGATTTATATAAGCGTTGCAACGCCTCTTCTTCACCTTCTAATGCCTTCACAAAATCATCTACTGAACCATTTTCCATAATGTTCTTAGGTAGGAAAGCATCTGCAGAGATCTCATCCATTTCCATCTTGTACCCACCTTCTCTGGCTAAAATCAGAATTTTTCTAGCCACATCCTTCCCACTGAGGTCTATTCTAGGGTCAGGTTCTGTATAACCTTCGTTCATAGCCTGTTTCACTACCGCTTTAAAAGTTGTTTTCTCGTCAAAATTGTTAAATATAAACGTCAAACTCCCACTTAAAATGGCTTCGATTTCATGTACTTTATCTCCACTCTTTACTAAATTTTGAATGGTGTCTATAATAGGTAAACCAGCACCCACATTAGTCTCGAACATGAAAGCCGTGTTATGCGCCAGAGCCTTTTTCTTTAAATCTAAATACGACTCATAATCTGAACTAGCTGCTATTTTATTACTACATACCACAGCTATGCTACTAGAAAGAAGCTCTGCATAATGCTGACTTACAGACTCGTGAGCGGTATTATCTACAAAAACTGCATTACGCGTATTCAGCGCCTTTATCTGCTCTATGAACCCTTTCATGCTGGCTGGCTTTCCTTCTTTAATAAGACTAACTTCCCAATCTTCTAGATCAAGCCCTTCTTCAGAAATCAACATCTTTCTGGAGTTAGTCATTCCGGTAACCTGTAAATCTATAAGGTGCTCTTTCATGAGCTGCTCTCTCTGCTTTTTAATCTGATCTATGAGCGTTCCGCCCACATTTCCTACACCTACTAAGAATAGGTTTATAGTTTTAATCTCCGCTTCAAAAAAGCCTTCATGAAGTGTATTCAATGCCTTTTTCACATCAGAATCACTCACCACTATAGAGATGTTTCTCTCGGAACTTCCCTGAGCTATGGCTCTAATATTAATTCCGTTTTTACCTAACGAGTAGAGGGTTTTTCCTCCTATGCCAGCCTTGTGCTTCATGTTATCGCCTACTATGGCTATGATGCTTAAGTCTTGTTCTATGTGAGCTGGCTCTACGCGCTTTTTATAAATATCTATTTCAAATTCTTCATTCACTGCGGCCACTGCAGTGGCTATATCTACAGTAGAAATAGAAACTGAAATGGAATGCTCAGACGAGGATTGGGTAATTAATATCACATTTACCTCGGCTCTGGCTAGTGCGCTAAATAGTCTTCCTGAGAATCCTGGAACTCCCACCATTCCTGCACCAGTGAGGGTAAGCAGTGAAATACCTCCTATGCTAGATAGTCCTCTTACAGCACTGGTTTCGTGTTCCACTACTCCATTTATATAGGTTCCAGTATCTTCTGGTTTGAAAGTGTTTTTAACCACTATAGGAATGCGCTTTTCTAATACTGGACGTATGCTAGGTGGGTAAATCACCTTAGCACCAAAGTGCGAAAGCTCCATGGCTTCTTCATAAGACAATTGTTTAATGACCTTAGCAGAGTCTACAATTCTAGGGTCAGAGGTCAGCATTCCGCTCACGTCTGTCCATTTTTCGAATTGTACCGCATCTAGGCCATAAGCATATAATGCCCCGCTGTAGTCGCTCCCACCTCTACCTAATGTAGTGGTCTCACCATTAGAAGTAGACCCTATAAACCCTGGGGCTATCATTACTCGGGTTTCTTTTTTAAGTTTTCCTATTTCTTTATAGGATTCCTTTAGCAGCACTCCTGCGCATGAAAACCGCTCATCTGTGCTGATGTACTTTCTGGAGTCTACCCATAAAGTGTCTATGCCAGATTTGTTCAGGTAAGCCGCTATAATTATAGAAGAAAGTAACTCTCCAGTACTCAATAAAAAATCTAGAGTTCTGTCTGAAAGGTCTTTAACCAAGTAGGCTCCGTAACACATCTGCTCAAAATCATTGAGCATTTCCTTCACCTGAGTCATGGTTTCTCCATCTTCTCCGATAAGGTCCATAACGGCATGAATGTGCCTGTCTCTTATGGCTTGGGTCTCTGTTTTGTACTCCACAGAGCCGCTCGCAGCTAATTTGCCAGTTTTAATAATATGATCTGTAATGCCCGAAAAAGCACTGACTATGAGTAAGAGTTTTTCGTTCTCATACCGAGATTCTACTATGCTCTTAACCTGCTTAATGGTTTCTGGACTGGATACAGAAGAGCCTCCAAATTTTAATACGTACATAGGGTGTAGTTCTATTAGACTAAGGTATACGTTTTGGTCTATAGGTGGTTACAGAAAAGCGTTAGATTTAAAACTCACTTTAAAAACCGTCAAATACTTCAAGAAAATTTAAATGTCATCTGCCTTTAAATTCTGGCTTTCTTTTTTCTAGAAATGCTGCTACTCCTTCATTATAATCATAAGTGCCACCAGCTTCAGTTTGTAGTTTATCTTCTAAAGCTAGCTGTGCCGTAAGATCATTAGAAAAAGATGCGTTTAACGCTCGCTTGGTTAGACCTAGACCTTTAGTAGGCATTTTAGCCAATTTCACTGCCAGTGCCTCTGCTCCAGCTTTAAACTCATCGTCAGAAAACACTTTGTAAATCATTCCTAAAGCTTCAGCATCTGCAGCAGACACCTTATCTCCTAACATCATTAAGGCTGATGCCTTTTGAAAGCCTATTATTCTGGGGAGAAAGAATGTCCCAGCACTATCTGGAATCAAACCTATTTTACTGAATGCCTGAATAAAAGAAGCAGATTCCGTGGCTATACAAATGTCTCCTGCTAGAGCTATATTAGTCCCAGCTCCTGCTGCCACACCATTCACAGCGGTAATCACGGGCTTTTCTATGGTTCTAATTCTAGCTATAATCGGATTATAGTGCTCACGTACTATTTCAGAAAGCTCTGGCCCATTGGGATCTGTAACTTCTTGTAAATCCTGTCCAGCGCAGAACGCTTTACCTTCTCCCATAATCAAAATAGATCTCACTTCCTCGTTAGTGTTACAGTGGTCTAACAAATCCTGAAACCTCAATGCCATTTCCTTATTAAAACTATTGAACTTTTCTGGACGATTCAGAATTAAAAATGCTACGCCCTGCTCTACTTTAAACTGTACACTTTCCATGGCTGTGAAATTACTGATTTATACTAAATTTTAATCTTTCAGAAACAAGTGTTTTAGGTAAATCCATCCTGAGTTACTTTTGCCTCCGTGAACTCAGAAGCTCCTCTTTATAACATCGTCTTGGTAGAACCTCAGATTCCTAATAACACTGGGAACATAGGAAGAACCTGCGTGGCTGCTAACAGTAAATTACATTTGATTCATCCACTAGGTTTTGAAATTACAGACACTAGAGTGAAGCGTGCAGGGCTAGACTACTGGCCAGATCTCAACTTACAGCACCATGCCGATTTTTCCGCGTTTCTCTCTGCCGAGCAGCACCCGAAACGATTGTTTTTCTTTTCAGCACATGCCACCAAATCATTTTATGATGTCAGCCTAGAGCAAGGAGATTACTTGATCTTCGGCAGAGAGGCAGACGGACTTTCTGATGAATTAAAAACAAAATACGCCTCACAATTGGTCAAAATACCTTTCCCTGGGAAGGTTCGTTCATTTAATCTTAGTAATGCTGTGGCTATGGCTCTAGGAGAAGGAATGCGACAGTTCCAAAGTTAACTGCTCACAAAATCAGAGGCAGCTTAATAAGTTAAGAAGTAGAACTTTGGAATGGTAAGGGTTAGCCACTAACATTGCAACGCGAAAAAACGAAACAACTTTACTGATGATAGATTCTATAATTACACTAGTTATGCTGGTGCTACTTCAAGCCGTTTTAGGGTTTGACAACTTACTGTACATTTCCATAGAAAGTAAACGCGCTCCTGAAGATAAACAATCTTACGTAAGAAAACTAGGAATAGGTTTAGCGGTAGTTCTAAGAATCGTGCTCTTGTTCACTTTAGTTAGAGTTGTAGAAAAATTCAGCTCACCTTTTTGGACGCCTCACTTTTCTTTTTTAGAGGGTGCATTTACGCTGGATAGCACCATAACACTCATAGGTGGCGCATTTATCATCTACACCGCCACTAAAGAAATATGGCACATGATGGCCATTACCGGTCATGACGAGGCAGTGGATAGCAGTCCAAAATCTGTGGGTTCTGTTATTTTTCTGATAGTACTAATGAATCTCGTGTTTTCTTTTGATTCTATACTGAGTGCCATGGCATTAGCTAAAGACCCAGTAACTGGAGAATATCAATTTTGGCTTATGGCCACAGCCATTATTATAGGTGGTATTTTAATGATATGGCTGGCCGATAAAGTGGCTAACTTTCTTAAAAAGAATAGAATGTATGAAGTTTTAGGCCTTTTCATTCTATTTTTAGTAGGTATAATGCTAGTTACCGAAGGAGCTCATAAAGCGCATTTAAAGGTGTGGTCTTATGAGATAGAGGCCATGAGTAAAGCCACGTTCTACTTTGTTCTGGTAGTACTTATTCTGGTAGATTTAGTACAGGGCAGCTATCAGAAAAAGATCTCTAAACAGCTAGAAAAACTTGACAAATAGAAGCATTTGGAGCCTCTTAAAGTTTTATTCCAAGATGAATACTATGTGGCTATTCATAAGCCCCACGGGCTCATGGTGCATAAATCTAGAATAGCTAGAGATGCTACAGAATTTGCGTTGCAACGCCTCAGAAACCAGCTTGACCAACACGTATTCCCGTGCCATAGACTTGACAGAAAAACCAGTGGCATACTTTTATTTGCTCTTTCTAAAGAAGCCAATTCTCTTATGAGTGCTGCCTTTCATGAGCGCAAAGTTTCTAAACATTATAAGGCCATAGTTAGAGGATTTACGGAAGATAAGGCTACCATAGATTATGGACTTACTTCAGAATCTGGCATTAAACAGGATGCTGTGACTCATTATAAAACTCTGAAAAGGTATGAGATTAACTTGCCTTCAGGGAAGCACTCCACCAGCAGATACAGCTTAATAGCCGTGACTCCAGAAACGGGCAGAATGCACCAGATTAGAAAACACATGGCGCACATTTTTCATCCTATACTAGGAGATAGACCACATGGCTGTAACAAGCAAAACAAGCTTTGGAAAGAAAAGTTCGGCATGACTACCATGATGTTACACGCTTCTAACCTTAGCTTCACGCACCCACTCAAAGGGGAAGACATTCATATTATCTGCCACCATGGAGGAGAAATGGAATCTGTTATAGCCAGATTAGAACATATGCAGGTGTAACCATTATTAACGCGCTGGTTCTATACTAAAAAGAAGTATTGATTAGTTATGATCTAAACCTCAATTGAAATGAAACAATTACTCGGAGTCATTTTGGCAGGAAGCATTATTATGAGCTTGTCTGCATTCATTAAAAAAGATAAACCTATAAAGCTACTTCCTAAAGGCATTCA
>JBGCDA010000043.1:0-5603 GCA_045104985.1 Flavobacteriales bacterium | reverse complement strand
CAGGAATTTCTGAAGGTGTTATGGTTGTGAACATTAGTGAGCTCGAAGCTGAAACCATCCTCCTATACCCTAACCCTATGACGGATAGGGCATTTTTAGAGTTTGAAGATGCCTCGGTTAGAACCATTAGACTTATTGATTCTTCAGGTAAGGAAGTGAGGGTTTGGAATAGCGTTAGCACGCAGAAAATAGAAATCAATAGAGGTGAACTGGCCTCTGGAAATTATCTTATATCAATACTTTCAGAAAATGACCTACGTAGTATTCAACTTGTGATAAGGTAAATAGTTCATTTAATAGCGGTTAATCACTAATTTTGTGAAATGAATAAATTTTTCCCAATCCTTTCATTTTTCTTTCTATTGTCTGGTAGTGTAACTGCCCAGCTTACACATTTATCGGTAGAAGAAATAAACCATACAGGAATAGTTGGCACTTATGATTTAACAGGCTACACAACATATAGAATATTTGCTCATACCTCAAGCTCAGATGATAATGTGGTTCATGTAGCAGGGAATGAAGGAAATTGTGAGTCTTACGTGAGGACAACTTCTGAAGGCTGGTTTAACAGTGCGTTTGGTGGAAATACAGGAAGCTCTATTTCAGAATTTGCTTGGGATATAGAGGAAAGTAGTCTCTATGATACCTATGTAACTATAGGAATGGTCTCAGCAGGCTCATTAGGGGTACCTATTTCAGAAAATGAAAACGGCTTAATTCCTCTTATTGGTTCTGGATCGGTAAGTCTTCTAGGTGACGCGGCTCAAGAATTTGCCCAAGAAATGGCTACCGGCATTTCTGGCGGAAATCTTGAACTGGGTGGTTTCTTTGGTAGTTCATGGTTCTCAATACCGGACAATCCAAACACTGAACCCCAAGGCTTTCAAAACTCGGTTTTACTCGGTCAATTTACCACTAATGGAATTTTTTCCTTTGCGCTCAACGTTCAGGTTTTAGGAGAAAATCAAACAGAAAGCTCAGGTATGCATTATTGGTGTCAAAGCTCCGCTATGCCGGGAATGACCTTTGTCTCACACCCAAACTGTAATGATGAAAGTGCCTGCAATTATTCGGTAGAATCAAATTCTAACGCTCAATGTATTTACATAGGGGATGCATGTGATGATTTAAATCCTTTTACTAATACAGATTTTATAGACGAACTGTGCGAATGCATAGGCATCAATACCGGCTGTATGAATGAGCTGGCATGCAACTATGATCCAGATGCCATAGAAGATGACGGTTCATGTGCTTACGCTAACGAGCCTTGTGAAGCAGGCACTGCTTCTATCTACACAGAAGAGTGTGCCTGTGAGAGTACAGCGTTTGGCGTAGTGTTTAACGACATGAATTCTAATGGAGTATATGATGAGGGAGATTATCCTATTCCTAACCAATCAGTAACCCTAGTTAATGAAGGTATATCTCAATTTACCAACTCACTTGGTATTTTCTACTTTGATGATTTAACAGGCAGCGAATACACAGTAGCTGTGGATTACACCCTATCATGGCTTTCTTATAGCACTACCCCAGTTACCCAGAACATAACGCTGCCTCAGTCTCTGAATGAACCAGTTTATTTCGGCTTATCTCATGATCCTCTTTCTCCTTCTGCAGGATATGCTACTCTTAATCAAAACGGACTGGGGATTCCTTGCAATGATGTACTTCCTCTTACGCTCTTAAGTATAAATGGAAGTCCTCACCCAATAGATGGTGTTTTGGAATTAGTTCTAGATCCTTTAGTAACATACAGCAGTGCGTCTGTGGAACCTGATGGTATTAATGGCCAGACACTCACTTGGTTCTATGATCAACTAATGCCTCTTAATCTAGCCTCAATTGATTTATTTATAGAAACTCCTTCTGAAGAGTTTATCGGAGATCAATTAGAGATGGAAGTTAATTTCTATTCTCAAGAAAATGGAACTAACGTTCTTCTTAGTCAACAAGATTATAGCTACACAATTACTTGCGCTTATGATCCTAATGATATAACTGCTATTCCGGAAGGCTACACAGATGAACACTGGGTTCTAGAGGACACTAGAATGGAATACATGATTCGCTTTCAGAATACTGGAAATGCGCCTGCCACAGATGTTTTAGTGCTAGATACTCTAGATGTAAATATGGATCCAGCCACTTTTTCTGTTTTGGCTAGTTCTCATAATATGAGCACTACTTTATACCCATCCGGTAGAGTAGAATTCCTATTTGAAAATATAAATCTGCCAGACAGCTCGTCTAATTTAGAGGAGAGTCAAGGCTTTTTAAAGTTTAATGTTGAGTTTAATGAAAATCTCGCAGTTGGAGAAGAAATCAATCAAACAGGCTACATATACTTCGACAATAACCCTCCTATCATAACCAATACCACATGGCATACTATTCACGAATGTGGCGGAGAGGCGGCATTTGAAACCAGTGTAACAGAAATTTGTGTGGGAGAGACTGTGGAGTTCACTAGCACCTATCCGCATCTGGAAGAGTATTCATGGATCATAGGGTTAAATGAAGAAGGCACTGAAGCCGCTTTATCACATACCTTCACTGAAGCTGGAACTTACGAAGTGCAGTTTACAGGAGAAAACCCTATCTGTGCTGAAAACACCTCTCAAACCATAACCGTTTTCGATATTCCCACAGTAACCATCTCCCAAAACGGAGACCTACTCACCTCCTCAGAAGGAGACGCCTACCAGTGGTTCTTAAATGGAGAATTGATAGAAGGAGCTGTTAATCAAGAGTATTCGGTTCTAGAAGATGGCACTTACACTGTAGAAGTAACCAATGGTGGTCTATGCACAGGAACCTCTGAAGGAGTAATGGTGGTGAACATAGCAGAACTAGAAGGTGAGACCATCCTCCTCTACCCTAATCCCATGGCTGACAGGGCGTTTTTAGAGTTTGAAGATGCTTCGGTTAGAACCATTCGTTTAATGGATTCTTCTGGTAAGGAAGTGAGGGTTTGGAATAGCGTTGCAACGCGAAACATAGAAATTAACAGAGAAGAACTAGCTGCTGGGAATTATGTGATTTCTGTGGAGAGTAACGGAAAATTAGAGCGTTTACAGCTAGTAATAAGATAGTCTAAATAAAAGCGGTCTACACCGCCTAATGTTACTGTTGACTAAATTCTTAGGGGCTGAAATTTGGAATGTGTTTAAATATCAGTAACTTGTGGAGCCCTTAATCCAAAACCAATGAAAACCAAGTTATTCCTCCTAACTATTGCTTTTTTTACCTCTTTTAATTTATTCTCTCAGTTAGAACAGATTTATGTAGAAACTATTTATCATGATGGCATAGAGATTCCCTCTTTAGAAGGGCAGACTACCTATAGGATTTATGCACAGTTGAGTGATTCGCTTGATCAGATTTATGAGCTTTCTGGCACTGACGAATGCACCCTTAATATAAGTACTAGCACTCAATTCCTCAGACCAACTTTTTTTACAGAACCTTTTTCATGCCCATATCTACATTGCATTATTACAGAACTTTTCGACATGTTTCCTGAGTTTAAATTTACTAGCGGTGTTACCATTGGCGTATTAAACGACTCCTATACAGGAGTACCTTTTTCTACAAATTCGAATGGATACATCAATAGTCCTTTAGGTTCTTCTATCTCTGGAGTAGAACCTTCAGACCAATGGGAAAATTTTGCTCATAATGGAGATGATTTTATACTTGGCTCGTCCGCAGATGCTTGGTTCCTCTCTGCACCCGGTAACCCAAATGGTTTTGGACACGGGGACCTATATTCCGTGCTTTTAGGCCAATTCACTACAGATGGTATTTTTTCTTTTAATTTAAACCTAAAGGTGTATTCCTCTGAAAATGGTATAAATATTCCTTATCAATACCAATCTTGCGATGGCATTATACCTAGTCTTTCATATGTTTCCGGGAGCTGTACTTCACCTACTGCCTGTAATTATAATCCTGAGGCCACAGAAGATGACGGTTCATGTGAATTTCCAGGAGACTCATGTAATGATGGAAATGACACTACTGCTTTAGAACTTTTCCAAGATGATTGCTCTTGTGGAGGTGGTGTTCCTGCAGGCTGCACTGATCCTGAAGCTTGTAATTATGATGACACTGCAGAAGTAGAAAACGGTGCTTGTATTTTTACAGGTGACTCCTGCTCTGATGGTAATTCTCAAACCACTAACGACATTTATCTAGAAGATTGCAATTGTTTAGGAGAACTTCTAGGATGTACAGATAATAGTGCTTGTAACTATAATGAGAATGCTTCATCAGATGATGGCTCATGCATTTATGCAGGAGATATCTGTGACGATAATTTCACCAATGCAAATTATAATGAAACTTGTGAATGCGCGTATCATCTTATTGGGATAGCTTTTGAGGATGTAAACATTAACGGAATTTTCGATGAAGGTGATATTCCTCTAGCTGAGCAATTAGTAGAGATAGAAGCGCTGGGCATTTCTACTACTACTAATGATGAAGGTGAATTTATTTTAGAAGAAGTTCCACTCGGAGAGCATACTGTATCTATATCTTATTCAGATAGTTGGGAACTTTACTTAACTAGCTCCTCTCAAGAGGCAGAAGTACCCCAGCAAACAATGGATCCAATAGAATTTATTGTTACCAATTCAGATTTACCTGAACCTTCATTAGAACTACAAGTCCTAAATTGGCTAGGATTGCCATGTAATTCCCCTGGGTTTTACGTTATCCTATTGGAAAACAATGGTATGTTTCCAGTTAGTGGCACTCTAGAAATAGAATTAGATAATCTTCTGACACCTTTACAAGGCTTTCCTCAAACAGATTCTATAAATGGTCAAACCGCTTACCTTTCTTTTGAAAATCTACTAGCTGGAAATATCGAGCTTATGGCTGTAGAATTTAACTCACCAGATGAAACCAATATTGGAGAACTGATAGAAAGCACCATTACTGCTTCTGCTTGGAATAACGGTGAGCTTCAAGTAATAACTACCGAAACCTTAACCGAAGAAGTAACCTGTGCCTACGACCCTAACGATATTACAGGGTTTCCGCTGGGCTATACAGATGAGCACTGGGTTTTAGAAGACACCAGCATGGATTATGTGATTAGATTCCAAAACACAGGTAACGCACCAGCTTCCGCAGTATTGGTGGTTGATTCTTTAGATCAGCACATGGATTTTAGCTCATTTGTGCTAACAGGAAGCACGCATGAAGTCACAGCAGATGTAGATGCCAACGGCAGAGTAGAGTTTCTCTTTGAAAACATCAATCTGCCAGACAGCACTACTAACGAGCCTGAAAGCCATGGTTTGGTAAGCTTTAAGGTTGATTTCGTAGACGGTATAACTACCGGCACAGAACTCAACCAAACTGCCTACATTTATTTTGATAATAATCCACCAGTCATTACTAACACCACATGGCACACCATTCATGAGTGTGGTGGCGAGGCGGCTTTTGAAACCAGTGTAACAGAGATTTGTGCGGGAGAAGCCGTGGAGTTCACTAGCACCTATCCGCATTTAGAAGACTATTCTTGGGTTATAGGGATAAATGAAGAAAGCACAGAAGCTAGCTTTTCTAAAACTTTTACA
>JBGCDA010000042.1:0-23116 GCA_045104985.1 Flavobacteriales bacterium | reverse complement strand
AACCGTAGGGTTTTCCGTGTCTATTTCTAGTACTTCTGGAGCATTAAAATCTTCAGAAGTTTCACCATTTAAATCTATCCCACCAGTAATATCCACAGAAATAGATTCTATATCTACGTTAGCATCTGTAGAAGTATAAGTCCATAAATATGTGGTTGGAGAAGTCCATTCTTGTGTTGACAATGTCAAAGTCTGCGAAACATCCTGATCGAAATTTAGCACTGGAACAGAAGAAGCATCCATATCTAAATTGAAGGTTGCCTCTATTGTGAATTCATTGGCCGTGGCCGCATCATTTATCAAAGGCGTTGCAATGTCAATAGCTAATATCTTAGGCATTGGATTTAAGTATTCGCTTGCAAGCTCGAATGTTTTTTCTCCTATTTTCTTACCTATAATTCTTCCAGGAATATCATCTGCAGGTGGATGGATTCCACCAAATATTCTGGAGAGGCTGCATTGATCAGAAGCATCGGTGTACTTGGCCCACTGCAACTCTAAAAATTGACTTGGCCCGTTTTCAAATACTAAAAAGCCGTCTTGTGGAGCATCAAAAATCCCCATTCCTCCAGGGAAATACTCATCTCCTGTCATACGAGCCATTACTTCTGCAGCGCCTCTCGAATAGGTAGAATGACCAGAGACAAATCCTGCGAATGGTGGTGAAACAAAGCTTGGACGCTGGTAAGGCCACCAGTCTTCTGTTAGAATCCATCCTACGCCTGCTAAGGTGCTGTCTTGAACACCATCTGCAAAAGTACCGGACGCTGTAATTTCATCTAGATAATCAGGGCCTTTCCATGATTTTACTTTTATTTTGTGAAGGTGTTCACTTCCTGCATCTACGATTATGGAATCTCCGACAAGAATGGTATCACCTACTTCTACCAGCTCTATGAACCCATCCACTAGCGGCATGCCTCCTGGATGATAACTAGGCAGCAGTGAGTCGGTACATTGCCCCATGTCTCCCATCCATCTTATGGCAGAAATAGGTCTTACATAGTCGTAATATCCTTTAATGCTCCAGGCGGCTATGGCACAGTCGTGCACTGTAGCTCCCATTGTGAAATAAGTTTTGACATCCCACTCTAAATCTGATAAAATAGGGCCTTCACCCTCCCATCTTTTTTCTAAAAGCGGGTTATCACTTACGTAGTTCAAAATGGAGAACCAGTGCCCTGGAGGAGTTTCAGAGTCAGGGCCATCTGCCCAGAATTCTGCTAACACTCTTCCATAGTCACCCATAGGTACAAATTGTTCATCATAAGGGTCACCAGTATGCGGATTCACGTCATAACCTTCACTGGTATCCAATCCTGTAGTCAAATCGTAAAAATCTGGAAACTGATCAAAATTGGTAGGATAAGAAGGCACATTACCAATGTTATTTGGGGAAATATCTATCATATTTCCATCTTGATGATCTAATAATGCGGACCAAATTACTACCAGTGCATTCCCCCACTTGTAAGGGTCTGAAAGTCCAGTCTCTGCACTTAATGTGTCTACGTAAGGAGGATCACTAGGATCGCAGTAAACGTTCCAATCAAATCCATCTCTTTGATAAGTGACTTTATCCTCTTCTGTAAGAGAAAATGGTGTTACATTTCCCCATTCTGGACTTAAAAATTCTTGGTCATTTAGAGGAATTTCGTTTCCAAGTTGGTCAATGTTAATTATCAGTGATAATGGCTGCCATCTGTTAGGGTCTTTCATACTTGGGTTGCCATCAAAGTTTGTTACTAATGCTTCTGTGAATTGGGGCTGTACTTCAGGTGATGTAAGATAAATAGATTCATAGTACTGATTGTCATAGTCGTCATCTTCGTTAGATCCATCTTGTAACCCAAAAGCGATCACTTGCTCTGCTATATAGTTACCCAGTGCTGCAGGGCCATTATTCGTGTAGTCAGTATCTGTAAATACTGTAGAGTAGCCTAACTCAGCCATTTTAGCATTGAACGCCTGATTTACCGCTATTTCATTATTTCCAGGAAGATTATTATAGCGATGACTTAATACTCTGTATGCTGCATAACTAATAGCCTGTTCTCTAGCTTCTTCTATCTCAGTCTCAGTAGCAGGAATAGTCACTCCCTCAAAAGGGATAGTAAATCCATCTACCGTTTTTCCTAGAAAGTAGGTTTCCGACACTTCGCTGTAGGCCGCCCAGGCGTCATACATAGCTGCACTAGTGTGCCATAGATTTCTGGCAGTTACAGTTGGTCTTGCCAGATCATTTCTAACTCCGTTTAAGTGCAATTCATTCCATTCTCTGGCTACTGATTGAGCCTGAGTTTCAAGAAATGATAATACTAAAGCAAGGGAGAGTAAAATTATCTGTTTAGAGTAGTTCATGATTTTTTAGTTCTTAAGACTAACAAAGATAGTGAATCCAGCATTTTCAGGGCTCAACGCCTCTTTTTTAATCTAATTTTAATTTCAGTCGATGCGTCTTCTGGTTTACTATTTTTTCAGAAGGTAGTTTCATTTAAAGCTAGAATTATCTCTATCTAGCTGAATTCGTTATCCGATTTCAGCAAAAAGAGCTGTGATTTATCGGTTTTCACAATTTTTTTGAAATGTTAATTTCTGAGTATCGATCAGAACTCTAGGTGTATTGCAACGCAACTTGAATTCTTTTTACGCCTTGTCTGGTGCGAGATATAGAGCTTTTCACTATTTTCACATTGTAGATAATTACAAACCAATCTAAAATCTTAATCTAAAACATGAGCGATATAAACGACCTCTTTAATGAAATCAAAAACAGTAATTCAGACGCTAGCTCTTTAGCTTCTAAAGTAAAGAAAACACTAGACGATGCAGAACTAGGAGTAGGCAGTGTAATCAACAAAACGAAACAGCAATTAGAAAACATAGAATCGGCAGTAGATGCTGAGGCCATAGTTAATGCCACTTCAGACTCTGTGCTGCAGAATGAAAAGAAGTTCGGTTCTAACTTGGCTAATGTCATGTCTGCGTTGCAAAACTTACTGGATGAGATCGGATTAGGGTTCGAGGGGATTAGAGATTTAGATGAAAAAGAACAAGGCTGGATAGACAAAGCTAAAAGAGCTTTAGAAGCTGCTGAAAGGGAACTAGCAGAAAAAGAAGCGATTAAAGACAGTTGGTGGAATAACCTGTGGGGAAGAAAGAATAAAATTTTAAAGGCTCAAGAAGTACTAGCCGCTGCTCAAACAGAATTAGAAAATGAAACTGTAAGAGCTAAAGCTCACCATCAAGAACGTTTAGAGAACGAGCCTCTAGATAAGCACCTAGACCGGATGATAACCATAGTTACTATGATTACCAATTTTGTACAAGGTAAAATGAGCAGTGTGGATACTGAACTTCAAGCGGTAACCGAATCTCAAAAAGAGGCATTCGAGCTTCAGGAGAAAGCTGCGGCTGCCATGAAGAATACTGAGGCTGAAATAGAAAATCTGAAAAACCAACTTCAGTCTCAGCTAGAACAGTTGTCTGAACTGACGCCTGGAACACCAGAAAATACCGCTAAGCAGCAGGAAGTAGAAGGTGTGCAGAAAACCATTACGGAGCAGCAGGGGAACTTTGAGGTAGCCAGATCCATCTTTAACTCTAAAGAGCGTTTCGTGGAGCTGCATTCTATAGCTATGGAAGCGCTAGAAACTCAGAAGAAAAACCTGCAAGCAGATTTAGCAGCACTCAAATCAGATACTAAAGAAAGGGAATCGTTTTATGCAGCTACCATTACTTCATTGAGAGCAGCTGCTTATCAGAAGGTAACAAGTACGTTCGAGAAAGCTGGGGTGAAAACAGATGAGCGAAGTGCTGAAATGTTAGCTCAAGCTACAGTAGGTTCTCAGCGCGCCAGAATAGAAAGAGTAGAAGCTCAAGGGCAGAGAGTTCAAACGCTAGACGAAGTGGCCAAGCTACTTATGGATAAGCAGCGTGAATTCGCAAAGAGAAGCCAAGAAGCTAATGAGAAACTGAAGCAGAATTACGGCATAGACTCAGACGGAAACTACATAGTAGATTCTGGAAAAACTAAACCTACTAATGAGGCTTCTGAAACTCCAGGTGAGAAAAAAAGCACTAATGATGAACTTAGCGATATGCTAGGATAATCTCAGAGGCGACTTACCACACATGGATTCAGATTTACAGGAACTCTTAGGCAATGCCGGTTTTGGAGAATTAGACCGAGCAGAATTTGAGACAAAAGATGAGTACGAGGAATATTTCAAGTACATCACTAAAGCATTTAAGGCGTTCAATACACACTTAGGGAAAAAGTTAGAGGAGAGTGCCACTAAAAAAGTGGAGCGCACTGTAATCTCCTATTTCATAACTAGGCTGCTGAGAAGCATAGAACTACTTAATGGAAAGTATCAGTTTGACAACACACATAGCATAAGAGTAGACCTTACAGAGTCTTCATTTCCTAACCATGCAGAGTTAAGGCAGATGAAGGCGGACTATAATCTGAAGGATGATTTTCTGGCGGGTTTACCTAATGCACTAGTGTTAAAAGACCGACTTATTTCTAAGCTGAGAACTCAGAACGAGGAACCTTTAGATGCGCTAGATAACCTGGCCAAACGCAAGTATTACAGCAGTTTATATCCTTCTTCTATTTACCTCATGTATAACAGAGGTAGACTCTTAGAAACTGGAAAGACCAATGCCGGAAGACCTACTTTTATCTATGCTTGGGGAACATACGACATGGCCCTTAACCGACCACAGATATTCGTGATGTCGGTAGAATATAGCGGTCAGGAAAAGGCATTTGAAAATGGAAATCCAGACTTTGAGAAATTTGAAGATATAGTAGAGAATATTTCTGCGGGCTCTCAAAGCATTTATGAAATGGTGTCTTTTATAGATCAGGAACTGCCAAATGTTCATCCAAAGCTGATTAAGAAGTATGATCTAGGCCCGCTGTATGGAAAGTATTCTAAAGATGAAAGTCCATACACTAAGTTTTACCAACGGCATGGATTAAGCGCTAAAGATTATGTGTTCTTCTACGAAGAAGAAATAGTAGCTTCTGTGAATGAAGGACTAGTAAAAGCGAGCTGGATAAGCAGTAAAGTACCACTGCAGGATTTCCATATAAAAACAGATGATAAAGAGTGTCAGAAACGAAAGCTTTCTGACGTGAAGAAATACCTCATTGCACCGCATAAAGTCATACAGCTTTTATTAGATGATCCAGAAATGGGATTAGAACTAATGGCAGTGAGAAATAACATGATAGCAATTTAATATGGCAGAACAATCATACATACCCATAACTGAGGCCGACCTCAGTAATATTAAACAAGTAGTAGGCTCACTATTGCATAAAGTAAGCTGGACAGATGTGTCTAAGGCCGCTAAAGTGATGGATGCAGATGGGTTAGGAAGCAGCATCCTGGCCAGAAGAAAAGTGTTTGGCGGAACAGGCAGTATTGGCCAGGCCAGTGTATCGTTATTTGGACTAAGCCAAACACTGAGCAAGAATACAAACCTCCTGAATGAAGATGCCAATATGGTGCTAAACGCCATTCAAAATGGACTGGCTTTAGGAACTTATGTGGCCAAGCAGTTCAGAAAATCTTCTGGACTCCTAAAAATAGAAGCAAAGGAAGCAGATTCCCTTTCGGAGGATGAGAAAAATGAAATAGAGGAAAAGAAAATTACTCAAGCCAGAATCTTGCTGCATGTCTCTGCTAATTATATAGTTTGGAAACTGGATCAGTACAAGCCAGACGATATTAGTGCCTTAATAATGAGCTTGGATGAAAACCCATCCATTAGCCTAAATGGCAGTGTTAACGCCATGAACTCCAGTCTGTATTTCTTCGGGAAATTCGTAGAGGAGTCTAATAAGGTAAACACCACAGTGGGTCTGGTAAAGGGAGCGCTGATTTACTTTGAAAGAATATTAAGCATCGTAGAATCTGAGATAGAAACTTCTCAGTATGCTGAGTTTTTTACTACTAAGAAATACCAGTTTGAAGGCACTGACTTTACCATAGCCGGATTTGAAAGAGCATCATTCGGACGGGTTTCTTCGGTAGAGGTTAAGAATATTAGAATGGAAGACATAGTGGCTAATTCTGAAGGGCGTAAGAGTAACATGCGCCAGATAGAACGCCTGCTGTGTTATGATTTAGAAGAGAAGAAAAACCCATGGTTAGAATTAGGTGGATTACCTGGATTCACCATGAAATATGGCCCTCCAGGAACGGGTAAGTCCATGCTTATAGCAGCCAGTTATAACTATGGAAAAGAACGTGCAGATAACATCGGAGTGCCTTTCGTGATGCTGCCGCTTCCTAGAACATTGATTTCTAGCTTACAGGGAGAAACAGCTAAGAAGATGGAAATCTTTGACCGTCAGCTTAAGAACCCTAACGTCATTACCTATTCTCCCTGGGATGACTGTGAGAATCTGCTGGGAGACAGGTCTAGAAGTGGTGCTAGTGAAGGTCAAGGACATGTGGTAAATGCAGTGCTCACCATGACCGAAGGAGCTACCGCGGTTAATAATGGAAACCATTTTATTCAGATTTTCACTAACCTGCCAGACGTGCTGGATGCTGCTATTCTTTCTAGAGTCCAGAGTCGTGTGCTACTTGGTGGGCCAAAATCATATGAAGATTTCTTAGCACTGGATTACCTCTGGTGGAAATCTCATGAGAAACAGGTGAATGGAATTATGGGAAATGATCTTCCACAGAAAAGTGAGTACGAAAAGTCTATGGATATTCCTGATTTTCTTGCGGAAATACAGTTTGATGAATCTTACCTGAGAGAAGAAGTATTAGAGATAGCCGAAGCGGCTAAGAAAAAATTTGACCATACTTCAGACCCTAGATTCTTTGCTTACTTCCAGAAAATGATGAGCGATAAGTTTGTGTACTGGACTGCACGTGAAGATAGAAACGTGCATTCTGCAGTGGATTTTATTCTGATGGATTTCGATATGCCAGGAGACTTTTTCCAGGACCGATCTCACTTTTTCGATAAGCCCTTTGCTACGCGAGTAGACATTCTTACAGATCTGAAAAGAGACCGTGCTAAGGAAGTGGATTTGTATAAAATCTGGTATCAGGAACTGCTTAAACAGGCATCATCTCTCATAAACATTAAGAATTCTGAGATGGACAGAAAAATTACTGAACAGACCAATCAATTCATTATTAACAAACGTGCAGCCATGAGTGCTGCAGAAAAAGAACCAGGGTTATTCTAATAAATGACAGCAGAATTGGAAAAATTAAAGGAGTTAGAGCTATACGGTAAAGGCCTCATTTTAGTGGAGTCTAAGGAGCGTGTGGGCAGGTATAATTCCGCGTTGCAACTGATTGGACTGGAGCCTACCACATTAAAGGAGTTCTTTATAGACGGCTGGGGATGGTCTCCAGAAATAGCGCTAGAGAAAGAGGATAATTTTTACCTATCGCATGGCTTGGCTAACCCTTATGCGGTAATTATTACCCCAGATCAGACCAATGTGCCTGTATATATGCCTTACCATTCTTTTGACAATGAAATGATTCAAAGTGTGTTTAGCACATTTAGCAGGCAGATCCATGACCTTACTACCCAAACGGCCATAGTTATAGAGTGCGACCAAGAGATTTCTACCTACCGTTCACCTCAGGATTTATTAGGAATAGAATACTTTACTCTACGTTTTTCTACCACAGATAACCTCTCAGAGGCTAAAGAGGTGCAGATGAAACTGGAGCGTAAGTTTTTTGATGAAGAACACGCTTGGTTAGATAAAGCGCTCAGAGCTGGGCTTAGAGAAAGCTACAGAAGATTTGGCGTGCTGGCAGATAAAAAGTTCTTGCTTCCAGACCACAAGTTCATGGAGGTAGATAGCTTTTACACTAAAGCATTTGATGGCCTGTTTCTATTCAGAAATGAGTCTAAACTTGCCCAAACTCTACTCATTAGAGAAGTAGTTTCTGAAGATGAAAAAACCATAAGTGGCCAGGCGTCTAATCATGTGGAGTATTACTTACATGACTTAAAACTTACAGAATACCTCATAGTAAATGGAATGATAGGCGTTTATCCTCAAAAGGTGTTTGAGCAAATAGAAGATCTAGAACGGCATTTGTTCTGCATTTTAGCTGAAATCATTTATGAGAAGGAACCACTTACTGAAGTTACTGAGTTAAGTAACGGCCAACTGAAAAAACGAATCAATGAATACGCCCAAAGTGGAGACCTGCCCGACTATTATTTCGAGTTAGAATCTATCATAAGTCAGGTAAAAAAAGGAACACTTATAGACAGTAATAAACTTTCTAGTAAGGTGTATAAAATGCTCATGCGCCCTAATCCTGAGCTGGGGCCTAATAAACAATGGCTGCTTTGGAGGGTGATTCTAAAAATGAACCCTTTCGATTTATTTAGATTATACATCTATGATAAAGAAGAGTTTTACCAGCGTTACCAAAGATGGCCAGCACCTAAACAAAACTGGGCGTTACACTACATAACTCCTAGGTATATAAGCACTAAACAGTTAAACCTCTCTACGTCATGAATGCACTATTAGAATTTATATTACTCGCAGGAATTAGTTTTTTCTTGTTTATGTTTCTGGCATACAAGGATGCTACCAGAACCAGAGCGCCTAAAGGAATGCTGGCTAAATTGTTTGACAATTTATCGTTTTGGAAAGCAGAAGATGCCAGAGGACTAAGAGGATATTTATTCCGTCAGAGTATAGTTCTTAAGCTGGTGGTGGCATTAGTAGGAGCGGCATTAATTAGAATTCTTTACGCCATTTTCTTCGATTTCAGCATAGCCACTGAAACCTTTAATTTCTTCACTGGTTTATCGGGCTACTTGCTTCATGCGGGAATAATAGTAGCGGCCATTTACCTTTCATATATGTGGCCTGCGGTTACAGAAAGAGTAGTAAAAGTAAAGGATGAAGCCATTAAAGACCGAAAAGAAAAAGCGGCAGAGGAGGCAGAGATGAAATCTATTCAGGAGGCAGAACCACCTATTGCAACGCAACAAAAACCCACTCCTGAACCTCAGCCTAAACCTAAGAAAGATGATCCTAACGACATCATAAATGATTACCTGAAGTAGAATGTCTGAAACCATACAAATAGTAGAGTCTAATAAGAAATCTTACAACTTTTTTAAGTGGTACAAGCGCATGTTTAAGGAAAAAGGAAAGGTGGTAAAAACCATTCTTATTCTGCTTCCCATTTTTGCCGTGTATTACCTGATCACAGGCAGAGGCACTTACCAGCCACTGCTCATTTATGTGCGCATTTACTGGCCACTCATCTTAATTAGTGCGGCCGTCATCTATTTATTTTACTGGCGTTTTAGCTTAGCGGTGCAATGGTATATGAGAGCCGTTTGGATAGTGGCATTTCTGCTGTTTGGGTTATTTATCTATGCCTTTGGAGATAGTATTTACAATTACATCAGCTCGTATTACGTATACACACAGCGCACTACAGTAATAGAATTAGATAAGCCACCAGAATCTATTCATCCTAAACTTCAGCCGCAGTTTGTAGTAGAATCTTACTTCAGAGAAACCATGAATAATAACCGCCAGCCTACTTCTCCTAGAACATGGGTAGATCCAGAAACTGGGGAACAATACTGGACAGGCTGGACAGAACCGGGTAGCTACTTTTTTCAGCAGCTAGGTGGAAACGTAGAAGAATTTATTCAAACCAATGTGCAGAATCCTGCACCAGTGTTAGACCAGTATGAGCGAGAAAAGGTGGATTTCCAAGTGGGAACTAACCTTCTGTTTTCATATAACATTCAGAATGCCGCCAGAAAAAAGCTCTCATTCTTCCAGATGTTTTGCTGTGAGGTTTCAGACATGGTTATAGGCATGAGAGACGATAAAGGAGAACTTCACCAAGTAGTTCCAGTGTTAGAATGGAAAGGATTTCTGTTTCCTCAGCCAGCTTTTGGGGGTGTATTCATTTTTGACGATTCTAAAACCAGTTATGCTGAGCTTCTGCTAGCAGGGAAAGGGAAATTCTTAAGTGCAGAAGAGGTAAGAGCCACCAGTTGGTTAAAAAACCAAGCCTTGCTAGATGATAAAACGGTTAACTACTTTGGCGAATCGCTTAGATTTAAGTATGGATTTACGTCTGGTTTCCCTGGTAATCATGAGAATGATCACAGAATTCCCCAATTAGATAATGCCTTTTCAAGTTTGCCAGTGATCGAACAGTTTGATTTTAGTAAGACTAATACTGATGCTGGTAAAGGCTTGTTCTATTGGTTAGAATTAGAACCATACGACAGTACTAAGTATGGATTATCTATGGACGTATTTGTGCCTGGGTCCAGCACTGATACTATCTATGTTTATGACAGAGTAGATAAAATAGAGCGCAGCGGCTACCGTGGAATGAGCGCAGTGGTGGAGAAAATCATGGAAGATGATAAGAGCTATAACTGGGTGAGCAGAGAAGGCGGAACGTTTATTCCGGGAGGAGAACGGCCTTACTACACGTATGTCTTTGAAGGAGATGAAGAGCCAGAAATGTTTTATTTGGCTAATATTTTAACGGTGAAAGGGAACACTAAAGAAAGCACTTCCACCAAGGCTGAGCTCTACCTCATTCATGCTAAATATGATGATATAGTCATTCTACTAAAGGATGATGATGTGTATCCTGAACGCTGGAAAGACAGAATAAAAGAACGTATTCTCACTCAGAGAAAGCTCATGCGCAGAGATGTGAGCAGAGAGGAAGAAGAAATAAACCTGACCATAGAAACAGAAACTGACGGCACCGATGTAGAAGATATTCTAGATACGATTACCCCTGTGCAAAAGATAGATTCCATGACTGTAGACTCTCTTTAAATGAAGGCATCAAGAAACGATAGTTGATGATATTATGTGGGGACTATGTATTATTGCTACGCAAAAAAAAGAGCCGTGAATCCACGGCTCTGTCTAGTTAAGGGGTTTAGACACTTAGTCAGAATGCACTGCACAAGCAGTGCCGAAAGCGGCAAGGAACAAGGATAAATCAGCAGACGTTACCGAAAAATCACCGTTCAAATCTCCTAAACATCCTGAGGCTATTAGGTAGACGCATGAGCCATCATCACAGACGGCTGTTGGGTCATAATTTTCCGCATCTGGGTAAGTGCAGGCACCTGTTATGCATGAGCCATCATCAGTGCACGCATTTGGATCATAATTACAAGCAGTAAAGTCTGTGCACCCTTCATTAACACAACAGTCGTAAGCTGTCTGGCACTGAAAATCCCAATTGGTGTCTAGACAATATGAATCATTGTCTACTCTAGCCTGAGCACATTCCTGATTAGCCAAAATATAGTCTGTAGGACGTTCACAAGCTAAGACCAAAGGTCCGATATTAGTAATGCATGGAATGTAATACTGAGGTTGAGAGCAAGAACCGTCATCACAGCCAGCTGTTTCCTCATAATTACAAGCTGTTAAATCTGTACAGCCAGGAAAAGTACACGAGCCATCATCACATCCAGCATCTGGATTGTAATTACAAGCTAAAACATCTGTACAACCATCTGTGTATAGGCATAAAGTATTGTCCTCGCATAGGGTCGGGTCATAATTACAGGCAAGAAAATCATTACACCCATTATTTCCGAGGCAGCAGTTGTATGCTCGACTGCAAACGTTGTCCCAGGTGTTATTTACACAAAATGGATCATTGGTTACTACTTCTTGGGCACATGCTTGATCTGCTAAAGAGTATCCTTCAGGTGCTTCACAAGCAAATACTATTGGGCCAGAAAGTATAACGTCTGGAATGTACCAGTCTCCTGAGCAGCCTTCTAACCCATATAAACATCGGTTGTAGCGGTCTTGGCAAGCAAAATCCCAATCGGTATTTACACAGAAATTATCGATAGCTGCAGTGGATTCTGCGCACGGCTGATTTGCCAAGACAAATCCTTCAGGTGCATCATCTGCTGTGGAGAGAATCATGGGAGTGCTGCTGGCAGTAATATCTGCTGGTATGTAATACAGTTCTAATTGGGCTTGTGCGCTAAAAAAGCATAGTAATAGCATAGCCATCAGGCTCATGCTAATTTTCTTAGAGAGAATCATAAGTTAATTTTTTAAGGTTTAAATAGTGATTGTTAGTTCTTCAATTAGCTTAAAGGTATGGATAATTTTAAAGTAATGGCCTAAAAGGCAGTTTAATCGTGTTTATATAGCCGTTGAGCATTTTTTTTGGTGGTTTAGTCTTTGTCATATCTAATGAAGATTATAGCCGGATATGTTAGCTTGTGGCTTAAGTGTTCATTTGTGCTCTTTTGAAATGGAATATTTCGCTGATTTTAACCTGCATTCACCTAGCCGCGTCCTATCTATGTGCTAAATTAGTTTGACATAATATTCCCACCTCTAAAATGACTCATTGTAAACAGTCCTTAGCCCTTTTAATTGTCTTGCTCTGCACTCTGGCCAATGCAGGGCTTGGCCAAACCAGCTCAGAGGAGCAAATACTTAGATTAAAGAATGGAGTGATACTAGTTAGGTTATCTACCAAAGAAGCTACCATAAACGCCTTAAACGAAAGAGGGCTAACTAATAAAGCTAAAGAAGTAGAACGTTACACGAAGCTCAATAATTTAGCTTGGATCCAAGCATTTAGAGGAGAATTTACATTTTGCCCAGTTTATTTTTTTTACAGCAACGAGTCTAAAAAAATACGCACTAATGAGTTAGATCAGGTAGAATTCCTAGATGATGCGCTGAATCCTACTAACTATAAGCCTGAGAAAGGTGTAGATTATTTAATTGGAGATATCACAAATATAGATCCGGAGTATTCTAACGCCACATTCGAAGCGCTGATAATCAAAGATGCAGGGTTTAATCAGCTCAAGAGACCTTTTCCTTACTATGTTAGAACCTTTAATACCATTTTTTTTCTAAAACGTAAGCCTAATAAAGTGGTGAGAAAAATGAATATCAAATTGAAAGAGTTTTATCAGCAGTGTTCAAAGTAGATGATTCGGTTATTTACTCTGAGGTATTATCAGAGCCCAATATCAAAGCCATAAGGCTCACTACTCCTCCTGCTAGGGTGAGCACTGCTTGAGCCCCTTTAGACCTAGACTCTCTTTCTAGATCTTGCTCTACTTTTTGAACATAAAATAGGTCTAAGCCTTGGCCGTATTCCAGTATGAACTTATCAGTTACATTTATGTATGCTGCCTTTCCTTCTAAAACCAGAGCTTCATAATAAATTTCAGAATTTAGATCTTCTTGTTCACAGTCAGAATCTAAAAGAAGATCTATGGTGCCTTCACTGCGCTCAGTGGTGCTCGTTTCTATGAATAGAATGGCATTAGCACCTTTACTCCAAGCTTCATAAGCCATTCTCTCTAGGACTTCTGTATCAGAGTCAGTTCTGTTACTCACTGTTCTTATCTCTCCCAGTAGTTCATAATCGAAATTAGTTTGGTCTGAGCTATAAAACATGTAAAATCTGTCTGGAGAGTCTTGGCCAGATGAAGGCCCATTATAAGTAGTTTCAGTAAGATCTCCATAAGTCACACATCCAGTAAGCAGTAAACACATTATTATTAGTGCGTTGCAATAGATAGTTGAGAGTGATTTCATGATGCAGAGAATTGTTTGTTAACAAAAAATTAACAAACTCTGTGCCGAGAAAAAGCGCTGCCTGTGCTTTAAGTACTTAATCAGAATACTACCAAAATCACTTACGGATTTATAAGAGATGAGTAAAGAATAAAAGCAAGTACACTGTACTTTATGATTCTATTCTTATTACGATTAGAAATCAGTCTTTTTCTTTGGAGCATTTTAATCTGTTTCTTACTTAGAGAAAGGCCTTTTGAACTGCCTTCAATATGAATTCCTCCATATTGAAGACCGAGTAGTTTTTTCGATTCTAAGTCCATGAGAGATAAGTTATATTGTGAGTTACTTGGACTTGAAATCAATGCGATGAACATATTATTACCTTCTTCTAGTATTTCTTTATAGACCTCAGGCTTAACAAACTCTACATTATAGCGATACGTTTTGATGAAATCTTCTTTTGTGAATTTATCATTTAGATCATCTGTGCTTACTAGGAGTATTTTTTCCTCCATTAACGAAAAACGATCTTTTCTGTTAAGAAAATTATACTGTTTCATAAAAGCAGGTGGACCGTAGCCTCGTTTTCGGCTATCACCTACAAAATCAACTAATTGATGGATAATTTGGTTCAGTAAATCAATTCGATATAAATTATCATTGTAGAAATCGCATCCATTGTCGCATTGAAACGGTACAAATGCTAAAACACTATATACGAAAGAACCAAATGTTTTAGAGTCAGGAATGTACAGTCCATAACCCGCTTGCCCATACTCACTGTTGGAATCAGAACTGCTTGTTATTCGCAGAGTTCCTATGACACTATAATTACTCCCGTTATTTCTTAATGACTGGATTTCTTCATCATCCATGAAGACAATTTTCTTTTCTCCTTTCCAAATACTATTTATGCTTTCTCTTAGTGCTGTGTCAAATTCAGCATTACCAGACAGCTGGACAGCGATATCGCGCTTTAAATATTCTTTAAAATATTCTGATTTTTTATATCCATAAGTAAGTTGAGCATTTCCAGAACTAAGACTAAAAACAATTAGAACTAGCACAGACAAAATTTTCATGAGTTTCATTGCAGTATATTGAGCTGTAAATATATGAATATGAGTTTCAATTTTTTTCTGCTTTATAGAGGTCTATTTTTTTTCTAAGCTAGAATTATTTGCACAAACAGGAAGAGGATGTTTCACCCATAGTACCGTATGCATTGATGGGAGCGGGAACTGTATTGTTTGGCTTAGGTTACTAAATAGGATATAAATCATGGGAAGTTTAGAGGAAGCTGTTGCTGCTCATAATAATCTATTAGATAAGGAAGACCGAGTGCTGAATAATCTTAAAATTAGACCAACTCTAATCAATTCAAGTTTTTCAGGACGGCATACTTTAGGGTTATCTATAAATTACCATTTGAATTATAAGTGAGCCGCCTTTATAGTGAGTGTAATCATGTAAATAGTCTGATGTTCTTGCCTTTCTGACTTAGTAAGTCGGCTGTTAAATTCTTCAATTATTTTCAGAAAAAAAGTGTTAGTCCACTGATCTTACCAGCAGTTTATGGGCAAAGTACCCCAGGAGTTTTAAATTTAGTTTTGCTCAGATGCTGGAATGTAAGATTTTCCAGTATTTTGGTTGGGAATTATGATGAGGTATAAGTTACTTTTTTTAGTTGGTATTATAAGCATGGCTTCTGCTGGAGCTTTCTCTCAAATTGGATCATATATACAATTTGACCCATACAAAGTGATGAAAGTAAAGGCAAGACTAGATTTCACTCCTGGCCAAACTAAAATGAAGTATGTTAAATATTTTGTTTTAACGGAAGAACCGTATCCAGACCTTAACTCTACACAAACAAAAATACCAGTCGGTTTCGCAGCATATAAATTAAAAAAGTATCTAATTCCTGATCTGAATGTAGACAGAGCATTTAAGCAATTCAGGCGCTATTACTATGCACCATTTATAGGAGTTCCTTTTGGTGCTGGTCTGATGGCTTTTGGAGTCATAACCCACTCTAATAACACATTTAATTTATCGGATGGTATGCTGGCTGGTTATTCATTTTATTTTTTAGCAGGAACATTAGCTGTAGTGGTGTATAGTATATTTAAGCGCTATAAATCATGGGATATCCTAAATGATGCTGTAAGGATGCATAACTCAGTATTATATGACGAGAATCATTCATACAACAGATTGAAATTAAGACCGACATTAGTAAATACTGGCCTTGGTATTCAACCTGTATTAGGTTTGAATTTATCCTTTAGCTTAGACTGATAAACTTTATGAGCATTCCTAATGTCAGGTGCATCTGAAATTGGAAAATACAGATGCAGACCCTGGTTATGCAGTCTTTTGCCCCAGTGTTTAAGCCATTTCAAATGGCTCTTTTTACGGTTAGTTTTCTCAACCTTTCGCACCACTTTATTTTTTATCTTCGCGTGACTTTTTTAAAGGCATAAAATGGCGCAGAAATACAAAGAATACAAAGGTTTAGACCTTCCGGCAGTAGCTGAAGAAGTGCTAAAAGAATGGAAAGACAGAGGCACGTTTGAAAAATCCATTGCAACGCGAGAAGGAAAAAAACCATTTGTGTTTTTTGAAGGACCTCCTAGTGCCAATGGCATGCCTGGAATTCACCACGTTATGGCACGTTCTATAAAGGATATTTTCTGCCGTTATAAAACCCTAAAAGGGTTCCAAGTAAAACGTAAAGCTGGATGGGACACGCATGGTCTTCCAGTAGAGCTAGGCGTAGAAAAAGAACTAGGAATTACTAAAGAGGATATAGGCACTAAAATTACCATAGAAGAGTACAACCAAGCCTGTAGAAAAGCGGTAATGAAGTACACCGATGTGTGGAATGACCTGACAGAGAAAATGGGCTATTGGGTAGATATGGATGACCCATACATAACTTACGAGAATAAGTACATGGAGTCTGTGTGGTGGATTCTTAGCCAGCTGCACAAGAAAGACATGATGTATAAAGGCTACACTATTCAGCCGTATTCTCCAGCTGCTGGGACAGGCCTTTCTTCTCATGAAATTAACCAGCCAGGCTGCTACAGAGATGTAACAGATACTTCTGCCATAGCGCAGTTTACTGTAAAAGAAGAGAGCTTAGCCCAGGTAGAAAAATTCATAGAAGCAGGAAAATCTGCTGTGGCCACTCCTGCGTTTATAGCATGGACTACCACACCATGGACACTGCCTTCTAACACCGCTCTGGCTGTGGGGCCTAAGGTAGATTACCTCATAGTAAATTCTATTAATAAATACACAAATTCTCCTATAACAGTGCTAGTAGCAGAAGCGCTAATTGGAAAGCACTTCCCCGTAAAAAAGGATGTAGAGTTTGAGGTAATAGGGCGTTGCAAAGGAACAGACCTAGTAGGCGTAAAATACCACCAGCTGTTAGACTACTGCCTACCTATGGAAACTCAAGAAGAAGCATTTAGAGTAATAACAGGCGACTTCGTAACCACAGAAGATGGAACAGGAATCGTACACATAGCGCCTACCTTCGGGCAGGATGATGCCATGGTGGCTAAGGAAGCCGGAGTGCCTCCTATGCTCATAGAAGATACCCATGGAAATGCCGTTCCACTTGTGGATTTACAAGGAAAGTTCGTAGCCGAAATGGGCGACATGGCTGGCAAGTATGTAAAAAATGAATACTACTCAGATGAAGACCGCCCCGAGCGTTCTGCAGATGTAGAAATATCTATAAAATTAAAAGAGCAAGATAAGGCCTTCCACGTAGAAAAGTATGTGCACAGTTACCCGCACTGTTGGAGAACTGATAAGCCAGTGCTTTACTATCCGCTAGATTCTTGGTTCATTAAAGTAACCAAGGCTAAAGAAAGAATGGTGGAGTTGAATAATACCATCAACTGGAAACCGAAGTCTACTGGAACAGGAAGATTCGGAAACTGGCTGAGTAACGCTAACGACTGGAACCTTTCTCGCTCACGGTTCTGGGGAATCCCTATTCCTATCTGGAGAACAGAAGAAGGAGATGAGGAGATCTGTATAGAATCTGCAGAGCAGCTAAAAGCAGAATGCGAAAAAGCGGTGGCCGCAGGAGTTATGGATTCTAATCCACTGGCTGAGTTTGAGCCTGGAAATATGTCTAAAGACAACTACGACACATTCGACCTGCATAAGAATTATGTAGACGCCATCACTCTGGTTTCCTCTAACGGAAAACCAATGAAGCGCGAGGCAGACCTCATAGACGTGTGGTTTGATTCTGGTTCTATGCCTTATGCGCAGTGGCACTACCCGTTTGAAAATAAGGAGCTCATAGAACAAAATAAGGCATACCCCGCAGACTTTATAGCAGAAGGAGTAGACCAAACTAGGGGTTGGTTCTATACGCTTCATGCCATAGGCACCATGGTGTTTGACTCTGTGGCCTATAAAGCAGTTATTTCTAACGGGCTGGTTTTAGATAAGAATGGGCAAAAAATGAGCAAGCGTTTAGGAAATGCTGCAGACCCTTTTGAAACGCTAAAAAAATATGGAGCAGACGCCACCAGGTGGTACATGATTACCAATGCACAGCCTTGGGATAACTTAAAATTTGACAAAGAAGGCATTACAGAAGTTCAGCGTAAGCTATTCGGGACACTATATAACACCTACTCATTCTTCGGGCTGTATGCTAACATAGATAACTTTAGCTATGCTGAGGCCGATGTGCCTTATGCAGATCGGCCAGAGATAGACCGCTGGATACTCTCTAAGCTGAACTCATTAATAAAGGATGTGGATCAGGCCTATGCAGATTTTGAGCCGACTCAGGCAGGCCGACTTATTTATAATTTTACCACAGACCAGCTCAGTAACTGGTATGTGAGGCTATGCAGAAGACGTTTCTGGAAAGGAGAATACTCTACTGATAAAATCAGTGCTTACCAAACGCTTTATAAGTGCTTGGAAACGCTTAGCGTCATGATGAGTCCTATAGCACCTTTCTTCTCGGACAGGTTATTCCAAGACTTAGATGCTGTAACAGGAAGGAGTGCAAAGGGCACTTCGGCTCCGCTCAGTGCGCAGGAGGTTACCGAGCAGAGCCGAGGTAAGAGCGCTGAAAGTGTACACTTGACAAATTTCCCAGTGGCCAATGCCGCAGAAATAGATGAGGATTTAGAGTCTAGAATGTCTATAGCCCAAAAAGTGTCTTCTATGGTTTTAGGGTTAAGAGCTAAAGAAAAACTCAAGGTAAGGCAGCCACTCCAGAAAATCATGGTGCCCGTGCTAAGTGAAACCTTTAAGAGACAGATAGAAGCTGTAAAAGACCTGATTCTTTCTGAAGTTAATATCAAGGAAATAGAGTACCTAGATGAGTCTTCTAACATTCTGGTGAAAAAAATAAAGCCAAATTTTAAAACCTTAGGGCCTAAATTCGGTAAACACATGAAAGCCATAGCTGCTGCTGTGAATGGATTTGACGAAAAAGACATTGCAACGCTAGAAAAAAACCAGCAGATGGAACTGGAACTAGGCACTGAAAAAGTGACTATTTCTATGGAAGACGTTGAAATAAGTACACAAGACATTCCAGGCTGGTTAGTGGCTACAGAGGGCGGACTTACCGTGGCTCTAGACATCACACTAACTAATGAATTAAAAGGAGAAGGTGTGGCGCGAGAATTGGTAAACAGAATTCAGAACATGAGAAAAGACTCAGGTTTTGAGGTTACAGATAGAATTGATATTAAAATAAAAAATACACCGGCTATAAGCAGTGCAGTAGAAGCAAACAAAAATTATATTTGCGCGGAAGTTTTAGCAGATTCTTTAGAAATAGTAGAAAGCGCCCTAGGTGGCACTGCTGTAGAAATAGACGCTGAAACTAGCACAGAGATAGCCATAAACAGAATATAAGCCCATGGCACAAGCGAGATACTCAGACGCAGATTTAAAGGAATTTAAAGCGTTAATAGAAGAAAAATTAGAGATGGCTAAAGAAGATTTAGACCAGCTCACACGTTCATTATCTAACATAGATAGTAACAATACTAATGACACCGCCTCATCGTTTAAAATGATGGAAGACGGTTCAGAAACTATGAGCAAGGAGGAGACTGCTAGATTAGCAGAACGCCAAGAAAAGTTCGTAGTAAGTTTAGAAAACGCCCTATTAAGAATTAGAAATAAAACTTATGGACTGTGCAGAGTAACAGGAAAGTTAATTCAGAAAGAGCGATTAAAATTAGTTCCACATGCCACGCTTAGCATAGAAGCCAAGCGAATGCAGTAACACCTATAGAGCCATCAGTAAGTTAGCCGTAAGAGCCATAATAGTTACCCTTTTTATCCTAGTTATAGACCAGTTGTCTAAGCTGTGGGTTAAGACTAATATGATGTATGGAGAGGGCATAAACGTCTTTGGCGATTCAGATTTCTTTGTCATTAGATTTATAGAAAACCCAGGCATGGCCTTTGGGTTTGAGTTTGGCGGCATTACAGGCAAGCTCATTTTATCTGTGTTCAGAATATTCGCTTCTGGCGCCATCATATACGCCATTTATAAGCTGATAAAGTCTAAGGCTAAACCTGGTCTTATTACGTGCGTTGCAATGATTTTAGCAGGAGCCGTAGGAAACATCTTAGACAGTATGTTTTATGGGCTTTATTTCGATAAAGGCTTGGTAAATAACATAGGCTATACAGGCCTAGCACAAGTCACCGAAATGGGAGAAGGCTATGCCTCCTTCCTTCAAGGAAATGTGGTAGACATGCTGTCCTTCAGCATATTTCCGCCAATATTCAACATAGCAGATGCCTCTATTACTGTTGGGGTCATTTGGATCATTTTATTTCAAAGAAGGTATTTCCCTAAGCCAGAAAAGGCAGAAGACATGGTGCACACCTTAGATTCTGAGAAGAATAAGGAGGTGGAACATTCGTCTAATTCATTACCTTCGGAGGGTGATGCTGCCACTTCCGATATCAATTAGGTCAACTTGTTCTGGGTGCTTTGGTTATAGGTATGGCTTTAACGGTCAAGAGAAGGATGATGAAGTTGCTGGCGAAGGAAATTCTATGACAGCGGAGTTCTGGCAATACGATACTAGGGTGGCCAGAAGATGGAATCAAGACCCTAAACCGAATCCTTCGATTTCCAATTATGCTTGTTTTGGCGGTAACCCAATAATATACAGTGATTTAAAAGGTGATACTTTGTACCCTACAATTAATGACGATACTAAAGAAATAACCATTCATTTTGAGGGGAAATTCATGAATAGAAGTGGCTTAGCCTTAGATAAAGACGAAATTTTGGATGATTTTGAAACTGACTTTAAGCAAGTATACGAAGGTACTGTTAAGCATAATGGTGAATTATATCAGATTGTATTTGATTTAAAATTCGAATTTGTATCAACATTAGAAGAGGTTGAAAATACAGATCATTTGGTAGTCTTCACGAAATATCGACCTTACAACAAGCAGACAGGTTCCGGATCTCCTGGCGTGACAAGAACCGTTGGTGGAAAAGTTTCATATGTAAGAGGGATAGACTTTCCAAGTGATTGGAGCGTTAGAGGATTATTTGGTGCTTCTAGACCATATACACTTTTACATGAAATGGGACATATGATGGGTATTTTTGGTCATGATTTAGGGGGTATCATGACCCAAGGTGAATCGAATGGCTCAGGAAATCAAGCTATCAGAAATGAAATCTATTCAAACATTGTAAGTGAAAATGGTGAAAATTTAGAACATAAACCAGCTTTCATTGTTAAACGTACTTATCCAATGCTAGGAGCTAATTCACCCACCAAAAGATTTTTTGATACTACGATTTATTTGAAAACAATGAAATTTGGGCCAACCAATTATAGTAACGGGAAAGACATATGGCATTGGTCTACAGAAGCAAAATCTTTGGGGGCCGCAACTTATTCTTCCTTATCTTTAACTAAAGACCATTAGCGATGAAGAGGAAAAAATATTGGTTAATTTTTGGGGCTTTCTTGTTAACATATGTAGTTAGTAATCTTATGTTTATAAGAGATGTGAATTTTTTTCTATGCTCTGAAGGCCAATTCTTAAGAGAAACTGAAATCACGGTTTGGATAAATGATAATGAAGTTTTTCAAGGAGTTGTAGAATCCGGAATTAATGAGTATTCAGAATTTAATGCAAAATTGAACGGTTTTAATAACAACATAACTATTTTGAACGAAAATAAAGCCGTTATTTTCAGTGAACATTTTTTTCTCTTTGCAAACGAAAACATAAGGTTGACAAGGTTTTATACTGACACTTGTGATTCTTTTATTAAGCTTAGGAAATTTAACGGCCCTTTGATATTTGAATAACCCACCGCGCCCACTGGCTCCCTAAAGGTACTGTGTTAAAAAGCAAGATATTTTTCATATTTTTGAAGTCTAAGGAAGTTCCATCACGGAATTATCCTGTGTAGCCTGACTTTTTTGTTGGGCTATTTTTTTTGCATAGAAATTTGGAATAAATACGTTATCAGTTTTCCATAATGAATAAATCAACAGTAGTAATTTACGTTGAATGCCCAGCTGGCTCGGACATGACTAACTAAAAAACAAACGGCTGGCGCGGGGCTTTGTCCCGTGACTTGTTCAAACAGAGACGAAGGTGCGTCTCAATTGGAGATGCAAAACAGGAAGTAAAGTCTCCCTGCTCGCGCGCACATGTCTCCTCCCAAAAAGCTTGCGCAGAACTTTGGTCTGTGTCTTCATCAGCCAGAGACGAGAGTGCGTTTCAATTGAGTCTACCCATTCGACTAAAGTACTTCGACCGAAAAGCTCAGCACATCACCTAGGACGCGATTAATTTCTAAAACTTAAATTCGTTTCAATTGAAGTTCCAAAACAGATTATCAGGCTCTATCTTAAAAACTAAAAAAAGCCTTTAAAAGGCTCACCCTTCCATCTCGTGCTTAAATACATCCTTTTAATTAGTTGGCGAAATACTTTGCCTTAAATCCTCAAGTTAGTTACAGACTCAGATTATTTTTGGAACCTCCCTCATTTCAGACCGAGACGATAGTCTTTTTCGTTTTTAAATTTACATTTATGATAAGGAGAAATTTAATTCGTACTTAGGTGTTCTATCATGCTTTTAGGAATGTAGCCACTAGATACTAAAATTTCTTCTGTTTAAAAATCTTCTCGCTAGCTCAAAAAAACAATTACATAGCTTTACATTAACTAACACTCTGCGGCATAGCACTCATTTAATTTTGGAAGAAATAATTTAAATATCATGAAACATATTATCACATTCCTTTTGCTTTGCTCGCTTTATTCGTTTGTAATCAGTTTAACATCCTGTGAGGTTAATGGTCAGTCAGCGTTGCAACGCGAAACAGAAACAAAACCAACATCTGCTCAAACGTGTCAAAGCACTTGTTCCAGCCCGCAGATAGCTGACAATATATTTGAAATCTTTGAAGATGACCAAGGAACAATCTGGTTCGGAACAGAT
>JBGCDA010000041.1:0-37042 GCA_045104985.1 Flavobacteriales bacterium | reverse complement strand
CAAATGTAACAACCCATTCTCATAAAAAAAAAGGAATTTGGGAACTATTTCTTACTTTTTTATTGCAACGCACAAACTAGCTGTAAGTATCTGATTAACAATTTTTAAAAAGTTGTGTTCTCTCTGTTAAAAGCTCATTATTTGAGTGTTTATTTAGCTTTGGGCATTCGCTTGAACTCCTTATTTCTATCAAATAGGTATCGGTAAGTGGCCAGTTTTCTATACACATCAGAACCTAGATTTTCACAGACTTTTATCATTTTAGGATTAAAATCTCCTATCCAAGTCATCACTGTGTGGTCGTAAACTCCAGCCGATACCACGTGGTCTTCGCAGTATTTACAAAGTGCCGCCTCTACGCCTGTGCCATGATATTCTCTATCTACACCGAAAACTATACCTACCATTGTATTACTGGTCTTTCTCCATTTATGATAGAGAAATTTCAGTTTTCCGAGCCAGTTTAGATTGCCATTCACGTACTTAAAAATGTCATTCAATTCTGGTATGTTGATGTAAAAGCCCACAGGCTTATCAAAATGATAGGCAAAAATTAAAATATCTCTATCCATTATAGGCTTGAGAGCTTTCATCGTTCTCTGTGCTTGGGATCTTTTCATAGGTGCGAAACCATGATGCCCACCCCAGGCATTATTATAAACAGTAAGGAAATCATCGCCTATCTGTTCTAGGGTTCTTCCGCTGCAGTTCGCTACTCTGTATCCGTCTTCTTGTTCTAACAGGCTTACTTTTCTTAGAAAGACTTCCTGTAGTGGAACATGTAGGTCTCTATAGTAAACATGTTGATTGTAATAAACCTGAAAACCATATTCCTCTAAATATTCTTTGTAGTATTCTGGGTGATGGTTCATGCCATAGGTGTTTTTATCTTCATAGTTTTCTATAAGAACACCCCAAAACATGTTTTTTTCACCGAAGTTTATAATGCCATCTGCCGCCTCCATTCCTTCAGATTTTAGCCAATCTATGGCTGTGTCCAGAAGTTTAAAAGCTACAGATTTATCTTCCACACTCTCGAAAAAACCTATGCCTCCAGTGGGCTGTTCCATGCCCTTCGAGTATTTTTTTTCTACGAATCCAGCTATCCTTCCCCTAATTTTACCATCTTCTTCTAAAAGCCACCTTTTAGCACTACCGTTTCTAAAAGCTCTATTTTTCTTAGGGTCAAATACTTTGGCTATATCTTGTTTAAGGTATGGTACGAAGGTTTTATGATCGGAATATATTTCCTTGCCGAATCCTAACCATTTTTTCTCCAGAATTCCAGAGTGGACTTCCTTAATCTCTAACATCAAGTGAAATTTAAAAACCCGAAATTAGACATTTATTTATTTACTTCTGTGAGCAACTAAATGCCTAAAAAAATCATCCTTAATTTAACCGAAAATTTATATCATGAAATTCTTTTCCCTTTTCCTTGCTATTTTTTTTAGCATGTCTTTTTCAGCGTTGCAATCACAAACTGCTGAAAACAACGCCCTATCCTTAGATAACCAAGAATATGTAGAATGGGTATCTAAAAGTGGTTTTAGATTTATGGGTGAAACCAAATCTGGAGAAGCCACATTCCAAGCCTCTGAGGTGTTAGACTCAGATGGAAATGCTATACCAGAAAATGTAACACCGGCCACCTTCGATATTACTAAATACGACTTCGAAACCATAGTGGCTCCTGAAAAAAATGTGATTATCAGAGTATCTGAAAACAAAGCTATTTTCATTACATCCAAAAAGCGTCAGCAGGTTCTTTTCAATAGGTTTTTAACTAATCAGAACGCAAAGAAGTAATTACAATGAAAAGAATATGTCTTGCGGCTGTCTTACTATTGGCAGCCTATAATCTGATTGCCCAAAGTGAAGTGGCTATTGCTAATACTACATTAGAAGGATGCGGTGGATTCTTGGTAGATACAGGGTTATCTGCAGCAGATTATAGTAATAATGAAAATATAAGTATGACGCTCTGTCCTGAAGATGGAGAGACCATAATTAACCTTTATTGGAATTTATTTCTTCTTGGTGAAGGAGATTCTATGACCATCTATGATGGCGAAGATGATACTGCCCCACTTATAGGTGTGTTTACAGGTAACGATTTACAGACTACTGATGTCACTAGTGATAACCCTTCTGGATGTTTAACCCTGGTGTGGGTATCAGATGAATCGGATGTTGGAGATTTTACAGCTGAGATTTCATGTGGACTGCCATGCGTAAGACCTGTGGCAGAAGTTGATATTCCTTCAGATCTTCCCTGGAGAATCTGTGTTGGTGAGGAAATAACTTTAGATGCTTCACCTACAGTTTTTGCAGAAGGTACATCGTTGAGTTCATTTACTTGGGACTTAGGAGATAATACTACAAATACTGAAAGCTGGCCTATTCTAACGCACTCTTACGATGAGCCGGGAGCTTATCTTATTCAGCTTTATGTTACAGATGATATAGATTGTAATAGTGGAAACACTACAGATATTTTGGTGCAGGTGAGTACGACCCCTTCTTTTGACGGAACTACTCAGGATGTTTTATCATGTTTAGGAGCCGAAGTAACCCTCGAAGGAGTGGTCACACCACAGCAGTGGAATACTTCTCCAAGTTCTAATTTTGGAGGAGCATTATTTATACCAGATGACCAAGATCAATGTTTTGATTCCGAAATTTTTGTCTCCGGTTTTAACCCTGGTCAAGAAGTAGAGAGCATAGATGATTTAGTAAACTTTTTCATAAACTTTGAACACTCCTTTATGGGAGACTTAACCATAACTTTTTTATGTCCTAACGGACAGTCTGTTATAGCTCATGCTCAGGGAGGTGGGGGCACGTATTTAGGAGAGCCAGTGGATATAGATGGTCAACCAAATGATGAAGGTGTAGGATATGATTATTACTGGGAACCAAATGCTGAAAACGGCACATGGGAGGATGAGTCTTTCGGGGTGAGTCCGCTTCCCTCTGGTGCATATAGCACAGTGAGCAGTATGGAAGATTTAATAGGATGCCCATTAAATGGAATATGGACAGTAGAAATCTGTGATTCCTGGGCAAGTGATAATGGGTTTATTTTCGATTGGGCAGTTACTTTCGATCCATCACTTTACCCAGAAGATTTATCATTTACACCTTCCATAGGTATAGAATGCGACAGTACGTTTTGGACAGCAGAAACAGCACCTGTAAATTTAGAAAGTGACTGTAATTTTACCTCTGCCACTTTTACTGAAGTCGGAGTTTATGATTACACATTTCATGCAGTAGATAACCATGGTTGTGAATATACCACAGATATTCAAGTGGAAGTATCTGACTTTGAAGTTACAGCAGAGCAGGACTTTTTAGTTTGTCCAGGTCAAGAGTTTGACTTAAATAGTTCTTTAAATTTTAATGGTTCTGCTCTTGAAAATATGACTTTTCAGTGGACACCTTCGGGTCTGTTAGACAATTCTGATAGCCAAAACGCCCAGTCTGAAGCCATAGGTTCACCCACTACCTACTCTATTACAGCTTTTCCAGAAGGTTTTGAAGAATGTGCTAGTTCAGACGAAGTTCTCGTAGATATAAGTAGTTTTTCTGTAGAGGCATCCGGAGGTTCTGCTACCTGTCCTAATTATTTGGAAGAACTTAATGCGGAGGTAGAGTTCTCAGGTGGATCTTTTGATAACATGATTTACAATTGGTCTCCTTCAAGTTTACTATCTAATCCTAATATAGCCGACCCAACGGCTACTGGAATTAGCTCAGAAACCACCTTTACGGTGGAGGTTTTTCCAGAAGGCTTAGAAGAATGCTCTGTTACTGATCAGATAACTTTTACTATTCTGCCGCCACCAGTCATAGAAGCCAATAATTCAGAATGGTGCCCTTCACAAAACACCACTCTTTCTGTAGTAACAGAAGGTGTAGTAGACTCTCTAAATTGGACTTATTTTGGAGATTATGTAAGTGGAGAGCCAGTGGCTCTAGGAGAATTTGGAGGAATTTATCTCGTAACTGTTTATGGATGTGGTGCAGAAGTTGTTCAAGAGTTAGAAGTGGAATCTAGACCATGTGATGTATTTGTGCCAAATGTGTTTTCTCCAGATGGTGACTCGGATGGATTAAATAATTCCTTTTATATGATTGGAATTGAATACGAAACAAATGCCAATCTAATTGTATATAACAGATGGGGAACAGTGGTGTATGAAGATTCAAACTATAAAGGAAATTGGAGACCTTCTGCAGATGAAGCATCAGATGGGGTGTACTTTTACGTGCTTACTCTTCAGGATGGAAGAGAGAAAAGCGGAACAGTCACGATCCTAAGAAAAGAATAATATATATTGTAACCCAATATTAAAATGAAAGTTTTAGCATAGGGAGTCGTATTTTCGACTCCCTATTTTGTTTCTATGAATTATTTCCATTCTTTAGTTAAACTATCTGAGCTGCTCAAGGCCGAAAAAGACTTTGAGGTAAAGAAGTTTCAGGAACTTTTAAAACATAAAAGTGTTCACGAGCGAAAGGCTACTGGCCGCTGTGTCTATCCTCTTTCGGTAAAAGAAACCAACTACGGTCTGGCAGGCTTATTAGAAATTACTCTAGAAAGTGATAATGAAATAGAAACCAGTTTTTTTAATGCGGGCTCCATAGTGAGCTTGTTTAAAAGCTCCGATAATATTAAAAGTGAAGCACTTATAACTGCTACTGTAAAGTTCTCAAAAGAAAAGAAGATAGTAGTTCAAATAAATGCGGATGCTGAGCCAGACGAACTTTATGATGCTCAAATAGGAGCAGACCTAGCTGTAGATGACCGCACTTATAAAGTGATGGAGCATACTCTGAATTATTTTATAAATACAGAGAGTTCTGAAGAGAAGCGTTTACTTAAAAGTATGTGGGCTGATCAAGCTTTAAAACCATTGGTTATAAAAAATGCTTTCAGCTCAGAAAAGTTAAACCAGTGGCAAAATAAAAGTGTGTCTTTGGCAGAGAATTCTGAAACTTTTACGGCTATTCATGGCCCACCTGGCACGGGGAAAACTACTACGCTAGTTCAGTGTATTAAACAATTAGTGAAACAAGAAGGAAAAATCTTAGTCACTGCTAACAGTAATGCAGCCGTAGATCATTTAGTGAAATGCATGCTTAAAGAAAAGCTGATCGTAGTAAGAGTGGGTAATTTGGCCAGGATAGATGAGGAAGTACAGAATGCTCAAATAGATGTGAGAATTCAGAATGAGCAAGAATATAAGTTCATTAAAGACCTTAAAAAAAGAGCTTCAGATACTAGAAAAAAAGCTGAGAAATATAAGAGAAGCTTTAGTGCTGAGGATAGGGCCAATAGGAAAGCATGGTATAAAGAAAGCAGAGAACTTCTAAATGAGGCTAAAAAAACCGAAAAATACCTTATTCAAAAAACCTTAGAAAGTGCCCAGGTAGTAGCTACTACTCTGATAGGTAGTGATGCAGAAATGCTACGTGCCACACGATTTAAAACTGTAGTGATAGATGAAGCGGCTCAGGCGCTCATTCCTGCAGCCCTCACTCCTCTGAAGAGAGCGGATAAACTGGTGTTGGCTGGGGATCCTTTTCAGCTGCCTCCACTGGTTAAGAATGAGGAAGCCGCTAGGGCTGGCTTGTCTCAGTCCTTACTAGAGCACATCATGACATGCACTCAGCATAGAATCCATCAGCTAAAAATTCAGTACAGAATGGATGAACTAATCATGGAGTTCAGTAATGCTCAGTTTTATGAAAATGAATTGGAGGCACATATCAGCGTTGCAACGCATGGCTTTACCCAAGATGGCTTCAGTGCAGTGGAGTTTATAGACACCGCTGGATGTGATTTTACTGAGGAGTCCAGTAAAAGTGGTAAAAGCTTAAGAAATGAGGGGGAAGCAGGCCTCATCACCAAAAGACTAATTGAATTGGAGCCTTTTATTGAGGGTATGAGCTTAGGCATTATCTCTCCTTACCGAGGTCAGGTAAATTATTTAAAAGAAGTGCTTTCGGAAAGAGATTCAGACATAAATACCATAGATGCTTTTCAGGGGCAGGAGCGAGACATTATTATAGTGTCTTTAGTGCGTAGTAATGAGGATGGAACCATAGGGTTCTTAAAAGATTACCGCAGAATGAATGTGGCCATGACTAGAGCTAAAAAAAGGCTCATACTTATCGGAGATTCTGCCACAATAGGTGGAGATAGGTTTTATGGAGAATTTCTGGAATTTGTAGAGCAAAAAGGAAGTTACCGTTCAGCATGGGAATATGCCAGTTATTAAGATTAGACTATTTCCCGTCTCCCCTTAATACCGTGAGTACAGTATAAAGTAGAATCTTAAAATCTACAGAGAGAGACATGTTTTCTATGTAAATCACATCGTATTTTAACCTTTGAATCATTTGGTCTACATTTTCTGCGTATCCATATTTCACTTGTCCCCAGCTAGTTATGCCGGGCTTTACTTTTTGTAAATGGCGGTAATGTGGGGCTTGTTCCATGATGAGGTCTATGTAGTGCTGGCGTTCAGGTCTGGGACCTACCAGTGCCATATCTCCTTTGATTACATTAAAAAACTGCGGAAATTCATCCAATCTAGTTTTTCTAAGGAATCTTCCAATCGGAGTAATTCTAGAATCTGAACTGCTAGAAAGTTGTGGCCCATTTTTTTCTGCGTTTTCAAACATAGTGCGAAACTTATAAATGGTAAAAGGCTTTCCATATTGTCCTATTCTTTTTTGTCTAAAAAATACAGGCCCTGCACTGCTAAACTTTACTAGAATGGCTATAACTGCATATACAGGAGATAAAAGCACAATAGCCATGCCCGAAAGCAGTAAATCCATAGTTCGTTTTAGTACGAACTGCCACTTGGGCATGATGTCTTTATTGATTTGAATAAGTGGTAGGCCATAAATACTAGTCATCTTTACGGAACCACTCATGATGTCATACATGTCAGGAACTATTTTAAGCACTACATCTAGCCCTTCTAACTGATTTAGAATTTCACCTATTTTTTTGTGATCACTAGACTCTAAAGCTATAATGACTTCTTTAGCTTCGTGCTCTACTATAAGTTCTGAGAGGTCATCATAGGTGCCTAGTTGTGGAAGGTATTTCTGAAGCACATTGTCTATTCCGTTAACCTTTATGAATCCTAAAAACTTAAACCCAGGCGCTTTTTTTAAGACTTGTATTTCTTCATACAAAGCCATAGCACGCTCATTTCCACCAAGAATGATGGTGTTGAAGCCAATTTCACCTCTATGAATTCTCTTTACTGTTTGGCTAGTCAGGATAATTCTGAATAAAAAGGTAAGGGTAAAATGACTGCTAAAGAGCACTAACACGGATTGATAATAGTTCTTATAATTAGAAATCTGATCATCTAAAATGAAAGCAAAGAATAAGGCCAAAACACCTATAAATGTCACCGTAAAGACTTGGCCAAATTCCTTGAGTCTATGTCTTTTATAGATATCAGTGTATAACCCTAAAAGAACATATAATGAAATCCAAAAGACAGGTATTAGGGCTAATGCATAAAAGAAATTGTCATCAAACTCTAAAGTGGTTTTTTCAATGTACACTTTCCTAAATACAAAAAGACAAACCCAAGCAGAGGCTGCAGCTACTAGGTCAGAGATGAAGTATTTTAATATTTGCCTTTTCTCGTTCATTAAATTTAATAAACCACTTTGACATTGTCTATAAACACCAATGGTTCAGGATATCCTGGATCTTTACTTAATCTAAAGTAAATTTCAAAATTAGCACCACTTGAAAAATTAGATCTGTAGTCTGTGAGGTTTACGTATAGTTTTTTCCAGACCTTCTCCTCAGAGTTGGTAGAAGGATTTATACCCACCAAATCCGATCTACTATCCGTAACTCCTACTCTGGCCAGTGTGCCTATTCTAAAAGGATGATTACTTGAATAGTGCAGCTCTACAAATGCTGGTTTACCTAAAGGTATATCAAATGACTCTGCAGTTTCTGCGTAAAAGAATGAGGCGTCACTTGGCAGGTCTATGAATCCGCTAGCTGGAGCCTCGAAAGGCTCAGTTAGTATCCTGACTAAATCACCATCTGTACTTGGGTCATTATTTTGAAATTCTGAAGAGTTAGTGAAATTTTCTATCCAAAAATTGAGGCCATTCAAGTAAGTAACTACTGGAGTAATTTGAACTGTATCCAGTTCAGTTAAATTTTCTATTGTAGTATAGGGCCTGTAAAAGGGGTATGGCACTTTGGCCGTGCTCACTCCATCTCTATTTATTATAGGGGTTATGACTAAATCTACAGAACCACTCTCTAAAATAGGCACTATAGCCGGTAGTGAAAATATGCCTATCGTTTGGCCGTTAGCATCTACTTGAATTTCTTTTAACGCTGTTCTATCTGAACCAGCAGTGCTGCTACCATCAGCCAGTGTTAAACCTTCTAGAGAAAGAGTTATATCATCTATCTTAATAAATGAAGGTAAATCTTCTTCTTTGTCTAAAACAGAACAAGTAGAAAAGAAGAGAACAGTCAGGGCTACTAGAGTGAGATTCTTCATATCGCGAATAGAAAAAGTGGACGAAAGTACTGAATTTTCGTGCTTTTTCAAGAGTTAAATTTGGTTTTAAGGTGCCTAATACAAAGCATTAAACATGTCCAGTAAACGGAAAATTAAAAGAGTTATTCTTTAATTTAGGATGAAATTTTAGCTAAAATTCTATGTGCAGTTTCCAAGGCTTTAAATCCATCATGCACAGAAACTTTAGGATTAGTGTTTTCTAGAATGGAATTTCCGAAAGCGGCCAGTTCATCTCTTATAGGATTCGCATCTGGTGCAGCTTCTGGTTTTTCAAAGAAGATTTCCTTCTTCCCTTTTCCTTCTCCTAGGTCCATAATAATACTGAATGGATCAGGCTCTCCTTCCACATCTGTCATGCGCACTATTTCCGCTTTTTTCTCAAAGAAATCTACAGAAATGTAAGCGTCTTTTTGAAAGAACCTAGACTTACGCATGGTCTTTAAAGAAATTCTACTGGCGGTAAGGTTAGCTACAGAACCATTTTCAAATTCTAATCTGGCGTTACAGATATCTGGCGTGTCACTTACCACGCTCACACCGCTGGCGTGAATGTCTTTTACTTCCGAATTTACAGTGTGTAGAATGATATCTAAATCATGAATCATTAAATCTAGAACTACAGATACGTCAGTTCCTCTAGGGTTAAATTCAGATAATCTGTGGGCTTCTATAAAACCAGGAGTCTGGAGATGGTGCTGAGCAGCTATGAATGCTGGATTAAAGCGTTCTACATGACCTACTTGTAGTTTTAGTCCAGTTTCTTCTACCAGCCTTATGAGCTCCTTGGCTTCATCTATAGTGTTAGTTATGGGCTTCTCTATGAAGACATGTTTTCCCTTTGTTAAAGAAGAAATGGCACATTCATAATGTGCTAAAGTAGGCGTAACTATATCTACAGCGTCTGATGCTTCTATGAGCTCCTCCATAGTGTTAAAGGATGGAATGCCGAGCTGTTCAGAGGCGGCCTTGGCCAATTCTAAATTTGGGTCAAAAAACCCTACTATCTCAAAAATTTCTGGAATTAACCCCAAGCATTTGAGGTGAATTTTCCCGAGGTGTCCTGCGCCTAATACGCCTATTTTTAATTCTCCCAACCTGTCTATTTTAAAGCTCGAAGGTAATTCTAAATTTTCAAACAGAACAGTTTTCTAGTAGGCATTGAAGGGTCGTTTGCAAGTTAAAATTTAGGTGATTGAGATTCTTTTTTTTTTGACAATGCATAGTGAGTAGTTTCTGTAATTCTTTCGGCCGAGTTCGCGTTGCAACGCATATCTTTCCGCACTCATTTCATGGAAGACTCGTACAGACATAAAGGACTCAGAAGAAACCTCATAAGGCAGCTAAGATTAAAGGGTATTAAAAGTGATGACGTGTTAGAAGCCATGGAGTCTATTCCGAGACACTGGTTTTTAAGCAGCGCTTTTTTAAAGTTTGCTTACGAAGATCAGGCGTTTCCTATAGGTTCTGAACAGACCATATCTCATCCGTTTACAGTGGCATTCCAGACCTCTATTTTAAAGCTAGATCCAGGTATGAAAGTGCTAGAAATAGGCACTGGAAGTGGATACCAAACCTGCGTGCTAGAAAAATTAGGCGCTAAGGTGTATAGTATAGAACGTCAAAAAGCACTGTATCTAAAAACTGACAGACTGCTAGCTAAAATGAGAATTAAGGCCAAGCGTTTTTATGGAGATGGTTACAAGGGGAAAACCGCCTTCGCCCCTTACGATAGGGTGTTGGTAACCTGTGGAGCCCCAGATATTCCTGAATTACTGCTCTCTCAAGTAAGAATAGGAGGCATCTTAGTCATTCCTGTAGGAGAGGGAGATACACAGGAAATGCTAAGACTCACTAAAAATTCAGAATCCGATTTTAGTGTAGAACGTTTTGGCAAGTTCAGCTTCGTGCCCATGCTTCAGGATAGGGAGATGAAGGGTTGAGCTCTATTCCTTTTAGTAGTATATTTCCTCTTTTCGCATCTAAATGGGTCAGAGAACTACATATTATCAATCCAAACATGGAAAAAGCTTAGAACAACATCTGATACAAGACTATGTCTTATTTAGAAATTGGATCTTGAATGAACATAGGTGCTCGATCGAAGAGTTTAATGAAAGAATGGTAAGTGTGAATTTTGAAGTTTTTTTGAAAGAGGTAACTTGTTTGAGTAACTTTAAGAATCTAAAACAAGAAATTCTAGATGAGTTGACATTTGAATACCTATTGACTTATTGTGGTTATGAAGAAGGTGAAGATACGTTTGAAATTGTAGGCCCCATGATGAATACAAAGAGATATGATTCATCTTCAGAATATGTGGCAAGTTCTAGTGATTTTGAACTAAAGTCCATTTGGTCGGCATTTGTTGACGGTAGATCTACTAAGAACGGAAAGGGTTTTATTTCGCCTGAAGTTAATCATAAAATAGGGTTTTGGAGTCCTCAAGATCAGGCTGTTTTACTTCAAAAGTTTACTGAACTTAGAAAAACAAATCTTAAAATTGAAGGGTTCGAGTATGTAGTTTCCGTTCTTGAAGAAGTGAAAGGCAGAAATCTAGAAATTATAATTGATTCAGAGAAATAACAAACTCTATTTAATAGAATCCAACACAAAATTATATATAGGATTATTCTTAGCGTGCTGAGGTTTTTCAAAAACCGAAGTAATATGCTTAGGATGTTTTAAAATTCCTCTATCCATGAGCTCCACTATAGTTCCGTAAAAGTCAAAACTGGTTTTACCTATGAGTAATGGAGCTAGATCATTTCCATCTTTCCAGAATTTATACACCTCTTTTAGACCGCTTAGGTAGAGGTAATCTTTAGTAAAGCCACCACCTCTAAAAATACGGGTGGTTAAATAGAATGCACTGTCTACACCTAACTTATGTTCGTTCACTAAGAATCTAAATGTCTTTTTAAAGTCTGCACCATTCACCATCATGTCTACAGCCAGCACTCGTAAGGCCAGTTCTCTCAACCGAGACATCATAATGTTTCCGGATAAAAACTCAGCCAGTACTGCCAGCCCTTCTTGTGTTTTAGTATTCACAGGCAGGCCAATATTAAAGATCTTAAGAGGTTGTTCATTACTATTCATAGTAGTTACCATGTGTACTCCTATTTCATGATGTACTAAGTATTCTAACCCTTTAGGAGCGAATCTAGCTCCTTTTTTTACTAATACTTTCTTCTGCTGGTTCATTACCATGGCATCTGCAGTAATGTTAGAGCTTACTTCTATTTTTCCTTTAAATCCATAGCTATCGAAACTTTCAGAGAACATGCGCATGGCATCTTCTGTAGTAAGGGACTTTTCAGATATAGGGTCTGGATTATTAAGGCTTAAAAGCAAACGGGCATTTGCTATATCGGCTAAAGAAGGCTTCCCGAAGTACTTTAAAGAGTTGATCACAAACTTATCTGTATTGATAGAGTCTAGCAGATCTATCTTATCTACATATGCCTGAATGGTTTCTTTGTATAAGTTTTGAATATGAATGTCTGTAATCTTTTCCACTTCTAAATCGAAGAGTTCTCTTTTAAGGCTGTATGCATCAAAACGAATAGGGCGGTAAGTAAAGTCTGGGTTTTCTGTTCCTTTACTAGAGAAGAATTTTTTCTTTTCCTTTATTGTATTCGTTGGGTTTACATAATTAAGTAGCTCAAAATCCTTTACCAGCTTGAAGAGTTTTTGGTCTATTTCTAGAACAATATCTTCGAGGTTATTTGCCAGTAGCTTATGCTTTTTGTCATGATGCCAACTGGTAAATTCTTCAGCAAAAGAATGTGCATGGTTTACTATGGCAGTTTTCATTTGGTCAGAAATAGCACCTACTACTGCTGGGAAAGGTTCTCCTGTTTCTTCATTACAGTAAATTTTACTTACTTCCGTGGCTAAAACTAGGGTGTTTTTAAAGTTTTGAGTGATGTGCGCCAGTTGGTAACCATATCCTTTAAACACATCATTAATTTCAGTAGTGTTCTCGTCATTAGGCAGTTCTATTTTTCTCAGTTCCTCTGCCCATGAATTTACATGATCTCCAAACCGCTTTTGGTCTACTTTTTCAGAGCCAATATTAAAGACAGGCACTGATCTATCCCATCTGCGCCAGTTATAAGAGTGCATGTCATATACTACACATGCATTGAACAGTTGTTCTAGTTTTTTTACTAATGCACTTACCACACGGTAATAGTTAGTGTGCTTAGTTAGACTCCTTTTTTTCTCATCTTTAGTTAAAGGCTTTCTCCACACACGCTTTCCCCAAGCTGTATCATAGACAGCATTACTCGGATCTCTGTTTAAGTCATATTCAAACCTGCTGTCATGCCCTACTAGTGTAATGGGCATAGAGGCTATGAAGTCTCCTGTAAAAGGATCTTCCTCATACCAACGTTCATACTCAGAGAGCACGGTTTTAATAGAGAGTTCATCCCTGAAGTGATGGCCATCATGAATGGCGGTGCACACATAAGGCACATAACTGTTAATCTTTATGCTAAAAGAATTATCCTTAGCTACTGCCGAGAAAGTGAGCCCTTTTTCTATTCTAGAAATAATCTGCTCAATAGAGAGTTTATGCATTTTGAATGGCCTGTCTGAATTCTATTCGTCTTTGATTGGCTGTTTCTCTTGATTTAACTACTTCTTCTAAGTAGTCTACTATTTTAGTCTGAAGTCTTATTTTAAGAAGTCTATTGATGTAAGAAATTCCTCCAGGGCTTAGCACGTTTACTTCTATAAGTTTACCACCTATAATGTCTAATCCTACAAAGAATAATCCATCCTGCACTAGCTTATTTCCGACCAGGCGGCATAGCTTCTTTTCATCCTTGGTTAAGATGTGTTTTACCACTTTTCCTCCAGCGCTCACATTACTTCTAGCATCATCCTGAGCTGGCACTCTTCTCATGGCACCTATAGGTTCTCCATGCAGCATGAGCACACGTACATCTCCAAGTTCCGCTCCTTCTACATAGTCTTGGAGTATTACATAGTTACTTTCAGAGCCTTGACCTTTTACATAAAAGTCTAAAAGTGAATTCACATTGCTCATAGCACCTTTCTCCAGTAAGATTACTCCGCTTCCTCCATACCCATTGAGAGGTTTCATGATCATTTTTTCACTTTGAGATTCTTCTATTATAGACTTCAAGTATTTAATGTTTTTAGATACATAAGTCTTAGGAATAATCATATTATCTGGATCATAAAATGCTGCTGTGTAAAGCTTGTTGTTAGCTAACCTTAGGCCATCTACGTCATTCACTATAAACACATCATTCTTTACTGAATCTAAAAAGTTCAGCACCAGATTATCTAATGGTGGATTAGCTCTCATGAAAATTACATCAAAACCAGCTAGTGGAAGCGCTTGTTCCTTGAGAGTAGCTTTTTTATGAAATGTAACCATATTTTTAGGGACCTTGTCAGCTATTTTTATGACTTCACAAAAGGCCATTGTGATACTGTCTCTTATGGTGAGTCCAGCATTTGTGGTTATTGCTACGCGATGCCCCCTAGAAACACACTCGTGAATTAGACAAAGTGTAGAGTCATCGGCAGGTTTTATATCCTCCCAAGGATACATTATAAAACAGATATTCATGTGATAAGGTTTAATTCCTAAAGGTCGTAAAAATATATGAAATGAAAGAATTTTAAGTAATCTGAGCCTCACTATATGTAGAATGAGTATTTAGGCCAATGCAGTATATTTGAAGGACTAATTTCTCAACTAATGAAAACACTTTATGCATTACTAGCTTTTTTAGCACCACTGGCGCTTTTAGCAGATCCAGGAGACACTACTATAGTTCAGACATATACCTTTGAGGCACAGAATAATCCTGACGCTAATTATGATTCTCCAGGGAGAAGAACTTTTGATTTTCCAGAAGATGACGGCACCTCGTATCAAAAAATATTAATGTACTACACATTAAAATGTTTTGAAGATGGCACTGCTGGTGGGTTAGGTTTTGACTGTGGAGAATGGGATTACACCACCCATACGTTTTTATATGAGCATACTGGAGAACTGGATTCTTCCGCACAGTCGCATCCACTTTTTTTAGTTAATAATGTGGAATTTGATAGCACGCTATTAAGTTCTACGCCAGGGTTTAGCTTTTATATGCAGGATTTTTTGGAAACTAGAATAGACTCTGTTATTCAGGAAACCGAGTTTCAAGTAAATACCGAATTTTCCGAGTCCTTAAGTTTTGAAAATAGCTCCGCTGGTAGGTTTCAGATTTATTATAGTCCATCAGAGCTAATAGATGCAGAAATAGCTGGGGTTGTCCAAAAACTGGCTCTCAAGTTTGAAGGTTCTTCTACCCTGAGTAATTTTAGAATTAGGCTTTCTGAACTTGATGATGCTCCCACCGAAATGGTCAATGAGAACTTAGAGCAATACTTTTTTAATCCAAATTTTGGCTTAGGTGAGGGGGATCAAACAGATGTGCTTTTAGATCAAGAATATGAATGGGATTTAGAATCAGGACTATTGATAGATGTTTCTTTCGATAATTGTACTAGTTCTTTCTCAGTTTTAGGTGGTTCGGGAAGCTCATACGGACTCAATAATGTTTCGGATAAATACATAGAATTTAATGGTGGAGATCAAGTGACCATACCAGAAGAGATTTTCGAAGCGCTGGATGACAAAATTACCATAGGTTACTGGTTAAATGGTTCCTCAGAATTTCAGCCAGAAAACTCAAGTACTTTTGAAGGGATTGACGCCTCTAATCAGCGTGTGCTAAATGTGCATAACCCATGGAGTAATGGTCAAGTATATTGGGATGCTGGCCAGGATAATGGGTATGACCGAATAAATGCTCAAGCTGTGGAGTCTCAATACTCAGGTCAGTGGAACCACTGGGCATTTACTAAGAACACTACCACTGGAATAATGAAAATATTTTTAAATGGTGAGGAGTGGTTAAGTGGAACAAATAAGGATAATTCTATGGTGGGGATTACCAAGTTTATTATAGGTTCTTCTGCTTCAGGAACTAATTTCTACAGAGGAGCTATGGATGATTTTTTCATTCTAAATGAGGAGCTTACAGCAGAAGAAATTCAGCTCTATATGAGCCAAGATTACTCAGAGACTTTGCCCTATGCAGAAGAACTAAAAGGATACTTCACTTTTGATCAAGACTATGGAGAGGCGCTAAATAATGAAGTTTCCGATTATAACGGCTATTTATTAGGTAATGCAGCTCTGAAATTACATGAAGGACAAAACCCAGCAGTTTCTTCTACTACATATGAATTAAAGCCATGGCTCTCCTTGTATAATGGGGAGTATGAGTTTATAGAGGTAACTCAATCTTTTATGGTAGAAGAAGTATTTACTCCATATTCTGTTGTAGAATATGAAGTAAATGGCAATGAATTAGAAATAGTAAATTACCAAGCCCTTTATCCTGAGTATTATTTAGTTAATTATGATGCATTGGGTAATGCAGTGGACAGTATATTGAACGTAGAGGTAACTTCCGAGTTTTTCTCCAACGAAACTCTAAACTATTATGCGCCTCCTTTCGAGGTGGTGAATAGAATAGAGTTAGGCCGATTCATTACCCCTTACGGAATAGGCTTAGACCTAGAAGAAGGGTGGACATGGGTATATGAAGTTACAGATTACGAGCCTTTACTTCACGGAGAAGTGGAGTTGGAAGCTGGAAACTGGCAAGAGCTTCTGGATCTTAAATTCGCATTTATAGAAGGTACGCCTCCTAGAGATGTAATGAGAGTAGAAAACATTTGGGCTGGAAACTGGCAATTAAGCACATGGCAGGAAACTGTTCAGGAGCAAAGCATAGAAGTGCAAGAAGGAGAAGAAATGTTTAAGGTAAGAGCCACAACTTCAGGTCACTGGTTTGGACAAGGGAATAATTGTGCAGAGTTCTGTCAGAACATGCATAGCTTAGATGTAAACGGAAGCACACAGCATTCATGGGAAATGATTCAGGAGTGTGCAGATAATCCGCTTTACCCTCAGGGTGGAACATGGATTTACGACAGAGCAGGATGGTGCCCTGGAGCTCCAGTTACTACCAGAGAGCTAGAAATAACAGATGCAGTTAATGGAGAAGATTTTACAGTAGATTATAATATAGAGTATGACCCTTACGGAAATTACTGGCTTATGGGGCAGCTCATCAGTTACGGTGCACCTAATTACCAGAGCGATGTAGAGATTTCTGAGATATTAGCACCATCAGAAATGAAAATTCACAGTAGAATGAATCCTATTTGTGAGAGCCCAGTAGTAAGAATTAGAAATAATGGAACTGAAACGCTTACTTCCTGCACATTTACTGTAAATGTAGGAGGCCAAGAATCTATCCATGAGTGGACTGGTGAGTTAGAATTCATGCAGTCTGAAGATGTAACTTTAGATGTGTCTAGTTTCTTATTGTTATCAGGTGAGGAAGGTGAAGTTCAAAATTTTGAAGTAATGTTAATTTCTACCGGTGGCACGGCAGACCAGAATATGTCTAATAATACTGCTAAGTCCACTTTTGTCATTCCGCCAGTCTATCATTATGACGATTATGATGATAACAGAATCATAGTAGAAGTAAATACTAATAATGCCCCTTGGGAAATGGAAGCCACCTTGTATACTTTAGGAGGTGGTGTTATGTGGCAGAGTAATTATACAGAAGCTAATACCTTATATAGAGATACGCTTGTGTTAAATTCAGGCTGCTATCAGATACATTTTACAGATTCAGATGATGATGGAATTAGCTTTTTTGCTAACAATGATGGAAATGGAAATATGCGTTTTAGAAAAGTTCAAGGATTCTATTTCGAGACATTTGAAGATAATTTTGGAAAAGAGCTCATTCATAATTTCAGTTTTGAAACTGATTTATTTAGTGGAATTGACGAAGAGGTGGTTAAGGATATTGAAGTGTTTCCTAATCCTAGCTCAGATATATTTTATTTAAAAGGTATTAATCTGCGTGGCAATGCTCATTACTCCGTAGTCAATTCTTCAGGACAAGAAGTACTAAGTAAGAGTCATTTCATAGCCAATAGCTCAGACAGAATAGAGGTAGATCTTTCCGGTTTCTCTGCAGGAGTATATTCTATAAGCGTAAAAATAAGCGGTAAGACCCATCAAAAAAGGGTGGTGAGGCTGTAGAAAAATAAAAATATTGCAACGCACCCCCTAAAAATTAGGGGGTGTTTGTAAAATGTTGGTTATTTTTAGCAAGAATTGACGGGTGGTCTTAAGCTTGTGAGTATTTTTGTGCAAAATATTAAAAGCCAAAAGATGCCAACGTTTAGAATTACAGCGCTAGAAGATGTGTTTCACAGAAAACCATTAGAAGTTACACCGCCTGCTTCCAGAGTTTCCGAGTATTATGGAGAGAATGTCTTTAATCAAACCACTATGCGCGAATACCTCACAGACGAGGCGTATGAATCTGTAATGGATGCTATTAATTTAGGAGCTAGAATAGACCGAAAAATGGCAGATCAAGTAGGTTCAAGCATGAAAGACTGGGCCATAGGTAGAGGAGCCACGCACTATACGCACTGGTTTCAGCCACTAACAGGATCTACCGCAGAGAAACATGATTCCTTCTTTACGCCTTCTACAGAAGGAAGGGCTATAGAAAAATTTGATGGTACTATGCTGGTTCAGCAAGAACCAGATGCCAGTTCATTTCCTAATGGAGGAATCAGAAACACATTTGAGGCTAGAGGATATACTTTATGGGATCCTAGTAGTCCAGCATTCGTTATTGGAACTACCCTATGTATACCTACCATTTTTATTTCCTACACAGGGTTCGCATTAGATTATAAAATGCCACTATTAAAGGCGTTAAAAGCTGTGGATGATGCTGCCACATCAGTATGTAAGTATTTTGATAAAAATGTAAATAAAGTAAACGCCACTTTAGGCTGGGAACAAGAATACTTTCTGATAGATAAGGCACTGTATAATGCCAGACCTGATATAGCACTTACAGGAAGAGCATTGTTTGGATTCGCTTCTGCTAAGGGGCAGCAGTTAGATGACCATTACTTTGGTTCTATTCCAGAAAGAGCTATGGCATTTATGAAGGAGTATGAAATAGAGTGTCATAAACTGGGAATTCCTGTAACTACCAGGCATAACGAGGTAGCGCCTAATCAGTTTGAGCTGGCGCCTATGTTTGAAGAAGCTAACTTAGCTAACGACCATAACTTATTGTTAATGGATGTGATGGAGAAGGTGGCTAGGAAACATGATTTTAGAATTTTATTTCACGAGAAACCATTTGCAGGATTAAATGGAAGTGGAAAACATAATAACTGGGCATTGAGCACTAATACAGGAGTAAATCTGTTGAAGCCTGGAAAAAACCCTAAAACCAATCTGCAGTTCCTCACGTTCTTTGTGAATACCATTAAGGCCATTCATGAGAATGCAGATGTACTCAGAGCCAGTATAGCTTCGGCAGGAAATGATCATAGGCTAGGAGGGCATGAGGCTCCTCCAGCCATAGTGTCAGTGTTTATAGGGACTCAGCTAAGCGAGTTATTAGACGGTTTAGAGAAAAATATTAAGGTGGGTAAAATGACTCCTGAGGATAAAACAGAACTCAAGTTAGAGATAGGCAGAATTCCACAAATTTTACTCGACAATACAGACAGAAATAGAACCTCACCTTTCGCATTTACTGGGAATAAATTTGAGTTCAGAGCAGTAGGTTCTGCGGCTAACTGTGCTAACGCTATGATAGTTTTAAACACTATAGTGGCTAAGCAGTTAAATGACTTTAAAGTAGCTGTAGATAAGCGTATCTCCTCTAATAAGGTAAAGAAAGACGAAGCTATTCTTAAAGAACTCCAGAAACTGATTAAAGAATCTAAAGATATCAGATTCGAAGGAAATGGCTATGGAGAAGAATGGGTAAAAGAAGCTAAAAAAAGAGGGCTTTCTAATTTCATGGATACGCCTTCTGCATTAGCAGCTTGGAAAGATAAAAAGGTTCAAAAGATATTTGCAGATCTAAATGTGTTGAGTAACATGGAGGTAGACGCTAGATATGAAGTGAACTTAGAAAATTATATTCTCAAACTTCAAATAGAAGCTAAAGTGTGTGGGGATATGGCTCAGAATCATGTCATACCAGCAGCTATAAACTACCAGAATAAACTGATTAAGAATGTCACTGGTCTAAAACAAATCCTACCTGCGACAGCATTTAAAACCTCTTCACAAACTCAGATGAAGCTCATAGAAGATATTAGCACTCACCTTTCTGAATTAAAGAAAAATGTGGATGAGCTTAGAGCTACTAGAAGAAAAGCTGAAAGTGCAAAATCAGTAGAAAAAATAGCTGAAGCTTTCGCTAAGAATGTAAAACCTTTAATGGATAAAGTCAGAGATCATGCAGATGGTTTAGAGTTACTTATAGATGATGAGATCTGGCCATTACCTAAGCTTAGAGAGATTTTGTTTACTAGATAATTCTGAAACAAAATTAAAAATATCAAAACCCGCTGTATCTTTCAGTGGGTTTTTTGGTTATTAGAATAATGAGCCTAAACACTCAAGAACTCGATGATTCATACAATATAAACAGACTTTTACATAAGAAAATAAAGTCTATTCAATTCTTTTTTGTTTATCTCAATTGAAATTCTTTATTTTCGCCTTTAGTAAATTCAAAAAAAACTGCAACCGGATGAGACTTACTCAATTATTATTTCTAACCATAGGGCTATTTGTTCTAAACCAAGCAGACGCTCAATCTGAGTTCCTTAAAAAAGCGAATTTAGAATTCGATAATGGAGGGTACTACCAGGCAGCGAGCGACTATAAGGTAGCTTATAAAAAAGAAAAAGAAATAGGCACTAAAGCCATGATTCTTTTTAAAACAGGAGAATGTTACAGGTACATCCATAAATATAGTGAAGCGGAAGAGTACTATGATAAAGCCATCAAGGCCAAGTATGCTAAAGAAGATCCATATATCTATTATGCTATGGGGTTAAACTACCTAGAGCAAGGTAAGTACGATAAAGCAGTAGAACAGTTTAATGAATTTAAGGAAGATGGTGGAGATGCGACTATGGCAGATCAATCTATAAGAGAGGCAGAAAATGCAGCACTTAATATAGAAGAAACTGAATCTAGATATGTAGTAGACCAGATGGCTACATTAAATACAGAGTATTATGATTATTCACCTTCTTTATCTGAAAAGAAAGCAGATGGAATGATATTCAGCTCTAGTAGGCCTGCAGCTGCTGGTCAAGACGAAGATCCTAAAACTGGAGAAAACTTCATGGATTTATTCGTGACTGAAAGAGATAAAAGAGGCAAGTGGTCTACACCTTCTCCGCTTAATAATACTGTGAACACAGAGTCTAATGAAGGTACAGCGTCTTTCACGAAAAGAAAAGACATCATGTACTTTACCAGATGTGTATACACTAAAGACGATAGATTAGGATGTGATATTTTCTGGGCCAAAGCACAGGGAAACAAATTTGGTCCAGCTACACTGGTTCCGATCAAGCCAGAAGGAGATGATACCTCTCACGTTGGACATCCTTTCATTATGTTAGATGGAAAGACATTATTATTTTCTTCTAACATACCTGGTGGGCAAGGAGGAAAAGACCTTTACTATTCTACATTTGATAAGAAATCAGACAAATGGAGTGATCCTGTAAATTTGGGTCCAGGTGTTAACACCGCTAAAGATGAAATGTTCCCTTTTGTAAGATCAGATGGAGCGCTTTATTTCTCGTCTAATGGTCATTCTGGTTATGGTGGATTAGATAATTACAGAGCAGAGCCTAATGGAGAGTTAGCTTGGAGTGATGTGTCTAATCTAGATTATCCAATAAATACTTCATCTGATGATTTTTCTCTCATCTTTGAAAATGAAGAAGATAAAGGGTACTTCACTTCTAATAGACCTGGAGGAAAAGGAATGGATGATATTTATTCTTTCAAAATGCCACCGCTAGAGTTCGTATTAAACGCAGTAGTTTATAACGCTGAAACAGGAGAGCCTATACCAGGAGCTAAAGTGATAATTAATGGAACGGATAACAGTGCGTTTGATCTACAAGGAGATGGAAATGGAGGCGTGAAGCTTGAGAATGGGGAATTACTAGCTGAGACTACTTATAGCGCAGCTATTAGCATGGACGGATTTATTGGTACTTCTGATCAGTTTTCTACCATAGGATTAGAAAGAAGCACAACATTCGCTAAAGAGTATTTCTTAGATCCTATAAATGTTGAAAAAGAATACACATTCCCTCAGGTGCTTTATCCGTTCGCTAAATGGGATTTGCTTGTAAATGAAGAAGTAAATTCAGCAGATAGTCTTAATTACCTACTTGACCTTTTACAGGAGAATCCTAACTTGGTAATAGAATTACAGGCCCATACAGATACTAGAGGTGGAAACGAAGCCAACAGAGTTCTTTCTGATAAAAGAGCTAAAACTTGTAGGGATTATTTGATTTCTAAAGGAATAGAAGCAGATAGGCTACAGTCAAAAGGGTTAGGGGAAAGTCAGCCAAAAGTGACAGATGCTCAAATAGCAGCTATGGCTACGGAAGAAGAAAGAGAAGCAGGTCACCTTACTAACAGACGAACAGTCTTTAAGATATTAAGATTTGATTACACTCCGAAGGAAGAGTAGTTCAAAAAGAAAATTACAAATGAGCCTCAGCCCGCCAGCTGAGGCTTTTTTATGCTATTAATATTTTTATTTTATATTCTGCTAAAAAGGAATCAAAGGTTTACCTAGTGTATTTCTGAACTGGTGGAAAACTCAAGCTTAAAGTGAAATCTAATTCCATTAAAAGTTACTTCATCTCCATGCAGATAATTACTTTTGCTCTTAGATATGGCAGTAGAAAATAGATACCAAAAAAGAGGCGTAAGCGCAGGAAAAGAAGATGTTCATGCAGCTATTCAAAACCTCGATAAAGGCCTGTTCCCAAAGGCGTTTTGCAAAATCCTTCCAGATTTAGTAGCAGGAGATGCAGATTACTGTAATGTAATGCATGCAGATACAGCAGGAACTAAACCTTCGCTGGCTTATGCATACTGGAGAGAAACAGGAGACGATTCTGTTTGGAAGAACATCATTCAGGATGCCATGATAATGAATATAGATGACCTTATCTGTGTGGGGATTACAGATAACATCGTGTTATCATCTACTATAGGAAGAAATAAAAATTTGATCCCAGGCAGCGTTGTAAAAGAACTCATTCAGGGCACAGCGTCTTACATTAAGGAGTTAGAAGAACTGGGCGTAGGCATAGAGCTAGCTGGCGGAGAAACTGCAGATGTAGGAGATATAGTAAGAACTCTAGATGTGGGTTTCACAGCATTTGCTAGAGCCAAACGCTCAGACATTATAGATAATGGAAACATAGCCCCAGGAAACGTCATAGTAGGACTTTCATCATTTGGCCAAGCCAGTTATGAAACAGAATATAACGGAGGTATGGGAAGTAACGGACTCACTTCTGCCAGGCATGATGTGTTTAGTAAAAGCATCGCGTTGCAATACCCAGAAACATTCGATCCTTTAGTGCCAGAAGACCTCGTTTATTCTGGGTCTGTAGAACTCACAGATGAAGTAGAAGGTGTAGATGTAAATGCTGGCAAGCTAGTGTTGAGCCCTACACGAACGTATGCACCTGTAATAGCCCATGTGCTTAAGTCCTTACGCAAGCACATCTCGGGAATGGTACATTGCTCTGGTGGAGCGCAGACTAAAGTGCTCCACTTCGTAGATAATGTGCACATTGTGAAGGATAACCTCTTTGCAACGCCACCTCTTTTTAACCTGATCCAAAAAGAATCTGGAACCGACTGGCAGGAAATGTACAGAGTGTTTAATATGGGGCACAGGCTTGAAATTTACCTTCCAGAAGAACATGCTGCAGAAGTAATCAAAATAGCAGAGTCTTTCAGCGTAGAAGCCCAGATAGTAGGAAGAGTAGAAGCTGCCGACACTAAGAAATTGACTATAACATCTCCTCACGGAACATTCGAATACCATAACTAAAGATGAGCGATTTACTACAGAAATTAGGGTATATAGCAGATCGCTATTTCGAAGTGGGAAAGCAGATAGTAGATCCATCCGTAATATCCGATCAGAAAAAATATACTTCGTTAATGAAGGAGTATAAAGAACTGGAAGACATAGTAAAAGTCTATGATGAGTATAAGAATGTTATAGAAAATATTAACTCCAGTAAAGAACTGCTAGATGCCGAGACAGATCCAGAAATGCGCCAGATGGCCAAGGAGGAAATAGACTCACTAATTCCTAGAAAAGAAGAATTAGATGAAGAGGTGAAGCTGCTGCTCATTCCTAAAGATCCAGAAGATTCTAAAGATGTAATCATAGAAATTAGAGCTGGAGCAGGTGGAGATGAGGCCAGTATTTTTGCTGGAGATCTATTCAGAATGTATTCTAAATACATAGAAGACCATGGCTGGTCTATGGAAATAGCTACAGTTAACGAAGGAACCTCTGGAGGGTTTAAAGAGATTAGTTTCTCAGTTTCAGGAACTACTGTTTACGGAATCATGAAATTTGAGTCGGGCGTGCACCGTGTGCAGCGTGTACCTCAAACAGAATCTCAAGGGAGAGTGCATACTTCTGCTGCCAGTGTGGCTGTCTTACCAGAAGCCGATGAGGTAGATGTGAATCTGAACATGGGAGATGTAAGAAAAGATACTTATAGAGCATCAGGAGCTGGAGGTCAGCACGTAAATAAAACGGAATCTGCAGTGAGGTTAACACACATCCCTACTAATACTGTGGTGGAATGCCAGGATGGTAGATCTCAGCATAAGAATTACGAAAAAGCACTTACAGTGCTGAGAACTAAGCTTTATGAGCAAGAATTCGTGAAGATAGAAAAAGAAAGAGCGGCCAATAGAAAATCTCAGGTAAGCACTGGAGATAGGTCTGCTAAGATCAGAACTTATAACTATCCACAAGGAAGGGTAACAGACCATAGAATTAACCTCACTTTATATAATCTTCAGAACATCATTAACGGAGATATACAAGAAATTATAGACGCTCTAAAAATGGCCGAGAATACAGAGAAACTCATGGCTGGTGGAGACGACACTAGATTATAGCCCATGACTAAAGCTGAATTATTAACTGAGATTAAAGCTAAAGAATCTTTTCTATGCGTAGGTTTAGATTCTGACTTAGAGCGTATTCCTAAGCACTTGTTAAGTGAAGAAGATCCTATTTATGAGTTCAATAAAGCCATTATAGAAGCTACTTCAGATCTGGCGGTGGCCTATAAACCTAACATAGCGTTTTATGAATGCTTAGGTGAAAAAGGATGGGAAACACTCAGAAAAACGCTAGCCCTCATACCTAAAAACTGTTTTACAATAGCAGATGCTAAGAGAGGAGATATAGGAAATACCAGTAGGTATTATGCCAAGACATTCTTCGAACAATATGAGTTTGATTCTATAACGGTGGCTCCCTACATGGGCTCAGATTCGGTTAAACCATTTCTAGAGTTTCCAAACAAGTGGACCATTCTACTGGCGCTAACTTCTAATGAAGGAGCTAAAGATTTTCAGTTCATTAATTCTGAGGGAAAACAAGTGTTCGAATCTGTGCTGGAAACTTCTTCTAAATGGGGGTCTGCCGAGAATATGATGTATGTGGTAGGAGCTACTAAGGCCGAAAAGCTGGCCGAAATTAGACAGATTATTCCTGAGCATTTTCTTTTGGTGCCAGGTGTAGGAGCACAAGGAGGAAGTTTAGAAGAGGTGGCTAAATACGGCATGAATAGTTCATGTGGTTTACTCGTGAATTCTTCTAGAGGAATTATCTATGCTTCAGATGGTGAAGATTTTGCTGAGGCGGCTCGAGCATCTGCTCATAAGCTGCAGCAGTCTATGAGTCAGTTATTAAAAAGCCATCTATAGTCTACAGAAGCAGATTTGATTTTGGTTTTTTAGATATAAATAGGTTAGTTTTAGCGTTGCAATGGAGTATGTGATTACCACTACCCTTAACAGCTAAGAATACCAATGAAAGAAGATTTCTTACATTTTTTATGGAAGTATAAACTGTTCAATACACTTGAACTAGAAACCACAGAGGGCGAGCCTTTATCTGTAGTTAAGCCAGGAACACATAATTTACACTCAGGGCCAGACTTTTCTAATGCACAAATAAAAATTGGCGACAAGCTTTGGAACGGAAATGTAGAAATACATATCAAATCCAGTGATTGGTATCAGCACGCTCATCAAAATGATGATGCCTATAAAAATGTAGTACTTCATGTGGTTTATGAAGACAATAAAGAAGTATTTCTGACTCAGAAAGGAGACCTGCCAGTCCTAGAGTTGAAATCTATTATAGCACCTAATTATTTAGAAAAGTATGAATTACTTCAGCAGTCTAGAGGCTGGGTGCCATGTGCTAATCAGTTTCCTAAAGTAGATCAATTTAAGGTAGATCAGTATCTGGAGAGACTGGTTTTAAATAGATTGCAACGCAAATCTACAGAAGTGCTAAGAATCTATTTTGAATGTAAAAAGGACTGGAATGAAGCATTTTACAGATGGTTAGCCAGAAGCTATGGCTTCAAAATTAATAGCGATTCATTTGAGGAGCTGGCTAAAAGAGTACCTCTTAAACTCCTGAAAAAGCACTCTAATTCTCTAGCTCAAGTGGAAGCCCTTCTTTTTGGTCAGGCCGGAATGCTAGACCCAGAATTTAAAGATGAGTACTGTCTAAATCTTCAGAAAGAATATAAATTCTTAGCTAAAAAATATGACCTGAGACCTATGAAGGTCGTGTCATGGAGGTTTTCTAAAACTCACCCCTCTAATTTCCCTACCAAGCGCATAGCCCAGCTGGCTGCATTCTTATGCCATGAACAGGGCACATTTTCTAAAGTACTTACTTTAGACTCAGTTCAGGAAATGATGAATCTACTGTCCACAGAAACATCGGTTTATTGGAAAGACCATTACCGCTTAGATGTGCATACGAATCAGAAAAGAACAGGAGCCATGGGAAAATCCTCTGTAGAGAGTCTGATCATTAACAGCATCTGCACAGTTTTGTACACTTATGGCAGAAAAGCTGAAGATTTTTCTATGGTAGATAGAGCATTAGACTTTTTAGAAAAGCTGAAGCCAGAAAGAAACAGCATCATTAATAGCTGGAAATCAATTGGTTTAGAGGTTTTTTCGGCTAAGTCTACTCAGGCTTTGATTGAGCTAAAACGTGAGAATTGTGAACTGAAAAAATGTTTAACTTGCCTATTCGGATTGGAAATTCTTAAAGCTTGATGAAAAACTCTTTTAAAGACATACTAGAAAGACAGTTCTTTGGCGTATGTGCTTACTGGGGTAAGTACTGGGGCATTAAACCCCACAGAATAAGACTTTCTTTCATTTATTTGTCATTCATTACTTTAGGCTCTAATATCATAGTGTATTTAGTTATGGTTTTTTTACTAGAGAACAAAGAATACTTTAAACTTGCACCAAAGAAACCAATCATTTGGGAGCTAGATGAATGAAACGGATAATCCTTTAAATCTATTTTCTTCTAGAATACTAATTGCTGTGCTGGCCATAGTATTGCTCATTTTTGGAGGAGTTTTAGGCTTTATGCTCATAGAGGACTATAACTTTATAGACGCCATGTTTATGACAGTTATTACCATGAGCACAGTGGGCTATGAAGAAGTTCATCCATTAGGAGATGGAGGTAAAATCTTCGCTAGTATATTAATTATATGCAGTTTTTCCACGTTTGCTTATGCCATTTCAGTCATTACCACTTACTTCGTAACAGGTCAGTTTAAAACATCTTTAGAACGCAGAAACATGATTAAAACATTGAATAATTTGGAAAATCATACTATAGTTTGTGGTTATGGCAGGGTAGGAAAAAAAGTGGCCAAAAAATTAAAGGGGTACAATAAATCATTTGTAATCATAGAGAATAATGAAGATAAAGCAGAACACATTTCTAAAGTAGACGGTTTTATATGCATTCATGGAGATGCCACTAAAGATCAAAATCTATTAGATGCCGGCATAGGGCGCGCATCAGCAGTAATAACCACACTGCCTAAAGATGCCGATAATCTTTACGTGGTACTCACATCTAGAGAGTTAAATAACCACTTGACTATAATTTCCAGGGCCTCTGAAAAAGAGTCTGTAAGAAAGTTAAAAATAGCAGGGGCCAGTAATGTGATCATGCCAGATACTCTGGGTGGGGCACATATGGCTTCATTGGTAGTTACGCCAGATGTAATGGAGTTTATTGACCAGGTAAGTATTCAAGGCGTAGGAGATACTAATCTAGAAGAGCTCAATCTAGAAAATTTATCAGAATTTTCAGGTAATGTTAAACTTAAAGAAATAACCCAATTAGAGCATAGAAAGCTAAATGTGGTAGGATGTAAAAGAGAATCGGGTGAAATAATCATAAACCCTGAAAAAGAACTTATGCTTCAAAAGACAGATAAACTCTTCGTTTTAGGACTCCCTGAAAACATATCTAGCTTTAGAAAAGATTTCAGCTAGTACCGTTCATTCCTAATCTTTATATTTGAGGCTTAACCAAAAGTTAAATCTCAGAATGAAACTCAATTTCCAAAAAGCTCTTTCCTTAATTTTCTCTTTTGTTCTAGGTCTTCCGCTCTTAGCCCAAGAGAAAACACTAGACGATAAAATGAATGAAATTATGGAGCCGATAACTGGGCTTCTGGGATCTCTAATTTTCTACCCAGAACCTTTTACAGGTTATGGTATTCCATTTGTGCTCATTTGGTTAGTAGTAGGTGCTTTAATCTTCACTGTTTATATGGGTTTTATTAATGTTAAAGGTTTTAAGCATGCCTTAGATGTAGTAAGAGGAAGATATGATGATCCTGATGACGCTGGTGAGGTGTCGCATTTCCAGGCTTTAACGGCAGCACTTTCAGGGACAGTTGGGGTTGGTAACATAGCTGGTGTTGCGGTAGCAGTATCTCTTGGAGGGCCAGGAGCTACGTTTTGGATGATCGTAGCTGGCCTTATCGGAATGAGTTCTAAGTTTGTTGAATGTACCTTAGGACTTAAATATAGAAAAATAAATCCTGACGGAAGTATTTCTGGAGGTCCTATGCATTATTTAAGTAGGGGACTTTCCGCACAAGGCAAAACTGGCCTAGGAAAGGTACTTGCTATTTTGTTTGCCATTGCTTGTATAGGAGGTTCATTTGGCGGTGGAAACATGGTGCAGATAAATCAGGCTACTCAACAGTTTCAAAGTTTACTGCCAGCAGAATCTTTCTTAGCATCTAACGGTTGGGTTTTTGGAGTGGTAATGTCAATCATTGTAGGTATTATCATTATTGGTGGAATTAAAAGTATAGCTAAGGTTACTGATAAAGTAGTTCCTTTTATGGTCGGGATTTATGTAATGGCTGCGTTAATAGTTATAGGCGCTAATATATCTAACATAGGATGGGCATTTGGACAAATCATTGGAGGAGCTTTTGGCCCTGAGGCTATGTATGGAGGTATAATAGGCGTTATGATCCAAGGGTTTAAAAGGGCTGCGTTTTCGAACGAGGCAGGAATCGGTTCTGCTTCTATTGCACATTCGGCCGCGAAGACAGATGAACCTATAAGTGAAGGTATAGTTGCCTTATTAGAACCGTTTATAGATACGGTTGTAATTTGTACTATGACCGCATTGGTAATTATTTTTGCCAATTATGGCGATTACACGGCTAAAGAGGCTTTTGACGCTACTACAGCGGGGGGGAATGCAGCAGGTATTACGTTAACTTCTACTGCATTTGCTCAAACCATAAGTTGGTTCCCATATGTACTGGCAGTAGCTGTGATTTTATTTGCTCTATCTACCATGATTTCTTGGAGCTATTATGGGTTGAAAGCATGGACATATTTGTTTGGTGAGTCTAACAAATCTCAAAATATTTATAGAATATTATTTTGTCTATTCGTAATAATAGGTTCAGCAATTTCAGCAAAGCAGGTATTTGATTTTGGAGATACTATGATATTCGCTATGTGTTTTCCAAATATTCTCGGTCTATACTTTTTAATGCCTGAAGTAAGAAAGGATATGAAGAGTTACTTCGCCCGTATAAAGTCTGGAGAAATCAAGCGTTTTAAGTAATCCATGTCCGTTATAAACGGCATAAAAGATTATCTGGAAATGCATAAGCGTGAACGGAGAGGAATTTCTGTTTTAGTGTTTCTGCTTGGTGTGATTTTTTTGATAATGTTTCTCATTCCTTATGTGGTAAAGCCAGAAGTGACAGGGCGTGCTGAGATGGAATCTACCATAAAAGCCCTGCTAGAGGCGGAAAGAAAGTACAATGAACAGCTTGCAAATAAACCGCCAGAAAATGAGGAGCCTTTTTTAGAATCAGCCTTTCAGCGTAGCACTCCTAAACAAAATAAAACGTCAAAGAAGCTCTTTGCTTTTGATCCTAATACATGCTCTGATAATGACTGGAAAAAACTAGGTCTCAACTCTGGTCAAATTAAAACACTCAATAACTTTAAGAACAAAGGAGGGAAATTCTACAAGCCAAAAGATGTAGAGAAAATGTATACCATTAGTTCAGAGCAATACGCTGAGCTTGCTCCCTATATTGCCATAAACCAGAGTCAGTTTGAAGATAGGAGGCCTAAAAATTGGAATAATACAGAATGGGAAAACAAAGATGAGACAAGTGAAGATAAAGGTTCTCCAGATGTTAAAAACAATGAAGAAGAGTTTAAGGAAACACTACTTATAAATATAAATGCCGCAGATACATTAGAATTAGATAGGTTAGCAGGCATAGGTCCTTATTATGCGCGTAAAATAAAACAGTATAGAACAGAGCTAGGAGGATTCATTAGTAAAGATCAGCTTTTAGAAATCTGGAACTTTAAGCCTGAAACGTTGGAAAAGATCAGGAACAACATTAACTTGGGAGAAGATTCAGTAAGACAAATTAGTATCAACCATTGCAACGCAGAAGAACTGGTTAAACACCCATACTTTAACTGGAAAATGGCGAATGCTCTAGTGAATTACAGAGAAACGCATGGCCCTTACTCGAGCATAGAAGAAATAACTAATAGTCACTTAATATCTAAAGAAGCATGTCTGAAAATGAAACCATATCTCAAACTCAACTAGAAGAGGAAATATTCAATACAGTAAGAGATGTGCTAGACTTTCCTAAAGCCGGAGTTCTGTTTAAAGATATAAACCCTGTGTTTCAAAACCATCGGTTATCTAAGAAAATTATAAAGCACCTAGGGGAGTATTATGCTCAGGCTAATCTAGATGCAGTAGTAGGCATAGAGAGTAGGGGTTTTTTCTTCGGTTTTCCGCTGGCACTGGAGCTGAATATACCTTTCATACCTATTAGAAAAAAGGGTAAACTCCCAGGAGATGTATTAGAACAAGCCTACGATTTAGAATATGGAAAAGCCATAATAGAGGTGCAAAGAGACACCATTGAAAGCGGAATGAATGTATTGGTTCATGATGATGTCTTGGCTACAGGAGGCACTGCTAATGCCGCAGCACAGCTAGTTCACAAATGTGGAGGGCATGTGCATGGGTTTAATTTCATCATAGAATTGGCGTTTTTAAATGGTGGTGAAAATCTTAAATCTACATCGAGTAATATTTATAATTTAGCGGTCGCTAAAAATTAGAAAAATAATGGAGTTTAATAAGTCAGAAAACCAGCAAATGATAGCTGATATGGTCAGAGATTTCGCAAGGAAAGAAATCTTACCTAATGTTATGAAGTGGGATGAGTCACAGGAGTTTCCTGTAGAGGTGTTTAAAAAAGCTGGAGAATTGGGCTTAATGGGAGTTTTAGTACCAGAAGAGTATGGAGGCTCTGGACTAAGCTATTTCGAATACATTACTGTTATTGAAGAAATATCTAAGGTGTGTGGTTCTATAGGTCTAAGTGTGGCAGCACATAACTCTCTGTGCACGAATCACATTCTTACTTTCGGTAATGAAGAACAGAAAAAGAAGTATTTACCAAAGCTGGCAAGTGGAGAGCACATAGGTGCTTGGGGGCTTACAGAATCTAACACCGGATCAGATGCTATGAGAATGAAATGTATAGCAGAAAAAGATGGAGACCATTATGTACTCAATGGAACTAAAAATTGGATTACTCACGGCAAATCAGGAAATGTAGCTGTGGTTTTAGCCAGAACGGGAGAACTTCTAGATTCTAGAGGTATTACTGCTTTTGTAATAGAAAGAAGCACAAAAGGATTTACTTCTGGTAAAAAAGAAGATAAGTTAGGAATGAGGGCGAGCGAGACTGCTGAGCTTGTGTTTGACAATTGCAGAGTGCACGAAAGTCAGGTGTTAGGAAAAGTAGGAGAAGGTTTTATTCAAGCTATGAAAATTCTGGACGGTGGAAGAATTTCTATCGGAGCGCTTGGGTTAGGCATAGCTAAGGGAGCTTTTGAAGCATCTGTAAAATATTCTAAAGAAAGAGAACAATTTGGTAAACCTATTTCTAGGTTCCAAGCCATCTCATTTAAGTTAGCAGATATGGCCACTGATATAGAGGCAGGCGAATTACTTCTTTATGAAGCTGCAGATCTAAAGAATAAAGGTCAAAAGTGCACTAAAGTAAGTGCCATGGCTAAATATTACACATCTGAAGTAGCGGTGCGAGTTAGCACAGAGGCCGTACAGATTCACGGAGGTTATGGATATACGAAAGAGTTTCCTGTAGAGAAGTTTTACAGAGATTCTAAGCTATGCACCATAGGAGAAGGAACCAGTGAAATCCAGAAACTAGTAATCTCAAGAGAAATTCTTAACGATTAAGTCTTAGTTAAGAAATAATACTTATTTTTGCACCCCAATAAAAGAGAAGATGTTAATTATACCAGTAAAAGAAGGCGAGAACATAGATAGAGCTATCAAAAGATTCAAAAAGAAATTTGATAAGACAGGAGGAATGCGCCAGATTAGAAAAAGAAAGCAGTACATTAAGCCTTCTGTAAGAAACAGAGAGCAGCTTAAGAAAGCCATATATAGCAATAAGATTTTATCTGAAATGTAGAATAAGGCTCAACTCATTATAGAGGGCTATTACTTGTTAATTCCAAGTTTTAGCCCTTTTTTTATATCATGAATTTTGAAGACTTTTTAAGCTATATAGTCCACCAAAAGCGCTATGCTTTGAATACACAAGAAGCCTACAGGAGAGATTTAGAAAGTTACTCTTCATTCTTGAAAACGAATTATGAGCTCTCTAGTTTACATGAGGCATCTCATATAATGATCAGAGACTATATTCTTCATGAGTTAGAGAGTGGGCTAATAGTTACTTCAGTAAAGCGTCGAATATCTACTCTTCGTTCATATTATAAATTTTTACTTAAAGAAGGTGTAATAAAGCTTAACCCCACCAGCAGGATAGTGGCTCCAAAGAGCGAAAAGCTATTGCCTAACTATGTGAAGGAAGATGAGATGTTGGAGCTAAAAGATACAAGTCTCTATCCTGAAGATTTCAGTGGTGTTAGAGATAAGCTCATGATAGAGCTTTTTTATCAGACCGGGATGAGGGTGTCTGAACTTCTAGAGTTGAAAGATTCTAGCGTGAATCTAGACACTAAATCCCTGAAAGTCTTAGGGAAAAGAAATAAAGAGAGAATCATTCCACTTTCTGAACAACTAATTAATGAGGTTAGCGTATATCAAGAAGCAAGAAAAAACAATTTTCCTGAAAGTAGAAACCGAAATCTCGTAGTAGCTGATAGTGGTGGGAAACTGGATCGGAAATTTGTTTATAATAAAGTAAAACATTACCTTTCTCAAGTGAGTTCTTTGAAGAAAAAAAGCCCTCATGTTCTTAGACATACCTTTGCCACGCACATGTTAAAAAATGGAGCCGATTTAAATGCCATAAAAGAAATTTTAGGCCATTCCAGCCTGGCGGCTACTCAAGTGTATGCGCATAATGATTTAGAGCAGTTGAAAGCTTCTCATAAAAAGGCCCACCCGAGAAATTAACTAAAGTATTAACCTAAAAAATAATAATATGCAGTTACAAGTTCATTCTGTGCATTTCGATGCAGACCATAAGCTTTTAGATTTTATTAAAACCAAAGTAAACAAGCTTGAACAGTTTCATGATCAGATAATAGGTACAGAGGTCTTTTTAAGACTTGATAAGTCAACTTCAAACGAAAACAAGGTGGCAGAGATAAAATTAGCAGTGCCTGGAAAAGACCTATTTGCTAAAAAACAAAGTAAAAGTTTTGAAGAGGCTACAGACGCATCTGTAGAGGCTCTTCGTAAACAAATTAGACGTTATAAAACTAAGCTACAAGACAGAAAGTAACGATGAGAAAGTTTTTACAAAAAAAAATCAAAAACTAGTTTAGAAGTCGAAAAAGTTTAATTACATTTGCACTCCTTTTGAAAAAGGGGTGCTTTTTTTTGCACAAAGGTTCATTGAATAGCAAGTATTAAGCCGATGTAGCTCAGCTGGCTAGAGCAGCTGATTTGTAATCAGCAGGTCGTGGGTTCGAGTCCCTCCATCGGCTCCTGTTTTTTTGGGGAGATACCAAAGCGGCCAACTGGGGCAGACTGTAACTCTGCTGTCTATGACTTCGTAGGTTCGAATCCTGCTCTCCCCACAAAAGAACTACAGAGGTGAGACCTTATATAAACAAGCGGGAGTAGCTCAGCTGATAGAGCGTTAGCCTTCCAAGCTAAGGGTCGCGGGTTTGAATCCCGTCTCCCGCTCAGATGATGGAAAGTAAGGAGTGCTAGAAATAGCACTCCTGAACACCGTCTTTTATTGGTTAAAAGAAACCAATGTTTATAAGCCGATGTAGCTCAGGGGTAGAGCGTTTCCTTGGTAAGGAAGAGGCCACGGGTTCAATTCCCGTCATTGGCTCTGTTTTAACCAAGTGTTAAAGTGAAATGAAAGAAATTTCATTTTTTTGTGCGTTGCAATAAATGAGGTAGTGGTCAAAAAAAAGACTATGACTTACAACAAAGATTATTAAAGGACGTAAGTTCTTCAATATAAATTAGAAATAACAAAGAAGTAAATTCAAAAATTAAACGGCTATGGCTAAAGAAACTTATGACCGGTCTAAACCGCACGTGAACATCGGAACAATCGGTCACGTGGACCATGGTAAGACTACATTAACAGCAGCGATTACAAAAGTAATGGCTGATGCAGGGTACTCTGAAGCGAGTGCATTCGATCAAATCGATAACGCTCCTGAGGAAAAAGAAAGAGGTATCACGATCAACTCTTCACACGTAGAATATTCTACTGCGAATAGACATTACGCTCACGTTGACTGTCCGGGTCACGCAGATTATGTTAAGAATATGGTTACTGGTGCTGCCCAGATGGATGGAGCTATTTTAGTAGTAGCTTCTACTGATGGACCAATGCCTCAAACTAGAGAGCACATCCTCTTAGGACGTCAGGTAGGTATACCTAGAATCGTTGTATTCATGAACAAAGTGGATATGGTAGACGATGCTGAGTTACTAGAGCTAGTAGAGATGGAAATTAGAGATCTTCTTTCTTTCTACGAGTATGACGGTGATAATTCACCAGTAATCCAAGGATCTGCCTTAGGTGGGTTAAATGGAGAAGGTAAGTGGGTAGACACTATTAAAGAATTAATGGAAGCAGTAGATGCGTGGATCGAGCTTCCTCCAAGAGATATGGATAAGCCATTCCTAATGCCAATAGAGGATGTATTCTCTATTACTGGTAGAGGAACTGTAGCTACAGGTAGAATCGAAACAGGTGTGATAAACACAGGAGACGAGGTAGATATCGTAGGTATGGGAGATGAAAAATTAAAGTCTACAGTAACAGGTGTGGAAATGTTCAGAAAGATATTAGATAGAGGTGAGGCTGGTGATAACACTGGTATCCTTCTAAGAGGTATCGCTAAGGAAGACATTAGAAGAGGAATGGTATTAGCTGCTCCTAACTCTATAACTCCTCACACTAAATTTAAAGCTGAGATTTATGTATTGAAGAAAGAAGAAGGTGGAAGACACACTCCTTTCCATAATAAGTACAGACCTCAGTTCTATTTCAGAACTACAGATGTAACTGGAGAGATTTCTTTAGAAGCTGGTAGAGAAATGGTAATGCCTGGAGATAACGTAACAATAAATGTTGAGCTTATCAATAAAGTAGCGATGGACAAAGGTCTAAGATTCGCTATCAGAGAAGGTGGACGTACTGTTGGAGCAGGTCAGGTTACTGAAATAGTAGCTTAAGATATTTATTACAAGTAATTAAATGAAGGTGGTTCTGACTCGTCAGAATCCGCCTTCATTTTCATGTTTACAAACGGGCGTAGCTCAGCTGGTAGAGCAGTGGTCTCCAAAACCAAAGGTCGTGAGTTCGATTCTTACCGCCCGTGCAAATTAAAGGACTAGTCAATGGCAAGTATTGGTACATATATAAAGGAATCCTATAACGAGTTAATTCACAAAGTGACTTGGCCAGCATGGAAAATGCTTCAACAGAGTTCTGTTTTAGTATTTATAGCCTCATTAATAATTTCTTTGATCGTTTGGGGCATGGATTACGTGTTCGGTATGAACGGAAAAGATGAGCTATGGAGAGGTGTTATAGGTTTGTTTTACAATTTTTTATCGTAGATAGTCTATGTCAGATCTTAATTTCAAGTGGTACGTAGTACGTTCGATTAGCGGAAAAGAGAAGAAAGTTAAAGAAGCTCTTGAAAGTGAAATTAACGCTTTAGGCCTGAAAGATTATGTACAACAGATACTGATCCCTACTGAAAAGGTATATCAAATCCGAAATGGTAAAAAGACCATCAAGGAAAAAAGTCTTTTTCCTGGATACATACTAATGGAAGCTGCGCTTATAGGTGAGCTTCCTCATGTGGTTAAGAATATGACCAATGTAATCGGATTTTTAGGAGCCAAGAAAGGTGGAGATCCTGTGCCGTTGCGTCAGTCTGAGGTGAATACTATTTTAGGAAAAGTAGATGAAATAGCCGAAAATGATAGTGAACTTAGTGTTCCATTCATAGTAGGTGAGACCGTTAAGGTAATAGATGGTCCTTTTAATAACTTCAATGGAGTGATTGAAGAAATTAACCAAGAGAAACGAAAGTTAAAAGTAATGGTAAAGATTTTCGGAAGAAAAACGCCATTAGAGCTTGGTTATATGCAAGTAGAAAAAGAGAGTTAAATTAGAAATTTTAGTTTTTGGACTTTGACTAAAGCTTCCCCTAGTCCCAAGAACGCTTAATTATATATAGATTAAAATGGCGAAAGAAGTAGCAGGATTAATCAAGCTGCAAATTCGCGGAGGTGCTGCAAATCCAT
>JBGCDA010000040.1:0-76956 GCA_045104985.1 Flavobacteriales bacterium | reverse complement strand
GGGTGAAAATGAAAAATATGTGCGTAGGCTATTTTTCATACGCCAAATATTTTTCTTCTTTTCTAACTAATTCATTCTCCAATCTGAACTTCATAGGACTCATCATCTTTAAGGATTTATGTGGATGATTTTGATTGTAGTCATCTCTCCATTTATCTGAAATGACCCTAAGCTGCTCCAGATCTTCAAACCAATAAGCATCTAACACATCTTCTCTGAATAATCTATTAAACCGTTCGATGTATCCATTTTGCATAGGTTTACCTGGCTGGATATAATGAATAGATATTGCTTTTGATTTACACCAGTCAGAAAAGTGATTTGAGATAAACTCTGGACCGTTATCTACTCTGATTTTCTTTGGTAAGCCTATATGCTCTTCTAGCTCTTCAAGCACTCTTACTACGCGCTGTGCTGGGAAAGAGATGGAGCTTCTTATAGCTAAAGCTTCTCTATTACAATCATCAATAATGTTGAATACCCTGATTCTTCTCCCATCACTAAGAGCATCACTCATAAAATCCATACTCCATGTGTGGTTAAGTTCGGTAGGAACTTGCAGTGGCTCTTTTATTCGCTGAGGAAGTCTTTTCTTATGCTTTCTTCTTAAGCTTAGTTTCATATCTCTGTACACTCTTAATACACGTTTTCTATTCCATTTAAAGCCCTGCTGCCTTAACCTGCCATAGTAGGTGTCAAAACCTCTAGTAGGCAACTGTTCTGTTAACTTGGTGAGTTCTTTAATTACTTCTTGATCATCTTTTTTAGAGCTGTAATACCAAAGTGATTTTGAAAGCCTAACTACTCTGCAAGCTCTTGAAACAGGAACATTATGACTTTTCCTAAGATGACTTACAGCAGCTCTTTTTGCAGAAGGCTCTACCACTTTTTTGACAAAACCTCCTTCATCATTGAGATATCTAATGCCTGATCTGCATACATCTTCTTTAGTCGAGCATTCTCAGCTTCTAACTCTTTAAGACGCTTAAGATGGCTTACTTCCATCCCGCCATAGCGCTTCCGCCAGTTATAAAACGTTCCTTTATTTATGCCGAGCTCTCGGCTTATCTCATCTACTGAACGTCCATTCTCGTTCTCTTTTAAGGCCTTCACTATTTGGCTCTCTGTAAACTTGCTTTTCTTCATGACAATCTAAATTTAATCTATTTTTAAATTGTCCTATTTTCGGGGAAGGCTTCATATCATTTAAAATATTGACCAAAAACGGACTCTTTTCCATAATACACAACTTCTGTAGTCATAAAAAAATGTTTCCATTTTATATAAATATGGGGTTTCCTGAAAACGAATTCATTTCACTTCCAGCAAAATTCGGATTTTTATCATACCTCACACTTAAAGCGAAATTCATCAATAAACAAGCTGACGGTATAACCGATTTCATTGGAAATGTACTTGCTCTGACGAATAATATGGGAGCATCTAAAATAGATTACAATAATAGAAAGCTAAAAAAACTTGAAAAGATTTCTCCATCATTATTCTTAATAACCAAAAGGTTTGATGAATCTTGGACAAATTCAAATGATTTAGACATTACAATATCATTTAAATCGTTTGATGAGGAATTAAATGAATGGCTAATAACTAACCGTATAAATACATTAAAGTAAATGGATCAAATAAAGGATGATATTCAGAATATTATAAATTACTCTCATGATTTTGCTGAAATCATGTTGAATGATGGTGGCGAATATTATCCATTCGGTGCAACTATTAGTCCTACAGGTGAACTAACTCCAGTTGGTTATAACGATGAAGAAACAGATAATCCACAAAGTCAGAAAGTGATAGATCAATTAAGAAGCACTTTTGACGATCAACTAAAGTCTGGAGAAATTAGAGCCTATGCAATCACTTTTGATGTCAAAGTTTCTATAAATGAAGATGGTGATAAGTCGGATGCTATTTTAATAGACATAACTCATCGAAATGATGATCAAATACCACAATACTATTTCCCATACAACTGGATTGATAACGAATTGAAATTTGGAAAAAGTTTCGGAATGAAAAAGTAGGTAACAATTAAGCACTAATGAGGTGCGGTAAGGCCGCGGTTCATTATGCTTCCCGTTGCATCCCTCGACAAAAGATTAGCATAGCCCTCAGACTACAGTAGCTAAAATGAACAAAAAAAAGGCCTGTCGTTAGACAAGGCCTTTTCAACTGATGAAAACAACTTAATATTAGTCCATTACAGAGATCGTTCCTGTCATAGGACCGTGTATCTCGCATACATAGAATAGTGTGTTCGGGGCATTTTCTGGTACTTCGAATGTAATAGTGCCTTCGGCTAAACCATTACCAGTAACACCATCATTATAAGCATTACCTGAGCCTGTGCTCTGAACTGTCTTTATTAAGAACGGATGACCTGGAGTAGACACTTCGAACGTATATGTTTCTCCTCTTTTAAATGTGAAATTTGGATTTTCTACATCAGTCAGTCCACTTCCACTGAACGTATATGCCGAAGGACCGTTATTTCCTACAGTAAATGCTCTAGTGGCTCCTTCATCTACGATTCTAATTCTGCCTATCATAGAAGCGTGAAACTCGCACACATACCATAATACATCTGGAGCATCGTCAGGTACAGTAAATACTACAGATCCGCTGGCAGCACCATTGTTGGTTACACCATCGTCATAGGTATTGTCAGTTCCTGTGGCATTTACAGTTTTCAGTAAAAATGGGTGTCCAGGACTATTTACTGCAAACTCATAGGTCTTTCCTCGGGTCAACTCTAATTCTGGATTTTGAACATCTGTAAATTCGAAAACGTAAGCAGCTGCTCCAGCGTTAGACACTTCAAAAGTGACATCAGCATCAATTGATGGAGTTGGTGTCGGGTCTGGTTCTGGATCGTCATCTTCATCTTTTTTACAGCTTACGATTACCGCTCCCATCAACAGGAAAAAAAATAGTTTTTTCATAATTTTATTTGATTAGTTAGAACTGCAAAGTTCGATAGTCATTGAAAATAACTGTAGTAAAAGCCCGCCAATGGAGTAAAGATATCCGACAGTTCAGCCTTGTAGAACCGACATGATGTAACATTCCCGACAATTCTTAAGACGCTCAACAGATCAGGTTTTAGTCCATTAATTCTGAGGGACTAATGCCAAACTCAGTTTTAAAACGCTTTGAGAAATAAGAAGGGTTACTGAAACCGGTCTGATAAGCTATCTCTGATATGGTCCCTGACCTGTTTAAAATCAGGTCTCTAGCTAGATTTAAGCGCATAGATGAAATCAGTTGATTGGGAGATTTTTGATTTAAAGACTTTAGTTTGCGTTGCAACTGTCTTTCACTTACACCAATTTTTTTGCAAAGCATGTCTACATTGAAGTATTCATTACTTATGTTATTCTCAATAGTTTGTATGACTTGTTCAAACAGAGAATCATCTTGAGATACCTGATTTCTTTGTGTCAATGATTTATTTAGATTTGAAGCAAGCTCTTTATTCACTGTATAGAGCAGAATAGATTCGATCGAGGTAGCTTCAGATACTCTTCTAAAAAAAGTAAACTTCAAATTCACTCCTATGAGTAAATTCTTAACTGTTTGTGTTACTAGAAGTCCATTAAGGTTAGATAAATGAAAGATGGAATTGGCTAGGTCTTCTATTTCTTCTCCTATTGAGTCATTGGTGCTGCACTCTTGAATATGAATGGCCATATCTAGCTTAGTGCTATCATTTTCAATGGCTGCCTGTAAATCCATAGCGCAGTATACCGCTTTACTCGGGCCATTAAATGTAACGGTGAATCGGTCTTTCTGGTATTGGGAAATAACTCCATCATACTGATTCACATATTTATTAATCAGCTCTGCATAAGCTTCTGGTTCGTCCACCGAAGAGTGGAATCTGCCTACTATGATGGTGAAAAGCTGTTTCTCATAGACTTTAGGCGGTTTTACATTTAAGATGAAATTTTTCATCTGATCCAGAACTTCCTCTGTGTTTCCAGTCCAAAATAGGTGGTCACTGCCATCAAACTCTACGAACTTAGCTCCTTCAATTCTATCGGCTATAAAACGGCCTTCTTCAATTTTAACATCTATATCATGCGTTCTCTGCATGATGAGCGTGGGGACTTTTATGGCCTCTAGGATATTTATAATGTCTACCTGCGTATTCATTTTAGTGAGTTTGAGGGCTGCACTTGGACTAGCTCCTGAACGAAAGTATGCAGCCAGCCAATCCATGAATACAGAATCATCTGCTTTAGAAGGTGCTAGAGATTCTAAATTCATTTCTCCGCTGCCCCAGTTCTCTGCTATCATATCATAAACCACTTGGCGCTGCTCATTAGTAGGTGCCCATGGGTAATCTGTGGCATAGATCCTCTTGGCAAATATTCCGAAAGCCATGAGAGAAATTACCCGATTAGGGTAAGTAGCAGCAAAGAGTGCAGATACGGATCCTCCTTCAGAATGTCCGAATAGAACTGCCTTATTAGAATCTACCGCATCCATTACGGCTCTGATATCATCCATTCTTTCTTCCAATGTAGGGAAATTGGCCACACGATCAGAAAGTCCTGTTCCTCTCTTATCGAACAGAATTACTCTTGAAATACTCGCTAATTGGTTTAGAAATTCAACTAGCTCAGTACAAGCCCACATGAGGTCAATGTTTGAAATCCATCCTGGCACATAAACTAAATCTATAGCCCCAGTTCCCAAAACTTGATAGGCCACACTTACTGCACCACTTTTGGCATATTTGGTTTCTGGCTTCTTCGTATTAGGATTATCAGGAGTTCTAATTTGCATTCTTTTCTTTTAATTAGAGTATGTATTGTTATTCAACCCGAGATCTTCTGTCTCTATTCTCCTCAGAGAATTAAGAGAATGAAAATATAAGAGTAAAAATCTACTTTTGATCCGCAAATAATGTACAAAATGCACACTTTTATAAGCCTGGCTAAGACTTGGAATAGACCGCAGTCACTATTTTGAATAAAACAAAACACAAATGAAAAAGGTGCTCATATTAGGTGGAACAAATTTTATAGGTAGAAATCTAGTAGAAAAATTTCTTGAACTGGATGAATATGAAATTACTCTTTTCAACCGACAGGTTACCCATTCCACTCTTTTTCCTTCTGTGAATAGAATAAAAGGAGACAGAGAATCAGATGACATAACGAAAATTAGCAGAACAGATTGGAATTACGTAATTGATCTATCTTGTTACTACCCTCAGGCTTTGGAAAGAGTACTCAAGTCCATTAATAAGGTGGATAAGTACATTTTTATTTCTACCTGCTCGGTTTATGATATTGAGGCTAATTCATCTGTAATGAAAGATGAAGAGTCTAAAATTTTGTCCTGTTCCATCTCCCAATTAGCTGATAGAAGTACGGACAGTTATGGAAATAGGAAAGCAGAATGCGAGCGAATTCTTGTAAATTCAGGGGTGCCATTTATTATTCTGAGGCCTGCATTAGTTTTTGGTAAATATGATTCCACAGACAGGTTTTACTATTGGCTCTTTCAAGTTAAGAAAATGGACACCATCTTACTTCCCGAGAATGGCAAGCGAATTTTCTCCACTACTTATGTTCATGATTTAGTAGATGCCATTATACGCTCTCTATCTCAAAGCGTAAGCTCAGAGGTTTTTAATGTTATTACCAACCCTAAAACCAGCATCGAGCAAGTAGTTAATATAGCAGGTCAGACACTAAGGACCGAATTTTCATCAGCTCATGCATCATTAAGTTTTCTCGAGAAAAATCAAGTGAATCAGTGGACAGACATTCCGCTTTGGCTAAAGACAGATAGTTTTACCTTTAGTAACGAAAGAGTGATGCACAAACTCGGAATGAAACCAACTGAATTCGAGGTAAGTATTTCTGAAACAATTCGATTTTACGAGAAATTAGATTGGCCGAAACCTAAGAGTGGTTTTTCAGAATCAAAACTATTAGACTTAATAGAAGAGTTAAAAACTGATGAAAGTTGCAGTTGAAAAAAATGGAAAGGTGGCCAATATGCTATTTGCTTCCATCTACCCGCTGCACTGGAATAGGCTAGAATAAAATGTAGTAGATCTTACGAATTGAAAAAAAGTAGGAGATGTGCCAGTCTACATCCTAGATTAAAACATTTTGAGATTAAAAAGGTTTGAAGTGGACTTTCGGTAAGTGATTTCGAATTGGCCAATAAAAATTAGATAAATAGATGTGCGTCTAATTTGTAATTTTATGGCTGCGTATTTAGCTTATTATCCATAACTATGGAAAAAGTAATTAGTACAATTCTGTTGTGTATTCTAGCACTATCTGTATTGGCTGGAGACATTCTTACTTTAAAGGAAGGTTTAGAGTATGAAGGTAAGGTAACCAAGATAAAAGACTGTACTGTGGTTTTTAAGATGAATAAGAACCGTTTTGAAATCCCATCAACAGAGATTTATTCCATACAATTTGAGGATATTACCGATAAGGTATATCTCAATTACCTTAGCAGAGCTGCCAAGGAAAACGAGAAATGTTTAAAGGGAAGACTGGATGCAGAAAACCTTCATGGTAGAAAAGGTGGTCATGTGTTGTTAGGGTTCCTGTTTGGCCCAGTGGCCATAGTAGGAACGGCACTTTCGAACCCTACACCTAAAAGAGGCATGCACACTCTAGGTCTTTCCGAGAACGAGAGTTTGTTTAGTGATCCAACATATCTGGCATGTTACAAGAAAAGGGCTAAAGATCAATTAATGGGAATGGAGTTAGTAGGTTGGGCGTCTTGGATATTATTTTATCTAGTAGCTAGAAGTAACAACTAATAAGTAACAACCCATTGCAACGCTAAAGAAACCAATTCTGATGTAAGCCTCTTGTTTATCTCCTTAAAAGCATATTCTGTGCTTATCTTTGAGTTAGCAAAACACCACTCAATCCATGAGCCTAAAAGACAGAATAAAGAAAATCTCACCATTAGATGAAGAAGGCCTGAGCGAATCAAAAGACGTTTCTAAGGAAGACCTTAAACCCAAGTCTAACGATGAATTAAACGCACAAAACCCAAACAGAAAAAAAAGAAGACAAGCCACTGAGGAGGAACTGGCTAACCCGCTGCACGGAGTTAAATTAAAAGAGATTCTAGAGCGCTTAGTAGACCATTACGGCTGGGAGTATCTGGCTCATAGAGTTAAGATCAGATGTTTTCAATACAATCCTACCATGAAGTCAAGTTTGGGTTTTCTGAGAAAAACTAAGTGGGCCAGACAGCATGTGGAAGATGTTTATTTAGAGATGTTGGAGGAGCTTTAAGTAGATTATTCTAGTAATTTCAAATAGGGCTTAGATTATGAAAAAGATACTATTACCAAATGAATTGGAAATACATCAATCCGGTTCTCTGTTGGTTTATGACTACGAAAGCTCCAGTGAAATCTCTAAGCAACAAATAGTCCTAAATAAAAATGCATTTAGTTTTCTTCAGGAAGGCTTAAAAGAGGTGTTTTTTGACAACTCCTCTTATGCAATAGACAATTCACAATTTCTTTTAATGAAATCAGGAAACTGTCTTATGACTGAGAAACTATCTAAGGATTCTTCTTACTATAAAAGTGTCCTGTTTTTCTTTTCGAATGATGATGTACTAAGATTTCTAACCAAGTTCGGTATAGGATCCTCTAGCTCAAAAGCCCATTTTTCAACTTACTCTTTTGATTACGACTCATACTTAATAGGATTAGTTCAAAGCTTATAATTTATCTCAAAGTTGTCAAAACCAGCACAGCAGGATATGTTGAAACTAAAGTTTGAAGAAGTGATGTTGTACTTATGGAATACTCAGGGCTTAGACTTTCTCTATTCACTAGTTAGTATCAGCACTAACCCAAATCACAAGTTTATTCAAACCATAGAAAACAATAAACTCAATAAGTTGACTGTGAGGGAACTCGCATTTTTATCTAATATGAGTATTTCTACTTTTAAAAGAGCATTTGAAAAGCACTTTAAAAGCACCCCTAGTAAGTGGTTTCAAGATAAAAGACTTAATCACGCAGCATTCTTACTTAAGGATAAATCCAAGCGACCTTCTGATATTTACGAAGAAATAGGTTACGAAAATCTTTCTAACTTCATACAAACCTTTAAGTTAAAGTTTGGAGTCACCCCTAAGCAGTACCAACTAGATTGAACCTTTATAAATACTTTTTGAACTAAATAGGCAAGTAAATTTCTAGAAAGCCTAGATAATTTTGTCATTCAAAATAATAATAATAATTATGATAAAATTTAAATTAATCTTATTCTCATTCTTCCTTTTTTCGCTTGGAAGTAATGCCCAAAAAACATTCACTTTAAATAGCAGTGATCTTGGTGGTGAAGCGACTATTCAAGAAGAATTTAACGGATTTGGTTGTACAGGTGAGAACTTGTCTCCACAGTTATCTTGGGAAAACGCACCAGAAGGCACAAAAAGTTTCGCTATTACTATGTACGATCCAGATGCGCCAACAGGGAGTGGTTGGTGGCACTGGCTGGTATTTGATATTCCTGTTGAAACTACCGAGCTTTCTTCGGGTGCAGGGAATGTACAACTAAATAAAATGCCGGAAGGAGTAGTTCAAAGTATAACAGATTATGGGACAAAAGGCTATGGAGGGCCTTGCCCTCCTGAAGGTCATGGAGTACATCAATATATTATTACTGTCTATGCCTTAAAGACAGAGAATTTAGGATTGGATGAAAATGCCAATGCAGCGGTAGTTGGCTATCACCTCTGGAATAATACTTTGGCCAAAGCTAGCATAATCACTTACTATGAAAGAAAGCAGTAAGGTATAAATTGACCTAAATCTAGGCGAGTAGCGGTTTGGACATTTGTCCAAACCGCTTATTATTTAGAAACAGAACCTAAATGCTGATTATTTGCTTAAAAAAATTTAACTAGAAATGATTTTTATGAGTCTTCTTATGATGAGGTCAAAGTCGTATAGAGAACCAGGGCTTAAAAGTCACCTTATGAGAACAGGCGAAAAAAATGATCAAATACTAAACTGCTTATTTTTGGCTTTAACTATTAGTAGTACTCTAGCCCAAATCATTTAGCAAAATAGTTATCATACTGCCAAGTCCTAGGCCAGAATGCTAGAAATAATCCCGGATAAATGAGGATGTCTAGTAACTTAAATCCACTAGAAAAAGTCATGTCATCTATAATTATTGTAGAGTTTCCGTTGCGTTGCAATGTATGCTCGTGCCTCCACTTTTGAAGTGGAAAAGGAAGAGTTCTACCCACATCTATAAAGTAAAACGAGTCTTCGGTTTTTCCATGCTTTATTATTTCACTTTTCCACTCGCCAGCTAGAGGCAGTTTTAAATGTACCATATCTCCTGTTTCAGATCCACCAAATTCTAAAAGCTTAGCACCAAGAGGGAGGAGATAAGTAAATAAGTCAGAATTGAAGCCTGAATGAACCTCGTAAAGTTCGGCTTTCACCTTCGATCGGAGAGTAATATTCATAAGAGCAAGTAAAGGTTTTAAAACTGTTTATCTATAACAGAATGGCTGTAGTACCTATAATTTGAAATTATAAAAAGACGAAAATTCGAAATAAAGATGACAAAAAAGCGCCCAAATGTAGTTTGGGCGCTTTTAGAATTAAACTAATCTAAACCAGAAATTAATTGGCGTTAACCAAAGAATTCAATTTATTTCTTAACTCACTTTCAGGCAGTGCGCCATTAGCTTTATCCAATACTTTATTTCCTTTCATAAAGAAAAGCGCTGGAATGCTTCTAATGCCAAATTTGGTCGCTATCTCTCTTTGAGTATCTACATTTACTTTTCTAACTTCTACTGAACCTTTAAACTCTTCTGCTAGCTTCTCTACTGTAGGAAGTAATGTCTGACACGGTCCGCACCAATCTGCATAAAAATCTAAAAACACAGGTTTTCCTTCTTTTACCAAGTTATTAAACTCACTTACACTTTCTATAGCTTTCATATCGCTTCATTTTAAATTCAATGCAAATATGAGATGGTTCTGAGGAAAAATACCAGATGATGTTTCCTTACCTGTTAACTATTTTTCCCTTCCATGAATTGAAATTCAAATAAACTAAGAGGTGCAGTTAAAAGTATAAAGCAATTCTAATAGAGTATGTTTTTTGATTCATACTGATATTTAGTAGATTCGTGTGGCTGAATATCTGTGGTGTTGCTTCTTGCAGATTAAACATTAAGCTAACAAAGAAAAAACATCTAAAACACATGAATGATAACACTGTAGAAAGTTTGAGAGATGCGCTTAATCTTTCGTTTGATAATGAGCCTCTTCGCTTACTTTTGGCAAAAACGCTACTCTCTTTAGACAGATTAGACGAGGCTGAAATAGAATTTAATATTTTGATAAGAACATCTGAAGATGTTCAGGTTAAAATAGGATTGGCCAACACTTTTTTCAGAAAGGAAAATTATTCAGCTTGTAATGTTATCTTGGAAGAGGTTATAGATCAAGGGTTTGAAGAGTTAGAGGTGTTTACGCTATATGCTAAAGGATTACTTAGAGAAAATTCTATTTCCAAAGCTATAGACACTTACAAACGTGCCTTACAAATTAGTCCAGATTATTTTGATGAAGAGTTAGACAGTCAATTGAGACAAAAAGGAACACAAAAAGAGGAAAATAGCGAAGAAGAGCTAGATTCTAGATTTTTAGAAAAGCCTTCACTAAATTTTCAGGATGTAGGAGGTATGGACTCTGTGAAGAAGGAGATAGAATTAAAAATCCTGAAACCTCTTTTGCATCCAGATTTGTATAAAGCATATGGAAAGAAAGTAGGAGGAGGGATACTTCTTTATGGTCCTCCAGGCTGCGGAAAAACTTTTATAGCAAAAGCTACTGCAGGCCAGTGTAACGCCAAATTTATCAATGTAGGTTTAAATGATATTTTAGACATGTGGATAGGTAGCAGTGAGAAAAACCTCCATGAGATTTTTGAACTGGCTAGAGCTAACACACCTTGTGTACTTTTTATAGATGAAATAGATGCTTTAGGAGCTAGCAGAAGTGATATGAAACAATCTAGCGGGAGGCATTTAATCAACCAGTTTCTTCAAGAATTAGATGGTATAGATAATAATAATGAAGGTGTTTTAGTTTTAGGAGCTACTAACACTCCTTGGAATTTAGACCCAGCCTTTAGAAGGCCAGGAAGGTTTGATAGGATAGTCTTTGTGCCGCCACCGGATATCGGTTCACGAGAAGCTATTTTGAAATTAAAGCTAAAAAATAAGCCTCAGGAAAACATAGATTATTTAGCAATAGCTAAGAAAATAAGGAATTTTTCAGGCGCAGATATTGATGCTGTAATAGATATAGCTATAGAGTCTATTCTAGAATCTTCTTTCACCGATGGAATTCCGAAGCCAATAAGCACTAAAGACCTTTTAAATGCAGCTAAAAAACATAAAGCAAGTACACAAGAGTGGTTCCTGACAGCTAAGAATTTTGCCATGTTCGCTAATGATTCTGGACTGTATGATGACATCTTAGATTACATTAAGAATAAAAAATAGCATGTCGGAAGATCATAGAACAGCCAGAATTGAGATTCTGATAGAGCAGAAAAGATATGTTGAAGCAGAGAATATATTAAAAGACCTTCTTTCAGGAGATTCTAACAATAGCTACTATTTATACTTATTAGCAGAGGTTAACTTACAGCTAGATAGATTAGACCAGGCCTATGCCATTATAACTAGTGCTTTGGCATCATCACCAGATGACGCATATTTATTTTATGTAAAATCTCGAATAGAACTCAGACAGGATAATTATGATGCAGGAGAAGTAAGTGTATTACAGTCCATAGCATTAGACCCCAGAGATGCAGATTATTATGCATGGCTTGCCCATATAAAATTAGCCCGTAAGCAGTATCAAAAAGCTTTAGAATATGCGAATAAGGCCTTAGAAGTAGATGCTGAGAACCTGTTAGGTCTTAACACCAGAAGTACTGCCCTTCTTAAACTAAATAAAAGCGAAGAGTCTTTTGAAACCATAGAAGGAGCTCTCAGAGAAGATCCTAATAACGCATACACACATGCTAATTATGGGTGGTCTTTATTAGAAAAAGGAAATCAAAAGAAGGCACTAGAACATTTTGAACAAGCCTTAAAAAACGATCCGAATTTTAAGTATGCTCAAGGAGGAATGTTAGAGGCATTGAAAGCCAATAATCCTATTTATAAGGCTTTCCTCAAATACTCGTTTTGGATGGGTAACCTCACTGCTAAATATCAATGGGGAGTTCTTCTAGGCCTATATTTTGGAACTAAGTTTCTAATAAATATGGCTGAGCAGAATGAAGCACTTCAGCCTTTTTTAATTCCCATAGTTGTGATTTTAATCTTGGTAGCATTTTCTACTTGGATTATTACGCCTATTAGCAATTTGTTCTTGCGTTTCAATAAGTATGGTCAACTGCTGCTTGATAGAAAGGAAAAAATCAGTTCTAATTTTGTAGCATTTAGTTTGGGTGTTTTTTTAATAGGGCTTTTGATTTATGCGTTTAAATCAGATGAAAGATTCTTAGCGTTAACAGGTTTTGGTTTTGCTATGATGGTTCCTTTCAGTGTAATGTTCTCACCTACTAAATATAAAAATGCCCTTTTAATCTATACACTCGTCATGACAGTAGTAGGAATTCTAGCCATAACCATCACCTTCTCTTCTGGTGAGCTCTTTAATTTAATGTCTACCGTATTTATTTTTGGATTTGTTGGTTTTCAGTGGGTGGCTAATTTTTTATTGATAGATGAGGATAATGTATGAAGTAATCTGTCGCAGAATAGGCCTTTTAATCATTCAGCCGTTTTTCTAGTTCATTTGGTACTATTCTGATGTAAATAGCTATTTTTAAACTCATTAACTCTACATTTGATCTAAACCAAAATAATTCATGCTATGAAGAGAATGCTTTTACTGTTAATATGGTCTTCAGTTGTTACCATTGTTCTTGCTCAAGATTCCAAATTAGAAGCACCGTTGCATAACCAGACCTCTTCTCAACTCACGGATTCATTGGAGGTGAAAAAGGGATTAATGATGGAACTGATGAATATTGAGAACATGATTCCTTTTCTAGCTTCAGGAATTGAATACACTGTGCCAGAATCGGTGGATGCAGATGAATTCAATACTAATTTACAAGAGTTAGCCGATAAAACCATTCAGAATTACATGGAAGTGGAAGGGAGTAACTTGATAAATGAATTGTTAGAATATGACTTTAACACATTTACTGTCAATGAATTTGAGCAGCTGGTGGAGTTCTACAGTACAGCACTCGGTAAGAAGGTTTTAGAGCAGCAACTTTATAGATCCAATGCGCTCTTAAACTCTCAACTTGAGTTTGAAAAAATTAAGCTAGAGACAGTCGAAGAGCTGTTTCCTTCTGAAAAGAAAAGCGGTAAGAAGAAAAAAAAGAAGTAGATCCCCTTACAGTGGTCGAGAACAACAATATACGATTACTGCTTTACGATGGCATTAGCAGCATGAACTTTACAGAAAAATGTGGTCTGATAGATGCTGATAGGAGAGAGGAGGTAGCCTATCTCTACCTCGAACACTGAATCATGTGTTCTTCGCTATAGCAGAAGATAAATAGTGTAATATTTAGTTCAAAGATAGTTATGCAGGAGTGTGGTGTTATGATGGCAAGTCATTTAAGAATTACACTAAATCTAATGATCCTACTATTAATGGCGTCCGTTCAATCTATGAGGAGAAAAAAGGTGAGCTCTAGTTAGGTCTAGGTGTTGCGCATGTGTCTAGGTTTAATGGGGGCCTTTTAAATATGTTTTTTATTAAAATGTAATAGAGGAGTGTACTTAATGCTATCTTGATCTTAAGGCATAGGCTAGTTTTCTAGAATTTTAAAGGAGATTTTGTTTGATATGAAATTACGTTCTTTGTATGGCCTATTAAATCGAGATGAAGACCTACATAAAAATAGTATTGAGTATCCCTAGCGTATTAGTTTTGTTTCTAGTCCTTTATAATTTTTTCTATGTGGGTTTTGATAGCGAATACCATGATTTAATGTTTTCCATTTTGACGAGGGCATATGTTCTTCTGCTTATTGCCATCATTATAGCAGTGATAAGCGTTTGGCGTAAGAATGCTTCGGACTCTGTAAAATGGACTTGGACACTACTAATGATTCTGGTCTTTCAGCCTGTAACAGTCTTAATTTATCTTTGGGCTATAGAGGGCACCTTGAATTCAAATCTAGAAAATTGACAGAGACTGAGAAAATAGTAAAACAACTCATACCACCTCAAACTTATGAGTGTAGAAATGGATTCAGTAACAAACATTTAGTTGAAAAATTAACGACTTATGAAAAAATAGAGGTGGAAAATCTATTACTCTCCTATCTACACGATGCTAATGATTTATTGATAGGTGAAACTTTAGCATTGCTAAACTCTAAGAAGTCTCTACCGTTATTAAGAATGAGACTAGATAGATCACAAAGCCCCTCCGAAAGAATTATTTGGGCAAGATTTATAAATCAAATTGTTGGTAGAGATGAGGAAATGAAAAAAGTAGTCTTAAATGAATTTCGAAAGGTCACTGATAAATACGCATTAATTTCAGTGTTTTACGATTTAGCTAGTTTTAATGATGATGAAATTGATGGTTTAATTTTGAAATTTGTTGACAACAAAGAATATCTCCTAGCTTACAATGCCAAGAGATCATTGCAAATTAGGTGACTGCTAGATTTGGATTCTATAAAATTATAGAGATAGTATTTGTGCTTTCAACTACCCAATTATTTGCCACACTCTATTAAACAAAGAAAGTGTATCTTTAACACTATGAAATTTAGCTGTTTTTTTAATCTATCGATATTACTGTTTTTTGTGGGTGCAGCCTCTAATTGCAACGCGCAAACTGTGCAAGATGACTTCGAAGGAAATGGAACTATTACCACATGGTATGGAGATAACTGCGGAATAAACACCAGCTTTTCAAATCCTGCCCAGCAAGTGATAAATACCTCACCTACTGTCCTGCGTTACCACGACACCGGTGGCCAATATGCCAATGTGAGGTTCCAGTCTTCGGTTAATTTTGATCTGACACTGAAGAATACCTTTAGTTTAAGAATCTATGTGCCATCTGCTGGGATTACGGGTAATGCACCACAGCAGATTTCTCTGAAATTACAGGATGGAACGCTTAATCAGCCTTGGGTAACCCAGAGTGAAATCATCAAGCCTATTTTACTGAATCAGTGGCAAGAGCTAACGTTTAATTTCGATGAGGATGTATTCATTAATCTAGAACCTAATTCTCCAGATCCTTCTGAGCGTTCAGATTTTAATAGAGTAGTGATTCAGGTAAATGGAGAGAATAACTACGACCATGTGCTGGCGTACATTGATGATATTTCATACTATGAAACAACAGACGAGGATCCGGTGTTTGATAATCTAGTTTGGTCAGATGAGTTCGAAGGAACAGGAGTCATCAATACAGATAACTGGTTTCAGCAGACTCAGCTACCTGCAGGAGGAAGCTGGTTTAATGGAGAAATCCAACATTACACAGACAGACCAGAGAACTCTTATGTGAATGGAGGCAATTTATACCTAACAGCCAGAGATGAAACTTACACAAATCAGGGCGTTACCAAAGAGTATACTTCCGCCAGACTTAACTCTAAGTTCGCTTTCACCTATGGTAGGGTAGAGGTGCGGGCCAAACTGCCTGTGGGAGTAGGCACATGGCCAGCCATTTGGATGCTAGGACAGAATATTTCAGAGTCTGGTGCTTACTGGCAGACACAGGGGTTCGGCACTACTTCATGGCCAGCCTGCGGAGAAATAGATATTATGGAACACTGGGGAAATAACCAGAATTATGTGCAGAGTGCCATGCATACACCTTCCAGTTTTGGAGCCACTATAAATCATGGCGGGCAAGTCGTAAATACTGCTTCTACAGAATTTCATGTATATACCATGGAGTGGAATCAGGAGAGCATCACCTTCAGTGTAGATGGTAACGTTCACTATATCTATAATCCAGAGGTGAAGAATGCAGAAACATGGCCGTTCGATTCTCCGCAGTACATTATTATGAACATAGCCATTCAGCCTAGCATAGCCGCTTCTTTCGTGCAGGATGCCATGGAAGTAGATTATGTGCGCGTATATCAGGAAGGCGCTGAAACCAGCTTTTGTCCGGCAGATTTAGATAACTCAGGAGATATTGGTATTTCTGATTTGAGCTTTTTTCTAGTAGATTATGGTTGTGTTGGTTCTAATTGTGCGGGAGATTTGAATAATGATGGCTCTACCAACATAGGAGATATATCAGAGTTTTTAGCGGCTTTTGGTACTGACTGTAATTAAATGATAAATTAGTCCTGTATTCTGCGTTGCAATGAGATTGGTTCTAGTGAAATAAGAGTGTCTATATCAATCCTTAAAAATTAGAATATCAAAAAATCAGCGAATAAAAAGAGGAGGTATTCATGAGATTTATCCAATTGAAGCATATTCTGATAGTTGTTTGTTTGAATCTGCTGATTTCTGGCTGTAATAAAGACGAGTCTCAAGCGCTTAAATCCATAGAAGGAGACTGGAAAGTGGTGGAGATAACTAGAAGCTTAGGAGAGTTTACATCGACAAGTTTTAATGCCTTTGAAACCACTGTAGAAAAAGGAGATTTAGGTAGTTTTCAATTTGGAGAAGATGAGGTACAATATAACTTCATAAGCTTAGACAGCACGTATCATAGCTCAACGCTTTGGAGTTTGGACGTAGAAAAAGTAAACAGCGGATTTACCAGAGTAAACAGGTTTGCGCTAGATATAGAAGGTCTAGGGATGTATGATGTGCTTTTTGAAGATGGCACTAGAAACTCAGAGAAGAAGGCTGAGGAAATGCAGTGGAATGAGATTATTGTGGGCACAGAAAGTGAAGTTTTTCTATTCAAATTGGAAAAACAATAGGTTCAATAACAAACCTTCGGTAACACGTTTTTAACTAAAGTCTGGTGTTATGCTTAGGAAGGATATATCAATATTTTGAGATAAAGGTTCAAATGCTTGAAGACTTCAACAGCCATGATGGCCATGAGGATTTCAGCTCAGTTAGAACTTAGATTTATAAAAGGTTTTGCGAAAAGCAGAATACACTTAATTGAGTGAATATAAGTTAAGAATAGTCAAAGCAAGTTAAATTTTCAGTTCTTTAACTTTAAGATCAGTCTGGTAGATAATTCATTTAATAAACTTAGAATTTTAAATTCTAACTTTTATATTATTATAATGAAAATCATCACTTTAATCTTCCTGTCACTCTGCCTGTCTATTCTCTCTTTAGGGCAGGATTCCTCTCTCAGTTTATCCGCTGATAACTTTGAAAATCAAGTATTGGCTTATCAGCCTGTCAGAACTAAATTATCAGAAAAAGACTTTAATTACGCGCTTATGATTCTAAATGAAATCAAGAGTGCCACCGATAATGATCCACTCAAGTTTTGTGTAGCTGACTATTATAATGTTTTGTCTTGTTTTTTAACACTTCAGGAGTCTTCAGAAAATATAAGCGTGGCGTATAACAAATTTAAAAATGCAGAAAACAGCTGTGAGTACTTCCTTCATCATGGCATGTTTGATTCTAGTAAATACGAGGTTATAAGAGAAGAAATAGAATCAGAAATTAAAAAATGTTCAGAGACAGAGACTCAAAACAAAGCTGGAATAGACCTAGAGAAGTACGCTAAGATTGGCTCGTATGATTATGATTTAATTCGTCTAGTATCAGAAATTGGTCTGGCAGATGCATTATACAGAGATAATCAAGTTATAGATTGGGAAAAGCAAAAGATTTTAGATCAAAAAAATCAGAATCTTATAGATTCCCTCTATTTAGCTAATGGTAAATATATAGGGAAGTCTATGGTGGGTGATACATATAGCTATGTTATGTGGTCTGTTATCCAGCATTCTGATCAGGACATGATGAAGAAGTATTTGCCAGTAGTGCTAAACGCAGTAAAGAATAATGAACTTGGGGAAGTCCCACTAAAAATGCTCTTAGACAGATACTACGGACTAGCCTATGGTTATCAAATTTTTGGAAGCCAAAAAGGTTTTGGGTTTGATTTAGCAGATGAAGAGACAAGAGAAAAAATTAAAAGAGAATATAATATTAAGTAGAGCAATACCATGCAGTTAAAATATCCCTATTTCGATTGAGGTAGCTACTAACTGAAAATCTTTATAGGAACTAATTCTACTGAGCTAAAAGATTAGAAGACACCGAAGGTGAAGTATCAGTATTCAAATTAGAAAAACAATAGGTTAGTATAAATAATTAAAAGAAGACCACTCCGATAACAGAAAATCATTACTCATATCATTTAAACATAGATGCTATTCAGGCCTGCTTTGAAGCATATATTTGTAATTATGATTAAAACATTTTTTTTCTGCGCTGCCGTAAGTTTAAGTGTGGTTTACGGTTTCTCCCAATCTGAAAATGATTCATTACGAATAGTTTGGGAGGATGAAACTCAGGAAGACTCAGTTAGATTCAAGGCTTTAGATGATTTCTGCTGGAATAATTTAAACTCCCGTCCAGATTCATCTCTTAAAGTAGCTCAGGTTTACTTTGAATTAGCAGAAGAGAAGCAGGATTCTAGACAAAGAGTAGAGGCGTATGATATGCTGGGAATTACAAATTCACTTGCTGGAAATCACGATAAGTCCATTGACTATTTGAAGTTAGCGGTGATCAAGTCTAAAGGTTTAAATGATAATGATTTATATGGGGCAAAGCTCATGAATCTGGGAAGTGCTTACTACCATAATGCAGATTATAAAGAGGCCATTTCTTACTTTACAGAATCGCTACCTTATTTCGAAAAACCTGGTAAGGAAAGGTCTCAAGCAGATGTGCTAAATAATTTAGGGCTGATTTACGAGAGCATAGCTTTGGATGAGCTAGCCCTGGACTATTTAGAACAGGCGCTTAGATTATATGAACAAATTGGAGTCGACCAGCAAGCAGGTAATATTTGGCTAAATATGTCCTACTTATTCTGGGATCAGAACAAGGTAAAAAAAAGTAGGGAATATGTATCTAGAGCGCTTGAGATCTTAGAAAGCCAGGGGAATAAAAGATCCCTAGCAGACTGCTATTTTCTTCTATCTAAGCATGATCAGAAGAATGGAAATATTCAATCTGCTTTAGAAAACAACCAGCGTTCTTTAGAGTTCAACCTTGACATAGATTACACTGTAAATATCATAGATAATAAAATTCTTCAGGCTCAGCTGCTAAAGGACTCTGATTTAGAACAGGCGCAGTCCATCATTTCTAATGTAGGAACAGGGTATGCAGAACAGTTTGTACTCAGACAAAAAGTAGACATCTTTGATTTTATTTATCAATACCATAAAGAAAGAGAAGAACCTCGAGAAGCTTTAGATGCCTTGGAATTAAGAAATGATTATAACGACAGCCTGCTGATTCAAAATGATAAAATTTCCATTGTAAGTAGAGCTATCCAGAGCGATTATGATTCTAAACTCTTAAAAAATCAGATAGAGAGTGAACGCATCCAATCAGATCTTGAGCTCAAACAGCTGAATAGGATTTATCTCATCTCTTTTGCAGGATTGCTCATTTTGGGAGCTGTGTATTGGTATTTCAGAAAACGCGTTGCAACGCAAACACAGGAAAAAAATAGGCTCTTAGAAGAAATAGAAGCCTATAAGTCTGCCAAAGCAGAACCAGTAAAATTAGCTGCGCCTAGTTTTGAGTTAGTAAGAGAGAAACTAGAAGAGCACATAGAAAGAAAACTGAACGAAACCGACTGGACGGTTTTAACCATTCTACTAGACGATCCAGTAATTTCGAATAAAGGCATAGCCGAAAAAGCATTTCTGAGTGTGGATGGCATAGGCTCATCCCTAAGAAGAATGTATCAGTATTTTGAGATCAAAGAATCCAAGTATAAGAAAATTTCTCTGCTTATGACCGCTATGAAATTATCTACTTAGCATTTTTTAATTCACGTGTAAGACTTAATTTATCTGATTTCACCTCTGGGCGTGAAGCTAGGCGGAATGGTAATGTTGAACTTTGTACAATCTAAAAAATGATCTCATGATAAATCGAATTTTTCTTATCCTTTCTTGCTTAGCTTGTAGCTCATGTTTCTCTCAAAGTATTAGATTCTCTAAACCAGATCCCCAGCCGAATTTAATAGATGTTTATGGTGGTGATTTTGCCAGTGGAGATTTAGATGGTGATGGCGATCAAGATCTGATGATTCTGGGAATTCCTAATAATACTAAACTGTATTTTAACGATGGTATGGGAGATTTTGAAGAGAGTTTGGGCACTCCTTTTCCTAAAACGGGTCAAGGAAATTTGATTTTCAGAGATTTTGATGGTGATTCTGATTTAGATTTATTCTATTCTGGAAAGAATGGTGTGCTTCCAGATTTTACTTTTATAGGAGATTTTTCTTTTATTTACCTTAATGATGGCTCAGGAAGCTTCACTCAAAACCAAAATGAGGGGATTTCGGATACTGTAGACGGGCGAGTGGTCGCAGGAGATTTAGATAATGATGGTGACGAGGATGTCATAATCTCAGCTACCGATATTTATTTAAATAATGGTAATGCTTCTTTTACTTTAGTACCTGGTGCACTTCCCAGTCCTGCTTTAGAATTTAGTGTTTCTGAATTAGCAGATTTAGATAATGATGGTGACTTAGATATTGTGGTTTCTGGTGAACAACCTGGAAATTTAGGGTTTATGGGGGTGTATTTAAATGATGGGACGGCTAATTTCACTTTTTCTACTGATTCACCTTTTATTCAATTTAAAGCTAATGATCTAGACGCAGGTGATCTTGATGGAGATGGAAATGTGGAAATTCTCGTGACGGGTCTGGATGAATCTAATTCGGTTAGAAGTATTATCTATAGAAATAATGGAGATGGAAGTTTTATCCAGTCATTTGGCTACAGTGTAACGAACCTATTCGCAGGAACTAATACCATAGCAGATTTAGATAATGATGGAGATAATGATCTGATACTAATAGGTTCTCAGAATGGAGGACTACCTAATATATATGGCTTTATTTATGAAAATAATGGTTCCGGCTTGGCCCCTGTAGAGTTAATAGGAGGTGAGTATATAGCTAATAACATCGTAAACGATTTTAATGGAGATGGATTATTAGATATTGTGGTTCAAGGGTTTGTTGATGATACTAATTTATACTTTAATACCACAGGAGCTGAAAATTCTATTTCAGAGGTAGCTTGTATGGGTGATTTTAATGGAGATGGAATGATAACTATTACAGATTTAAGTGGTTTCCTTTCCCAATTTGGAACTACATGTGAATAGAGATGCTTTTCATTTTTAAAAAATTGTTTATTAGTCGTTTAAGGGAGTATTTGTTTTAATTAAGTGTTCTTGGACAACGTGAATAGAATTTTTTTTGTCTAAAGTGCACCCTACAGCACATCTTTTTTACGTGTAGACTAAAAACAACTATATCTAAATGAATAAAAAACAATTACTCTTACCCTTTTTGCTTGCTTCGATTTGTTTATTCAATTCCTCTTTTATTTCCTCTCAATCTATTCAGGTCAATTTACTTGAAGACATGTGCTTTGACGATGGTTCTGCAGAAGTAGTACTTATAGACATTCCTGAACCGGCCACCATATCTTGGGAAAATGAGTCTACAGGAGATGTTTATACTGGAACTAACCCTACTAATCTAAGAGATGGACTTTACTTGATAACCGTCCTGGATGCAGAAGGTGAAACACACATTAGCTCTGCCTGGATAGAAGCTGAAGTATACTGGTATCCATCTAATTGGCCTCAAGCCACAGCGCCATGTCCTGGAGGAACTTCAGCAGTAGACATAGAAATCTACATAGGAACACCAGATTATGATGTTTATGTCAATGATGTATTTGATGGCTCCACTTCTTCGGGCACTTATACCACTAATCCGCTGCCTATAGGAGTACATGATTTATACGTAATAGATGCTAATGGATGCAGATCTAGCTACTCCACTCAGGAGGCCGATTCTAATGCAGTAATAGTAGAGGGTATAACCGATCTACTTTATGAGTTAAATTACGAAGAAACTTCATGTGGAGTTTATAGCGTATCGGCAGATTTAATAGTGGAATCTCAAGGGCCTTATGTCAATTACTGGTCATATTATCATGATGGTGAGTGGGTTGAGGAATATGCGGAGACCTTAGACGGTATCACCTCAGGAACCAGCATCTACTATAATACTACAGATGCTAACGGTTGTGAAATGGAATACTACATGTATTTATTTGAACCAAATGTTCTTCAAGCCAACGGATGGGCTATCCCAGCGACTTGTCCTGAAAATAACGGAAGCATAGACATGACTGTATATGGTGGAACTACACCTTATGATTTTGAGTGGAGTAACGGAGCCACTACAGAGGACATAAGTGGTTTAGGCTATGGCAATTATACCTTAACCGTTACGGATGCAGAGAACTGTACTAACCAGTTTACTAAGCACGTTGGTCTTAATTCGAATATTAGTGTTTCAGGCGTTGCAACGCCACCTAACTGTGAAGAAAACATTCCTGGAGATATAAATATTTCTGTGAGCGGTGGAGTGGAGCCTTACACCTATTCTTGGAATACTGGAGAAGAAGATGAGGACATAGAGTCTAGTCAATTCGGCTACTACTACGTATCAGTGACAGATGCCGAAGGCTGTGTTAGTGGAGATTCATTTTACGTACCTATTTCTGCGCCTTGTTATTCATATGTATCAGGTACCACTTACTATGACTTAGATGGAAACTGTGATGTAAATGGTGATGACTTTCCATTAAATGCCTCAGTGTGGAGTACAAATGGGGGCTACTTATCTTATAATGGATACGGAGACAATTACTCTAGAAGGTTCTTAGCCGATGTGGAAATCACCGCTCAGTCTAGCGGTTATACCCTTGTTTGTCCTACAGAAGATGTAGCTCTAGAATACATTCCTAATGAACAGTATACCAATGTAGATTTCTTTCTACAGCCTAATGAGATTGAAGATGATTTAAGTGTCACATTATGGGCTACTAATCCAGTACCTGGGTTTAACGGATTTGGGCACATAGGAGTATCTAATCCCGGAACCACCATTCAGGAGGCCTCAGTTACGTTGGATTATACCACTTTAATAGATTTTACTAATAGCACTCCCGCACCAGCTGCCATAGATGAAGAGGCAGGAACCATTACCTGGGAGTTAGGAACAATATTTCCTAATTCGGTGAGTGTAATAGACATTAATTTTTATACTGAACCTTCTGTGGTCTTAGGAGAAGAAGTCACTTTTACCGCAGAAATACTGGGAGTAGCCAACGATATAACTCCAGAGAATAATTCTTCTGAAAGTGTGTTGGAAGTAATAGGGTCTTATGACCCTAATGATAAGCAAGTTACTCCTTCTGGAGAAGGAGTAACCAATATGATAGATCCATTGACAGAAGAGCTAGTTTACCGAGTGAGGTTTCAGAATACAGGAACTGCACCAGCGGTTAATGTGGTAATAGAAGATGTTATAGATGTGAATACCCTTAATCTGCAGACTTTGGAAGTATTAAGCACCTCACACAACTTAACAGATGTAATGGTAGATGAGGATAAAGTGCTCTTTGCTTTTGAAAATATCATGCTGCCAGACAGCACTTCAGATGTAGAGGCTAGCCAAGGGTACATTAACTTTAAAATTAACGTCAATCAAGGCCTTCCTTTAGGTACAGTTATAGAGAACGATGCGGCTATTTATTTTGATTTCAATGAGCCTATTATTACCAATACTTCTTTTGTTACTCTTAATGAGGTGAATTCTGTGTTAGAATCTGAAAACGCCACATTCGAAGTGTTTCCTAATCCTAGCCAAGGAAACTTTATGGTTAACGCTCAAGAGAACATTACATATTTAGAACTCTTAGATGTAGCAGGAAGAGTAGTTTTTCTGGCTAGTCCGTTAAGTTCTCAGATAGAAGTTGTTCTGCCTTCTAGCATAGAACCAGGCATATATTTCGTTAGACTAATAAACGAAAATGGATCAGAACAAGTACAGAAAATAATGATTAGAAAATAAAAGAGCTTAGGTTTAACATATAAAAGCCCTCTGTTAGGACGATAGTCCATGACTGAGGGCTTTTCATTTTTGTCATTTCTAGTCTTGTACTAAAACTTCCAGTTAACCACACTAGAATCGAAATGAGCATGAGAGAGAAAGTAGCTTTTAAGTCGCTACTTCAGCACTCTTTTCAACCTAACCAAAAGTTGATCTGATGTTTAATTTCCGCACCAGAAACGGGTTTATCAATTCATTGAGTCTAGCATTGCAACGCAAAAAAACAAACAGCACTTAAACTAAAAAACTCCTAAATCCAATATTTTAAGAGGTAGGTGCTCAGAATAGATAGTAAGTCTATTACTTCATGCGTGCTATTAGAATGATCTAAACTAATGTGAAAGATAGCCATTACTGCCGTTAATATTACCATTGGAGGCTCACCTTTTTTATTGAGCAGGTATAGTAGACAATTACCTCAGCACCACCATGCGTTCAGAATCCAACTTTATAAAGATAAAGAGCATCACAGTAAATGCCATCATAGAAGAACCTCCATAACTGAAAAAGGGCAGAGGAATACCTATAACTGGAGCTAGACCTATAACCATGCCTATGTTGATGAACACATGCATGAATAGGATGCAAGCCACCGAATAGCCAAATATGCGGCTGAATACGGATCGCTGCCGTTCGGCCATGATGATAAGCCGTATTATTAAAAAAGTGAATAGAAAAAGTACTACTAAAGAACCGAAATAACCCCATTCTTCTCCAATGGTGCAGAATATGAAATCGGTGTTTTGTTCAGGTACAAATCTAAATTTGGTAATAGGTCCTTCTAGATATCCTTGGCCCAATAGCCCACCATTTCCGATAGCCGTTTTACTGTTTTTAATGTTCCAGTCTGCCCACGGATCATCGTCTACAGGCAGCTGAAGTAGAATGTAAACTCTATTTCGCTGGTAAGGCTTAAGCACATCGTTTATTATAAAATTTACGCTGCTTATAAATCCTAATATGGCTAAGGTAATAACTACAGAAAGCCTGAGGTACTTTTTACGGAATCTAGGAAGTGCCAATCGCTTAACTATAAAAAAGGCCACTATTCCTAAAACTAAGAATATAGAAATTAGTAAGGTTTGTCCGGAGAACTCTATGTTAGAAAAAGGCAGGGAATAGGTTCCGGAATTTACTATGATAGACATTACTGCTATAATAATGGCCGAGATTCCTAACACGAGTGGAGTTCCTGAAAGTCCTTCTCGGTACATTACCAAAATGAAGGCGAACAGAATTAATACTGTTCCAGTATCTGGCTGTAACATTATGAGGCCAGCAGGAAGGGCCAGAATGCCCAAGGCTATTACCCTAGATTCTAAGCTTTTTAACGGTTCTTTTCCTGTGCCTAAGTAATGTGCTAAAAACAAGGCTATGGCTACTTTAGAAAACTCAGATGGTTGAATACCAAAGCTTCCCACTCCGAACCAGGATTTGGCTCCGCCTTTTTCAACACCTACTAATAGGACTAACACAAGCATTAATGTTATGGTAGCATAAATCGGAATACTAGCATTTCTAATGAGGTTTACATCTGTGAGTAATATTATGCCTCCTAGCACTGCACTTACTCCTATCCACATGAGTTGTTTTCCGTAACTCATGTCTAAACTAAAAATGGAAGGGTAGGCAGAATTATACGCGGCAGAGTAAATAGTGGCCCAACCTATGAGACACATTACCAGCCAAATTAATGCTGTAATCCAATCTATTTTTGTTTGACTTCTACTGGCCATACTTTCCTCTGAAATCTGCTTCTAAAATTCTTTTTTCTGACCACTCATTGGTAATGGCTCCATGTAGATATTTCTCTATCATTAATGCAGAAATAGGAGCAGCCCATGTGCCGCCATAACCAGCATTTTCTACATATACTGCTATAGCTATTTTAGGATTTTCTTTAGGGGCAAAGCACATGAACACGGAGTGATCGGCCACTGGTGGTTCGTTCTGAACAGTTCCAGTTTTTCCACATACGGTAATGCCTACCTTACTGAGATTAGCTCTTCCAGCTGTACCACCTGGCTCATTAATTACACGTTCCATAGCATCACGCACCACATTAAAATGCTCTGGCGAAACTCCTACACTTTTAGGTTCTGTAAATTCTTCAGAAATAAGTGTTCCATCCTTAAATTCTCTGACTAAATGTGGTGTAATGTACCAGCCTTTGTTGGCTATTATAGCAGCTAGGTTAGCCATTTGCAAAGGATTTACCTGTAGCTCACCTTCTCCTATGCTCACACTGTATATCATGCTATAAGTCCATTCTGCATTAGGGTACCATCTATTATAGAAGGAGGTATCTGGTACTGTACCTCTTTTTACTGCAGGAACATCAGATTTAAAACGGGTGTGCAACCCGAATTTTTTCATACGCTCATGCCACCACTGCACACCATACTTTAAATCTTCGAAATCATCTTCATACTCATCCTGCCTAACCATTCTGCGCATGACTTGGCGGAAGTAAGGGTTACAGGAGTGCTTGATGGCATTTTCTAAATCATCATTACTATGCGCTCCGTGGCAGCCTATTATACCTCTATTACAGCGTATTCTAGTGGCTGGTGTTATAATTTTAGCTTCTAACGCTATGAGGCTTTGTACCATTTTGAAAATAGAACCAGGCCTGTATAATCCGTCTAGTGCCCTGTTAAATAAAGGGTTTAAGGTGTCTTGGCTGAGTTTTCTAAATCCTTCTCCACGTTTTCTTCCTACCAGCGAATTGGGGTCGTAGGTAGGAGCACTTATCAAAGTCAAAATTTCTCCTGAAGAAGGTTCTATGGCTATGATAGAACCTCTTTTATTTTGCATTAGTTTTTCTCCATAAGCCTGTAAATCAGCATCTAAAGTGCTAACTATATCAGTACCAGAAATAGGGTCTTGGTTTTCTTCGCTTTGTGCTTCTCCTACTACCTTATTGATATTATTTACATAAATAGCCTGTTTTCCTTTTACACCTCTTAGCAGCTTTTCATAAGAGCGTTCTAGCCCTCCTTTTCCCACATAATCTCCTAGCTGGTAGAAGTTTCCACTATCTGCATCTAATTCTTTTCTGTCTATTTCTCCGAAGTTTCCTAACACTAAAGCAGCACAGCTATCTGGGTAATTTCTCAGGGTTCTGCGCGTTGCAAAAAATCCTTGGAAATCGCTCAGTTGTTCAGATATTTTAAAGTAGTCTTCCTGACTCACATGTTTAGCCACTGTGTGCGGGTTAAACATCTCTCTTCTGTCACTGGCTCTATCTAATACTTTGTCTAAATCTGCTTTGGAAATGTCTAGAAGTTCTACGAACCTGGCGGTATCTAAGTCTCTGATGCGTTCAGGAATAACCCTAATGTCATAAATAGGGGTGTTAGCCACTAGTATTTTTCCTCGCCTATCATAGATTTCACCTCTAGATGGCTGTATAATAAGTTCACTTTCTGTAAGTGTAGTGGCTCTTTCAGTCCATTCAGAGTTAGTCACTTGAAGTGAAAACAACTTTACGACAAAGGTTAGGATGATAAACAGAATTAAGCCTAGTATAGCATACCTTCTATTTTGTAGACTATTCATCTAAGTTCTTTTTTTAGGGTATACTATAAACTGATAAATGATAGCAATTATTAGTGTGAAGACACTACTGAGAACTACTGTAAACAAGGTGGCTAGAAAATTACTCCAAGAGAGTTTTTCCATAAAAAACAACACAAAGTGATGAATGAAAATAAGAATAGAAGAATACGTTAAAAACCAAGCCATTCCTTGATCTACAAAGGTAGGTTCACTATTGAAGTCATAATCATCTCTAGGGCTAAGAGCTCTGGTTAAAGAAGGTTTAGCATAAGCTAGTGTAGTGCATGCGAAGGCATGCAATCCTTCTGTATTTAGACTAAAGTCTATAATAAGTCCAGTAACGAAACCTATCATTACTGAGAGCCAAGTAGGAGTTTCGAATGGCAGGAACAGGATGAACAGCACATAAACCTGCGGTACTAAATAGGCGTACGAAAACCCCATGGTAGTCATGTTATTCAACACTACCATCTGGAGTAGCATAAGAATAATGAATCGGATTATATTTCTAATCAGCAGCGGCATTATGGGGTGTCTCCTTCTAGAGTTAGGATTTCTATTTCCTTCTGCTCAGGTCTAAGCATGTTAGAGATTACCATAACATCTAGCACTTGGTCTAGTTCTGCAGAGAGTTCTATTTCTATGTCTAGCACATCTCCGTTAGGCTCTATTTCCGTTATGTAGCCTACACTTACACCTCTAGGGAAATACTCTGAAGGCCCGCCAGTAATTACATGATCTCCTTCCTTTACTCTAACCCTCTTACCTATTTCGTTAACCTGAGCATATTTAATATCGGCACCGCTCCACTGTAGTAAACCAGCTACATTATTTTTCTCCAGCTGAACCTGAAGCGCAAATTCTGCATTTATTATGGGAGTAACTAAGCTGTAATGCTCAGACACTTTAGAGACTCTTCCCACCAGCTCTTTGCTAAAACTAATCACACCATCGTCTAGTTCTATACCGTTTTTACTGCCTTTGTTTAAGGTGAAGTGATTCTTACTGTAGTTGGTTGTTTTATTTATGACTTGGGCCTCTCTATATATATATTGCAACGCTAAAGTACTGTCATTAGAAACCAGAGAATCTCTAGAAACTGAGTACTTGTTTTCGGCCAGTCTCATCTGAGCCAATGCTAATTCTACCCTTAATTCTTTATTACGTTCTTCTAATTCTAGATAGCTAGTAATGGAACCTGTGCGTTCGTAAAAACTCCCCATCAGTTCGTTAGAAGTATTGAGAAAGGAGTTTTGGTGATAAAACCCGTTTGAGTAAAGTAAGTAAAGACTAAACACAGAAAAGAAGATGTAGATCAGCAGGTCTTTGAACTTGACTATAAGTTCTACTAAATTCTTCATGGTTATGCTTTATTTCTAGTCTCTCATTAAGAATTGGAATCGGTCTATGTTTTTCAGTGCTATTCCAGTTCCGTTAGCCACCGCCTTTAATGGATCTTCTGCCACATGAACAGGAAGTTTAGTTTTAGCTGAAATACGCTTATCTAAACCTCTTAAAAGCGCCCCACCACCTGCTAAATAGATTCCTGTTTTATAAATATCTGCAGATAGTTCTGGCGGAGTATTTTCTAAACAGCTCAAGATGGCTTCTTCTATTTTAGCTATAGATTTATCTAGAGCAGTAGCTATTTCTTGGTAAGAGACTTTAATTTCTTTTGGAATTCCCGTCATTAAATCTCGTCCCCTTACAGGATAATCCTCTGGTGGATTATCTAATTCTGTTAACGCTGCACCCACTTCTATTTTTATCTGTTCAGCAGTACGTTCACCTATTAAAATATTATGCTGGCGTCTCATGTATTCTTCTATGTCTGAAGTAAACTCATCTCCAGCCACACGTATATTCTTATCGGTAACTATACCACCCAGGGCTATAACTGCTATCTCCGAAGTACCACCACCTATGTCTATGACCATATTACCCATAGGCTCCTCTACATCTATGCCTATTCCTAATGCAGCAGCCATAGGTTCATGAATGAGGTAAACATCTTTAGCTCCTGCATGCTCAGCACTATCTTTTACCGCTCTTTTTTCTACCTCAGTAATTCCAGAAGGAATACAAATTACCATTCTGTAGGAAGGAGCGAATATGGATTTCTTCTTTCTTATCAGCTTGATCATTCCTTTAATCATCTCCTCGGCATGCTTGAAATCAGCTATCACACCATCTCTCAGCGGCCTAATGGTTTTGATGTTTTCATGGGTCTTACCGTGCATTCTCTGCGCCATTTTACCAACGGCCACCACCTTCTGAGTGGTTCTGTCTACAGCCACTATAGACGGTTCATCTACCACTACTTTTCCATTATGGATAATGAGCGTATTGGCAGTACCGAGATCTATGGCTATTTCTTGGGTAAGTAAATTGAATAATCCCATTCGTTTAAAGGGTGTGTCTTTTAAGTTAGATGTAAGTCATTAAAATTACTAATAATGAACGCTTAAATCCTGAGGTCTAGAACCGTTATTTACAACGTTTTGTTAATGATTTTTAGTGCTTAAAATGACGTGTTCCAGTAAAATACATGGCCATTTTTTCTGCGTTGCAATAGTCAATACTCAGCTGATCTTTAATGCTGCCACCAGGCTGAACCACTGCGTTTATTCCTTCCTTATGCGCTATTTCTACGCAGTCTGGAAATGGGAAGAAGGCATCAGAAGCCATTACAGCTCCATTCAGATCAAAACCAAATGCCTTGGCTTTAGTTATGGCCTGATTTAAGGCGTCTACTCTGGAAGTTTGGCCAGTACCACTCGCACAAAGCTGATTGTTTTTAGCGAGTACTACAGTATTTGATTTGGTGTGTTTCACCAACTTAGCAGCAAACTCTAAATCCAGTTTTTCCTGAGTTGAACAGTCATTAGCTGTAGCCAACTTGCTCTCAGAGATAGCATCTTGACGTTCATCTTTCTCCTGCCAGAGGTAACCGTTTAGCGCAGTTCTTACATTGAAATTGGCAAATACGGCTTCTTTTTGAACCAGTATAACGCGGTTCTTTTTAGACTTCAAAGTTTCCAGAGCTGAAGTTTCATAGCTAGGTGCTATAACCACCTCGCAGAAAAGAGTATTTATTTTTTCTGCGGCAGCGGCATCGATTTCTTGGTTACAGATAAGCACTCCGCCAAAGGCAGAAACAGGGTCTCCGGCCAGAGCATCTTCGTAAGCCTGAACAACAGAATCTCTTACTGCTAAGCCACAGGCATTGTTGTGCTTTAAAATAGCGAATGTAGGTTTATCCTTCGGGAATTCGCCCATTAGCTGAACTGCTGCATCTACATCTAACAGGTTATTGTAAGAAAGTGCTTTTCCGTGCAGTTGAGTGAATAAGGCATCTAAATCGCCAAAGAACGCTCCTTTCTGATGTGGGTTTTCTCCATAACGTAATGCAGTTTTTTCCGACTTGCTGAGCTTAAGAGCAGAAGTCTCATCTCCATCAAAGTAGCCGAAAATGGCAGAATCATAATGACTAGAAATTTCAAAAGCACGCTTGGCTAAGAATTTACGCTGATCCATAGAAGACTCCGCTCCAGACTCATCTAGTATATTCTGGAGAAACGCATACTCAGCCTTAGAAGGTACTATAACTACGTCTTTAAAGTTTTTAGCTGCAGCTCTGATTAGTGAAATTCCACCGATGTCTATTTTTTCTATAATGTCTTGCTCAGAAGCTCCCGAAGCTACCGTTTTCTCGAATGGGTAGAGATCTACTATGACCAAATCCAATTCTGGTATTTCGTATTCTTCCAATTGGGCTACATCACCTGCCAGTTCTCTTCGGCTTAGAATCCCACCAAACACTTTAGGGTGAAGGGTTTTTACACGCCCGCCTAAAATAGAGGGGTAGCTAGTAAGTTCTTCTACAGGCTCTACAGAAATACCTAAATCTTCTATGTAAGACTGGGTGCCTCCTGTACTGTAAATAGTTACTCCTTGTTCTGCTAGTTTCTGAGCTATGGGAGCTAATCCTTCCTTGTCAAAAACAGAAATGAGTGCGTTTGTGATGCGTTTTTTTTGTGCCATTTTTAGAGCTTTCGGTGATAAAAAGGCAAAGCTATTAAACGGTCTTAGTTTAAAGGTGGTTTGGTATAGAATTCGGCTGTTATGTTGATAATTTTTTCTGACTTGAAATTTGTTTGCCTTAGTCTGTTTTGATTCCACTATTTTGTTTTCAGCATAGAAAGGAAGATTGTACTAGTTCTGAACCATCCAAGTCATCCAAGTTCACTAAAGATGTGCTGCAGATTTTACTTAAATGAATTGGATAGTTTAAAGGCTAAGCTTCAGGTTAATTCATTTCTAATTCCACATTATCTAAACCGTTTCCCCAGCTATAAAGGGAACGCTTTCGCGCATTCCCCATTTTTAACTCAATAATTCTCTCACTCGCTTCCCTAGCCCTAAAAGGAGCGCTAACTCGCATTCTCCATTCTTAATTTCAGCATTCCTCATTCCCTAATTTCTTATTGCAACGCTAAAATTTACTTAAAGAAAGCCTCTGCGTTCTGCTAAAAAATGAGAATTTACCTGTGGCTTCAAAAGTTAAGTGACGTGCTTGCTTACATTTACATTATCGAAGAAATTATAGAACTGCGTGCTCAAACGGTATAAAATATTTTTCAGGTTATTTAGGGAAAGTGTCACTTTTGCCTATCAAGCTCTGGTAGTGAATAAGCTCAGAACTTTACTCTCATTATTAGGAGTAACTATAGGCATTTTCAGCATTATTAGCGTGTCTACGCTGGTAGATTCATTGAAATCTCAGATAGAAGAAAGTTTTGATATGCTGAATGACGATGTATTATTTATTCAGCAAATGCCATGGGGCCCTGAGGAAGGCGATACCGAATTCAAGTGGTGGGAGTATATCAGAAGACGCCAACCTTCTTTAAAAGATGCTGAAAATCTTAGAAAGCGACTTGGAAATGCAGATGCAGTGGCTTTTTCTGCAGGGACTAATGGGGTGGCGGAGTATAAAAATAACAGTTTCGGGAGTGCAGATATAGCTGCTGTGAGCTATGATTATAAGGATGTACTCAAGCTCAATATAACCGAGGGACGCTATTTTACAGAAGCAGAGGTGGATGGTGGAAGAAACACGGTAGTAATAGGTGCTGATGTGGCAGAAGCGCTTTTCGGAAACTTAAATCCTGTAGGAAAAGATATTAAAGTAAAAGGGCAGAAGTCGAGGGTAATAGGTGTGTTTGGGAAAGAAGGTACTTCTATTTTAGGTTCGCCATTCGATAAGCTAATTATGATGCCTGTAAAGTTTTCTTCTAAGATGGTGGATTTACGCAAAGCTGGTTGTCAAATTCTAGTTAAAACCAAGCCAGGCGTGTCTAATGCCGAATTAAAAAACGAAATTGTAGGCCAGTTCAGAGCCATCAGAAAATTGAGCATTAAAAAGAAAAACGATTTTTCTGTGAATGAGGCCAGCTTAATTACAGCCTTAGTAGATGTGATTTTCGGCACTATTAATTTGGTAGGATATGTCATAGGGTTCTTTGCCATATTGGTAGGAGGCTTCAGTATAGCTAACATCATGTTTGTGTCTGTAAAAGAACGCACGAATATTATCGGAATTCAGAAAGCATTAGGAGCCAAGAATAATTTCATCCTGCTTCAGTTTCTAGCAGAATCAGTGGTGCTGTGTCTTTTTGGAGGTCTGATAGGCTTGGTGCTGATGAGCATACTCGTGCTGGTAGTCAACTTGGTTTCAGACTCATTTACCCTATATATATTTTGGTCTAACCTGGTTTTCGGAATAGTTATATCAGTAATTATAGGCCTTATCTCAGGTGTGCTTCCAGCTTACAGAGCTTCTAGGCTAAATCCTGTGGATGCTATACGGAGTAAGTAGGGTGGGCTTATCCTTTTAGATTTAATATGATGCGTTAAATCGGTAAGAATATTTGGCCTGCCAACAAAAATTCTGTTTTCATATATCGGGTTCTAGCACATTGCAACCTATCACCCCAAATTAGCATCTTAGGAACAGATGGTTACTCCAAAACAAATATGGCTAATGCTATTCATGATTAGTTTTATGAATGTGGCTTTGGGTCAAAATCGAGACACCCAATGGCTCTTTGGAAACCACTGTTGGATAGATTTTACACAAGATACTCCTATGGACGCAGGCTTAGGTCATTTTTTTGGAAATGAAGGAACGGTGAGTGTGGCAGATCGGTTTGGAAATTTATTGTTTTCCACCAATGGAGCGCAAATTTTCGATAGAAATGGACAAGTGATGCCTAACGGAAATGATCTTGCAGGCCATGTGAGTTCTACTCAGTCTGCACTTATAGTTCCTCAACCTGGAAGTACAGATGATCAGCTGTTTTACGTGTTTACAGTAGCGGCAGAAGCAGGGAAGTACGATGAGGAGCACACTGGTTTAGAGTATGTAATAGTAGACATGAGTTTGAACACTGGGCTGGGAGATGTAAGTCAAGAAACCATTGAACTAGTGCCTAATACAGGCGAAAAACTGCATGCTACTTGGCACCAAAATAACCGCGATGTATGGGTAGTAGCTCATAGCATGAATTCTACTGATTATCATGCATTCTTAATCACTTGTAATGGTCTAGAAGACCATGTAATAAGCCCTACAGGGCGTTCGCACAATAGCACTACTTACGGAGAAGGTTGTATAGGAGCCCTAAAATTATCTCCTAACGGAGAACACATAGCCTGTGTATATAATGGAGCGGGAATTAACGGGCAGTCTCTAGAGAGTCATTTAGAAATCGGAGTCTTTAATTCCCTCACCGGAGAAGTGACTATTACACAGTCTATTTCTAAAACGAATGAAGATAGCTCCTCTGGTTATGGCGTAGAATTTTCTCCAAATAGTTCTAAAATTTATTGGTGCTATAATTCTTCAGAATCTAATTTATTCCAGTATGAGATAGGTGTGGGAGATATTGAAGATTCAGAATATGCATATGTTGGAATCACAGAATACCCTCACCCTTTCTCTGCGTTACAATTAGGACCAGACGGAAAAATTTACATAGCTCGAGCCTTTAATGGAACACAGTTATCTATTATAGCTAATCCAAATGAAGAAGGTATAGGAAGTAACTATATAGATGAAGGAATAGAATTATCACAGGCCTGTAGATTTGGCCTTCCTAACCAATGGATGTTTCCATATCCTACTCCAGACCACACAGTAGAAACCACTGTAGTTAGCCTATGTGAAGAAAGCTCAGTGGCACTCAAAGCACCCGCCCATTTAGAGTCTCCGCTACTCTGGAGCACAGGCCAAACAGGCAGATCTATCTCCATCTCAGAGATAAACGAGTATTGGGTAACCACTACAGAATGCACTCACGATACAGTATTTTTTCAGATAGAACCTCAGGAATTCTGTCTTTGCGAACTATTCATGCCTGATGCATTTACCCCAGACGGAGATGGCCTAAACGAAGCCTACGGAACCACTTCCTGGTGTGAATTTCCAGACTTTTCCCTGCAGATATTTGATAGAGACGGCCACATCATATTCTCTTCCAAAGATAAAAACCAGCTATGGGATGGATCCATAAACGGCTGGCCATGCCCCACAGGAATATATAATTGGAAAGTCACTTGGATAAATCCTTATTTGGATGCAGAAGAGAAGGTGATTTCGGAGTTTGGGCATGTTAATTTGGTGAGGTGATGTGATGTTCAATTCCTCACATCCAACCCATCCCTCAGCGCATTACCAAGCAGCATAAACGCCAGCACCAATACCATGATGCAGATTCCTGGAAGGATAGCCAGATACGCATAATCTGTGGTGATGTATGCGTAGTGTTCCTTAATCATATTCCCCCATGAGGGAGTGGGAACTTGGGCGCCTATGCCAAGGAAGCTCAGTCCAGCTTCTATGAGTATGGCTGCGGCAAAGTTAGCCGCTGTAACCACTATTACTGGACTGAAGATATTTGGTAAAATATGCTTCAGCATGATGCGCAGATCTGAAAATCCAAGAGACTTGGCTGCGGTAACATAGTCTAATTCTCGGGTAGCCATAACCTGTCCTCTAACTATTCTGGCCACCTCTACCCACATGGTAAGCCCTACGGCCAAAAACACCTTCCAGAATCCTTTTCCGAAAACCAACGTGATGGCCATGACCATGAGTAGCGTAGGAATAGACCAAATGACATTAATGAACCACATAATGAGATCGTCTGTTCTTCCTCCATAATAGCCTGCTAGTAGTCCGAGCAATATGCCTATGAGCAGAGAAATAAACACTGCTATAAATCCTACAGAAATAGAAATGGAAGTTCCTGCCATGAGCCTACTCAGGTAGTCTCGGCCGTATTTATCTGTGCCTAATAAGTAGGTTTTTTGAGCTACTGCTTCTGAGGAGAGTTCCTCCAGCTCCGCCATGGTGAACTCTTCTAACACCAATTTTCCATCCATAAAATGCTCTACAGAATATCCAGAACTGGTCTTTTTATAGTTTCCATTATTCACATGGAATAGCACTTCTACCAGAGCCATGGTAAATGATTCCTCTTCACCAATGGGTGTATAATGCACTGAATCTTGGGAAATATTCCATGAGGCTAGAGGTACATAATCTGAACAGTTTTCCCAGCCTCCATCTGCTATGCAGGTAAAAAAGTTAGGCTTTATGTAAGCTTCGTTCTTTCTGACCATGAGCAGATCTGCCTCAAAGCCAGGCTTCATTCTAGAAATACTAAGAAGCTGTGTATTGGCATCTGGCGAGTGGTCTGGCCTTAGAAATGGTCCTAGAATAGCTGTAATGATAAATAGCAGAATAACCCCAAAACTCAATTGTGCTATTCTGTTCTTAAACAGTTTCTCGAGCGCTTGTCTCCCTGGTGATATGCCTTTTTTGTCACTCATTTTAAACGGTACGCCCTTTCCATTTCGGTTTTAGAATTAGCGTTGCAACGCCTACAAAAGTGATGTAAAATGGGTAAACCACCATAAAAATGGGGATGTACTTTGAGAGAGTTTTTCGGCTTCTCCATGTTAACGGAAACAGAACCAAGTACAAGTCGCAGATGGATTTTACGAGAAACCCTAAGAGGAATATTCGCCAACTTCCAGAAAACAGGAGAGCAAAAAGTCCAAGATTGGCAGCTAAAATGAGCACCCCCATCCGTTTAATTTCTTTGGACTTAAATGCCATGGTTTTACTAGCCCACCTTGCTTTCTGGTGCAGTAAATGGAGGAAGGAAGGGTTAGATGGTGTAGCCACCGCCATGTCTGAATAATAAGAAAAGCCAGCTGAGTGATTAGGACTAAGCTGTACTTGTTCCAAAAAAAACACATCGTCTCCGCTGGCTAAATGTGCATGTGAATCATACCCGTTCAAGTCCTGAAAAGCCTGCTTTTTAAATGCCATGTGTGCGCCATTGGCTAAAAAAGCTTTTCTCTGTTGGGCGTAACTGAAGGTAATACCCTGGAGAACAGTAAATTCTAGTGCTTCTATTTTTTGAAAAAACCGAGGAGTAGGATAAATTTCTACTGGCAGAATTATCAGGTCTTCTGTGGTATTAGCACAAACCTTAGTGATGAATTCAAACCATTGTGCAGGAAGTTCTACATCAGCATCTAAGGAAATAATCCATGAATTGGCGGCTAAATTTATGCCTGTGGTTAAGGCTTGTTTTTTTCCTTTGCCTTTACTTTTAAACAGCTTAAATCTAGTGTCATGCTCAGGCAGAAGTTCTGCTACACGATGCTCCCCATCATCTGTGCTGTGGTCATCTATCAAAATGATTTCCGAATTAGAATCCATGGGCACTTCTCTGAGGAGCTGATGGATTAGAGGTTCTATCACTCCACTTTCATTTCTAAAGGGAATAATAATGCTTACCGCTACTTGATGATACTCCGAAGCTTTAATGGAGTGTTGGTCTTTTTGTTGCCACCCTAGGTGCGTTCTTTGCGCCCACATGAGGTAAGGTGCATAAATCGCTAATATGAAAAGTAACCAGACCACCATGAGAGAACAAAGAAATACTATTTTCGAATCCTATAAGAGATGGCAGTTAAGAAACCCGTTCAAGAGAGAATTATTTTAGGTATAGATCCAGGCACCAGTGTAATGGGGTATGGCATTATCATGGCCAAGGGTAAAAAAATGGAGCTCATGCGCATGGGAGTTATTCGTTTGAGCAAGTATCCTGACCATGCGGTTAAGATGAAGAAAATATTCGATCGGGTATGCCAGCTCATAGAGGAGTTCTCTCCAGATGAACTGGCCATAGAAGCACCCTTCTTTGGTAAGAACGTGCAGTCTATGCTCAAGTTAGGGAGGGCGCAGGGTGTTTCTATAGCTGCAGCCCTGCGTTACGATATGTCTTATGTGGAATATGCTCCTAGAAAAATAAAACAGTCTATTACTGGAAATGGAAATTGTTCTAAGGAACAGGTGGCCGCCATGCTTCAGACCACTTTAAAGATTCCTGCTTCTGATATGCCAAAAGACCTAGATGCCACCGATGGCCTGGCCGCAGCGGTATGTCACTTTTACCAGTCTAATACTTCTATAGGCGGAAAAAGCTACTCCAGCTGGAAATCATTTATTAATGAAAACCCAAGCAGGGCAGGGAAGAAGTAGGAGCTATTAGTCTCAATAGCTATCAATGTTCGCTTTACGATTGATGACTTCCGCACCTTTTTGGGTGTATCTCGGATATGCAAAATGGTTTAAAAGAAGGTTAGGAACTTCTAACTATAGTTCTAGTGATTCCCCCAGAAAACTATTCTACCTCATTGTAAAATATTCTTTAATCTACCTGCCGTTTTCTTTCTCCTTTCTTACCTTTCCACTCTAATTTACCTATTCATATGTTATCTCAAGATACCGATAAGAAACTCTTTCTTTTAGATGCTTACGCGCTAATATTCAGAGCTTATTATGCATTTATTAAGAATCCTAGAATAAATTCTAAAGGGTTAAACACCTCTGCCATGTTTGGGTTTACAAACACCCTTTTAGAAATCATCAATAACGAAAAGCCCACACACATAGCGGTTATATTCGATCCTCCTGGTGGATCTACCCAGCGTAAAGATGATTTTGCGGAGTATAAAGCCAATAGAGAAGAAACACCTAACGACATTATTCTTTCTGTACCTTACATTAAGCGAATTATAGAAGGGTTTAATATTCCATGTCATGTAACTCCTGGTTATGAAGCAGACGATCTTATAGGAACCATGGCTAAAGATGCAGAAAAAGAGGGCTACACGGTCTATATGATGACTCCAGATAAGGATTACGCTCAGTTAGTGTCGAGTAATATTTTCATGTACCGTCCAGGCAGATTCGGAAATCCCGCTCAGGTTTGGGGAGTGGAAGAGGTGAGAGAAAAATTCGATGTAGAAGACCCACTTCAGGTGATAGATATTCTAGGGCTAATGGGAGATAAGGTAGATAACATACCGGGTATTCCAGGCATAGGCCCTAAAACCGCTTCTAAACTGTTAAAGCTATTCGGAAGTGTGGAGGGAATTATAGAAAATTCTGACCAGTTAAAAGGGAAGCAAAGAGAGAATGTAGAAACCTATGCTGATCAAGGTGTAATGTCTAAACAGTTGGCTACCATAATTCTAGATACGCCATATGAGGCTAATTTTAACGACTTCACCTTAGATGAGTTAAATAAAGATAAGCTCAGAGAAGTGTTCACCGATCTGGAGTTTAGAACATTAAGCAAGCGTATTCTCAATGAGGAAATTCAGGCGGTAAAGAATGAACAAACCAGTTCTCAGATGGATATGTTTAGCACTCCAGCAGGAACTGTAGCAGCCTCTACTCCAGTTCCAGAAGCTGAACCTGCACAAATGAAAACCATAGAGTCTGTAAAGCATAATTATGTCTTGGCAGATTCGGATAAGGAAATAGAATTGGTAGTGGCTAAGCTGGCTAAGGCAGACACTTACTGCTTTGATACGGAGACCTCTGCGCTAGATCCTATAGAGGCAGAACTGGTAGGGATGGCATTTTCAGTCACCCCAGGTGAGGCTTATTATGTGCCTGTAAGTGAAGAATCAGCGTTGCAACGCGTAAAAAAATTCTCGCCTATTTTCCAAGACGAGAGTAAAGAAGTGGTGGCTCAGAACTTTAAGTACGACTATAAGGTGATGCGGAAATATGGAGTAGAGTTTAGGAATAAGGTGTTCGATACCATGCTGGTTCATTACCTCATGAATCCTGACATGAAGCACAATATGGATTTACTGTCTGAGACATACCTTAATTACAGACCAGTTTCTATAACTGAACTCATAGGGAAAAAAGGGAAAAACCAAAAGAGCATGAAGGATTTAGACCCTTCAGAAGTGGTAGAATATGCTGGAGAAGATGCAGACATTACACTTCAGCTTAAACACAAGTTTCAGCCGGAGTTAGATAAGCCACATATATCAGACCTTTATAAAAAAGTAGAGGAGCCTCTACTTAAGGTTCTGGCAGACATTGAGTTAGAAGGGGTTAATATAGATAAAGGCCACCTAGAAGCATATTCTAAAGAGTTAGAAGTGTATCTGGTAGATTTAGAAAAAAGCATTAAAAAAACGGCAGGCACTGAGTTTAATTTAGATTCTCCTAAGCAGCTCGGACAGGTGCTTTTTGAGGTCATGAAAATATCAGATAAGCCTAAGAAAACCCCAAGTGGGCAGTATAAAACCTCAGAAGATATTCTGGCTACTTATAAAGAAGATCACCCTATCATTAATGAGATTTTAGAATACAGACAGCTCAGAAAATTAAAAAGTACTTATGTAGATCCTTTACCTCAGATGGTGAGTGAAACTACACATAGGCTCCACACCAGTTACATGCAGGCAGTAGCAGCCACTGGGAGATTAAGCTCTAATAATCCAAACCTGCAGAATATCCCTATAAGGTCTGAAAAGGGCCGTGAAATTAGAAAAGCGTTTATTCCTAGAGATGAACATCATAAGCTATTGGCGGCAGATTACTCGCAGGTGGAGCTTAGAATTATAGCTGCACTGAGTAATGATGAGAATATGATTTCAGATTTCGTGTCTGGAGAAGACATACACACGGCTACTGCCAGTAAAGTATTCAGTGTAGATATTAAAGAAGTAGATAGAGAAATGCGTAGCAAAGCCAAAGCAGTGAACTTTGGTATCATCTACGGACAGGGAGCTTTCGGACTGGCTCAAAACCTAGGAATAAGACGAGGAGAAGCCAAAGAGATTATAGAAAACTACTTTAAGCGTTACAGCAGAATTCAGAGTTATATGGAAGAGAACAAAGAATTTGCTAGGGCTAACGGATATGTAGAAACCATTTTAGGGAGAAGGCGCTACTTGAAAGATATTAATTCTGGAAACGCCATAGTAAGAGGATTTGCCGAGAGAAATGCCATTAATGCACCCATTCAAGGGTCTGCAGCAGATGTAATTAAGCTGGCCATGATTAATATCCACAAACGTTTTAAGCAGGAAGATTTTAAGTCTAAGATGATCATGCAGGTGCATGATGAATTGGTGTTTGATGCGCATAAAGATGAAATAGAAATCATAAAGCCGCTTATAGTTTCAGAAATGCAGAATGCCTATGAACTCAGAGTACCGCTGCTAGTGGAATTAGACATGGGAGATAACTGGTTAGAGGCGCATTAATTCATGGAAGATAATTCGCTAGTATTAGCTAGAAGGTTTAGCTGTGTTCAGGAGGCGCATCTATTTGCTACTAGACTGGAAAATAGTGGGGTGAAGGCCTATATAGACGGGGATCTTATTGGGAGTAGCTATATTCCCTTAATGGACAACGTTAGCGGAATTAGCGTTAGAATATTGAAAACAGACCTAGACAAAGCCAAATCTATTTTTGAAGAAGAAGACATGATGATTACAAGCCATTTAACTAAGCCCTTCTTAAGAGTCAATGACAAATACTACTTGCCTTTTAATGGGATGTGTGTCAGATGCGGATCATCTGACGTGTATTCTAGAGGAAGTTTATGGCTAAGTAAGTTGGCTAGGCTTATCACATTAGGTTACATTAAAAAGGTTAGATCTGTATTTTCCTATATAGATTATTGTAATAGTTGTAACCAGCAGTGGAATTCAATGACCAGAGACAATTAGCTTCTATCATAGAAAACTCTTATTCGAGCTTAACGCTGCACTTTATTACCTCTCCCTTCCTTCGTCAGAGTATCCATACCCCTAGTTTAACATTCCCTTCTGCCAGACTAAAGAAGTACCTATGTATAGCTTCAGCTAACTAACAGATTTTTTATTAAAACTTTTCATTCTCTTTCTCGTATTAAGAGCAGTAACAGATAATTTAGATTCTAAGAATCTTTAATAATCAAAGAATTAAACACATAAATAATAACTGATGAGAAAGCTTATTTTCCACCCTATTGTAATTTTCTCTCTTGCCATTTTGTTCTCCGCTTGTTCAGATACCTCCACCTCTGGAACTACTGAAGGAAAAACAGAACAGAAGCAGGAGATAGAGTTCAAACCTAAAGAAGGTGTCTACGATACTGATAGGAAAGAGAACATTAAACAAATATTTCACTCATTACCTTCACCGGTAGAGATGGCAGACATAATTAAGAAGACAGGTTCTGCTTTTGACCAATCTATTTTAAATGATCCTGCTAATGTGAGCAAGTATGTTACTTCTTCTCAGCAGGCTATCAATTTAGGGATTTATGGTGCAGACTTAAGCTACGCCAGCATTTTTGAACAAGACAGACAGTCTCTGAATTACTTAGATGCAGTTCAGGAAATAGCTAATAGCCTAGACGTAGGTGCTGCCATTAATAAACAAACGTTCGATAGGTTAAAAGCCAATCAGAATAACAAGGACTCTCTAATGGGCATCATTACAGAGACTTATTGGAACATTAATGCTTACTTAAAAGAAAACGAGAGTAGAGAAGAAACCTCTGCTTTAGTTATAGCTGGGGGCTGGTTAGAAGGTCTTCACTTAGCAGGTAACCATTACATACCAGGGAATAAAGAGCTTCATGAACGTATAGCAGATCAGAAAAACACATTGAAAAATTTAATGGATTTAATGGACACCTATTCAAGTGCCTCACTAAATGGAATTAAAGCTGATTTAAAGGATTTAAGCGTGCTTTATGAAGATGTAAACATCATTAAAGGAAAAACCACTAAAGAAAAAGACGCTTCAGGAACTATGGTAATAGGAGGATCTAAAGAAGTTTCTATGGATGATGTAACCTTACAGAAGGTTTTGAGTAAAATAAAGGACATTCGAAATAACTATATTAACTAGGACACTATACCATCAAAGAGAATAAAAATGAAATTTATAAAGTATATACTACCTATTCTAATCTTAGCTCCACTGCTCAGTAATGCACAGTGTAGAAGCTTTACTAAGAAAAAGTGTTTACCACAGCTAGATGGTTATGTTCAGAATGATAATTTTAACAGTGCTCAGTTAATTCCCGGAGATGAGGCAGAATTACTGTTAACCTTTTACGCAGGAAAAGAGTACAGATTACTAATCTGTGGTCACCCAGTGTTAGGAGATCTAGAATTTGAAGTGTTAGATACAGATGAAGAACTCATTTACACTAATATAGATAGCGAAGATAAATCCAGTTTTGATTTTAAAGTAGCCACCACTCAGCAGCTTATTGTAAGAGTGAGAGTGCCTGAAAATGATTTAGCTAACCAGCTCATACATGAGGGTTGTGTCTCTATCATGGTAGGGTCTAAAGAAAACTCTTAGAGGTCCAGAACTAGTTAAGAAATTTAGAAACCAGCTCACTTTTGAGCTGGTTTTTTTATGTCTCTATTTAGCGTAGTAAAAAAAGAAATCACTCAAGCCCCACTCTATTCAAGAAGAACCACACCAAAAAGTTACCTCACTATTTGAGGTTCTATATCTAAGCCTTGCTCTAAAAGCACATCGAACTCATCTAATGAGTGAAACAGCTGCTCAAAACTATCTATGAGGTAATAGCGCATTTGAATTTCTGAGTTCACAAAATGATTGTGAGCTATAGCACTAATGTCGTAAGGTAAAACTTCTACTTTATGATCTTCATAAATGTGATTTACTTCACCAAAGCTAGAAAGCACTCCTGCTCCGTAAATTTGAGGCTTGCCACTTTTAGCATGAGCAGCTCCCTTCATTAGTCCGAATTCTATAGTAAACCAGTATAAGCGTTGCAATGCCGTTAAAGCTCGATCATCATTCAGATGCTTTACACCTAATTCTCCAAACTTTTTCATAAACGCAGCATAGGTTTCATTCATTAACAGAGGAATATGCCCAAAGGTGTCGTGAAACATGTCTGGCTCTTCCAGATAATCCAGTTGGGTTCTGGTTCTGAGCCAAGTACTAGAACAGAACCGCTTCTGAGCCAGTAGCTGAAAAAAGTCTTCTACAGGAATCAGCCCCTCCACCACCTCTATGGTCCAGCCTGTTTTAGCTAGAGCTTCTTCCACTTTTCTGAAATCTGCCACTTCAGAATTATTCATATGAGGAAACAATTCCTCTATACAGTCCAGATACTCACTACAGGCTTTACCTTCTAGGTTTAGTAACTGTCTATCGAATAGAATTCCCCATATAGCGTGGTCTTCTGCTGTGTATTTGTTGTAGTCTTGTGTCATTTCTTATTGAACTAAAAAACCCTTTTCCACTGGTGCGAAAAAGGGTTCAAATATGCTTAAAACTTAAATCTCTTTCTTACCGCTCAGATAAAATTGAATAATAGAGATATGTGTATAAAGTAATCATACTTTGGTGGCTAAGGTAGCAAATTTCCTAGCTAATTAGTACAACACCGACAAAAAAGAATTTTATAAAACACCAGTTCTAGTGGATTTAAAATCTTCTGAATTCAGTATTGCAACGCCAAAAAAAAAGCTCTTTAAGCCGACTGATTTCAGTCTAAATAGACCCTCTTTTTAGCTTTATGAAAAATGAAGGGATCGGACTATTCATAGGCAATAGCGTGATCTTGAGTGCCAAACCTTTCGCTGGTTTCTGCGTATAACTGAGTAACCATGGGGGAAATGCTGAAACATATAATATTACTGCTGCTGGCTGCTTTCGGGCTATCAGCGTCTGCTTTGAGTCAATGTCAAGTTTATGATAGTAATGGAGATCTAGCGGCTATTCCATACTGGTATGCTTGTAATGGAGGAGACTACACGTTGAATCTATACAGCCCTACAGATTGGGCAGACTATACCATTAACTGGGGAGACGGCTCTGCTCTAGAAGTAGGCACTAACTGGAATTCGCCTACTTTTATTTCTCATGTCTATACCGCTACTATTCAGAATTTCGATGTGGTTATTACAAATCCCACTTTAGGATGTAGTATTAGCGGTGTTCTAGTAATGGAAGAAGCTACTAACCCTTCCATAGTAATTCCTACCGGTGTATTAACGCAGGCATGTGCTCCTCACGCAGTAATATTTAGTAATCAAAGTAGTAACGTATCAGAGAATACCGTTTTCACCTGGGATTTTGGAGACGGCAGTGCCCCTCTAGTATTGGATCATACTAATGCTGGTCAAACCATTTCTCATACCTATCTAGAAAATACTGTAGACTGCCTTACTGAAGTAAATTTATATGCAGAGAACTATTGTAACACCATTCAGGGTGGAGCGTTCTTTAACACCTTTTCTCCTATTCAGATATATGATACTGATGACGCTAGCATAACTGCCAGTAGCACAGTGCTGTGCTTTCCTGCTAATGAGGTTGAGTACACCAATTCCACTGAGATGAACTGTGAGCCTCAGGGTAATACGTTTCAAAGACAGGAATATTGGAATTTCGGAGATTATTGGGGAACAGGACAAGACTCTATTGTGGACTGGACTCCCTGGCCTCCTACATTCCCATATACCATTCAGTATCCTGGTAACTTAGGAGATACTTATGAAGTCATGCTAGTAGATAGCAATTTATGTGGTTTAGATACTACATATATGACCGTATCTATAGTGGCTCCGCCAGTGGCTGATGTCATTTTATCTGAAACAGAAATTTGCGAAGGAGAAAGTATAGAACTACAATTAAATCATACTGGAAATTATAATACTCAGAGTTTAAATCTAGGAAATGGAACTGGCTGGATAGATGCTACTGGATGGGGCGGAAGCGTTTTTGAAATTAACTACCCATACTTAGGACCAGGAACTTATACCGTAGGTGCAGCTATAGGCATAGAGAATAGTGCTGCTTGTGCTGATACGGCATTCGTTACCATAGATGTAATTCCTACGCCAGACATTAGCATTCTAGCAGATGAATCTGATGGGTGTGATAGTGTCCTGGTTACATTTACCGAAAGCAGCACCAATACAGATGCTTGGGAGTGGGAATTTGGTAATGGAGAAACCTATTCCGGAAATGATCCGCCACCACAGAATTATGATTCTGAGGGAGATTATGTAGTAACCTTAAACGCCAGCAACACTACTGGCTGCTTAGCCAATGTGCAGCAAAATATTACTGTTTATAACTCTCCGCAGGTGGCGTTTTTAGCAGATAATGTGTGTGTAGGCACAAATGGATCTTTCACAGATATGAGTACTTCAGATCCTGGAGACCCTATAATTACGTGGTATTGGGAGTTTGGAGATGGTGATTTTAGCATAGACCAAAATCCTATGCATCAGTACACTGTAAGTGGAGATTACACTGTATCATTAACAGTTTCTACACTGCACTGTAGCTCTACCTACTCAGATGATATTACTGTAGAAGTAGCACCTGAACCTATTTTTATCCCTACTCCAGATAATGGTTGTGCACCCTTAGATGTAGAGTTCGAAAATAACAGTACTAACGCTGTCTCTTACACCTGGGATTTTGGAGATGAACAAGGCAGTTCTGAAGATGAACCAGAACACACATTTTATAATTTTTCTAATCAGGACACTACCTATAATGTAGTGTTGACGGCTATTTCCACCTTCGGTTGTTATCAAAGTGATTCATTGAATATAGTAGTCTCTCCAGGGGCTCAAGCTTCGTTTATAGATGATGCTCAGCCACCTGGTTGTGCCCCATGGACTTCTAATTTTACCAATACCTCCTTTGGTGCTAGCAGCTATCTCTGGGATTTCGGAGATGGATCACCCACATCTACAGAAGTGAGTCCAGACCATCTGTTTACCAATACCACAGGGTTTATACAGACTTTTGATGTGCAGCTCATAGCTTACTCATTAAATGGATGTAATGACACTGTAATGAGCGTGCTCACCGTATTTCCAGAGCCGGACTTTTCTTTTGATATCACGCCTAATTCTGGCTGTACACCATTGTTAACTCAGATGCCATTGATTTCTAGTGGTCAGAGTTTCGATTGGGATTTTGGAGATGGCCAGTCTTCACTTATTCCTAATCCTACTCATCTGTACGAGAATAATACTGATGCTCCTGTTACGTATACCGTAACTTTAAATGCAGTAACCGCATTCGGCTGTGCAGGGAGCAGCACTAGTGATATTACGGTTTTCCCTGCACCAGAAGCTAATTTTGCAGTTTCTGACTTTAGCGGGTGTTCTCCTCTAACTATTGATATTACTGATCTTTCGGTAGGAGCAGTTTCTGGAATGTATGATTTTGGAGATGGAGATACCACAGCTTATGCAGGATCTACGCAGCATACCTTTACCAATACTACTTCTAGTAATCAGAGTTTTACTATTACCCAAACCATAGAAAATGCGGATGGTTGTTTAAACACATTTACCCAATCTATAGAGGTGAGTCCTAGCGCAGTGGCAGGCATAGTAGTGCCAGACCCAGGCTGCTCGCCTTATAATGTGGCCTTGGTAAATAGCAGCACGGGAGCTACTGGTTTCCAGTGGGATTTCGGAAACGGACAGGGATCTACTCAAACCAATGGAACCACTACTTACATTAATAATTCAGGGGTAGACAGTGTTTATAATGTTACACTCTTAGCCATTTCAGCCAATGGCTGCAACGATATGGCCGAGGCCGAGGTGACAGTACACGGCATACCAGATGCTTTTTTCACTACAGATGTTAATGATGGCTGCAGCGTAGTAGCAGTAGAATTCACCAATTCCAGTGTGGGCGGCATCTCTTACTTCTGGGATTATGGAGATACAGACACATCCTCTACTGCTGAACCGGTGCATTTTCACTCGTTCGAGAATATTACCGACCAGCCCATAGAGTATGCGGTAACCCTAACAGTTATTAACGATTTAGGATGCGAAGACATCTACACAGTGCCCATAACTGTGTATCCAGAAATTACTGCTGCATTTGAGCTAGACGAAAATGGCTGTGCACCATTAAGTGTTACGTTCGATAATGAGAGCTTTGGAGGTGGAGAAAATCACTTCTGGGATTTCGGAGATGGAGGAACCTCTTCATTTTCTAACCCTACACACGTCTTCTTAAATGATAATCCCACAGACACCACCTATACAGTAGAGCTCACCACCACTTCTCAGTATGGGTGTCAAGATGTAATTACTCAAGATATTACGGTTTTTGCAGCGCCAGTTATAGATCTTGTCATCTTAGAATCTGAAGGGTGTTATCCATTAGAAGTTACATTCGGTAATGCATCTACTGGAGCAGAGTCTTATTCATGGGTATATGGCACAGGAGAAGTAGGAAATACAGATGATTTAGAACACACTCATACATTCTTTAATCTGCAGTCTATACCTGTTACTTACGAGGTAACACTTAATGGGACTTCAGATAATGGGTGTTTCTCCTCAGACAATGTATTTGTGGAGGTTCAGCCTCAGCTTATAGCTGATTTTGAATCGCCTACTGAGGGCTGCACCCCATTTATAGCGCAGTTTGAAAACACCAGTACAGGTGCGCTGCAATACCAATGGGATTTTGGAGATGGCTCTCCAGTAGAAGATCAATTTCATGTTACACACCTATTTACAAATGATACAGATGAGCCAGTAACATATACAGTTACACTCACCACGGAGTCTTATGTAGGCTGCACTGATGTGCATACTGCAGAAATAACGGTGTATCCTACTCCTGTAGCACAGTTTATGGCCACACCAGAAACACAAGTGTTTCCAAACGCTACAGTAGCCATAGATAATTTAAGTACTGGAGGATCTTCTGTAGATTATACATGGAATATGGGAGATGGATCTCAGCTTATTTTTGAAGAAGAACCAGGCGATTACACCTTTAGCACTTGGGGAAATTATAATATAAGCCTACAGGCAGATAACGGAGCTTGCTCAGATGCTGCCCAAATAAACGTAGAGATCTTACCGCCATCACCTACCGTAGCTTTTGAAGGGCCAGCACAAGGATGTGCTCCTGTTACAGTGTCTTTCGAAAACCTTTCAGAGTATGGAGCCAGTTTCGTTTGGGATTTTGGAGATGGAGGGTTTGCCTTCGTAGCAGATCCAGTTTACACCTATAATATTCCAGGAACCTATTCTGTTAAGCTAACTGTTACGGGTCATGATGGAGGAGTTATAGAACTCATTAGAGAAGAAATAATAGAAGTGTATCCATCGGCAAATGCGGCTTTTGCCGCCACCCCAGATGAGGTAGAAATTCCTTATCAGCAGCTTTACTTGGTGAACTTATCTACTGGAGCAGATGAGTATTTATGGGATTTCGGAGATGGAAACACTTCCACTGCAGAAAGCCCGGAACACTTTTACCAGCAGGCAGGAGTGTACTCTATTTCACTTTATGTGAATAATGAGTACAACTGTCCAGATAGCATTACGGTTCCAGAAATAGTTACAGCCATATCTCTTGGAGATATTATTTTCCCTAATGCTTTTACACCTATTGAAGGTGGCTCAGGAGGGCAGTATGATCCGCAGTCGTTTGATAATAATGTCTTCTTTCCTATTCAAAGCGGAGTAGAGGATTACCGCTTACAGATATTTAATAGGTGGGGAGAACTCCTGTTTGAAAGCACAGATGTCATGATAGGGTGGGATGGCATGTACAGAGGCCAGCTGTGTAAGCAAGATGTCTATGTGTGGAAAGCCGAAGTAAAATTCTCCGATGGAGCGGAACTAACTAGCTCGGGAGACGTAACATTACTTAGATAAATGAAATTATTCCTCATTCATATCCTGTTAGTGCTTAGCGTATGCTCGGTTTTTGCTCAAGAAGATTTTTCTAGAATAGACCGCTCCGGATATTCTGATGCGGATTTTTTCTTTTATCAAAGGAGGTATGAAGAAGCGTATGATATTCTAAAGGAGCTGCATATTACTTATCCAGATAACTCAGAAGTAGCCTACAGATTAGCCGTTTGCGAATTGGATTTATTTAGAAATAAAGATAAAGCACAGGAGTTATTAGAATCAGCGTTGCAACGCGGAAAAAGAGATGCCTTATTCTACTTAGCTAAAATTAGCCACTTAAACCACGAGTTCGATCAGGCCATGGAACTGTTTACCGAGTATAAAACAGTGGGCAGCAGAGATTTTAGAGATTCAGAAATAGACAGGCACATAGATCAGTGCCGTGAGGCCAAAAGGCTTACTGCGTTTCCTGAAGATATTTTAGTGAAAAACATGGGTTCCCAGATTAATTCTGAGTATGCCGAGTATGTGCCTGTAATTACTAGCGATGAGTCTGAGCTGTATTTTACATCGCGGAGAGATAACAGCACAGGAGGAAAAACAGACCCCAATAACCGCTACTTCGAAGATATTTATATGTCTAAAAAAGAAGGTGATACATGGGTTAAGCCTACTAATGTAATTTCTGAAATAAATACTGAAACTCATGATGCCACAGCTGCCATTAGTGCAGATGGCTCTAAAATGGTAATCTATAGAACGAACCGCCAGCTTACAGGCGGAGATCTATACATTACACAGCGCGTAAACGATAAGTGGTCGGAGCCAGAACTATTAGATTATAACATTAATTCTGATTTTCAAGAAGCCAGCGCCTGTTTTAGTCCTGATGGTAATACGCTCTACTTTTCTTCTAATAGACCGGGAGGTTTCGGAGGAAGAGATATTTACCGTGTGCGTATACTGCCAAACGGAGATTGGAGTTTACCAATGAATTTAGGGTCTGCTATTAATACAGAGTTCAATGAAGATTCACCATTTTTAGATGTAGACGACCGCACGCTTTACTTTGCTTCGGAAGGGCATAACTCTATGGGAGGTTTTGACATTTTCATTTCTAAAAGAAGAGGTGCAGAAAACTGGTCTATTCCAGAAAACTTAGGGTTTCCTGCTAACTCAGTAGAAGACGATATTTACCTAAGTATTACCCCAGGCGGAAAGAAAGGATATTATTCTTCAGAAAAAGAAAATGGGTATGGGGATCAGGACCTTTATGAAGTAGAATTTATTTACAGACAGCAGACTAATATTATAGTAAAGGGTGTGTTAACCAATGATTTTGGTAAGCCTGTACAAGGAGAAATTACTGTTATAGATGAGACAACTAAAGATTTATTAGGAGTGTATACCTCTAATGAGCGCACAGGAAAGTTTATTCTGCTGCTTAACCCCATGACTAAGTATAACATCACAGTGCAGTCTCCAGGAAAAGGAACCTACAGCAAAGAGCTTTATTATGAGTTCCCAGAAGAAAATAATAAAGAAATAGAATTAGAAGCCATTATGCTGAAGTAAGACTTGAAGAGATTAGCCATTATATTAACCCTCATAATTGGGAGCTGCTTTAGTAATGTAAGTGCGCAAGACGCGCACTTTACGCAGTTTTATGCGGCACCTACGCTGCTTAATCCTGCTTTTGTGGGCACCTCAGTTCAGAGCAGATTCGGAATGAATTATCGAAATCAATGGCCTGCACTTCCTCAAGCTTTTGTTACCTATAATGCTTATTATGATCAGTATATGCCCGAAATCAATTCGGGCATTGGTCTTTTGGTGAATCATGATAAGGCCGGTGTAGGAGCACTCACTAATACCAGTGTGGCGCTGCAGTATGCATATGAAATTAGACTATCTAGAACGTTTAGTCTAAGACCAGCACTACAGCTTGGGTATACTAGAAAAACACTGCACATAGATAAACTGGTGTTTGGAGATCAACTCATTAGAGATGGTGCTGATGCCACATTTGAGTTTTTAGACACCCAGCCAGTAGGCCTTATGGACCTTTCGTCTGGACTTCTGCTCTACAGTGAGAAATACTGGTTTGGGGCTAGTGCCCATCATTTAAATGAACCCAATGAAACTGTAACTTCTGGCATAAGTCAGCTTAGTATGAAGCTGTCTGCTCACGGTGGAATGCGTGTGAAAATTAGAAATCCTAAAAATAGAAGAAACAAGAAAGATGTAGTGTTCGCCTTTAATTACAAACAGCAGGCTGAATTTAATCAGTTAGATTTAGGGGCTTATGTAGAAATGAATCCTATGGTTTTTGGGTTATGGTATAGAGGATTACCACTGAAGGATAATGGCTACAGTTATGCCAATAGAGAGGGCCTAAATATTCTAGTAGGTTACCACGATAGAAATTATAAAATAGGCTATAGCATAGATGTAAATCTGAGTCAGCTAGGTGTAGTAAATACTGGTGGTGCTCATGAAATTTCATTTACCTACGAGTGGGCTAATAAGCGCAATAGACGTCTGTCTAAGCGCAGAATAATTCCATGTGCTAAGTTTTAGAAGTTTTCTTCTTCCTTTAGATTTTCATGATTAGTAAGGGTTGGGTGTTTTAGCGTTGCAACGCTAAATTTCCCAGTAACAAAACAGTTCTTTTTTCGTAAAATGAGGTGTAAACACACCTTAAAATGAATACGTTTAAATCCTTTTTGATTTTAATATGCCTAGGAATGGCTTCTGGAGCTCATGCCCAAACAGCTGAAGAAGCACTTCACCATTTAGAAGATATCACATCTTCTTTAGATGAATTTAGAGTGAACACTTGGAATGTCTTAAAGAGCATGGCTCATAATAACTCTACAGCGGAGTTAGAATGGCAGATTCAAAGTCTGGCAGATAAAGTAGAAGTAGAGAGAAAAAGAGTGTCAGCAGCAGAGGGTTTTTATGGAGACTTATCGGCTAAGGTGGCCATGACAGTATTTTTACGAAATTCACACAGTATACTCACAGACGATTTTAAAGCCATTCGAAGACTAGAAGCCAAGTCGGGAGAATCTTTCGAAAAGATGGAAAGTTACCTTGTGGCACAGAATTTAGCTAATGAACGACTTAGTGAAGCTGGTGAACGTTTTGATGATGAGATTAAACGTTTTGCTGAAAGGTATAAACTTGAAGTGACAGATCATAAAAGCGCCTTATCGGAGTCTATAGAAAAGGCTTCTCAGGCACTAGGGTATTACAATCAGGTTTTCCTCAGTTACTTTAAAGTATATCATCAAAAGCTAGCGGTTTATGAGGCACTAAAAAGTGAAGATCTAGAAATTATAGCTGAGGAAATAGAACTCTTTGAATACTATGCTCAGGAAGGTTCTCAACGTTTACTCATTCTTGGTGGGTTTATGGAAGATGAATCTCTTTCTGTAGCGGCAGTTAATATCTTAAGACAATTCAGACATGAGGCTGAAACTGTATTTCCTGCAGCGCAGAGAGCTATAGAAAGAAAACAAATCTTTAATCTGGCACAAGAAGTCTTCGATAAGATTCCAGAAAAAGAAGTTTCAGATAATGACATAGATCATTTGAACTCGCTTATAGATCCTCTGAACAAAGCCATAGAAATGCAAAACCAGGAATTTTCCAGATCTGAATCTAAGCGTCAGCAGTTATTTGATGCCTGGAATAAAGAAATAGCTGCATTCTTTAATAAGTATTTAAGTTAGACTCTTCAGATTATATGTGCACCAATCTTAATAATTTAGCCCCATGCATATTAAGTTCATTGTGGTGGGGAAAACCAGCTTCCCGTATCTTAAAGAAGGAATAGACCTTTACTTAGGTAGGTTAAAGCACTACGGAAAAGTAGAGTACACCGAGCTGCATGTAAAGATACCGAAATCGGCTAAAGAGAAAGATGTAAAGGAGTTAGAGGCACAGGCTTTCTTAAAACATGTGAATTCTTCAGACACCATCATATTATTAGATGAGCGTGGTAAGAAATTCCACTCCATAGGGTTTTCTAAATGGCTCCAGAAATTCATGCTTAATAGCACTAAATCTATAGTGTTTCTAGTAGGGGGGCCTTATGGGTTTAGTGATGAACTAAAAAGCATGAGTAGCCAGAAAATTTCGCTGTCAGAAATGACTTTTTCTCATCAGATGATACGAGTGTTCTTTTTAGAACAGCTATACAGAGCACATACCATTTTAAAAGGAGAACCATACCACCATGAGTGATTAGATCAGGCTTAAGAATCAATAAATGAGACAAGGCAGAAGACACTGGACTCAAGACACAAGGCATTTATAAATAACCAGTATCAGAATAAAGTGCTTTTCCCTTTCAATTTTCAACCTTTCCCTAAACTTGTATTAGAAACCAGCCCAAATGAAACCTATAGCAGAAGACCTAGTTAGGAAGTTAGAAAAGGCACGTAGTAATGGAAAATACCTTAAGAAGCTAAAGCAGAAGCTGTCTAAGATGAAGCCTAAAGAACTAGATCCATTGTTTCAGGGGTTGCACGAAGAAGTGTTTGAAGAAGTAGATTGTCTGGAATGTGCTAATTGTTGTAAAACTACTAGCCCTATTTTTAGAGATACAGATATAGAGCGTTTAGCTAAACATTTACGAATGAAGGCCAGTGAGTTCACGAAAAAGTACTTGTATTTAGATGACGATCATGACTATGTACTAAACACGGCTCCATGTCCATTTCTAGGAGATGATCTCTACTGCACAGTCTATGAATCCAGACCAAAAGCTTGCAAAGAGTACCCTCACACAGATAGAAAAAACATGAGTCAGATTCTAAACCTTACTGTAAAAAACACCCAGGTGTGCCCAGCCGTAGGCGAAATAATGGAACGTATTAAATTGGGATTGTAAATTTTGTGCTGTACAGCCTTTTCAGAGCAATGTCTCTGTTAGCCAATAATATTCACTTCACGCTCTAAATCTACCCCGTATTTCTGCTTCACATCTAATAGAATCTCTGTAGAAAGATCATAAATATTTTGGCCAGTAGCTCCACCATAATTTACCAGAACTAGCGCTTGTTTAGGGTGAACTCCGTAGTTTCCAAAGGTTTTCCCCTTCCAGCCAGCTTGATCTATGAGCCAGCCAGCCGCTAGTTTAGCAGAGTGCTCATCTACAGGATATGCAGCTAAAGTGGGATGCTCATTTTTTAGTGCTTCTGCCAGAGCTAAAGGCACTACAGGATTCTTAAAGAAACTCCCCGCATTTCCCACCACAGCCGGATCTGGAAGTTTACTCTGTCTAATTCGAATCACTGCATCAGAAATGGCTTTAATGCTTAGTTCTTTCACATTCATGCGTTCTAGTTCAGCAGTAATAGCACCATAAGACGTATGAAATTCAGGAGTTTTATTGAGCTTAAAAGTTACAGAAGTAATTAAATACTGCCCTTTTAGTTCCCGCTTAAATACACTCTCTCTGTAACCAAATTGACACTCTGAATTAGAGAAAACCTTGAGTTTTCCAGTAGCTAATTCAGTGGCAGAGAGCTCATAAAACACATCCTTTATTTCTACTCCGTATGCCCCTATATTCTGCATGGGTGCAGCACCTACGCTGCCAGGAATTAAAGAAAGATTTTCTATACCAGCATAGTTTTTAGCGTTGCAATGCAGCACTAACTCATGCCACCCAACTCCAGCTCCGGCCTTCAACCAGACATGCTCTGCGGATTCATCCACTATAGTAATACCAGAGATCTTATTCAGCAGTACACTTCCAGAAATATCATTCATAAAAAGCACATTACTTCCACCACCCAAAATGAGCAATTCTTTAGGATCTATTGATTCCAGCGCTTTAACCAGCTCATCCTCTGAACTTACTTGGAGCAAGCGTTCAGCAGCTACATCTATACCAAAGGTGTTCAGATTCTTTAGAGAAGTATGTTCAAGTAATTCCATATGTAGCAAAGCTAAAACTGGAAATCTATTTAGTTAGTACCTAGCAGAAATGTACCGAACAGAGAGTTGTGTACAGTTGAGGAGGGATTGAGCCATTGAAAAGCAGAATTCTATTATGAGTAAACAGAAGTTAATATTACGAATAACTATAGATTGAGAGGAGTGTAAGGTATGGATTGGTGTCTAAGGGATTTATTAATACTGAAATCAAAAATCATAACCTAAAAGGCATTTCTCTCGTAAACAGAGGTGAAAACAATTTTTCTACGATGAAGAACCTTATCAATTCTGCACTAATTGTGCTTTTTTTCCTGTCATTCAGTGTGCTCGGAAATAGCCAATCTTTACAAGAAAGAATTCAGTGTCCCGCTACCATTAAAGCCACTACTCAGTTAAATAAGTGTGGTTCTAAAGTGAAGTATGTGGATCCGTTTCAGAAAATTACCGATGAGGAAATAGTGTCTCTTCAGTGTAATTCTAGCCCAGGAACTTATTTCGAAACTGGAGAGAACACAGTGTATTATAAAGCTACAGACAAGCTCAATAACAGCTACTTCTGCATTTTTAAAGTACAAGTGGTAGACCAGCAAAAACCATTTTTCACCTCTTTCCCTAGCGATTTAAGCAAAGAGGCTATAGATAAAGATGGAACCAGAGTGTTCTGGGAAAGACCTTCTGCAGATGATAACTGTGGAGAAGTACACGTCATTTCTTCTCATAAATCGGGAGACTTTTTTCCAGTAGGAAAAACTCTAGTCACTTATTGGGTGCACGATACAGAAGGAAACTATATCACTAAAAGTTTTAAAGTAACTGTTTCTGACGACTCATTATCACTGCACGCTGTAGAGTAAACTAGAGCTACTCTTGAAGTAAAAGAGTAATCAGATCTTTTTTACTAATGCCCGCAGCAGCAGCTTGCTGTGGCACTAGGCTAGTATCAGAAAATCCTGGTACCGTGTTTACTTCTATTAAGTATGGCCCTTTTTCATTGAGTAAAAAATCTATACGAATCATCCCATTGCAACGCAGAATTTCATATACCTCTACAGCTATGTTCTGAATCTGCAAGGTTAGCTCCTCAGGAATATCTGCTGGAGTTACTTCCTCACTATTCCCTTCATATTTAGCCTCGTAATCAAAGAATTCTCCGAAAGGAATCATCTCTGTAAGCGGCAGGGCTAAAGGTCTTCCGTGGCGCTTAATCACCCCACAGCTCACTTCCCTACCTGAAATAAATTCTTCTATAAGAACTTCATCGTTTTCTCGGAAAGCCATTTCTATGGCAGCAGCCATTTCATGTGCAGCTTTTACCTTAGAAATTCCTATACTAGAACCACCCTCGTTAGGCTTAACGAAACAGGGTAAGCCCAGCTGATTAATGATTTTAGAAGTAGAATAATGATCTGTCTGTCTCAGAATTACACTTTTAGCAGATCTGAACCCAAACTGTTTTAAGTAAGTGTTATTAGCAGATTTATTAAAGGTAAGACTCATGGCAAAGACATCAGAACTGGTGTGTGGCATGCCTATCATTTCAAAGTAGCCCTGAAGAATGCCATCCTCACCAGGTGTGCCATGTATAATGTTAAACACTTTTTCAAACCGAATGTTTCCGTCTGGAGTATCTACCGAAAAATCACCTCTATTCACGTCATATTCAGTGGAGTTAATAATGGCTTTCCACGCGTTTTTATCAATGTGCACAGGAGTCACTTCATACTTAGACCGATCTATATTTTCCAGAATCATCTGCGCACTCTTCTCAGACACTGCAGATTCTCCAGAATACCCACCATAAACTACTGCTATACTTTGTTTCATATCTGTAAACAAACTTCAGATAAATACTAGATATTGCGCCAGAGGGCAGCAGGGAGTATTCACATTACTAGGTTAATTGTTATCTTGTGGCTCTGAAAAATAATAAGACATGAAAAAACTACTGTTTACATCCATATTTTGCGTTGGAGCGCTACTTAGCTATTCTCAAGATAAAAAGCCGGTTTATGAGTTTAAAACTGCTATAGATTTATCTCACACAGAAACTAAAAATCAATGCATGACGGGTACTTGCTGGAGTTTTGCCACGGTATCTTTTTTAGAGTCTGAACTCATGAGAATGGATAAAGGCCAGCATGATTTGAGTGAAATGTTTAATGTGCGCATGACCTACCCTAAAAAAGTAGATAAGTATGTGCGCATGCAGGGAAAATACCAGTTTGGTCCGGGGAGTTTAAGCCATGATGTCATTAATGTGTTAGAAGGTTACGGGTTAGTACCTGAGTCAGTATACTCAGGAAGAGAAAACGAAAAAGAACTTTACGATCACGGCCAACTAGATGCTGTTCTAGTGGCTGTGGTAGATGCCGTATTAGAGAATAATCCTGGAAACAGAGCCTATGTAGCTGCAGTAGAAGGAATTTTAGATGCCTATATAGGGGAAGTGCCAGAGAAATTTACATACGAGGGAAAAGAATACACACCTCAGAGTTTTAAAGAAAGCATGGGCTTAAATGCCTCAGATTATGTGAGTTTCACTAGTTATACCCATCATCCTTTTTATGAGGAGTTTATATTAGAAGTGCCAGATAATTTTTCTCAGGGTGAGTTCATGAATGTACCAGTAGAGGATTTAGTAAGCATAATAGATAACGCGCTAACAGAAGGGTACACCATAGCATGGGATGCAGATGTGAGTGAAAAGTCATTTTCTTTTAGAAACGGCATAGCCATAATTCCAGAAGATGGAATTAAAAAGGACCAGTTATGGAAGGAGGTAGTAAAGGAGAAAAAGGTAACTCAAGAAATGAGGCAAGAAACTTTCGATAATTTCACCACTACAGATGACCACCTGATGCATCTCATAGGAAAAGCTACAGACCAAAACGGAACCACTTATTATATGATAAAAAACTCATGGGGAGATGGTAACCCTTATGACGGAATTCAGTATATATCTGAAGAGTATATTAAATTAAAAACGGTGGGAATCCTTTTGCATAAAGAAGGAGTGCCTAAAGCAGTCAGAAAAAAAGCTGGTATGTGAAGCCGTTAGACTAATCTAACCGCATGATTTTAATAGCAGATAGTGGTAATTCACGTTGCAAATGGGCACTCGTAGAGCCTGATGGAACTGTAATTAGACAGTTCAAGACCGAAGGTATAAATCCATACTTCCACACCACAGAAAAGATCAAAGCCACCTTATGGGAAGAAGATGAGGCCCTTAGAGTAAAAAGCAAGGTTACTCATGTATTTTTCTACGGAGCTGGGTGCTCATCTGTAAGGCTAAATGGTATCGTAGAGAAGGCTCTGAAAGATTTTTTCTTAGAGGCTAGCATAGCAGTAGATCATGATTTAGTGTCTGCAGCTTATGCCACATACTCTGGGAGTCCAGTAATATCTTGCATTTTAGGTACAGGTTCTAACAGTGCATATTTTGATGGAACTAAAACATCTGAGGTAATTCCAAACTTGGCTTACATTTTAGGAGACGAAGCTAGTGGCTGTTACTTCGGTAAAATTCTATTGAGAGATTTCTTTTATGACTTTATGCCGAATGATTTGTCTAGAACTTTTAACGCTGAATATAAATTGACCTCTAAAGAGCTGAATGATAGAGTGTACAATTCTGGAGATCCAAATGTGTTCTTGGCTGGTTTCATGCCATTCCTAGGAATGCATAAGGATAATGAGTATGTCAAAAACATGATGATAGAAGGATTCAGGGACTTCCTGAAATTTCAAGTGAAATGTTTTCCAAATTGGGCAGAAGTAGAAGTATCTTTTTTAGGTTCTATAGCCGTGCACTTCGAATCACTTTTAGCTCAAGCGTGCGAAATAGAAGGAGTACAATTAGGTGAGATCGTATTCGACCCTATGAAAAATCTTATTGAGTACCACCTAAAGTATGTGATTCCAGAGAAGATTAGTACTTGAAAAAAATCAGCAGGCTTTATGTTTTAAGAGCAGTTTAATCGTTGTACTAAGCGAACCCTGCATCTGCCTTATGGGCAGGCAGGCCCTGAACCTTCACCCGGTAGCTTCGGGACTGTACCAAATGCTAAGTACATCGCTTTTCTCCCTGTCGGCCAGGCTCAGTCGCCTTTGATTTTATTGTTTTAACTCTTAACCTACACGGTCTGTAGTCTCCGAACCAAAAAACCTACAACCGTGCCTCGATTCCGCCTCTAAACTGAGGTCTAGTATTGCTTTCAAGAATGTCTAAAAAGACACCAGCCGTAGCATGAATTTTAGGTGTAAGTTCATATCGGTATCCACCACCTATAAAAAAGCGTTCATCTCGAACAGAGGCAGGCGTGAATTCACCAAAAGAGTCAAAGACAGTCTTAATGCTATGGAATTCCGAACGTACAAATATGTTAGGGTTGATTAGGTATCTTCCGAAAAGAGTGGGGCCGTGGGAACGAGTAGAGGTGCGCTCACCTAGAAATGAATAGCTGCTAGAATTATAAGTATAACCTATTCCAGCCACTAGTTTATCTGTGAATTGATAGCCTATTTGAGGAGTGGCACCTATGGTGTTTACAGTTCCGAATTGAGCAGAGATGTTTCCATCAAACACTAGTTTTTGTTTAAATGCATTGAACTTGGCCGTGTCTATTTGACAAAACACTGAAGAGATAGTCAGGCAGATAAGAGAGAGAGTGATAAATAAAGATTTCATAAGAAAATAATTAAGTTGGTTTAGGCTACAAAATTATTTCACCCTCTTCTCACAGTCCCCACATGAATGAGTAGTTGTAATAGGAGATTATAAGTTGAAAAGATTATAGGTTTATAAGTGTTGCCGTCCAATAGGTTTCACGCTTTTTAATCTCAAAACTTGTTCACTGAACGTTAGTCCAAGTGCAAATCTCAACTCTGACTTGCCGGCAGGCATCAAACCCAACTATAAACCATCAACGATAAACTGATAGCCTAGCCCTGAGCCCAAGCTAGGAACTCTTCGTAAGGCATTTCTTTTTCTACCAGCTTTACATTAGACTTTACGGCATCGCCTATGCGCTCTTCTACTAAAGAGTCGTAAATGTATTTAGAGTCTTCTTCTTTAGCTAGTGCCTGTGCAGCGAAGGCATCTAACTGCTCATCATCTAAAGGAAGTCCATACTGAGCATACTGAGCCGCCATAAGTTCTTTGGCTTTAGCTTTAGCATCCTCTTGAGTAACCTGAATCTTATGCTCAGCAGCTATGCTGTTTTCTATCAGTTGCCATGAAAGAGAACGCTTATAATTAGGGTATTCTACTTCTAATTCTTCTGGAGATAAGTTCTTATCTGAAGTTTCAGTGATCCATCTTTTTAAGAAGGCATCTGGCAGTTGGATATCTGTAGAATCTATAAGTTTTTCCACCATTTTTCTTCTGAACACTTGCTCAGAATCCTGGTTGAACATTTTTTCTAAATCAGCTTTAGTTCTTTCTTTAAACTCTTCTTCAGTTTTAATTACATCAGGCCCAAAAAGCTTATCAAACAGTTCTTCGTTTAAATCTGCAGGCTCTATGTTTTTCACTTCTTTTACCCTGAACATAAAGTCGGCCTTAACTTTTTTAGCCTCAGCTATAGGGAGGTTAAGAAGCTTGGCTAAATCAGCATCGCTAGTGGCTAGCTTAGAAGGCTTTACAGTAATTTCGTTATCTATTTTAGCTCCTATTAAAGCCGTTTTAGTTTTCTTATCTTCTAAATGCTCCAGACTTATAGTGGTGTCATTCATTAAACCTCCAGGCTTAATTTCTTTCTTTTCTAGTTCTATGAGTGTACCTACTAGAAGATCATTCTCACCAGCTTCTTCAGGTTCACTCATTTTTCCGTAACGCTTAGCCAAGTCGCTCATTTGGCGTTCTATTAGCTTTTCGTCTACTTTCACTTTAAAGTACTCAAACTTCTGCTTGCCGTCTAGTTTTACATTCACCTCAGGAGCTAAGCCTAACTCAAATTCAAAAGTGAAATTTTCGGGGTTATCCCAGTCGCCACCTTGATCTTCTCCAGCCTTAGGCAAAGGATTACCTAGCACTCTCAGTCTGTTTTCTTGAATGTAATTAGAAAGGGCCTGCTGAATGATTCCATTAATCTCCTCGGCTAGAATAGATTTTCCATGCTGTTTTTTAACCAGCGCCATAGGTACCTGGCCAGCTCTGAACCCAGGAAGAGTTACCTGTTTTCTGTAACGTTTTAGAGAAGTTTCATACTGAGGTTTGTAATCTTCTGGTTGAAGCTCTATTTTCACTACCGCGTTTAAAGCGTCTAAGTTCTCTTGACTGATGTTCATTTGTTTAGAATTCATTTAAAATTAAAAAGAGGAACAGATTCTTCTGCTCCTCTTCTCTAATCATTCAGTGCGGATGGAGGGACTCGAACCCACACACCTCGCGGCACTAGATCCTAAGTCTAGCGTGTCTACCAATTTCACCACATCCGCATTGCTTACTAGAAGCATCCTTTTCTTTAAAAGGGAGCGCAAATTTACTATTTCTTTTGAATAAACAAATAAATCTTCGTGCCTTATTTTCAGTCTACATTTCAGGTGTATTCAGTGGCAGTTTCCAATTATATTTGATCCTGTGAAAACACTCTTAAAAACCTTGGCCGTAGTGGCTTGCATTTTGGCGTCTTTACCATTACTTCATGGTCAGAATACCACAGAAATAGCAGGCGCTAGATTAGCTGCTATGAGTAATTCTGGGTCTGCAGAAACTGGTGTTTGGCAGGGGTTTATGAATCCCGCTGGCATTCTCACAGAAGAATCTAAATGGCAGGCAGGAGCGTCTTACGTAAACAGGTTCGGTCTTTCTGAGCTCTCTTCTAGAGGGTTAGTGGCTTCCATGCCGCTGGGAGAAGGAAGAGTGGGACTGGTAGTGCATAGCTTTGGTTATTCTGCCTTTCTTCAGAATCAAGTGTCTGGTTCATACGCCATGAAACTGGCTCCTAACCTAAGAGCAGGGCTCCAGATAAATTACTTCAGCTTGAACATAGCAGAGGGATTTGGTAGGTATTCTGCGTTCACTGCTAATCTCGGGTTTCAGTATGATTTTAATGAGAATATTTCGGTGGGAGTAACAGTAAGAAACCCTAACCGCTCTCAGCTTAATTCAGAAATGCAGCAGTATGTTCAGTCGGTCATTCAAGGTGGAGCTAAGTTTAGAGTAGCAGAAAACTTACTTATACTGGCAGACCTTGGTAAAGATTTAGATCAAGACCCTAATTTGTCCACAGGTCTAGAGTATATGCCAGTAGAACAGTGGTTTATTCGTGGAGGAATAAGTACACTAAACCGAGGCGTTTCTTTCGGGTTCGGTTATCAACCTAAAAAATGGTCTATAGATGTAGCCAGTTTATACCACCAAGTGCTTGGGTTTTCTCCCATGATTTCTTTCACTTATAGGAATGAGTAAAGCTATTCAGCACATAATTGAACGGCTTAGATTTCGCGTTGCAATGGGTAATTACTCTAGATCATTCGCAGTATTATGCTGTTTTCTTCTTATCGGTATTGCAACGCAAGCTCAAAGCAAAAGAGAACGAGAAGCAGCCAATAAGGCACTGATAGAAGAGCGCATAGAGATTTTAAATGAGAATTTAGATGAGAATGCCGATGTGGATTTGACGGCTCTATTCGATGCGTTTAATCAGCTTATAGAAAAACCTTTGAATATTAACTCTGCCTCTGAAGAAGAGCTGAGAGCCCTGTTTTTCCTTACAGAAATTCAGATTCAGTCCATAATAGACCACAGAGAAAAATATGGCGTATTCATTAGTATTTATGAGCTGCGGCAAGTGAAGTTTCTAGAAAAAGAAGGCATTTACTTTATGCTACCATTCGTAGTAGTAGATGAAGTTCAGGCGGTGCCCAGGCAGGGTATGTTAAGTCTTTTAGAAGGAGGGAGAAACGAGCTGTGGATGCGTTATCAGCGTTTATTTCAAGACCAAAAAGGGTTTCTGCCAAACGCAGATGGAGAAGTGCCGTTTAATGGTTCTCCAGATCGGCTCTACTTCAGGTATAGGTATTCTAACGGAAACAAGCTCAGCTTAGGAGTGACAGGAGAGAAAGATGCAGGAGAGACGTTTTTCTCTGGAAATAACCAGAGCGGATTTGATTTTTACTCCGCCCATTTATTTTACCGAAATCCAAATAGGAGTGGTTTCATTAAACGAATAGCACTTGGAGATTACCACGCTAAATTTGGCCAAGGGCTTGTGACCTGGAGCGGATTCGCCTTCGGAAAATCGGTAGATGTAAATTCTGTAAAACGGCCTACCATAGGGCTAAAGGCCAATACCTCTGCAGATGAAAATCTTTTTTTGAGAGGTGGTGCAGTCACCTTTGGGCCAGAAAAATTAGATGTAACTGTATTCTATAGCAGAAAACGAATAGACGGAAATATAGCTGAGGCTAACGACACACTTCAGTTAGATGTTCAGGAATTTACTAGCATTCAAAACATAGGTCTGCACAGAACAGATGCAGAGATAGCAGATAAAGATGCAGTATTAGAAGAGCAAATAGGAGTGAATGTAACCACTTTAATAAAAGGATGGCGCTTAGGGTTTAACGGAGTGCGAACTTCATATGATTTAGATCTGAACAGAAGGCTGGGCTTATATAACCAGTTTGAATTTTCAGACCAGCAGAATACGGCCTACAGCATAGATTATGGTAAGGTCTGGAAAAATGTAAACCTCTTTGGTGAAGCTGCCCGAAGTGCTAATGGAGGTAGAGCTTTAGTCTCGGGATTATTGGCCTCATTAAATAAGCAGATTTCTCTAAGCATGCTTTACCGAAACTACAGCAGAGATTTTCATTCGGTATTGAATAATGGGTTTGGAGAAACTGGAGGCACTAGAAACGAAAGAGGCTTGTTTACTGGGCTCACTTATAAGCCTAATAGAAAGATAAAAGTCACAGGATATGCAGATCACTTTAAGTTTCCTTGGCTGAGATTCAGAACAGATGCTCCTTCATCTGGAGTAGAATATTTAGCTCAGATAAATTATAAACCCAAGCGTACTCAGGAGTTTTATATTAGATACCGCACGGAGTCTAAGGTTAGAAACGCTACTGGTTCTGATGCTATTATTACTGCACCTGTGGATATTAACCTGAGGAGTTTACGTCTACATGCTGCCTTCAAACCTACGGGTGCACTTCAGTTTAAAACCAGGGCAGAGTTTTCTCAGTTTTCTGAAGTAGGCCGCCCTCTTGAACGAGGTTTCCTTATCTATCAGGATGTGAGTTATAAGCCCATCGGCAAGCCTTACCAACTTTCATTGAGGTACGCCCACTTTAGCATGGATTCTTACAATGCTAGAATTTACGCCTACGAAAGTGATCTGCTTTATGTGTTTTCTGTGCCACCTTACTTTGGGAGAGGGTCTAGAATATATGCCATGGCCAAGTTTAAGATCAAAAGAAGAGTAGATCTTTGGGTAAGATGGAGCCAATGGTTTTATACAGATAGAAGCACTATTTCTAGTGGAAATAATGAAATATTGACGAATATCAGAGACGAGATTAAAGTGCAGATGAGGTGGAGATTTTAGACCCAACTTCTATGCTTAGTCTGAATCTTTTTTTCAATTTCTACTCTAGTGCTGCTGTCAGCTAAGATATAAACTGCTGACCAATAAAGAGGTAAGATTAATAAACTAAGCCATATATCATCCCATATAAATCTATCTATTGCCACTAATATGTCACTGATAACGAACAATGACATAGCTAGATAAATTTTCGAAAACTTCTCGGAAATATCGGATTTTGAAAATCTAAACCCCATCCAACACGTATAAATTATGACGGCTATATAAAGGATAGCGGGTATTAAAAATTCCCCAAGAGCGCTATATAAAAATGCCAGAGTTCCTATTCCTATAACAATTAAGAAAACGAGTTCACCTTTTAATGATTTAAGATTATCGAAAATTTTAAATGCTTCAGAAAAAAGAAAATGACCAAGTAAAAATGCTGCCATCCCCCAAACAAAAGATGAATTGCTCAAAAGAGCGACATCTCCAAGTAGGCAAAAAATCAATCCAAGTCGGATTAGTTTGTTATACTTTGGATAATCACTATTTCTAAAATTCCATGCTAGAAAAACGATTAACCCTGTAGTTATAGCTTTGAATACTCCATAAAACTCATAATCGAGTAAATCGAATATCATAGAAAGTACGCCTGAAAGTATTATTAATTTGGTTAGTGTTTTTTTTGGCATAAGAATGCTATTGATCAGGCGTATACGGGAAGGTGAGATATAAGTTTCAGATTCAATTAGATTGGAATCAAGGCTTTTTTTGAACGGTTTATGTTTTTTGCACTAAGGAGTAAGAATTACTTCTAACAACAGATTAATAATGAAGCTACGGATTTGGCTATGTTTGTAGTAAAGATAAAAGAACTGAAATGGCAACTACAGCAGATATAAAAAACGGACTATGCATTAAATGGAAAGATGGTCTGTGGCAAATCATAGAATTTCTTCATGTTAAACCAGGAAAAGGCCCTGCCTTTGTGAGAACTAAACTGAAAAGTTTAGATACTGGAAAAGTGGTAGACAATACGTTTAATTCTGGGGTAAAAATAGAACCAGTAAGAATAGAAACTAGAGATTACCAATACTTGTATAATGACGATCTAGGGTTCCATTTTATGAATAATGATACCTATGAGCAAATAGCCGTGCAAAAACACATGATAAATGCGCCTGAGTTTCTTAAGGATGGGGTGGTGTGTTCTATAGTATTTCACGCTGAAGAGGAAAAAGTATTGAGCGCAGATTTACCTAACCACATGGAATGTGAGGTGACATATACTGAGCCAGGGATTAAAGGTGATACAGCCACTAACAGTTTAAAACCAGCTACTTTAGATACTGGAGCAGAAATTAGAGTGCCACTCTTTATAGATACTGGAGACTGGGTAAAAGTAGATACTAGAACATCTGCATACTCAGAGAGAATTAAGAAATAATTCAGCTGTATTTAAAGCGTTGCAACGCGAACAAAAGATGAAATTACCGAAGCCACATAGCCTCAGAGAAATCACTGAAATAGTAGGTGGTTCCTGGTATGGAAATGAGAATGTCTCCATTACAGGTATTAATGAAATTCACGTGGTAGAAGAGGGAGATATTGTTTTTGTAGACCATCCAAAATATTATGATAAAGCGCTGCAATCTGCGGCCTCAGTAGTACTGATTAATAATGTGACTGAAATTCCCGCAGGAAAGGCTATTATAGTTTGTGAGGATCCCTTTAGCGCGTTCAATACTATTACTAAAAAGTTCAGAGAACCTACTTCTTGGAAAAAGGCATTTGCCCAAATAGGAGAAGGAACCATGGTAGCTCCTGGAGTACATCTAGGTGAAAATGTGGTGATAGGGAAGAACTGTAAAATTCATGCAGGTGTAGTCATTTATGATGATACTACCCTGGGAGATAATGTAATAATCCATGCCAATTCTGTTATAGGAGCTGATGCGTTTTACTATAAAACTAGACCAGAAACATTCGATAAAATGCATACCTGTGGCGGAGTGTATCTAGCAGACCATGTAGAGCTAGGGGCGTTATGCACCATAGACCGCGGTGTTACTGGAATTACCAGAATAGGAGAAGGGACTAAGTTAGATGCGCAGGTTCATGTAGGTCATGACACGCAGATAGGTAAAAAGTGCCTTATGGCCGCTCAAGTGGGTATAGCTGGGTGCTGCGTTATAGAAGATGAAGTTACCCTTTGGGGTCAAGTGGGATTGGCCTCAGAAGTAATAATCCGTTCTGGTGCAGTAGTGTTAGGTAAGGGTGGTATTATGGGCGAGCTAGAAGGGGATAAAACCTATATGGGGGCACCTGCCATAGAAGCTAGAGCCAAGTGGAGAGAACTGGCACTGATAAGAAAACTACCAGAAATCATAGAAGAATTGCAACGCTAAACCTGACATGCCTAGTAAGATAGATAGACTCATAAATAAGCTAACAGTAAAGGATTTCAAGTTGAAATCTATGTTGGATATTACCAAGGCAATTAACGGAGATGCACCTACTGCTGAGCTATTGGCGTTATTCAGACAAGCTGCTGAAGAAGAGCTAGGAATAGATAAGCTCCTGCTGTTTTCTTTCGATAAAAGCTGGAAGTGCATATTAAAAGTAGGTGTAGAAGAAGAGGTCTATGACGTGGAAGACCAATCGTTTTTTGACTCAACAGATTCCATTTCACTAGCCACCGGAACTGGTGCTCAAGAATCATTTGACATCGTAATTCCTGTTCACCATAATAGTGCACCCATAGCCTACCTCTTGGTGGGCGATTTGGCAGAAGATGAACTTAAGATTTCACCTGCCATTAAGCACATGAACTACATTCAGACCCTCACTAATATTATAGTGGTAGCCATTAGGAATAAGTCTCTGGCATTAGAAAATTTAAAGCAAGAACGGGTTAAAAAAGAACTGGAGCTAGCGGCAGAACTACAGCAGCTTCTAGTGCCCAATAAAATAGAGAGTACAGATGTGCTGGATGTGTCTAGTTTTTATAAACCACATGCCCAACTAGGAGGTGATTATTATGATTTTCTAATCTTGGCAGATGGCAGAAAGATGTTCTGTATAGCTGATGTGAGTGGAAAAGGAGTAAGTGCTGCTTTCCTTATGAGTAATTTTCAAGCCCACCTTAGAGCTATTTTTACTTATACGGACCAACAGCTAAAGGATGTGGTAAGAGACCTGAATAGAAAGGTAAATAGCTCTGCTATGGGAGAGAAGTACATTACTATGTTCATAGGCATCTGGAATGATAAGACCCGTGAACTGATTTATATCAACTGTGGCCATAATCCACCGTTACTTGAAAACGGTACTGAAGAAGTAATAGAGCTTACAGATGGTTCTTTAGGTTTAGGTATGCTAGATGAAATCCCAAGCATTAGTGAAGGATCTGTGTTTATTAAGCCTCATTCTAGACTGGTGTGTTTTACTGACGGTTTGGTAGAAATAGAAAACGATCAAAAACAAGAATTTGGTGTAGAGCGTGTTATTGACATTCTAGAGGCTCATCCTAAAGCCAACTCTGAACAGGTAAATAGCAGATTAATTATGGCTGTGCATGAGCACAGAGGTGAAATGCCATTCATGGATGATACGGCTATTCTTACCTTGAGGTTTGCTTAGTTCTCTTATTGTTTCTTCGGTAAATGAAATAAATCCAATGCCACTATCATAGCGGTAAATCCCCAAAATAGACAACTAATTTTATCTGTGTCCAGAAAGTTGTTCAATACTCCATGCACATAGTAAGTAAACAGGCCGAGATACGCTGTAATGGCTATCATTTTAAGGTGGCCATTAGGCAGAGCATATACCACTCGGAAAGCTGTTACAGTAACTATGATTATGATCAGTAAATAAAGTAGAGGACCTAAAAGGCCCATTTCAGCTAATGGTCCTAGATATTCACTATGCGCGTTTCCAGCATCTCCGCTATCTGTAGTTATTATAGTTCTGTCTGCTGCACTTTGGTAAGGTGCATACTCGAAAGCATATGTGCCAGGGCCAAATCCTACTAGAGGCCGTTCTTCAAACATTCTTAGAGCTGCATTCCAGCGGTTAAGTCGCTCTAAATTAGAAGCGTCTGAGCTAATGTTAGAGATGCTTTCTACGTGTTCGCTTAAACTGTCTGAGCTATCTTGTTTATTACGTTCTAAATCCATTAACAGCTGTTCTAAACTGAACACTAAAAAAACTGCTCCCAATACCGTAGCTATAATTAACGTAGAGAGCTTTATTCTAAAATACATAAATGCACCTACAGCACCAGCCGCTATAAGACTAACCCAAGCTGCTCTAGTGTAAGACAGTACTAAGGCAGTAGCGAAAATAGCCAGCATAGGAATGAGCAGAAGTTTACTCGTAGTCTTTATTTTATCAGTAAGTAGCATGCCTATAAACATAGGGAGTGTAAAGGCCAAAGCCGCTCCATATGAAGTATGGTCGTTAAAAAATGGAGTCATTACCCAATGGGCTGGATCATGCTCAAAGCCTTCCATGGCATGTCTAGTCATGGTATAAAGCATGACAAAGAAGAGAGGGAACATGTATAGCCAAAAGTAGCGGTCTAGATTTTTATAATTCTTAAACAAATGGGCTGCTATAAAGTAAAAACTAACTACAAACCATGCTCTACTAATCAGATACTTGAAAGAAACCAATGGCTGAGCACTGGTAAAACTGGTGAAGAAAATCCAAATAAAATAGGCATAAATGGCCCATGAAACGGGGTGAGTAAAAATCCTTTTATCAATGCTAGAATCCGTTAAGAGCTTCATGAAAAACAAGAGCAACACTCCGATTAGCAATGGCTCTGTGGGTAGAAATAATCCCAAGCCACCCATCTCTAAACTTTCTAAGTTTACTGACACTGGTGCCATAAACACGATGCTTAAGATGAGGTAATCTAGTTTAAAGAACGCTAATAAGATGACCAGAATAACCGCAGGTAGTAAACTGAAATAGTAAAACTCCATGGCTATGGCTAACGCCTGGAGAATGGCAAAAATGCCACCGATGATATAAATATGTCTTAGGTTAAGAGCTGCCAACTTGTCTAGCCTAAAACCCTATTTTACCTTGTTTTCTCAGTGCGGATACATTTTCCCATAAGAGAAGTACTATCACAGAAAAAACAAATGCAGATAGTACTGACATAACGCAAATAAGCCAGCGCACTGGATATGCTTTTTTGTCCGGAACAGAAGCACTGTTTACAATTTGCGAAGCAGATATTTTAGAATTCATATCTATCCCGAAACGTTCTATGTTTTTCTTAAATCTATCTTCCCTATCTATGATATTTTCTAATGCCTTTTCTAAACTAATAAATTGGACACCATACTGAGAAAGATCTTTCATTTGTTGGTTTAGGATTTCTGCTTGTCTGCTTCTTCCTTCGTTAATGGCTGTGGCATACTGCTCATTAATTCCTTCTAGCTGAGTGGTGTAGTCATAAACACCCTTATCTCTTAGGTCATTTAATCCATCCTCTATACCTTCTTTTTCCTTCTGAAGAGACTGGTAACCTGCTATGGCATAGTTATAAGCTTTCTCTGCCATTCCGTTTCTTAACCTAGCTGATACGGTATCTAAATAAGCCACTACATCATTAGCTATAAGTGCTGCCGTGTCTGGGCTATGATCTAACACCTGAATAGATACTGAAGTGTATTTAGTAAGCCTAGCTGATATGTTTTCATCATAAGTCTCGCCCATAATGGTTCTAGCTCCAGGCTCACCTTGAGGAATGTCGTAATGTTTCCACAGATCATACTTGTCTATAATGGTACTTTTAATCTGCTCAGAATTTAGGAGCTGTAGCATCTGCTCAGCCACATCTTTATCTCCGAATTCTAAGATATCATCATTAATAATTTCCTCAGTAATCTGAGAACCAAGAGATACCTGAGGCACGGCAAAGAACTCTACTGTACTCTTATATTTTTCTTGAATCGTAAAGGCAGCTATGACAGCAGCTATGCCGGCTATGGCGCACGTTACTAAAATGGGCCAGCGCCATTTGTAAAAGAAAACTAGAAGGTTAAACGATTGAAAATATCCTGATTCATCAGGGTCTACAGCTGGAGTATGCTTCTCAGTCATAAGGGCTAAAAATTTGCGCAAAAGTAACACACACTGGTGAACTTTCTAATAGTTTGAATTGGTCAGAAAGAATAACTAGTGAAGTATAGAATTATTGTAAGCGCACCATGTTTTTTTATCCTTCATTTCGGCTCTACCTAGATTGTTGGAAGAATGCTAATTTCCAGGAAGCAAAAAGCTTAAATAATAGTAGTTCCGAACTCATGAGTGAGTTTAGATTTAACCTTGTCTAAATGGCGCTTTTTCAGCATGATTTCTTGCATTTTTTCTTCAGAAACATCAGGCTTTTTAAGCTGATCCTGAAGTTTCTTAGCCATAATTCTAATGTGTTTGAGCTTTAATCTAAAGATGACATCTTTAGCTGCTTTCTTGAGTTTCATGGCTTCAGTCTCTGGATAAACTTGGTGCTTTTCTGTCCAGTTTTCACTGAGTTCATCAGATTCAGAAAGAATATCTGCACACAGTTTACTCACCTCCATATCCTCATGCCTAGCCAGAACTTTAGGTGCTAAAAAGTCGTTGTTTTCTAGATAAGTGGCATATTCAGAAAGTATCGCGTTGCAACGCTTATCTATCAGGACTACTCCATCTACCTGAAGCTCAGAAATGAGATATTCTGCCACAGTAATGCTAATGAGTTCAGAGTTATTTATAGAGTCTTCTTCCGTATCCTCTTCAGGTTCAAAGTATAAAATGTGATTTCCGTAAGTCAGCAGAATACGAATCAGATCTTTCTCCTGTTCAAAGCACGAAAGCACGTCCTGTTTAGTGTCGTCCGGAACTCCAGATTTTTCTCTAATCTCAGTAAAAGGAGCAGAAGCCTGCTTGTTTTCATTCTTGATCTTGACCCGCAGCAGCTTATTGATCTCAGAAATAAGAATGCTCTCCTGTATGTCCATAAGCCTGCTGCATTCCTTAAGGTAAATAGAGCGTTTTATGGCATCTGGAATTAGAGAAATAGATTCTACCACATCTCTTATGAGGCCAGCTTTTTTAATAGGGTCACCTTTGGCTTCCTCCAGAAGTAAATCTGTTTTAAACACCATAAAGTCCTTAGCCTCTTCATTTAAGAACTTCTGAAAAGCCTCGGTGCTTAATTTATTAGCATAAGAATCAGGGTCTTCTCCCTCCGGAAAAAGAACCACTTTCACGTTCATGCCATTTTTAAGAAGAAGATCTATTCCTCTAAAAGCCGCTTTAATACCGGCAGCATCGCCATCAAAAAGCACTGTAATATTAGGCGTGTAACGTTTTACCAGCTTTATTTGGCCATCGGTAAGTGATGTTCCAGAACTAGAAACTACATTTTCTACACCGTTTTGATGTAAAGAAATTACATCGGTATAACCCTCTACTAGAAAGCACTCATCGTTTTTTATGATTTGATTTTTAGACTGATAGAGTCCGTAAAGCACTTTGCTTTTATTGTAAAGATCATTTTCGGGAGAGTTAAAGTATTTGGCTACTTTTTTCTCCTTCTTTAGTGTTCTTCCGCCAAAACCTATCACCTTACCACTCACATTATGAATGGGAAACATTACTCGGCCTTTAAAAAAATCGAATGGGCCATTACCCATATCCTTTGTAAGGCCAGCGTCTAGAAGGTACTTCATTTCGTAGCCTCTATCTAAAGCTGTTTTGGTAAACTCATGCCCTTTGTCTGGGCAGTAACCCAGCTTAAATTTTCTTATGGTGTCTTCTCTAAATCCTCGTTCATAGAAATAACTGAGACCTATGGCCTTGCCTTCTTCAGACTCATGGAGGTAGTTCACAAAATACTTTTCCGCAAACGCCACTAGAATTCCTAGGCTTTCTCTATCGTTTTTCTGTTCTTCCTGCTCCTCAGTAAGTTTTTCTTCTATGATTTCTATGCCATATTTCCCTGCTGCCCATCTGAGCGCTTCTGGATAGGTCATTTTTTCGTGTTCCATTAAGAACGTAATGGCATTTCCGCCTTTTCCTGTAGAAAAACACTTGAATATCCCCTTAGAAGGTGAGACGTAAAATGAAGGTGTTTTTTCGTCTGTGAATGGGCTTCTGGCCTTAAAATTAGCTCCGGCTTTTTTGAGATGCACGAATTCTCCTATCACATCTTCTATGATAATGGCATCAAAAATTCGGTCTATGGTCTCTTTATTAATCATTTAAGGGGTGCGTTGCAATGTCTTTTTGAAAAAGCAGTCACAAATCTATAAGGGAGTATAAAGATATTAACCTGAGTTCGATTTAGGCCGATCAATAGGTTAAAACTTAGTAATAGATTTTCTCAAGTGTAATACCCGTAATTTTATCTTTGGGCTGCTCTATGAAAAGAATAATACTTTGGTTTTGGTTAATAGTGTGCTGCGCCTCATGTGGTACAGGGTCCAAAGATCTGGATTTTCCAGCTAAATCCGATTGGTCTTCAAAGTTGGGCATGGCACAAAGTACAGATCCTTACCTCAGTGTTTTAGGAGACTCTTTGTCCTTTATGCCTAAGTTTTTTCCTGAAACTAAACTTCAAAGTATTAATAATTCATTACAACTAAATGTAGCAGCATCTGAAATGGATTCGGCTTATTATGAGATAGATTTAACAGAAGTCAATGAGATAGTTTCTAGTGTTAGTATAGATGTCTACCCAAAAGATTCTGCTCAGGCCAGCATAGTGTTTAATGACCTGAAGAATTATTACAATAGTGAGTATGGAAAAGGAGGAGAGGCCACCGATTACATGGTTTGGTATAAAGAAAAAGACATAGAGATATCAGTCATTAACGAATCTGAAAACTATGGAAAACCTTACATTGTCATCATCTATTTTAAAGAAGAAGGAATAGCGGATTAAGTCATGAGCAAACTCGTTTTAACAGTAAAAAATTTAAAGATTTCTTTCCGTAAAGAAGGAGTGTGGACTCCTGTGGTTAAGAATGTTTCCTTTGAACTAGCTTCTGGTCAAACGTTGGGTATAGTGGGAGAGTCGGGCTCTGGGAAATCTGTGTCGAGTTTGACTTTGTTAGGCCTTCTGCCAAAACACATTAGCAGAGTAGATCAGGGAGAAGCTTTTTTCACCTCTGCAGAAGGTGAGCGCATAGAACTATTGGAACGCTCAGAAGAAAACACCGCATTAAGAGGCAGGGAAATAGGAATGATTTTTCAGGAGCCTATGACCAGCCTGAACCCAGTGTTTAGATGCGGAGAGCAGATGCTTGAAACCATTACTAAGCATTTAAAAATGAGTAGTGCGGAAGCTAAAAAAATAGCCATTAAGTGGTTTGAAGATGTAGAGCTTCCTGACCCTGAAAGGGCATTTAAGTCATACCCTCATCAGTTAAGTGGTGGTCAGAGGCAGCGCGTAATGATAGCCATGGCCATGTGCTGTAACCCTAGATTGCTCATCGCAGATGAGCCCACCACAGCCTTAGATGTAACTGTTCAGAAAAGAGTGCTGGATTTAATCTCTAAGCTCCAAGAAAAACACCATACTGCTGTCATTTTCATTTCTCATGATTTAGGGGTGGTAAAGCATGTGGCAGATGAACTGCTAGTGATGAAGCGTGGTGAGGTCAAGGAATCAGGTCGTGCCCAATCGCTTTTTGAAACACCTACTTCAGCTTACACCAGAGGGTTAATCAATTGTAAGCCCGAAAACACACCTAAAGACAGAGCTCTTCTCACTGTGGAAGATAGCATGAATGGAGTCACCCAGCATCCGAAAAGGCCAGATGTAGCGGCTTCTTCTGAGGTACTGCTAGAAGTGAAGGAATTAAAGAAGCATTATACCTCTAAAAGCGGACTGCTAAAACGCATTACTCATACGGTTAAAGCGGTGGATGATGTGTCATTCAGCATAAAAAAAGGAGAAACCATGGGCTTGGTGGGAGAATCAGGATGTGGAAAATCTACTCTGAGTAAAATCATTAGCGGTCTTTTAGATGCGGATTCTGGTGAGCTCTGGTTTGAAGGAAAAAACATTTCAGATTATACCCAATCTCAGTGGAAAGCGCTCAGAGGAAAGATTCAATTCATTTTTCAAGACCCATACAGTGCTCTTAATCCAAGGCATTCCATTAGAAAAGTGATAGAGGAAGTGCTAGCCATGCACCGATCAGAATTAAGTAGAGAAGAACGCGAAAAAAAATGCCTAGAACTCATTATAGATGTGGGCTTAGATGCAGAAAGCTTAGATAAGTATCCGCATCAGTTTAGTGGCGGCCAGCGTCAGCGTGTAGTCATAGCCAGAGCCTTGGCGGCAGATCCAGTGTTTGTCATAGCAGATGAATCTGTATCTGCATTAGATGTGAGCGTTCAGGCTCAAGTGCTCAACCTTATGAACGATTTAAAGGCCAAGTACCAGCTCACCTACCTGTTCATATCACACGATTTAAGTGTAGTGAATTACATGAGCGATAGGCTTCTGGTAATGAAATCAGGAAGTGTGGTAGAACAAGGTAACTCCAGCGAGATTTATGCTTCTCCAAAGCATGAGTATACTAGAGAGTTACTGAGTTCTGTCTATTAGAGTGTCCATCTTAAAAGTCTGGAAATAGTGAGATTTAAATTTCCACAAAAACACTGATTTTCCTATTTTCGTGAACGATTAATTTTATCTAACTTTTTTACAATGAAATCTTTTTACTTACCTCGAGTAGTTGTTTTAGTGTTTTTTTTTCTTGGGTTTTCCACGTTATCACATTCTCAGGGTATTTTTGGCTCCTATGTTACACTAGACTATAATGGAAATTTAGAATATTTCAAAGGAGGCCAAAGTTATAATGCGCCTGGTAAGCCATTGGATTTATTTGATGGACAATACTTAGGAACTTTTAGTGGAGAAGATGTTTTTGAATTAGCGGGTGCTGATGTTCATACTTTCAAAAATATTGGTGCGGCTCAAGATGTTTTTGGGGCAGAACTAAATTACCGTATCTATGAACTTGGCGGTGTAGCACCCAGTTTTACTTCTCAAGCATTAGGGTTCTGCTGCAATGCAAATGAACAAGTTTGCCTAGACTTAGAAGGGATATGCGATACTGGAGGTGGTATTGGAGATCAGAAATGGTATTTGGATGATTTGGGATTGAATATTCTGAATGGATTAAAATCGGGAGATTATGTCTTAGAGGTATTCTTCAAAGCTTATACTACTGCAGGAGACCAATTTGATTCCAATTCAGGTAACAATTTCAAAGCCACCTTCACCGTAGGAACCGAAGGTTTTTTAGATGAAGATTTATCCACAGGAACAGTTTGGAGCGGGGAATTAAACAATTGGTCAGTTTTAAACCCTGATCTTACTTCAGGTTCTGGTGGAAATACTAACATAAATGGTTCAACAGTCCGTAACAATGAGGTGCTAGTTTCTAATGGCAATGTACCGAGCACCATACTTACTACACCGTCTAACATGGCCTATGGCACATGGCAGTTTTCTTTGGCTACTGG